>CANRIA010000014.1 GCA_947630555.1 uncultured Clostridia bacterium
AACACAGAAGTTAAGCTCATCTTCGCCTACGATACTCTGCGGGTGACTGCTTGGGAAAATCGGTATCGCCGACATATGCACCATTAGCTCAGTTGGTAGAGCAACTGACTCTTAATCAGTGGGTCCACGGTTCGAGTCCGTGATGGTGCACCATTTTGGCCCGTTGGTCAAGAGGTTAAGACTCCAGCCTCTCACGCTGGCATCACCAGTTCGATTCTGGTACGGGTCACCACTTGACTGCACGAGACCATGTGCAGTCTTTTGTTTGGACCATTAGCTCAGTTGGTCAGAGCGTCCGGCTCATAACCGGCAGGTCCAGGGTTCGAGTCCCCGATGGTCCACCAGGAACGCCTTTAACTAGTGTTAAAGGCTCAGTGAATAGTGAATAGTGAATAGTTTATAGATAATAGTTGTCCGTAAGGAAGGCGTTTCTGTACTATTCGTTATTCGCTATTCACTTTTCATTATTCACTAAATATTATACCATTTCTCAGTATAAATTTTGCTCATTATGATAAAATATTATGCCGGCTATCTGTCGGCTGATTTTCTTTTAGTGCTGAATTTTCTTATCTTGTTACATGATTTTCGTTAATAGCATCATTAGCTGCGTACTGAAATAAATTTAATACTACCATTGACAAGTTGCATATTTCCGCGGACATTCACATAAAAATTATTAGCAAAGCAAATGTTGTGAATGGAGAATGTGTATGAAAAACGTCGGAGATATGAGAGATATGAAAAAGCTTTACAGAAAGCTAAGGCAGTTTGCTATAGTTACAGCCGTTGTGGCGCTTGTGGTCGTCGCTTTTTCACTAATATCAGGCGGCAATAAAGCTGTCAGAAGCGATGCCGAAAGCAGTGCAGATAACCTTCCCGTAGTCATTCTCGACCCGGGTCACGGCGGTATGGACGGCGGCTGTGTTGCGGTGAACGGCGTGCCGGAGAAGGGCATAAACCTCACAATAGCCACCGAGGTTCGCGATATTTTGTCCTCACTGGGCTATCAGGTCGTAATGACACGCGACAGGGATATTTCTATCCACGACAGCGGCATTGAGGGCGTTGGCAATCAAAAAAAATCCGATATGGATAACCGCCTTGCAATCATTAATTCTTATGAAAAAGCAGTCGCAGTGTCCATTCATCAAAACCAGTTTACCGACCCAAAGTTTTGCGGCGCGCAGATGTTCTATTCAAATTCAGACCCTTTAAGCGAGCGTTTCGCGCAGATAATGCAGGAAAAATTCGTCGCGAATATTCAGCCCGAAAACACTCGTGAAACCAAGCAGGTCGGCGACGAGCTGTTCTTGCTGTATTACTCAAACTGCCCCATGATAATGTCCGAGTGCGGCTTTCTCTCAAATCCTGAGGAAAGCGAAAAGCTGCAAAACGAGCAGTATCAGAAGCAGGTCGCGTTTACAATAGCAATGGGTATCGTTGATTTTATAAATGAAAATTATTAGGCGTAAATAAAAGGAATGTAAAAGGCAGGCGGTCATTTATGGCAAAGACGAGAAGCGTTTATATTTGCAGAGAATGTGGCTACGAAAGCGCTAAATGGAACGGCAAATGCCCCGAATGCGGTCAGTGGAACACATTTGAAGAAAGCGAGGCAGTGCCGGCAAAGACGTCTTCTTCAAATAGCAGAAGTACCGCCGTTTATTCAAGCGACAGTATTTTATCTTTAGACCGTATCGACAGCGACTACCACGAAACGCGTTATTCCACAGGTCTTACCGAGCTTGACAGGGTTCTGGGCGGAGGGCTTGTAAAAGGCAGTCTGGTGCTTTTGGGCGGCGAGCCCGGAATAGGCAAGTCCACACTGCTTTTGCAGATATGCAAGCACCTTGGCAAGAGTAAGACCGTTCTGTATGTTTCGGGCGAGGAATCTGCGCGGCAGATAAAGCTTCGTGCCGACCGCCTCGGCGTTAAAGATGTTTCTCTCGGTATTCTTGCCAAAAATGATGCCGAAGCCATCTGCGCCACTATTGAGAAAGAAAAGCCCGACGTCGCTATTATAGATTCTATTCAAACTATGTCAATTACAGGAGTAAATTCTTCGCAGGGCAGTATATCTCAAGTGCGCGAGTGCACCAACCTGTTCATGCATACCGCAAAAAATATGGAAATACCCGTGTTTATAGTCGGTCATGTAAATAAAGACGGCGCAATAGCAGGCCCTAAGGTAATGGAGCATATCGTCGATGCAGTGCTGTATTTTGAAGGTCAGCAGAATATGTCTTACAGAATTTTGCGCGCTGAGAAAAACCGTTTCGGCTCTACTAACGAGATAGGCGTTTTTGAAATGAACGACGACGGTCTTTCGCAGGTCGCAAACCCCTCTGAAATGCTCCTTGCAGGCAGACCGTGGAACGTTTCGGGCAACTGCGTGGCGTGTGTTATCGAGGGCACAAGACCCATTCTTGCAGAAGTTCAGGCGCTTGTGGCAAAAAGCGCGTTTTCAGCGCCGCGGCGTACAAGTTCGGGCTTTGATTATAATAGGCTTTATCTCATTCTTGCCGTGCTTGAAAAGCGCTGTGGACTGTTTTTCGGCGGTCTTGACGTATATATAAACATAGTCGGCGGTCTGAGGCTTGATGACCCCTCTGCCGACCTGCCGATAGCTATGGCGCTGTATTCTTCCGTTACCGATAAAATGATAAGCGACAAAATAACCGCTTTTGGTGAAATAGGTCTTGGCGGAGAGGTTCGCTCGGCTTCTTACATAAAGCAGAGGATAGCGGAGGCAGAAAGGCTCGGCTTTGAAAAATGTATCGTGCCTTCGCAGTCGCTTAAAAATATTGATGTGAGAAAGTTCGGCATAAAAGTCATAGGCGTGAGCAATATAAAACAAGCGTTCTCTGAGATTTAAAATAGTACAAAAAAAGAGCTTCATTTTCAGAAGCTCTTTTGTTTTTATCAGCTGCGCTTTACTATTGAGATCACCACAGCCGCCACAATGCCTGCCACTACAATAGCCGCCAACACTACAATAAGCATAACGGCATTGCCGTCATTTTTCTGCGGCTCGCTGTCCACAGTGCTTTCATTGCTTTCTGAGCTGTCATCTTCTGTTATAGCATTGCCGATAACTTTTGTACCGCTGTCAACAATTAACGGCTGTGATCGCTGCATTTGTATTTCGGGCAGAAGTCCTTCATACTCTTTAATACTTTCTATCAGGTATTTGTATGGCGTTATGTCAAGTTCGGCTATCATATTTTTGTTGCACTCTATGCATATCAGATTAGGGCAGTTTGTAATGTCAAGTTTTGTAAGTTTGTTGTCCGAGCAATGCAGGTAATTCAGTCTTTCGCAGTTATCTATTTTCAAATTTACCAAAGCATTATAGCGGCAGTCGAGAAGACTTAATTTTTCCGCATTTTTTATTTCCAGCCTGGCAAGTTTTGTATTGTTGTTCAAATTACAGTATGTAAGATTAGGGCAGTCAAGCAGCGAAAGTTCTGTAAGATCCGAGTTATATATTTCACAGCCCTCTAAAGATGTCATATCGCCCAGCACAAGTCCGCTTACACTTCCGGCTGTGAATGAGATGTCGGTCAGGGCTTCAATTTCGCTGAGATCTGCATTTATAACATCGAAATACAGACAGATACTCTTTAACTTTTTAAAATTCTCCACACCCGTCATATCAAACTCTAAATGCCCTTGGAATGCATAACCGCTAAAACTTAATACTTCAGCGCCTTCTATCTCTTCCGCCGAAAGGCTGCCGTTTTTGTCGGTGTCGTAATTTTCGCTTACGTAGTCTCTGAATTTTTCGTCAGGAAAGTTCGTTTCGTCTATATCTACATCATCAGCTATAGTTACATCTTCTGCCGCACTTGCCGTAAAAGATAGGCACGCCGCCGCGGCTGCCGCAGCGCAGATAAATACCATAAATTTTGATTTTTTCATTTTTGTCGCTCCTTATATTTGTTTATTTGTCGTCTTTTCCGCCCTTGACCATTACTATAATAACTGCCGCCGCAATTACCGCAACCAAAACAGCCGCCAGTATTATAATAAGCATAGTTTTGTTGTTGTTTGTTTCCTGCGTTTCACTGCTCACAGTGCTTTCGGCTGTGCTTTGGGTACTTTCCGAACTGTCGTTTTCTGCCGCATCATAGCCGATAACTTTTGTACTGCTGTCAACGGTAAGCGGCGCTTCATCGCCTTGCGTATCATTGTTATTTTTTAAAGCCTCAATAATATAATTAAACTGCGATATATCAAGCTCAGCGATCATGTTGTCTTTGCAATTCAGCGTGCTCAGCAACGGGCAGTTTGTAATATCAAGTTTTGTAAGTTTGTTGTTTGAGCAGTCTATGTCAATAAGTCCGGCGCAGTTTTCTATATTTAAGCTTTCTAAAGCATCATTGCGGCAGCCTAAAATTCGCAGATTTTCGGCATTTTTTACTTCAATTTTGGCAAGCTTTGGATTGTTATCGAAATAACATTGTACAAGATTTGGGCAGTCAACAAGCGAAAGCTTAGTCAGATCAGAATTGAATATATAACAGCCCCCTAAAGATGACATATCGCCCAGCACAAGACCGCTTACACTTCCGCCGCTGAATCCGATGTCGGTCAGCGCTTCAATGCCGCTTAAATCTGCATTTATAACATTACGGCTTAAAATATTGATTACCTTTAGTTTTTTCAGATAATTTATTCCTGTCAGGTCAAGCTGCGGCGTTATAGGGTTGTCATCTTCATCATATACACTGTCTTCAAATAGCAATTCTTCTGCATTTTCTATCTCTCCTGCTGAAAGCGCACCGTTTTTGTCTGTGTCATAGTTTTCGCTTATGTAGCTTCTGAATGTCTCATCGGGAAAATTAGTTTCGTCTATAGCCACATCATCAGCCGCACCAGCCGTAAAAGATAGGAATACCGCCGCCATAGCAGCCGTGCAAGCAAACATCATTATTTTAGATATTTTCATTTTAAAGCCCCCATGTTATTCTTTGTTTTCGTCCTTTTTGCCGCCTCTCATTACCACGGTGACCACTATCACAGCAGTCACAATAACACATATTGCCACACAGAAAATTATAAGCGGCGTGCTGCTTTGCTTGTTTTCAAACGCTTCTGTGTCACTGCTTTCATTAGCCGTGCTTTGGGTGCTGCTTTGTTCGCTGTCCTGCGTTGTGGTAAGTTCCATTCCGATTATATTAGTGCTCTTGTCAGCCTCTATAGGATAAGCTGCACCACCTTCCTGCGGATCATATTCTTTTATGTTTCTTATAAGATATTGACAGTTTGATATGTCAAGCTGCGCTATCATGTTGCCTGTGCAATAGAACATTTGTATGTTCGGCGTTTTTGAAAGATCAAACTTTGTAAGCTTGTTGTCGCTGCAATCTACAACTTGCAGATCAGGGCAAGTGTCCATTTCCAGACTTACCAGCGAATTATTATGGCATGTAAATATATTCAACTGCGGAACATTTTTAATTTCCAGCTTTTTAAGGTTGGGGCTGTTGTCAAACGAAAAACCTGTCAGCGATTGAAAATTTTCAAGCTTAAATTCAGTAAATATATCTGTGCTTAATGAAATTGATTCAAGATGCGGCAGGTCAGTTAGTACAAAGCCGTCCATTTTCTTGCAGTTAAGCGCAAGACTTTCCAAATTTTCACAGCTTGTAAAGTCAGCGTTTGTAATATTATAGTTTGAAACAACAAGCGAGCGCATTTCGGTCAGCAGGTCAATTCCCGTAAGGTCTATCACAGGTATATTCTCATCGGGTTCATTCATATCAACCACAATACGGTCAAAAATTATATTCCGCGTTCTGGGCATCTCTTCGGGCGAAATAGCCTCGTCGCCGTCCAGATCAACTTTTTCCTTCAGGTAATCCCTTATTATCTCGCTCGGAAAATTAGTTTCGTCTATTGCTAAATATTCCTCATCAGCCGCACTTGCCGAAAACGCCATGCAAACCGCCGCCAGTGCAGCAGTGCAGGCACACAGCATAATTTTTGATATTTTCATTCTAATGCCTCCATTTTTATTTGATGCTCTTTTTGCCGATTCTCGAAATTATGATCAGCGATACCACACCGCCTAAAATTACCACCACAGATATAATAAATATTATCAGCGATGCATTGCTGTTTTTGCCGTCATTTGCAGCATTCTCATTCTTCACGCTTTCTATCATTTCAGCCTGTGTATGAATGTTTTCTATACCCTTTACGTTGGTCGTCTCGTCAACTACCAGCGGCACATCTTTGTCGTCAGTGGGCTCATAACTTTTCAGCTGAGCGATAAGACGAGGGTAATTTGTTACGTCCAACTCGGATATCAGATTGTTGCTGCACTGCAAAACTTCCAACATCGGGCAGTCTGAAAAGTCCAGACTTTCAAGTTTGTTGTTCTTGCATTTTATATTGTGCACCTGCTCGCAATTGCTTATTTTGAAACTTTCAAGAGAGCAATTGTTACATTCAAGATTCTGCAAAGCAGCACAATTTGATATTTCAAGTTTTGTAAGTGCCGGATTGTCTGACAGCCAACAAGTTCCGAGCTGGGGCAAATTATCAAGAGTCAGCTGTGTAATATCAATGTTCCTCAGATCCAGAATGTTAAGTGATTTCATATCGCCAAGTACAAGCCCCTCAACGCTTTTGCCCATAGAAACAGACGTCAGGTTATCCAGACCGCTCAGATCTGCATTTGTTACCTTGCTGTCGTAAATATTAATCTCTGTCAGAGCAGTAAGATTGTCTATCCCCCTGAGGTCAACTTCGGGATAGTCAGCCTCCACAAAATATTCATTAGTGACCATAATGTTTATGTTAAGCTTCTGCGCCGCAGCTGTCTCTTCTGCCGAAAGAATACCGTCTTTGTCGGTGTCATAGTGCTTGCTTACATAGTCTCTCAAAACTTCCCCCGGGAAAGTCTTTTCATCAATAGCAATGCCGTCAGCCGCACTTGCCGAAAACGTCATGCATACAGCCGCCAGTGCAGCAGTGCAGCCAAACAACGCTAACTTTGTTAGTTTCATGTTAAGTCCTCCTTGCATTCTTATTTATCTTTGTTCTTTCTGTTTTTCAAAATTATATCAGCCGCAAGCGCCCCACATATTATAACAGCCACAGTAACACCGAAAATTATAAACGGCGTGTTGCTCTTGCCACTATCATTTTCTTCTGTTTCTTCTGTAATGCTGCTGTCTTCCTGCTTGCCTTCGTTTTCAGCCCCGTTATACTGCGTTTTTATAAGCTCCGAACCCTTTATCTTGGTGAAGCTGTCAGGCTGCAAAGGATACATACCCTGTTCGTTTCCTTTGTCGGGGTCAAACGCATTAATATCCCTTATAAGATATTTGCTGCCCGTTATGTCCAACTCGCTTATCATATTGTCATTGCATACCAGTGTCATTAAATTCGGTATCTGCGCCAGATCAAGCTCGGTAAGCTTGTTGCCGCTGCAATCTACCATGTTCAGAAGGGGACAGTCCTTGATATCTATATTTTCTAATGAATTATCTGTGCATATCAGTGTCCGCAGCGCAGGCAGATTTGAAAGCACTAAAGAGCTCAGATCAGTGCTGCCGCTAAACACAAAAGTTTCCAGCGAAGGAAGATCATCAACTTTGAAATCTGAAAATCCATCTGCAAACAACTGTAAATTTCTAAGGTTTTCAAGTCCCGTAAGATCAAGCCCTTCTATACTCTGCGCTTGCAAAGAAACACCCACCAGCGTCTCGCAGCCTCTGAGATCCGCATTTTTTATAGTGCGCCCGGTAATACAAAGTTCATGCACTTTTGTAAGCAGATTAATTCCTTCAAGATCTATGTCCGGTGTATCCTCGTCAGCGTAATATTCGGGTGTTTCCCAAGGGCCTATACTTATTACCCATGCTCTGGGCATCTCATCGGGCGAGATAGCCCCGTCACCGTCCAGATCAACTTTTTTGCTAAGGTAATCTCTCAGTATGTCATCGGGAAAATTCGTTTTATCTATAGCCACATATCCCTCATCAGCCGCACCGACATTAAACGCCATGCACGCAAATGCCAGTACCGTGGTTATTGCAAAGGTAATTAATTTTGCAAGTTTCATTTAATGTCAGTCCTCCTTGTAAATTACTCAATTAATAAATGGTTATTTCTAGTTAATATTATAACACATAGCAGTTTTGCTGTCAATGCTTGTCGCATTTTAAAATAAATATAATGCTATGTGTGGGCGGATATAATGTAATATGCGAAATTGTAAATTTTTTGTGAACAATACCTGCGTAAGCCCTAACTTTGATTGACATTAAATGCCGATTGTTGTATAATAGAAAAGCCGCTTGTGAGCGTGCTTTAAGACGGCTTTGTTTGCCGCGCCGCTGCGCAGCGAGTTCTTTAATAAAGGCAGGTGCATTTTGATGTACGCAGTTATCGAAACAGGTGGAAAGCAGTATCAGGTAAAAGAGGGCGACGAGCTCTTTATCGAAAAGCTTTCAGCGCAGGCTGATGAAAAGGTCAGCTTTGATAAGGTAATGGCAGTAGGAAATGAAGGTTCTATTACCGTTGGCGCTCCTTATGTTGAGGGTGCAAGCGTTGCCGCTACAGTTATCAAGAACGGCAAGGGCAAGAAGATCACCGTTTTCACCTATAAGCCCAAGAAGGGTGAAAAGACCAAGCAGGGTCACAGACAGCCGTATACAAAGGTCAGAATAGACGCTATCAAGGCGTAAATTTATGATAACGGCAAAGTTTTATAACGATGCGCAAAACAAAATGCTGGGGTTTCATATCTCCGGTCATGCAGGTTTTGCAGATGTAGGGAGCGATATTGCGTGTGCAAGCGTTTCCTCGGCGGTCATGATGACCGTAAATGCCGTGACAGACGTGTTCAAACTGAATGCAAAAGTCAAGGTAAATGAAAATGATATTCTCTTGAAACTCGTGAGCGACAGTGAGGGATTAGGCGATAAGCTTATACTCAGCTTGCTTGTGCATCTTGATATGCTGTCGGACGAGTTTGCAGGCTGTATCAAGGTCGAGACCAAAGAGGTCTGACCATAGCTTTAGTAATTACGGAGGTGTAATTAAATGATAAGGATCTCAATGCAGTTCTTTGCTCATAAAAAGGGCTCGGGTTCTACCAAGAACGGCCGTGACTCTCAGGCAAAGAGACTTGGCGTTAAAAGAGCGGACGGTCAGTACGTTCTTGCAGGAAATATTTTGGTACGTCAGAGGGGAACACATATCCACCCCGGAACTAACGTCGGCAAGGGAAGCGACGATACACTGTTCGCTACAGCAAACGGCGTTGTAAAGTTTGAAAGGTTCGGTAAGGATAGGAAGCAGGTTTCCGTATATCCTCAGGCATAAGTATTTTGATGACCATAAGACCTCAGGCTTTACGCTTGAGGTCTTATTTTCAAAATTTTGAGGTAAAAAATGTTTGTAGATAAAGCAAAGATCCATATAAAAGCAGGAGACGGCGGCGACGGCTGCGTGTCGTTCCATAGGGAGAAATATATAGCGGCAGGCGGCCCTGACGGCGGCGACGGCGGCAAGGGCGGAGATATAGTCTTTGTCGTTGACAGCTCTATGACAAATCTGATAGAGTTTCGCGCTAAAAGAAAGTTTGCAGCCGATAAAGGCGCAGACGGGGCAGGGAACAACCGCTTTGGCAAAAATGCCGAGCCGCTCGTTATAAAAGTGCCGAGAGGTACGGTTATCAAAGAATGTGAAAGCGGCAGAATACTTGCCGATATGTCGGGTGACGAGCCTGTGGTAGTCGCGCAGGGCGGCAAGGGCGGCAGAGGCAACGCGCATTTTGCCACAGCCACAAGGCAGATACCCAAGTTTGCAAAGCCCGGCTTCCGCGGCGATGAGTATGACGTTATTTTAGAGCTTAAGCTTATCGCAGATGTCGGTCTTGTCGGCTTTCCGAATGTAGGCAAATCAACTCTTATTTCGGTAATTTCAGCCGCCAAGCCTAAGATAGCAAATTACCATTTCACAACGCTTACCCCCGTGCTCGGCGTGGTAAAGCTCGGCGATGATAAGTCTTATGTAGTTGCCGATATTCCGGGTCTTATAGAGGGCGCAAGCGACGGCGTTGGGCTGGGTCATGAGTTTTTAAGGCACGTTGAAAGATGCAGACTTATCGTCCATGTTGTAGATGTATCGGGCGTTGAGGGCAGAGACCCTATAGAAGACTTTGAGATAATCAATAAGGAACTTGCAAATTTCAGCGAAGAGCTCGCAGCCGCAAAACAGATTGTCGCCGCAAATAAGTGCGATATGGCAGCTAAAGAGCAGATAGACAGGTTCAGAAAATATGTCGAAGATAAGGGTCTGCAAATGTTTGAAATATCTGCCGCCACTACTATGGGTACAAGAGAGCTTGCGCAGGCAGTAGGCGAGGAGCTTGATAAACTTCCGCCCGTCAAGCATTTTGAAGCACAGCCGCTTAGCGAAGACGAACTGCGTGAAAAGCTCATAACCAACCGTGATTTCAATGTCACCGTGGAAGACGGCATATATTTTGTAGAAGCGCCGTGGCTGTGGGATATTTTGCGTACCGTAAATGTTGACAGCTATGATTCTCTGCTGTATTTTCAGAAGGTGCTGCGTGATACCGGAGTTATAGATAAGCTGGAGCAAATGGGGATACAAGAGGGCGATACCGTCTCCATTTTCGACTTTGAGTTTGAATATGTCAGATAACATGAACGGAGGGGCATCATGATACCTAAAATGCCGCATAAGTCGGCAAATTTGTATAGTCCGCTCACGCTTGCATTTTTGGGCGACAGCGTTTATGAAACCTATCTGCGGACTAAAATAGTCATGCAGGCAAATATGCCCGTGAATAAACTGCACAGCAAGGCAGTAAAAATGGCGTGTTGTGAGTTTCAGGCAAAGGCGGTAAAAATGCTCGCCGAAAACGGTATGCTCACATCTGATGAATTGTATATCGCACGGCGCGGCAAAAACGCAAACGGTGTCTCACCGCCTAAACATTCCACCGCGCTTGAATATCGGCAGGCAACAGGGCTTGAATGCCTGTTCGGGTATCTGTATCTTACGGGAAATACCGACAGGCTGGATATAATTTTTGAGTATATATGGAATATAGAAAATCATTCGGACGGCGAAGAAGCCGATAACGTGTAAATTAAGGAGGATATTTATGTCAGGACATTCAAAATGGGCAACCATACGCAGAAAGAAAGAAGCTACCGACGGCGCAAGAGCCAAGGTCTTCACCAAAATAGGCAGAGAGATCGCCGTTGTAGTGCGCGAGGGCGGCCCCGACCCCAACAACAACGCCAAACTTCGCGAGCTTATATCCAAGGCAAAGGCAAATAACGTTCCTAACGACAATATAGACAGAATTATTAAAAAAGCCGCAGGCGACGGCGACAAGACCAACTATCAGAGCAACGTTTATGAGGGCTACGGCCCTAACGGCGTGGCTGTAATAGTAGAGTGCCTTACCGATAACAAGAACAGAACAGCAGGGGATATACGCCACTATTTTGATAAGTTCGGCGGAAACCTTGGTACTACAGGCTGTGTTTCGTTCATGTTCACCTCGCAGGGTACTATTGTTATGGAGTACGAAAACCAGAGCGAAGAAAAGGTCATGGAAGACATCTTCGAGGCAGGCGCTACTGACTTTTCCATTGAAGACGACGTTATAGAAGCCTCCTGCGAGCCTAACGATGTTCTTGCAGTCGCTGAGGCTTTCAGAGGCATGGGCTATAAGGTAATTTCAGCCGAAACAGAAATGGTGCCTTCCACCTATACCAAGCTTACAGACGAAGAATCTATCAAAAAGATGACCATGCTTCTTGAGCATCTCGAAGATAACGACGACGTTCAGAACGTTTACCATAACTGGGAAATGGACGACTAGAAGCAAGATTTTAAGTAGCATTTTAATATAAAATAAGGACGGTTTACCCGTCCTTTTTGTTTTTGCTCTTTTTGAAAAGCTCTACAGCGCCGCTTATGATAAGTATCACACCGAACGCCTTTTGTATAATACCCGAGCCTATCTTACCTGCCGCAAACGAGAACACCGCCGCCGATATGCCCCCTGCAATCATTGCCGGCAGAAGTTCTTTCCACCTAACAAGGTGCGACTTTGTGTGTATTATCAGAGATAGAGCGGCTATAGGCAGAAAGAATAGCAGATTTATGCCCTGTGCTTCAAGCTGCTGCATACTGCATATCATAGTCAGATATACAAGCAGTACCATGCCGCCGCCAAGCCCCAGCGAAGCCGTAAGCCCCGATATAAACGAAGCTATGATTATTATCACAAAGCCGCTCATAAAAATATCCTCACCCCTGAGTATATCATAACAATGCCGAATATCCTCTTCAAAAGCGAGGGGTCAATGCGCTTCATTAAAAACGCTCCTGCCAGAGCCCCTGCAAGCCCGCCCGGCATATACTTTATTGCCTCGGAAATATTCAGATTTCCTGCCATACCATAATTTATGCAGCTTATTACCGAGAATACGGAGGTCAGCGCAATTGACGAGGCGTGCGACTGCTTCACCTCAAATCCGGCGGCTTCAAGGCAGGGAACAGCAATAAGCCCACCGCCCGAACCGAACAGACCGTTCATAACACCGCACAGCGCACCGGTGAGCGGCATAGAGTATTTTTTCAGCAAAGCCCAAAAGCGCATAAAAAACCACCTCATACCGTTATTATGGGTATAAGGTGAGTTCTTAAACATTTTGGCTTAGTCTATTAGTCTATTAGCCTATTAGCCTATTAGTCGATCTCGACCATAATTTTCTGATCGAGCCTTGATGCACTTGCGCGCATAACAGTCCTTATAGCCTTAGCGATCCTGCCCTGTTTGCCGATAACTCTTCCCATGTCCTCCGAGGCAACGTGAAGATGGTATACTACAACGCCTTCCTCGTTCGGCTCGTCAACAGTTATCTCGATGGCATCCTTGTTCACTACAAGCTCGGTCACGATCGTTCTTAAAAGTTTTTCCATTGAACATTACCTCCCTGTAAGATCATAAGAAGATCAAAGTATGCCGTTTTTCTTCATAAGAGACTTAACGGTGTCGGTGGGCTGAGCGCCCTTGCTTATCCAAGACTTTGCCTTTTCGCCGTCAACCTTGAAAACGACCGGGTCTTTTGTAGGATCATAGTAACCCAGCTCTTCAATGAAACGACCATCTCTGGGGTATCTTGAATCTGCCACAACCACTCTGTAGAAAGGAGCTTTCTTAGCGCCCATTCTTCTAAGTCTTATCTTTACTGCCATATATGTTCACCTCCAAATAATTTGCCTTTTATATATCACCGCACGTGCAAGCCGTACAGAGATCTGCATTACATCGGGAAACCGCCGTTTCCGCCGCCATTGTTCAGGCTCCTCAGCAGAGCGGCTCTGCTCATTTTTGCTTTTTTGCCGTGCAGATTGCCGCCAATGCCGAACTGCTTCATCATCTTCTGCATCTGTTCAAACTGTTTCAGCAGCCTGTTTACGTCTGAAACCTCTGTGCCGCTGCCTGCCGCAATGCGCCTTTTTCTTTTAGGATCTATTATAGACGGCTTTTTCCTCTCTGCCTTTGTCATAGAATTTATTATAGCTTCCGTCTTTTTAAGAGCCTTTTCGCCGGCCTCCGCATCAGCATCGGTAAGCTTGTTTGCAACGCCCGGCAGCATATTCAGCACCGACCGCATAGAACCCAGCTTGTTTATCTGCTTCATCTGAGCCAGCAGGTCGTTAAGGTCAAACCCTTCGGACTGCATCTTGCTTGCAAGCTTTTTGGCATCGTCCTCGTCAATAGTCTGCTGCGCCTTTTCTATAAGGGTGAGCACATCGCCCATGCCCAGTATTCTCGATGCCATTCTGTCAGGGTGGAATACCTCAAACTCATCAAGCTTTTCACCCATGCCGACGAATTTTATAGGCTTGCCCGTTACCGAAAGTACCGAAAGCGCCGCGCCGCCCCTAGTGTCAGAGTCAAGCTTTGAAATAAGCACACCGTCAATGCCAAGCTTTTCATCAAATGCCGAAGCCACATTAACAGCATCTTGACCCGTCATAGCATCAACCACAAGCATTATCTCGCTCGGCTGTGCAATCTCTTTAATGTCAACAAGCTCCTGCATAAGTTCTTCATCAATCTGCAAACGTCCTGCGGTGTCTATTATAACAAAGTCATAACCGTAGTCTTTAGCATTAGCAAGGGCTTTTTTCGTTATCTCTCTCGGGTCTGCCTGCCCCATTTCAAAAACAGGAACGTTGGCTTTTTCACCCATTATTTTAAGCTGTTCAATAGCCGCAGGTCTGTAAATGTCGCACGCCACAAGAAGGGGGCGCTTGCCCTGATCTCTGAAATGCTTTGCAAGCTTTGCCGCGTGAGTGGTCTTGCCCGAACCTTGCAGACCTACCATCATTATGATGCAGGCTCCCTTGCTCGGTATGTTTATCCTAGGGTCGCCGCTTCCCATAAGAGCAATAAGCTCTTCGTTTACTATTTTTATTACCTGCTGTGCCGGCGTAAGGCTTTTCAGTACGTCTTCACCTATAGCCCTCTCGGTAACTTTATTTACAAAGTCTTTGGTTACCTTATAGCTTACGTCCGCCTCTATCAAAGCAAGTTTTACCTCGCGCATAGCCTCTTTAACGTCGCTCTCCGTCAGTCGTCCGCGAGAACGCAGCCGCTTGAAAACGCCGCCCAGCTTATCCGAAAGTCCTTCAAAAGCCATAACCGACCTCCTAATATCTATCAGTCTATCAGTTTATTAGTCTATTAGTCAAATATCTTCATGCCGTCTTCAATATCTTTTATCAGCGTGTCAGCCTTTTGCTGAATTATCCACGAGTATGTTATAGGGCTTAAATCTTTGCGTATGCTCTTTGCCTGTTCAAGAATAGTGCCCATTATATCGTCAAAAGCCTTTTGTCTGGCATAAAGTTTAAGCGTTTGCTCAAAGTATGTCAGCGCTTCTTCACCGCGCTTTATGCTGTCACGAACACCCTGCCGTGAAATCCCCGTGTTTTCAGCAATCTCTGAAAGCGACAAGTCCTCGTTGTAATACAGATCCAGCACATCACGCTGCTTTTCTGTCAGAAGCTGCCCGTAAACGCAAAGCAGGTCAGCAAAGCCGAGATCTTTGACAAACTTAGTCTTTTCGTTGTCAATACCTGCAATATCGCCCAAATAAAACAGCCCCTTTCACGACACTTGTAAAGCTAAAAACCTTTACATATGATATTATACACGACTTTCACCCGTTTGTCAAGAGTCTTCCGCACATTTTTTCCATACAAAAAAATTTTTAATAATTTGCACAAAAACAGTAGAAATTTCGTTTAAGATATGTTATTATAATATAGTAAACTCACATCGCAGAATATATATTAAAAAGGACAGGTGATAAAAATGATAACATTCACACTAAAAAACGACAAATATTCGATAAAAGTTCCTGCTCTTGCCTTTGGTACGGCGGCGTTTGAGCGCCACGACAACGACCCAGCCTACTTTGAGCTGCTCGACGAATACGCAGCCTGCGGCGGCACCTGTATAGATACCGCGCGTACATATTGCTCGTGGATAGAGGGCGGCGATGATTCTTCCGAGGGCGTTATCGGCAGGTGGCTTATGCACCGCGGCAATCGCGATAAAATGCTGATAGTCACTAAAGGCGGTCACCCCAGCCATGAAGATATGCACGTTTCGCGCCTTACAAGAGAGGATATAGAATACGATATAAACCGCAGTCTTTCGGTAATGGGTATTGATTATGTAGATATTTTTCTTCTTCACCGTGACGACGAAACTATTCCCGTAAGCGAGATAATGCCTATTCTCAACGACCTTGTAAAGTCAGGCAAAACGCATTTTATCGGCGTTTCAAACTGGCATACACATAGGATCGAAGCCGCCAACAAATTTGCCGAAGAAAACGGCATGGAACCCCTTCGCATAAGCCAGATAAACTACAGCCTCGCGCACCTCAGCAGCGATATGCTCGGTGATGATACCCTTGTTTCTATGGATATGCGCGAACATACATGGTATGCAAAGCATAATTTCCCTGTAATGGCGTTTTCACCGCAGGCAAAGGGCTTTTTCTCAAAACTCGCAAAAGGGGAGAGCGTTAAAAATATTATAGAGGGTCAGTTTGTAAGTACCGCAAACCTTGCAAGGCTTTCAAATGTTATAAAGCTTTGCAATGCCACGGGCAAACAGCCTGCCGCAGTGGTGCTGGGTTACCTCAACAGCCAGCCGTTCCCCGTAAGCTCCGTTTTTTCGGCAAGCAAGGCATGGCAGATAAAAGAGGATATGGAAGCCCAAGATGTCGTGTACGACGAAAAAACACTCAGAATGTTGGAACTTTAACGGAGGTGCTATTATGATAAGAGAAGTACAGGACGAGATACTTCGCCTTAAAAAGGAAAAGGACGTTTGTATTCTGGCGCACAGCTACCAAACGCCCGATATAACCGAAATTGCTGATTTTGTTGGCGATTCGTTCGCGCTTAGCAAAATGGCAGCAGGGGCAGAGAATAAAAACGTGCTTATGTGCGGCGTGCGCTTTATGGCAGAAACAGCAAAAATTCTGTCACCCGATAAAAGAGTTTATCTCTCTCATGTAGATGCAGGCTGCCCTATGGCACAGCAGCTTTCTCCGGAAACACTTAAACAAATGAAAGAAAAAGAGCCCGACAGGGTAGTGGTAGCATACATAAATACCACCGCCGCGCTCAAAGAGCTTTGCGATGTCTGCGTTACGTCTTCTTCCGCGGTAAAGATAGTCTCATCACTTCCCGAAAAGAAAATACTGTTCGTGCCCGACTGCAACCTCGGCAGATATGTTCAAAAGCAGTGCCCCGATAAAGACATAAAGCTTTACAACGGCTGCTGCCCCATACATAACGGAGCATCTATAGAGGACGTAGCAATTGCTAAAATTCGATACCCGAACGCCCTTTTGCTCGTTCACCCTGAATGCAGGGAAGAGGTGTGCGAAAATGCCGACTATATCGGCTCTACCTCAGGTATAATGCAGTATGCAGAAAAAAGCGATGCCAAAGAGTTTATCATCGGCACCGAAAACAGCATCATTGCACATTTGCAGTATAAGTGCCCCGATAAAAAGTTCTATCATCTGTCGCAGAGGCTTGTATGCACTAATATGCGCCTTACCACATTGTATGAGGTTCTTTCCGTGCTGAAAACGATAGGGGACAGCGATAACGAAAATGAGATCATCATGACGGACGAGCAGATAGAACTTTCGCGTAAATGTATAGATAAAATGCTTCAACTCGGCTGATGATAATATAAAAATTACAGGCTCCTGCAAAACGCAAGAGCCTGTTTTTGTTATCTGTTTTTTACTATTAATATGATTATCAGCGCCAGTATCGCTGCAGCCAAAACTATCGCGCCGATTATTATGCCCCATAATAATCCTGTGCCGCTGCCGTCCGCTTCTGAAGAACTTGTCAAAGACGATGCTGATACATTGCTTTCACTGCCTACAGAAGAAGAACTCTCCGTACTGCTTGTGCTTTCGTCGGGCTTTGAACTCTCCATTTCACTGCTGTCCGCCTCCGAGGAACTGCTGTTCTCAGCTTTTATAACGGTGTCAGCCAGCTTTATTTCTACCTTGCCTTCAGCATCTTTGTAAAGCTTGCCGCAGCCGTTGCAAATGTAGTATTCAATGTTTCCGTCCTCTTTGTCAGTCGCAGCTTTGGCTTCAACTTTCTTAACGTCTTTCATGTGAACAAGCTTTTCAATCACCTTGCCCTGTTCTACTACCTTTTTGCAGGCTTTGCATACCTTGTCGCCGCTGTAGCCGTCCTCTTCTTCGGTGGCTTTCTTTTCCTTTTCAAGAGTGGTTTCCTTGTGATTGTTCGGGTCTTTCTCACCGTATTCAAACGTCTTTTCGTCAGCCGCTCCGCATACCTCGCAGCAGTAGTAATATATTGCAGGGTTTTGGCAGTCTGCCTTGCTCTTTAAGTATATTTCGGCAGTATCCTTTTTGGTGAATTTATGTGCCGTTCTTTGCAGAGTTTCCTTTTCAACAGTAGTTTCTGTCTTTCCTGCGCTGTCTTTAAATACTTTTCCGCAGCCGTCGCATTTATAGTATGTGTTGTTGCCTTTTTCCGCGCAGGTAGGAGCCTTTGCCTTTACTTCTTTAAGCGAATGAACGTGTGGTATATTCACAGTAACTTCGCATTTAGCGGTCTTGCCGCCGTCTTTTGTTGTAACTGTAATAGTCGCCTTGCCGTTGCCTACCGCAACAACAGTGCCTTCCGCGCTAACGGTAGCTACATTGTTATTGCTGCTTGCATATGTAACAGCCTTGTTTGCAGCGTTTGCAGGAGAAACCGTTGCTTTCAGTTCAAAAGCCTCGCCTTTGGTTTTCAGCGTTTTAGATGTCGGCGACACCGTTACCCCCGTTACAGCTACAGGCCTTTCAACAACATTTACAGTCGCCGATGTTGTAGTACATACCACAGGGCTTAACTCTTTGTTGCAAATCAGGAGCTTCTTATTATTATCGACTGATACTGTGTAGCTGCCTGTCTTGTCTGCTTTGCATTTAAATGTAAACAACACAGTAGCTTTATTTACTACAGTATTTCTTGAATAGTCACTTGTTCCGGCAAAATAAAACAAGGTGCTTTCATCAAAACTTGGGCCTTCGTGTGCAAGAACGCTTTTCGCAGTGTCGCTTAAATTTCCCGAACCACTCACAAAAGAAAGCCCATCAGGTATGCTCATATAAAACTGAGCGCCAAAGGTCGTTTCTTGTTCGGTAAGGCTTACCGTAAATGTTATCTCGTCGCCCGGGTATGCTGTTGACTTGTTTGCCGTAACGCTAATAGTCGCTCCGCCTGCCGCATAAGCTGTTTTCGCCTCATGCATAACAGGTATCATGGCAGCAAGCATAACGGCAGCCAGCGCAATAAATTTCTTTATCATTGTTATTCACCTACACATATTTATATAAAATAATTTATATTACCACAACATCTGTATTTGTCTGATGTGCGCATTTATGCGAAGATAATCAAGCAGATCGACCTCTCCGTCCTTTGTTACATCAGCTGTAGCTATGGAATAATCGTCAAGTTCTATTGTGTGTCTTATCAATGCGTTCACTCGCAAATAATCAAGCAGGTCTATCTCGCCGTCGCCCGTAACATCACCATACAAATTCAGCTTTGCGTTAAGCTGTGCAGGCTTTGAACTAGTGACCTCGATTTCATAAACTCTCGGCGCGCAGTTTTTAAGCGCCACAGTCACCGTGTATTTTCCTGTCGGCAGAGTCTCCAGCATTATCCTGCCGTCTTCATCTACCAAAGCATCATATTCAGCGCCGTCATCACCTGCAAAAGTTATGCTCACATCAGAAATGTCTGCACCGATGCTGTCAATGCCGCTTATGGTTATTCCGCCTATCTCCTGTGTCGTTTCAAGCTGTCCGCCTTCTTTTACTATTTCAAAGGAAATTTCCATATTTCCGCTGAAATTGCCGATGCCTGTCACAGTTATCTTTGCCGTGCCTATATCAACATTATTGCTGTAAGAAAGCGTGTAATCAACACCTCTTATAAGGCGTTGCTCACCAAAGTGCAGTTTTACATTCGGCACAAGCGCGCTGCCGGTGTATTGCTGCGGCAAAATTTTGGTTTGAGTGCATGAAGCGATAGAGCAGGGCGCAATTGTAAAGTTATTGCTTGTGCTGCCCGTAAGAGTATTTGTCACAGGCGATACCGTCACTGTTGCAGTGCCTGCGTTTATGTTGTTTGAATATTCTACCTTGAGTTCTTTTTCAGTGTCAAGAGTAACAGTGCCGTTTTCTGTCGTAACGTTCGTCGCCGGAATAAATCCTTGCTTGCCGTCAGAATTTATTGCATAATAATAATTTACCGAAGAAACCGTCACAGTTCCGCCAAGCTGAATTTTCTCATCTTTAGCAACGCTTGCCGCCGCAGAAGACTTGGCCGAGGGCTGCGAATATATGCTTCCGTTTGCTTTAACAACGCCCGAGACCACCGTTTCTTTAGATACGCTGACCTGCGGCTTAATTTCATTTGCATTGTAAACAGGGCTTTCAGCAATATTTACCGTGTAATTGCTAAGCGGCTCTTTAACAGTCACAGTGCATACGGCAGTTTTATTGCCATTTGATTTTGCTGTAATAGTTGCAGTGCCTCGGCTTACACCGTATACCTTGCCGTCAATAACGCACGCAACTGAAGGATCTGACGAAGTTACGGTTATCGTGTCAAAATTATACTTCGGTGTTTGATTTACCGTGTATCCTGCACTTTCACCTACATTTAATTCTATATTGCTTTTTTCAAATGAAAGCGCCATTACTTTGTTGGGAACAAACCTGAAATCGCAGTCAAGGGCATCGCTTTCAACGTATCTGCTGTTTCCCGTTGAACTGTACTGCCAGAATTGATAACTGCCCGTGTATGTTGTCTTTGATATGTAGTGCGCCAGCCATATCTGATGTTTATTTGCTATCTGACTTGCGTTCATACATTCGGTAAGCGTGTTTTTGTTTGCATAAAGCATACTTTCATAACCTGCGTTCGTGCAGGTGTCAAGAAACGAATTTATTACCTTTGTAGTCTTGTCTTTTGAAAGATGTGCATTATACAGCCTGCCGCCAAGACCACCGTCTACCCAGCTATATTCAAAGTCCATAACTATCGGCAGATCAAGTTTGTATTTTTTTACTCTTGCTATGCAGTATTCCGCCTCAGCCTTAGCCTCAGCCTCCGTTATCGCCTGCGAGTAAAAGTATACGCCAACAGGTATGCCTGCCGCATTTGCAGCCTTTATGTTTGTCTCAAACTTGTCGTCAATGTAAATTCCGCCCGAAGCCGACGAGCCTCTGTAACCCAGCCTTATTATAGCAAACTGCGTTCCGTCTTTTTTCAGACCTGCCCAGTTTATGTTGCCTTGCCATACCGAAACGTCAGTGCCGTTTTGTATGGTGTAATCGGCAAATTTTGCATCAATAGTGTAAGTGTCGCCGTCATAGATGCTCTTTTTCTTGATTTCTGCGGCATCAACGTCAACAACTGTCTGTCGTGCAACGCTCAAACCTATTGAAAAAACTGATACAAATGCACAGCAGGTCAACAAAAGTTTTTTAAATTTCATTTTGTACCCCCGTTCCAAATCTTTTGAACTCAGGCAATATTTTTCTGTCCTGCCCGATGAGTTTCTGTCTGTCGTTCAATAATTGTACTCAATCATTATAACACATATTGTTCGATAAGTCAATGTTCTAAGAAAATTTTCATAATATTTCTTTTAAATGGTTAATATCCCACAAATGTATTTTCTCTGACATTTAAAATGTATTCTATGCATAATTGAAAACCGACTGCAAACAATATCTTCACAAAAGAGCACCTGCAAAATGAAATTTAAACAATTTATGGAGGAATAATATGAAAGCAACAGGAATAGTAAGAAGAATAGACGACCTTGGCAGAGTGGTCATACCAAAAGAGATACGCCGCACCATGCGCATAAAAGACGGCGCACCGCTGGAGATATATACCAGCAACGACGGCGAGGTCATTTTCAGAAAGTATTCGCCTATAAACGAACTTTCCGAAAATGCTGCTCAGGCAGCAGAAGTTATGTATAAACTTGGCGGCGCACCTGCCGTTATATTTGACAGAGACCACGTTGTGGCAGTCGCAGGGGTAGCAAGGCGCGAATATAACGAACGCCGCGTAACTCCCGCTCTTGAAGAAATAATGGAAAGCCGCCGCGGTTTTGTTGCCGATAAAGATAACACTGTGCCTGTTCAGCCTATAGAAGGCATCGACCAAAAAGCTCTCGCGGTTTTTCCCATAGTCGCTTCGGGCGATGTAACGGGGGCAGTGGCATATGTCGCCACCGACGGAAACACCACCGCAACGCAGGCACAGCATACCTTAGCGCAGGCAACTG
Source organism: uncultured Clostridia bacterium (assembly GCA_947630555.1). Classification (GTDB taxonomy): domain Bacteria; phylum Bacillota; class Clostridia; order Oscillospirales; family Ruminococcaceae; genus UBA7477. The sequence continues at coordinate 21,965 of CANRIA010000014.1, forward strand.
CCATGTTTTTAGGAAAACAGATCGAAGAATAGCATTTTATGGATCTAAAAAATCCACATCACAAACAGCCTTTGACAAATTTCTCTTGTCAGGGCTGTTATTATTTTATAAGAACAAAATGTACAAGCAGAAAGGAAAGGTACTATGAACGTCGTTATCTATAACAACAATAACAGATGCTTGGTGGAACTTCACGGCGAACTTGACCACCATAACGCATCGTGCGCCAGAATGAACATAGACATGGCGATCGACTCAAAATGCCCCTCAGAGCTTTATATGGATTTTTCGGGCGTTACTTTTATGGACAGCTCAGGTATAGGTCTTGTCATGGGCAGATACCGTATGCTGCATGAATATGGCGGCACTTTGTATATAGCCAACTGTTCGCCGTCAATAAGCAGGGTGATGCATATTTCGGGTATGAATAAACTTGCTACCTTTATAAACGGCGATATAAGAGGCAAGTATTTTTCGGGGCTTAACGATATGAAAGGGGAGACGACAGATGAAAAGATCAGACAGGACATTAAATGAGGTGAAGCTTTCTTTCCCCAGCCGCTCTGAAAACGAAAGCTTTGCAAGAATGGCAATATCGGGCTTTGTTTCTCAGCTTGACCCCCAGATAGATGAGCTTTCCGATATAAAGACCGCCGTTTCGGAAGCTGTGACCAACTGCATAGTGCACGGCTATAAAAACACCCTCGGTATCGTGACAATGACCGCCCGTCTGCTTGTCGGTAACGAGGTCTACATAAAAATAACCGACAAAGGCTGCGGCATAGAGGATATCGAAGCCGCCATGACTCCGCTTTATACCTCCGCGCCCGACCAGGACAGAGCAGGGCTCGGATTTACTATAATGGAAAGCTTTATGGACAGCCTGTCGGTAAAAAGCAAGCCGGGCAAGGGTACAAGCGTTACCATGCGCAAAAAGCTGACTACAAGAAAGGCATCTGATGAAAACAGAAGAAAAGCATAGGTTCGCGCAGGAGAACATGGGGCTCGTCCACCTGTGCGCCAACCGCTTCAGGGGAAGAAATATAGAGTATGAAGACCTTTGCAGCGCAGGCTGTATAGGTCTTATGAAAGCTATAAACGCCTTTGACCCCGATCTGGGTTACAAATTTTCCACCTATGCCGTGCCCGTTATTATGGGAGAGATAAAACGTCTTTTTCGTGACGGCGGCGCGGTAAAGGTCAGCAGAAGTCTGAAAGAGCTGTCTCTGCGGCTTTCGCGCCTGCGTGAGCAGTTTGCCAAAGAAAACGGCAGAGAACCCACTATTGAAGAACTTTCTTCTCTTTCGGGTGCAGATACAGAAAAGGTGGTAGAAGCCCTCAACGTTTCACAGCCTCCCGTCAGCCTTACAGCCTCAGCAGATGAAAGCGCCTCTGAGAGCGGCAGTGAGATAGACATTCCCGTTGAAGCGCCCGACGAGAAAATAATCCTGTCAATAGCCCTTAGGCAGGCTATGAAAGAACTGGAGCCCAAAGACCAAAAGCTTTTGTATCTTCGCTATGTAAAAAACAAAACTCAGACGCAGACAGCGTCCGAGCTTGATATGACACAAGTGCAGGTATCGCGCCGTGAAAAGAAACTGCTCTTACAGCTTCGTTCCAAGCTTGTTTAGTACCTCTGATGCAAGGTAAAGCGATCCGCATATCACCGATACCCCATAGCTTTTTGCAAACTCCGAGAGCCTTTTCAAACCCTCGTCAACGCTTCCCACAGCATAAGCCCTGCCGCCCATGGCGTTTATGCTGTCTGCCAAGGTCTTGCTTTCTATGGCATTTTGGTGAAAAGAATCCACAGTAATAAATATATCGCACAGCGGCAGCAGTTGTTTTATAGACTGAGCCGCTTTTTTGTCTTTAAGAATGCCTGTCATCACGGCTCGCGGAGAGTTTGTCTTGCTCTCTAAAAGCTTTGCCAGCGCGCCGAAACCGTCAGGGTTGTGGCCGCCGTCAAGTATCACCAGCGGCTCTTTTGAAATTATCTGCCCCCTCGCAGGTATAACAGCCGAAGATATGCCCTGCGCTATGTCGCTTTCCTCAACGCGTATAGTTTCGCAGCAGCAGCGTATAGCCTCTATAGCCGTCACAGCGTTGCGCACCTGGTGTATTCCGCACATAGCGGTCGAATAATGTCTTCCGCGGTATGTAAAGTTGCACCCCTCCAGCGTGTCAGAAAATATCTGCACATTTTTCATGTTTGGTATTATAACATCGCTGTGCCTGCAAATGGCAGTGCGCTTTATAACGTCAACCACCTTGTCGTCATTTTCGGGCGAGAGCACCACAGGGCAGCCGGGCTTTATAATGCCTGCTTTCTGCGCCGCTATCTCTTCCAGCGTTTCGCCAAGTATTGCCGTGTGGTCGTATGATACCGAACATATAACCGATACCAGCGGCTGTTTTATAACATTAGTGCAGTCATTAAGACCGCCCATGCCCGTCTCCCATACCACCACATCACAGCCGCATTCTTTAAAATGCAAAAGAGCTATGCACATGGTTATCTCAAACTGCGAATAATCTGTGCTGTATGGTGTTTTTTCAGCGGCAGCCTTTACTTTTTCTGTATGTCTGATAAGATAATGCTGTGGTATGTTCTTTTTGTTTATGCGTATCCTGTCCGAGTATTCAAGCACAAAAGGCGAGGTGAACGTGCCCACCTTTATCCCGTGCGCGCACAGCATTTCAGTAAGCATCTCACAAACCGAACCTTTGCCGTTTGTGCCTGCAACGTGTATGAATTTCAAACCCTCCTGTGGGTCGCCAAGCTCTTTCAGCAGACACTTTATGCGGCTAAGGTTCTCCACCGGCTTGCCCGATTTTCCGTACCTGCCCAGATATTCGTAAACTTCACCTATATCCATATTACATCTCTCCGATAATTTCTTTAAGCTGTATTGCAATTTCTTCATTCACCTTTGCCGCCTGCATAAGCTGCTCAACGCTTGCCGCTTTGAGCGCCTCTTTTGTCTTGAAGTTTTTCAGTATAAGCTTTGCTTTTGCTTCTCCTATGCCCTTAACTTCCGTCAGCCTGAGGCTATATGCCGCCTTGCGCTTGTTTCTCTGAAAAGTTATTGCAAACCTGTGCACTTCGTCTTGTATTTCCGTTATTAGATGAAACCCTGCGCTTCTCTGCGAAAGTGATATCTCCGAGCCGCCTGTGGCTATCGCCCTTGTGCGGTGCTTGCTGTCTTTTACAAGACCGTAAAGCGGTATGTCTATCTCCATTTCTTTTAAAAGCGGCGCAATTGTGTTCACGTGCCCCGTTCCGCCGTCAAGCAGTATAAGGTCTGGCTTAAAAGCAAACGATTCATCACCGCTTTTGTAATGCTCAAACCTGCGCTTTACTACCTCTCTCATGCAGGCATAGTCGTCCTGACCGATAACGTCTTTCACAGCAAATTTGCGGTATAGCTTTTTGTTTGGCCGCCCGTTTTCAAAAACCACCATTCCTGCCACAACATTCGTGTTTCCTAAGTTTGATATGTCGTAGCACTCTATAAGCCGCGGCGGCTTTTGCAGATCAAGCGCCTTTGCAAGCTCGTCTAAAGCCACTATCTCTTTGCCCGTGCGCCCTACATTTATAGAAAGATATTCCGAAGCATTACTGCGTGAGAGCTCCACAAGCTTCAGCGATTCGCCGCGCTTTGGGCAGGCAATGCTCACCGCGTGCTCACACCGCATTTTCAAAAACTGCGTTATGTTATCAACATCTTCAAGTTCCATGTCAACAAAAATGTTCTTCGGCACATAGTCGCGCACCGAATAATACTGCATTATAAATTCCTCGCGCATCTCAGCAGTGTTGTCCTGCTCTTTCATAAAAAAGCTTGCTTTGTCAAACAGCCTGCCGCCGCGGTACATAACAACGCTTATGCAGGCGTTTTCGTTCATTACCGCCGCCGCAATAACGTCACAGTCTTTTCTGTCCTCGTCAATAATCTTCTGCTCCATTGTGGTCTTGGTAAGCGCATTTATCATATCACGCAGCCGCGCAGCCTTTTCAAATTCAAGATTCTCAGCAGCTTTCAGCATATCCTCCGTCATCTGCTCCACCGAGGCTTCCGAGCCGTTCACAATAAGGTCAATTGCGCTGTCAATTATGCCTGTGTATTCTTCCTTACTTATGCAGCCGCGGCAAACGCCCATGCACTTGTTTATGTGAAAGTTAAGGCATGGTCTGCCTTTGCCGAAATCTTCGGGAAACTTTTTGTGGCAGTCGGGAAGCCGAAATACCCTGTTAGCCTCGTTCACAGCCTGCTTTACAGCGTATGAACTTGTGTAAGGCCCGATGTACCGCGCCCCGTCGTCATACTTTTGCAAAGCGCATTGCAGCCGCGGAAAATCTCCCTGAGTTATCTTAATATAGCTGTAACCCTTGTCGTCTTTCAAAAGAATGTTGTACTTCGGCTTGTATTGCTTTATAAGGGAACATTCCAGCACCAGCGCTTCAAATTCGCTGTCGGTTATGATAAAGTCGTAATCATATACGTTAGATACCATTTTCGCCACTTTCGGCAGGTGATCTGCATCTTTGCGAAAATAGCTCGATACTCTGTTTTTTAAGTTTTTTGCCTTGCCGATATATATTATCTTTCCGCCCTCGTTTTTCATGATGTAGCAGCCGGGGCGTGAAGAAAGCTTCGAGGTCTTGCCGCGAAGATAGGGTAGCCGTTCATTTACCGCAAGCATTTCTCAAAGCTCCTTTCCGTTATTTCAGACTTACAAGAACTATCTCAGCAGGGTTGAAAAGCCTGAATTTTCCAAGCCCCCGTGATACTATCATGTATGCGCCGAATTTTCTGTATATGCCGTATGTAAATTGTGGGAAAAATACACGTTCGGGCGAAAGCAGCCCCTTTTCTGTAAAGGGTATGCGTATTATGCCGCCGTGAATATGCCCCGAAAATATGAGGTCTGCACCCCATTTTTCATATTCCTCAAACGGAATAGGGGAGTGCGCTAAAAGTATGCTGAATACGTTCTCGTCGTTCTTGCCGCAAAGCTCCTCAACTTCCGCGCGCGTTACAGGCGGCAGATTGTCATAGCTTCCGTCATCATTCTTATAAAAATAAGAGGGCAGCGCCAAGCCGTATATGTCTATCTCACTGTAGCCGCGGTATAAACGCTCCTTGCCGTTTATAAGTACGTGCGCACCCAATCGCGCCATTTCGTCAAGCACAGGCTGAGAGCGGCTTCTGCTGTCAACTTCATGATTTCCTAGCGATATGTAGACAGGCGCTATTTTCAAAAGCTTTTTCACAAGTTCGATCTTTTCATCTGCCCTGCGTTCTTTGCGGTCTATAAGATCGCCGGTTATGAATATTATGTCCGGGTGAAGGGGTCTTATTTTTGCAAGCAGTTTTTCGTGGTCTTTGCCGAAACGTCTGCCGTGCAAGTCAGAAAGCTGCAATATGCGAAAACCGCGAAACTCTCTCGGCAGACTTCTGCACGTCACGCGGTATTTAGAAACCGTAAGCCGACTGTTTTCAACGATAACAGTAACAATAACTATCGCCGCGACGATAAGAAACGGAACCACATTGCTCCCCCCTGACATTTTTTAATATAATGATATACTATTATAATTATATAACATATGCGAAATAATTGCAACTGTTTTTTCTTTCTAAGCGCTTTGCATAATCTGCACTTATGCTTTCTATAAATTATATATATTTTACTTATGATATTCAATATGATATAATTAAAAAGGCAAAAATTCGTTAATATAATAAGTTTAAGTACCGAAAGGGGAAAATATCATGGTAAAGGCAATAGTAGGCGCTAACTGGGGCGACGAGGGAAAAGGCAAAATAACCGATATGATGGCGCAGCAGTCTGATATAGTCGTAAGGTTTCAGGGCGGCGCAAACGCAGGTCATACAATAGTCAACCACTATGGCAAATTTGCTCTGCACACACTGCCGTCTGGCGTGTTTTATGACCATACCACCAGCATAATAGGCAACGGCGTGGCTCTTGATGTAAACAAACTTGTAAATGAGTATAATTCCGTTGTAGAGCGCGGTGTGCCTGCTCCCAAGCTGCTTGTTTCCGACAGAGCGCAGATAGTAATGCCTTATCATGTGCTGTTTGATGCCTATGAGGAAGAGCGCCTCGCAGGCAAGAGCTTTGGCTCTACAAAGAGCGGTATAGCCCCGTTTTATTCAGATAAATATGCAAAAATAGGCTTTCAGGTGCAGGAACTTTTCGATGAAGATACGCTCAGAGAAAAGCTTGAAAGGGTAGTGGCGACTAAAAATGTCCTGCTTGAAAACCTCTATCATAAGCCGCTGCTTTCGGTAGATGAACTTTTCGATACTCTTATGGAATATAAAAAGAAGATAGAGCCGTTTGTGTGCGATACATCGCTCTATCTGTGGAACGCCCTCAAAGAAGGCAAGACTGTGCTGCTAGAAGGTCAGCTTGGTTCTCTTAAAGACCCCGACCACGGCATATATCCCATGGTAACATCGTCGTCAACTCTCGCCGCATACGGCGCAATAGGTGCAGGCGTTCCTCCGTATGAGATAAAGCAGATCGTTACCGTTGTAAAGGCTTATTCTTCGGCAGTCGGCGCAGGCGCATTCGTTTCCGAGATATTTGACGAAGAAGCAGAAGAACTTCGCAGGCGCGGCGGTGACGGCGGCGAGTACGGCGCTACCACAGGCAGACCCCGCAGAGTAGGCTGGTTCGATTGCGTTGCATCTCGCTATGGCTGCCGCTTGCAGGGCACTACCGATGTTGCATTCACAGTTATAGATGCCCTCGGCTACCTTGATAAAATACCCGTCTGCACAGGCTATGAGATAGACGGCAAAGTAACGCAGGATTTTCCGACCACAGGACTTCTGGAAAGAGCAAAACCCGTGCTTGAAGTGCTTGACGGCTGGAAGTGCGATGTCCGCGGAATAAGAAACTATGATGAACTCCCCGAAAACTGCCGTAAGTATATCGAATTTATCGAGGAAAAAATAGGCTTCCCCATAACCATGGTTTCCAACGGACCTAAAAGGGAAGACATAATCTACCGCGAAAGCAAGCTGAAATAATATAGTGAGATATATTTTTCTGCATGGAATGGGGCAGAACGCTTCAAGCTGGGATAAGACAATTTCGTTTCTGCCCGATGATATAGAAACGGTATGCCCCGAGTTAAGCGATTTTTTCGTACAGGGCAGCTGTCTTTACAGCAAGATGTATGCCGCTTTCTGCGAATATTGCCTTGGCTTCTCTGATAAGCTGAATCTGTGCGGTCTTTCGCTTGGGGCGGTGCTGGCTCTCAACTTTGCTATAGACTTTCCGCAAAAGGTAAATTCGCTTATACTTATTGCGCCTCAATACGATATGCCTAAATTTTTGCTGAAAGTTCAAAACGTACTTTTTACATTTTTGCCTGCAAGCAAGTTTGAAAGCATCGGCTTTGCAAAACAAGATTTTATATCGCTTACAAATTCAATGGCTGATATAGATCTTTCCGGCGGTCTTGACAAAGTGACCTGCTCTGTAAAAGTACTTTGCGGCGAACTTGATAAGGCTAACAAAAGAGCAGCCCAAACACTTGCACAAAAGCTTAAAAATGCCGAATATGCCGTTATTTCCGGCGCAGGTCATGAAGTTAATATTGATGCCCCGCAGAAACTTGCAGAGGCTATCAGCGAAATGAATATATAAAAATACAGCGGATAATGCTTAAATAGCGCTATCCGCCGTTTTATTATGCTATGTAATTGTAATTATTCCTCAACCACCGCAGCTTCGGGAGCATTCTTCTTTATGCTCTCAATGCCGTTAAGGCAGCTTGCCTTAGACTTGTAGCCTTCGCCCGTAGCGATTATCTCACCATTGCGTGCCTTCAGCCTGAACCTGTATTCACCCTTCTTGTCAAGATAAACTTCAAACTTCGGGTGCTTCAGAGTCTCATAGCACTCAACAGTCTGATCCTCAACGCCGCCTTCACAGCACTTGCGAACGCTCTCAATGCCGTTCTTGCACGCAGCCTCGGAAGCGTAAACCTCGCTGGTTGCAATAACTTCGCCGTTGCCTGCTTTCAGATCGAACTTGGTGCCTGTAGCAGTCTGTTTGATAACAAATTTGCCCATTTTGATTTCCTCCTTAATATATAATTTCGGACTATCCGAAAAAGTTTATGTGTTTATATATTTGATTGTATCACGAAAATGTGCAAATGTCAAGCGATTTTTGACAATTTTCAAGCATTTTTTACAAATCGGCAGCCTCGTCAACAAGGCATACAGCAGTTGCAGAAACACCCAGCTTTTCGCCCGTGAAGCCCAAGCCCTCCTCTGTGGTAGCCTTTACCGAAACGCGCGAAACGTCTATTCCTGCGGCAGAGGCTATGTTTTGCCTCATCTGCATTATGTAAGGCGCCAGCTTCGGCGACTGCGCCGCGACTGTGCTGTCAATGTTTATTACTGTAAAGCCGTTTTCCTTTACAAGCCGCATTACCTCTTTCAGAAGTCCCAGACTGTCAGCACCGCGGTATTTTTCATCACTGTCAGGGAACAGCTTTCCTATGTCGCCCAGCGCGCACGCCCCCAGTATGCTGTCCATTATCGCGTGTACCAGAACGTCCGCATCAGAGTGCCCCAAAAGCCCCGTTTCGTGCGGTATCTCCACACCGCCAAGAATAAACTTTCTGCCCTGTGCCAGCCTGTGCACGTCATATCCGTGACCTATCCTCATTTGCCGCACCTGCCTTTTATGTACTGCCGCGCTATCTCAATGTCCTCGGGCGTGGTCAGCTTTACGTTCGCATAATCGCCTAGAGTTATCTTCGGTCGTATGCCTATTGCCTCGCAGAGAGATACATCATCAGTGTACTCTGCGCCAAGCTGCTCAGCCCTATCTATTGCACGCTCGTAAATAGCCTTTGCAATTACCTGCGGTGTCTGCGCCGCAAAAAGCTCCGTGCGGTCGGGTGTGCATATGCAAAAACCGTCTTTAGCCTCTTTTATCGTGTCTTTTACGGGTACGCATACCACCGCCGCACCTGTCTCTTTCGCCTCTTCAATACATTTTTCTATGACCTCACTGCTTATCAAAGGTCTCGCCCCGTCGTGTATGCATATCCACTCGCAGTTTTCCGTTAGCATTTTCTCAGCATTTTTTACACTCTGCTGGCGCGTTACGCCACCCTCTGCAAATACTATTTCTGTTGTAAAGTTTTCCGGCTTTACAGCGCTTTCAATGCTTTCTCTCTGCCCTTTGCATATGGGTATTATTATCCTGCTGACATTTTCTATATCCGCAAAAGCCCTTACAACACGGTTTATAACAGTTTTGCCCTCTAAGTCATACACCAGCTTGTCAAACCCCATTCGCGAGGAACTTCCTCCGCAGGGAATTATAACATTAACCTCGCCGCCTTGGTGTAAAGTAATATCACTTGCCAGCAGCTTGTTCTGCCTGCCTCTGCTTATCGCCATTATGTTCTTGAAAAATTCAACACTGCTGTCAGCAAAGCCTTCGCTTCTCTCAGCCGCCCGTTTAAGAATATCTTCTTCTCTGCCGCTTTGCAAAACCGAGGCATTTGTGCTTTTCTTCTCCAGCGCTACCTCATCACAAAGCGCCATTCTTCGCTCAAAAAGCCGCTGAAGCTCAACGTCAAGCTCGTCTATCTGTTTTCTAAGTTCATCTAGCGCCATACTTTTTTACACCTCTCAAAAATTATTTATTTTTTATGGATTGAAATTCCTGTCGTCATATGATATAATATACATGTATGTCTTATCTTTATAAAAGGAGCGTGTTGTTATGATATATGAAAAAACCGATATTTTGGTAGATTATGCAAAAGCAGGCTTGTCCGCTGAGGGCTGCAAAGCAACGCTTACCTGCTATGCATATGATGTTACCGAAGAAACAGGGCCTAAAAAGCGCCCTGCAATCGTCATCTGCCCCGGCGGCGGCTATGATTACTGCTCTGAAAGAGAGGCTGAATTTATAGCCCTGCGCTTTCTGGGAGCAGGTATTTGCACCTTTGTTCTGCGCTATTCCTGCGTTAAAAAGAAATTCCCCACAGCCGCTCTTGAAGCCGCAGCAGCGGTAAAATATGTAAAAGACAACGCCGAAAAATACGACGTAGACCCTTCTCTTGTCTATATTTGCGGCTTTTCCGCAGGCGGTCACCTTGCCGCAAGCGTTTCGGTCTTCTGGAATGAAAAATTTTTGTATGAGCCGCTTGGCTGTCAGCCGCAGGATATAAAGCCCGCAGGTCAGATCCTCGGCTACCCCGTGATAACTTCGGGCGAGTTTACCCACGAAGGCTCAATACTCAACCTCCTCGGCGATGAACAGGACGAAACTATTCGCGACCTTGTCTGCCTTGAAAAGCGCGTTACCGAAAATACACCCAAAACATTCGTGTGGCATTGCTCCGATGACGGCTGTGTGCCGGTGCAGAATACCCTGCTTTATGTCGATGCCCTTATCCGCCACGGCGTTGAGTATGAGTGCCATATCTATGAAAAAGGCGGTCATGGTCTGGGTCTTTGCGATTTCAATACCGCATCTTACGGCTGGGAAGGTCACTATCAGCCTGTAGCCGCACAGTGGGCACAGCTTGCCGTTGACTGGGTGCTTAAATACTACACCCCTTTAAAGCGTGCATAAATACAGTATATAATAATTTTAGCATAGCGCCGCGCCGTTGTCAAGTAATAAGCCGCGGCAAAACGGCTGTAACAGTTTGTCGTAATCGGGCATAAAATGAACTGTCAGCCGCAATATGCTTAAAGCAATGGCTGTTTATATAGATCGCAGCCCGTTGCATATTTTGCTTCGGGCTGTTTGGTTTAAGATAAGTGGTGATGATCATGAAAATAAAAGTAAGTCCGTCTTTGCTCAGCTGCGACTATCTCCATCTTGCGAATGAGGTCGAAAGAGCATTCACCTGCGGCGCAGATATGCTGCATTTTGACGTAATGGACGGCGTTTTTGTAAACAATATAAGCTTTGGCATACCTATATTGCAGGCGGTGAAAAAGGTCAGCAAACTGCCTCTGGATGTGCATCTTATGATATGCAGACCGCAGGATTATATAGAAAGATTTGTGAAGTTTGGCGCTGACATAGTAACCTTTCATTTAGAAACGGGCTGTAACATCGAAGAAACCATAGCGCTTATTAAAAAGTGCGGCGCAAAAGCAGGCATAGCAATAAAACCGCATACTCCTGCAAAAGATGTGCAAAAATATATCGGTCTTGTTGATATGATACTTGTAATGACTGTAGAACCGGGCTTTGGCGGACAAGCCTTTATGCCGCAGTGTCTTGATAAAATTCGCGAGCTGAGAAGTAGGGCTGACAGCATGGGCGTGCCGCTTGATATTCAGGTAGACGGCGGAATAAATGCCGATACTGCAAAACTTACCGTAGATGCAGGCGCAAACGTCATAGTTTCGGGCAGCTACCTTTTTGCCGCAGATGATATGGCTAGCAAGATCGCTCTGATAAAAGCTCTGCAAGGGTAGAAACGGCGTTTCCCTCTAATATTTTTTCGTATTCTTCCGAGGGCGGCTTAAAGCTGAGGCTGTGTTCTATACCCAGCTCGTATAAAATAGGGTAAGGGTCGGGCGGCAGATCGCCGTAAAACGCTATGATGTAACCGCTCTCACCTGCGTACATATCCGAGTTTATGCCTCCTTTGCAAAAAACAGTGCAGTATATCTGCTTTATGAATTTTCGCAGCTTTTGTATATCGCTTATTTTGCAGATGAGCTGCCGTGTTATCTTTTTCTTTACACGAAGCTTTCGCCTGTCTGACAGATAATAATATGGCTTTATCTCCGAAATGTATATAACAGCGCCGTCGGGCGAATCAAGTATCTCAACATTAAGTTCGCCGCCCGAAAAGCTTACAGAACATTCCTTCTGCGCCGCCGCCAGCAGGTAAGCAATAAGCATACGCCCCTCTGCCGAGCCTTTTTTTGAAAGCCTTTGATTTAAAAGCTCGCTTTCGTCGCTGTCAAGTATTATCTTGATACCGGGGACACCCTGACCTATGCGTTCAAATTTCATATATAAGATTCTCTCCGTTCAAAATGCATTCTGCGGCTTTAGCCGTTTCTAATATATTACGCCGAAAGGCTTGTTTTAGCAATTATAACTCGTTGACTTTTCTCGCCAAATATTGTACAATAAAATCACAATTTTCAGAAAGGCAAGATCTGATATGAAAAGAAACCATACAGTGCAGTATCTGATACTTACGGTCGTATCGCTGACCGCCGTGCTTGCATCGTGGAATATGTATAAGTCGTCCGACTCTCCGCAGTTCGGGCTGATACTGCTTGTAGTATCGGTCGTGGGCGCAATTTCGGTCGGCGTGATGTGGGCGCTTTCAAATTCTGTGCTCAAAAAGTTTATTTTGCAGCGTGTCAACGAGATAACTCAGACCGAGAAAGAATCACTGCTCAATTTCCCTGCGCCAATGGCAATAATAGATAAATCAAAGCAGATAGTCTGGATGAACCGCGATTTTGACGATTATGTTCTTGACGAGATGCACGCTTATAAAATGTATATAGGCGACCTTGCCGACTTTGACTTTGATAAGCTGTATTCCGAGCAGGGCGATAAAATAAAGGTCAACGACAGATACTACCGTGTAAAAGCCGTCACCAATAAAATGACAGACTCGGAGTTTTCTCTCGTCTATTTTGATGATATAACCGAGCTGCACGATATGACGGAAGAATATTTCCAGTCAAGACCTGCTGTAATGCTTGTTGCCGTTGACAGCTACGACGAGCTTATGCAGGACAGCCGTGAGAGCGAAAAAGCGCGTATCTCAGCACAGCTTGAGCAGCTTATGGAAACATTTTTTGACTCTACCACAGGCGTTGTAAGAAAGCTTTCGTCTTCAAGATTTTTAGTAGTGTTAGAGTACAGATACTTAAAAAAGATGATAGACGGCAGATTTCCTATACTAGATAAGGCAAGAGAGATAACCATAGGCGAAAGAACCACCGTTACATTGTCAATAGGTGTTGGCAACGAGGGCAGGACACTTGCAGAAAACGAAGAATTTGCCAAGCAGGGTCTTGATATGTGCTTTGGCAGGGGCGGCGACCAAGCGGCAGTAAAAACGGGCGACGGCTTTGAATTTTACGGCGGCGTTTCAAAGGGCGTAGAAAAGCAAACAAAGGTCAAAACTCGTATCATAGCAAATGCCCTTAAAGACCTTGTTAAAGAAAGCAGTAAGGTTTTCATTATGGGTCACAGCATGGCGGACTTAGATGCCATAGGTTCTGCGGTCGGTCTGTGCGCCGTTATAAGAAAACTTGGTACGCCTGCCTTTGTGGCAGTTGACCACCAGAGAAACTTAGCCGCGCCGCTTATAGGGTATATACGAAGCAAGCAGAGCGAGGAATACTTTATTTCTCCTGCGTATGCTGTAGATAACGTTGACGATACTACACTTCTTGTCGTAGTTGATACCCATAACCCCGATTTTGTCGATAGTCCCGAACTTTTGAAGCTGTGTCCAAAAACAGTCGTTATAGACCACCATAGGCGTATGGTAAAAGCTATAGAAAATTCGGTAATATTTTTCCACGAACCTATGGCTTCTTCTGCATCTGAAATGGTGGCAGAGCTGGCTCAGTATTTCGGCAACGAGTGTAAACTTGCCGCCTATGAAGCAGAAGCGCTTCTGGCAGGAATAATGCTGGATACCAAAAATTTTGTAATGCGTACAGGCGTGCGCACATTTGAAGCAGCTGCATATCTGCGAAGAATAGGCGCCGATACCGTTTCGGTAAAAAATCTGTTTGCAAGCTCTATCGAAACGTTCCAGCAAAAGTCAATGCTTATCACTAACGCAGAGATACATAACGAATGTGCCGTTGCCACCGCAAGAGCAACATCACCTACTATGCGTATAGCAGCACCTCAGGCAGCCGACGAACTTTTGGGCATAAACGGCGTAAAAGCATCTTTTGTTATGTATGAAGACAGCGGCAAGGTGCAAATATCAGCCAGAAGTCTCGGCGGCTTTAACGTGCAGCTGGTAATGGAAGCTTTGGGCGGCGGAGGTCATCAGACAATGGCAGGCGTGCAGCTTACTACCACTCTGCGAGATGCAAAACATATGCTTCTTATGGCAATAGATGACTATATAGAAAAATCATCAGCAAATAATAAATAATATTGAGAGGATAGTGTGTTATGAAAGTTATACTTCTTAAAGACGTAAAAGGCAGCGGCAAGGCAGGCGATACCGTAAATGTTGCAGACGGCTATGCAAGAAACTACCTGCTTGCAAAGGGTCTGGCAGCCGAGGCAAACGCTAAGAACTTGGGCGAGCTTAGCAGCAAAAAGGCATCACAGCAGCATAAACTTGATGTTGAAAAAGCCGAGAACATAAAGCTTAAAGAAAAGCTTGAAGGCAAAAGTGTTGAGATAGCCGCAGCAGCAGGCGCAAACGGCAAATTCTTCGGCGCAATAACTTCGGGCAATGTGTCCGAAGCTATAAAAAAGCAGTATGGAATTGATATAGAAAAGAAAAGAATAAATATGGCAGATATAAAAAGCTACGGCGATTTTACAGCCGAAATAAAGCTTTCTCAGGGCGTAAGTTTCAAAATGACCGTAAAGGCAGTGCAGGCAGAAGAAAAAGGAGCTAAAAAGTAATGGATCCGCTGAGCATATATGAGGGCAGGGAACTGCCTAATTCATCAGAAGCCGAACAAACCGTTCTGGGCGCAATGCTTGACGAGCCAAGCCTTATACCTATGGTAATAGGCATGATAAAGCCGGAGTGTTTCTATCAGGAAAACCACAAAAAGCTGTTTGGCATAATAGTAAGGCTGTTTGTCGTGGGCAAAGAGATAGACTATGTGGTTTTGATAAACGAAGCATTAAATGAAGGCGTGTTCCAAAGCGAAACGTCAGCAAAGACGTACCTAACCGGTATAATGGAGAGCGTGCCTTCGGTATCTGAAGATAATATAAGAAGCTACTGTGAAATAATTGACGGGCTGTATCAGCGCAGAATGCTTATAAAAGCCGCAGAGGAAATACTTACATCTTCTTATGACGGCACTGCCGCCCCCGATATACTGCTTGATAGTGCAGAGCAGAAGATATACAATATCCGTCAGGGCAAGCTTAGTGACGGCATGGCAAAGATAGACTCTCTTATGGTGCCCGTTTTTGACAGGATAGTAAAGCTCAGCAAAAAGGACAGCGGCGACGGCGCAGGCATGAAAACAGGCTTCGGCAAGCTCGATTCTATTATGATAGGTCTTAACGATACCGATCTTATTATAGTTGCCGCCAGACCCGGTATGGGCAAGTCTGCTTTTGCGCTTAACGTTGCAGCAAACGTGTGCCGCAGCGAAAATGCCAAAAGCGTGTGTTATTTTTCGCTTGAAATGGGCAACGAACAGCTCGTTACAAGAATGTTGTCTTCCGAATCGCTTGTAAACGGCTATTCGCTAAGAAGCGGCGATCTGAAATCAGAAGATTGGCAAAAGCTTGCAAGGGGCGCAGATGAACTTGCCTCAATGCCGCTTTATTTTGACGAAACTGCCGGAATAACCGTGTCGCAGATGAAAGCAAAAGTGCGCAGAATACCAAACTGCGGACTGGTTATCATAGACTATTTGCAGCTGATGTCGTCACCTAATAATTATAATAACAGGGTGCTGGAAATTTCCGAGATAACAAGGCAGCTAAAACTCATGGCAAAAGAGCTGAAAATACCGATAATACTGCTCTCTCAGCTAAACAGAAGCGTTGAGAGCCGTACCGATAAACACCCCCAGCTTGCAGATCTGCGTGAGTCGGGCTCGATAGAACAGGATGCCGACGTAATACTGTTTTTGTACCGAGAGGGTTACTATAATAAAGAACTTTCCGACCAGTCTACCAGCGAGTGTATAATAGCCAAAAACCGCCACGGCGAAACGGGTACGGTAAAACTTGCGTTCGTCGGCGAGTATACGCTGTTTCGTGACCTTGAATATCACCGCGAAGAGGATGCGTAACCAAATATGTGCGATAATATGCTTGAAAAAGTGCGGCAGACTATAAATGCCTATGAAATGCTTAAAGCAGGCGAAAAAGTGCTTGTGGGGCTTTCGGGCGGCGCTGACAGCGTTTCTCTCGCGCTTTGCTTAAAACAGCTGGGCTTTGCGGTCTGCTGCGTTCATGTAGACCATGGACTTCGCGGCGAGGAAAGTGACCGCGACAGAGAGTTTTGCAAAGAGTTTTGTAAGCAGCACGGCTTTGAACTGCTTGTGTATTCGCCGAATGTAAAAGAATATTGCGAAGAAAATAAACTCTCAACAGAGCTTGGCGCTCGTAAACTGCGTTATGATGCCTTTGAAAAGGCTGCCGATAAGTTTTCGTGTGAAAAAATAGCAACTGCCCATACTCTCTCAGACTGCCTTGAAACCACGCTTCTCAATTTAACGCGCGGCGCAGGGGTCAAAGGTCTCAGCGGCATACCGCCCGTCCGCGATAGATTTATACGACCGCTTATTGACTGCACCAGAGCAGAAATAGAAGAATTTGTTTTATCTCAGGGCGAAGGATATGTAAACGACAGTACAAATTTTGTTGACGACTGTTCGCGCAATATAATAAGGCTGAATGTGGTTCCGCAGCTTGAAAGAATAAACAGCGGCATAATGAAAAGCTACTTGTCCACCGTGAAAGTTTTAAGAGAAACCAGCGGCTATATCTGGAATTTGTCAGAGAATGCGATAAACAGCGCTAAAATATCCAATAATAGCTATATGACAAATATTCTGCTTGCGTGCGATGAGTTTGTTTTGGAAAACGCTTTGTCGCAGATAATTAAAGAATCCTGCGGCGAAAGCAGCTTTGACCGCATAGCAGATGTTGTAAATATCTGTAAAAACGGCGGTAAAATAACCCTGCCGCATGATGTTTACGCCGAAAATTCAAACGGTATATTAAAATTTTATAAGCAGACAGTAAAGACGGAAGAGTTTCAGTCACCGCTCGTTATCGGCGAATATATGCATTTTTTTGATAAATGTCTTTTTGCTGAAAAATTAACTGTCGAAGAATATTTAAAAGAAAACGATAATGTTCACAAAAAGTTTACAAATTATCAAATAGATTATGATAAAATAAAAGGTAGCGTGTTTGTGCGCAATAGGCGCAGCGGCGATAAGATAAAGCTTCGCGGCAGAGATTTTACGTCATCTGTTAAAACGCTTTTCAATGCCTCTGTACCCGTGCAAGAGCGCTCAAAAGTGCTGTTTTTGTGCGACAGCGAGGGCATAATATTTATTGAGGGCTTTGGCTGTGCCGACCGCGTAAAATGCACCGACAGCACAATAAACATACTTGAAATAAAGCTTAACACAAAACTGTCACAATAACGTGATACATTATAATAGAGATATGAATTTTGAAAGAAAGTATGACCTTACTGTTAAAGACAACATCTTTGTTGCCAAAAGAAACATTGTTGATTATATATGGAAAAGTGCAAAGCTTGAAGGACTTAGCGTAACTTTTCCGGATACTGAAGCTGTTTTCAATGGTGTGTCACCTGCTAATTTAAAAGTTGACGAAATTATAGCTGTGAACAATTTAAAACATTCTTGGTATTTTGTTTTTGATACTATTGATAAGCCGACAGATCTTGAGCACATTTGCAGTCTTAACAGAATAGTCGGCGGCGACAATTTGGTTTATAATGCAGGTCATCTGCGAAATGTTCCTGTTTCAATAGGCGGCACTTCGTGGCGACCCGATATTCCGAATGAACCGATCATAAAAGAAGATATTGCAGATATACTCAACATTGAAAGTCCAACAGACCGCTGTATTACACTTATGCTTTATTGTATGCGTTCACAGATGTTCCTTGACGGCAATAAGCGTACAAGTATGCTTGCGGCAAATCACGAAATGATACGAAACGGCTGTGGGATAATTTCTGTGCCTATAGAATTTCAGCCTGAATTCAGAAGACTTCTTGTTGAATTTTATGAAACAAACGAAATGTCGGTTTTAAAGCAGTTTGTATATGATAACTGTATTGACGGCATAGATATGCAGGCACAGCGCAGATATGTTGAAGCACAAAAGAAAAAAGTTAATTATGATGAGTAAATAAATGTTATAAAACAGTAATTCATAACTATCTAAGGAGTGGTATATTGAACAAGAACAGCGGATTTAAAAGCCTTTGGATATATCTGCTTATATCCGGAGCGATACTTTTCGGTCTGATATATCTTCTCAGCAATTTAAGCAGCGGCGGAGAGGAAAAGCCTTATTCCGAGATAATGACGTATTTTGATGATATGCGTGTATCAGAATATGAGCTTGACCTTGGCAGCGGCGAGCTTACTTATAAGCTGGACGGCAAGGACGAGGAGTATACCTACGAAGTGCCCAACGTTTCGCTTTTTGTAAACGAGGTGCTCGGCGAGGAAGGCAGCAACTACAGGCAGAAATATAATGAGGCTCACCCCGACAGCAAGCTTGTCTTCAACTTAGAGCCTATCAAGGACAATACCTTCTGGCTCAACCTTATACCAACGCTTATAATGCTCGGCGTAATGATCGCTTTCTTTGTGATAGTCCTCAAATCTACCGCAGGCAGAGGCGGTCTTAACGGCTTCAGCAAAACAAATGCACGTCAGCATATAGATTCGGAGCATAAAGTCACATTTGACGACGTTGCAGGCGCCGAGGAAGAAAAGGAAGAACTTGTTGAAATAGTCGATTTCCTTAAAAATCCTAAGAAGTATCAGGAGATAGGCGCAAGAATACCCAAGGGTGTGCTGCTTATGGGGCCTCCGGGTACAGGTAAAACTCTTATGGCTAAGGCAGTCGCAGGAGAGGCTGATGTGCCGTTCTTCTCAATTTCCGGTTCCGACTTTGTTGAAATGTTTGTCGGCGTTGGCGCTTCAAGAGTAAGAGATCTGTTTGATCAGGCTAAAAAGAACGCTCCTTCTATCATCTTTATAGATGAGATAGATGCCGTCGGCAGACAAAGAGGCACAGGTCTCGGCGGCGGTCACGACGAAAGAGAGCAGACCCTCAACCAGATACTTGTCGAAATGGACGGCTTTGCTACCAAAGATAACATCATAGTTATGGCAGGCACTAACAGACGTGATATACTCGACCCGGCACTGCTTCGTCCCGGTCGTTTTGACAGACAGATATTTGTAAATTATCCCGACGTAAAGGGCAGAGAAGAGATACTCAAAGTTCATACAAGAAACCGTCCTCTCGCGCCCGATGTCGATTTGAAAGTTATCGCGCAGTCTACCTCCGGCTTTACCGGTGCAGACCTTGAAAACCTTGTAAACGAAGCCAGCCTGCTAGCCGCGCGTGAGAATAAAAAGGCTATCACTCGCAAAGAGCTGGAAGAAGCAGCTATCAAGGTAATTGCAGGTCCCGAGAAGAAGTCAAGGGTAGTAACGCCCGAAGAAAAACGCCTCACCGCGTATCACGAGGGCGGTCACGCGCTTTGCCATTACTTCCTGCCCACACAGGATAAGGTGCATCATGTCACCATTATTCCCAGGGGTCAGGCAGGCGGCTTTACAATGTCGCTTCCCGAAAAGGATAAAGCGTATGTCAGCCGCAATGAGATGTTTGAAACTATCATCGTGCTGCTCGGCGGTCGTGTTGCAGAAAAACTTGTGCTTGATGATATTTCCACGGGCGCTTCTAACGACCTTGAAAGAGCCACCGCTACCGCTAGAAATATGGTAACAAGATACGGCTTCAGCGATAAGCTTGGCCCTGTTGTATACGGCAGAGGCGAACATGAGGTCTTCCTCGGCAGAGATTACGGCAGTACGCCCGACTATTCGGACAGAGTAGCAGGTGAGATCGACGAGGAAATTCGCACTATTGTTGAAGATGCCATGAGCAAGTGCGAAAAGCTGCTGACAGAGCATATGGATAAACTCCATACAATAGCCAAATATCTTATGAAGTACGAAAAGATTGACGGCATAAACTTTGAAAAGCTCATGAACGGCGAGATAAGCGTTGACGACGATGCCGCCGAAGATACCGCATCTGACGAAAAGAGCGAATAATTTTTATAAACCATACCCGTTTGAGCATTGCCGAACGGGTATTTTTGTATTATCCGGGCGTTGTGGGGTAAAATAATCTCATGAAAAAATTACCCTTGAAATCTCACAGTACAAAAAATCGAAAATATATGCTGCTGGCGGCGGCTTCGGGCGTTTTAACAGCCCTTTCGCAGACCACACAAAGCTGGTATCTTGCATTTTTTTGTATAGTGCCGCTGTACTTCTGCATATTTTGCCAAAACGTAAAAAACGCCGTAAAATGTTTCTTTTTTAGCATGACTGTCTACCACGGCATAATGTGCAGTTTTTTGCTCTCGCTGTATGACTATCTCAAACTGCCGTTTTTGCTCATGCTTGCAATATGCGTGATAGTCGTTGCCTTGATCGCCCTTTTGCAAAGCACAATAATGCTCGCTGCAGTTTATCCGTCAATAAAAACACAGTTCAAAAGCAGAGCAGTAAAAATTATCGCTTTTTCAGCCTGTTTTTCGCTTGGTCAGTATTTTATGGAGATAGTCCCGTATATCTCTTTCCCATGGGCAAGAGTGGAAAACGCGCTTAGTTTTCAGCCGCTTCTTTTGCAAAGTGCTGCGCTTTTCGGCGGCGGTTTTACAGCATTTTTACTGCTTCTGTTCAACGGCTTGGCAGCCTGCCTGCTGGAAGCTTTGTTTCGTGAAAATGTTAAACGAACGCTCGCGCTTTCGGCAGTCGCGGCTTTGGGCTTTTCTGTAGTTACAGCCAGCGGCGCGTGGTATATGCTGGGCAAAACTAGCGGAGAAACAATAGTGGTAGCAGCGGTGCAGGGCTCGCAGGAAGGCTTGAAGAAAAACTCACAGTCAGCCGTGCAGGCAGCAGAGGAGTATTCCGCGCTAATCTCTCAAATGCCCGAAAACTCTGCCGAGCTTGTCTTGCTGCCCGAAACGGCTTTTCCCTGCGTGCTTAACGAAAATATAGCGAATATGCTGCCAAAATATCCGCCGTATATCGTAACGGGCTGTATTTATGAAAGCGAGGGCAAACGCTATAATTGCCTTTCTCCTCTTTCAAATACGAAAAGCGTTCATCTCAAACAAGTGCTTGTGCCGCTGGGCGAGTATACGCCGTTTTTCAAACTAAGCGGCTTTACCTCGCTTACACCCTCTGAAACTTCCGACTGCATATCTTTAGGCGGCAGAAAATACGCCGCTTCTATATGTATAGAAAGCATCTACTCTTCGCTGCTGTCAACGCAGATAGCCGACGGCGGCAGCATGATACTCATGTCAACGAATGATTCATGGTTCAAAAACAGCTTTGCCAGAGACGTGCATTTCCGCCACAGCATTTTAAGAGCCGTCGAGTATGACAGAAGTCTTCTGCGCAGCGGCAACTGCGGCATTTCCGCGCTGATCGACAGAAACGGCTTTGTCACCGCCGCACAATATGGCAAGCAGGGCGCGTATATCACCGCCGATGCCGAGCTTTCGCAAACGCGCACGCCATATTCGGTGTGGGGCAATATCTTTCAGCTGCCTGCACTGCTTTTTGTTATACGTTTTTATGTCCTTGCGGCAGTATCAAAGCTTATATCGCATTTTGAAAAAAAGTCCAAACAATGATAATGTATAATATCAGCCGCCGCGGTTAAAATAAAGCTGTCAGACATATGTTCCCCTGACAAATATATGCATATATCGAAAGGATAGAAATTATATGTTGAAAAGAATATTGAGTGCAGCTGCCGCGGCAGTGCTTGCGTGCTCTGTGCTTGCAGGCTGCTCAGGCAGAGATACCAACAGCAACGGCGATAAGGTATCTTCAAATGATACCTCATCATCAACCGCTGCCACCACAACTGCTTCGTCAGCTACAACAAGCGAAACAACCACTAAGGACGACAGCTCAAGCAAGAGCGACAAAGACGACAGCGACACCGTGGTAGACGATATAGGCTCTACAGTAGGCGATGTTGCAAGCGATGTCGGCGATGCCGCAAAAGACACCGTTGACGGCGCAACAGATATAGTTGACGATATTGTAAGATAAATGCAAGTTATGGCAGTCTGTATTTTGTACAGACTGCTGTTTTATTGCCGTAATGTGCGGTAAAATAAGCTTTTGCGGTTGACAAGCCGCCCGTTTTTATGTTATAATAAAATCATAAATGATTTTATTATACATTTATGTCCTCGTCGATACGCAGACCAAAAGGTCTGCTCCCGACGTATCGGACAATTATAACATAACGCTTTCGCTTTTATGTTATAATAGATTTATCTTTTTAGTTTTTATTATTATTTTAGCGAAGAGAGGTCTTAAAATGAATACCAATGCACGCGAACTTCTCTGTAAGAAGTTTATTGAAAACAATACGATAAAGCCTGAGCTTTTCGATAATTACATAGTTAAAAAAGGTCTGCGTAACGCCGACGGAACAGGTGTTGTGGCAGGTCTTACAAATATCTGTAACGTTCACGGATATGTTGTAAACGAAGGCGAAAAATCGCCTATAGAGGGCGAACTTATCTACCGCGGCTATAATATACGCGACCTTGTCGGCAACGTTGTAAAGGAAAACAGATTCGGCTATGAGGAGATAGTGTATCTGCTGCTTATGGGCGACCTGCCCTCTCAGCATGAGCTTGAAGTGTTCAAATCTCTGCTTGCCGCTAACAGAGAGCTGCCCGATTCTTTCTTTGAGGATATGATACTTAAAAATCCTTCCAGAAATATCATGAACCAAATGGGCAGAAGCGTTCTTTCGCTGTATTCTTATGACGATAACCCCGAAAGCACTTCGCCAGACTATGAAATGGCGACCGCAGTTTCCATAATCGCAAAAATGCCTACAATAATGGTTTCTGCATGGCAGGTAAAGAATAGATACTTCAATAACGAAAGTATGCATATGCACCCGCTTATAAAGTCGCAGTCTACCGCTGAATCCATTTTGTCTACCATTCGCCCCGACAGAGTGTTTACCGACGAAGAAGCAAAACTTTTAGATATAATGCTCATGCTGCACGCTGAGCACGGCGGTGGTAATAACTCTACATTTGCCTGCCGCGTGCTTACATCTTCGGGTACAGACCCCTATGCAGCGTATTCTGCTGCAATAGGCTCGCTTAAAGGCTATCGCCACGGCGGCGCGAATGCCAAAGTTACCGAAATGCAGAATATTATCAAGCAAAATGTACATAACTGGGACGACGAGGGAGAAGTTGCCGATTTTCTGCGCAAAATAATGCGTAAAGAAGCAGGCGACGGCACAGGTCTTATATACGGTATGGGTCACGCAGTATATACCCTTTCTGACCCAAGAGCCGTTATACTACGCGAAAGCGCCGAAAAACTTGCCAAGAATACCGAGTTTGAAGCCGAGTTCAGACTGCTGCACAATATTGAAAAACTTACGCCGCAGCTTTTTAAAGAGATTAGAGGCGTTGATAAGGTAATGTGCGCAAATGTCGATATGTATTCGGGTCTTGTGTACAGAATGCTCAAAATACCGCAGGATCTGTTTACTCCGCTGTTTGCAGTATCGCGTATGGCAGGCTGGTCAGCACATAGGTTTGAGGAAATTGTTACAGGCAAGAAGATAATCAGACCTGCCTATAAGTCGGTGCTTCATAAGCGTAAATATGTCCCTATAAGCGAAAGATAAATTTTTTGTCAAAAGGTCTTTAAAAATTTATTGAAATATGTTATAATATAACCGAGTGTATGTTTCTACATTCGGTTATATTGCTGTTTTGCGGAAAGGAGAGTCGGATATGAAGCTGAAAAAGATATTTGCAGCATGTGTTTTGTGTGCAGTGCTTACCTTCAGCGGTTGTTCGTTCGGCTCTTTTTCGGTAGATACACTGCTTGAGGCGCCTAAGCTATCCAAAGAGCAGGAGGGCATCTATGATGCGCTTATGAAAAATGTCGGCAACAATATAGTGCTCAAATATCCAAGAAGCGGCAGTAACCGCAGTGCGTATATGGTGACGAATATTGACGACGAGCCTACTGATGAAGCTATTGTTTTTTATGAATTTAATAATAATCTTCCCGGGCTTAGCAATAACGATACCATAGACAGCGGCGTAAGGCTTTGTGTGCTTGATAAAGATGAAAAAGATGAGTGGAAAGTCGTTTCCGACATTGCAGGTGCAGGTACGGATGTTGACAGGATAATTGTTTCAAGGCTGGACGGCAGCGGCAATATAAGTGTTATAGTGGGATATTCAACGCTCTCAATAAACGAAAAAGTAATGGAAGTTTATAACTATTCGCAGGGTATGCTGACACTTGCCGCGCAGGATAGCTATAGCGTAATGGAAACTCTCGATATAGACAACGACGGGTATAACGAGATAATCACAGTTCAGTCGGGCGGCGATAACGCCCTTGCCACAGCATCACTTCTCAGTATGTCTGAGGGGCAGATAGTCAAGACAAATATCATTAATATGTCGGAGAGATTCCAGTCGGTGGCATCATATGTAAAGGGAAAGCTTACAGATTATAATAAAGCTCTGTTTATAGACTGCCGCTATGATGAGAGCCGATTGCAGACCGAGTTCCTTTATTATAAGTATGATTCTCTGCAAAACCCCGTGGCAAAAATGGGCAGCGACCTTGCAGATTTTACCGTCCGTCCTGACGGCTACTATTCTACAGATATGGACAACGACGGCATTGTAGAGGTACCGACTGTTGTGCCTATGCCCGGGTATGAACTTGCAGCCCCGGAAGAGCAGATGTATCTTACCACATGGAACGCCTACAGAGATTATTATGAATTTTATCCCAAGTATGTCGGCTACTATTCAATTTCTGACGGTTATATGCTTGATTTTCCCGAAGAATGGCAAAGCGCAGTAACAGTAAAACGCGATGCAGTAACAGGCGAATCGGTGTTTTATGTGTTTGATACGTCTTTGGAAGAATCAACACAGGAATTTATGCGTATCTCGATAAGCTCCCGTGATGATGCAGACGAATATGAAAAAAGAGGATATAAACGAATAACTTCCGTAGGTCAGATAGATTACCTCGTCAGATTTACTGGCAGTATGGAAGACGTAGACCTTTCAAAAATCAAAAGCAGATTTTATGTGATCTCGTAACGGAATAACAAAACGATATTTTTATAAGATAGGAGAGATATTTATGAGAAAGATCCTTGTGTGTGAAGACGAAGATTCCATAAGGGAATTTGTCGTGCTTAACCTGAAAAGAAGCGGCTATGAAGTCGTAAACGTAAGCAGCGGCGAAGATGCCCTTGAAGCGTATGATGCCGCCCCGGGAACGTTTGACGTTGCACTTCTGGATATTATGATGCCCGGCATAGACGGCATTCAAGTGTGCAAAAAGCTGCGCGAAAAAAGCGAAACAATGGGAATAATCATGCTCTCGGCAAAATCACAGGAGATAGATAAGGTCTCATCTTTAATGATAGGCGCCGACGACTATATTACAAAGCCGTTTTCAATATCCGAGCTTGTCGCAAGGGTAGATGCCGTCTGCCGCAGAGTGAATATTTCCCACTCAAAGCCCGAGAGCAATTCAACTATAGTTTCGGGCCCGTTTACCCTTAACCTTAAAAGCAGAACGGTATACCGTGACGGTCAGCAGATAGACCTTACACAGGTAGAGTATCAGATAATGGAGTATTTCTTCAAAAACCAGAATACCGCACTCGACCGCACTAGTATTCTCAATCATATATGGGGCGATTCATACTATGGTGACGATAAGATAGTAGATGTAAATATCCGCCGTATTCGTATGAAAATAGAGAAAGAGCCCTCAAATCCGCAGTATATACTTACCATTTGGGGCTACGGCTATAAATGGAGCGCGCCTGGAAATTAAAAATCTCATAATTATATGAAAGGGGAGTGTAACAGTGGCTAAGGTCAGAAGAAAGAACAGCATAACTACGCGCTGGGCAGTAAATAACCTCGGCGTTGTAATTGTTATACTCCTTATAATAGATGTAATAGCCGCCGTGCTGATCAGGTACTATTATTACAATTCAGCCCAGCAGTATGTAATGAATCAGATGAGCATAATAACCAGCGCCATAGAGCGTTACGCAAGTGACGGCACTACAAACTATAACTCCGAGATACGCGGTATTATAGAAAATTATGAGCATAAGAACCAAATAGAACTTATGGCTATAGACCACGACGACCAGATTGCGCTCACTTCGTCAGGCTTTTCGCCGCAGGATCAGCCCGATATGTCAGACTTTGATATGGCAAGAGCTTCAGAAAGCGGCTCTGCTATGGTAAATACAAAGCTGCCTTCGGGCGAGAAAGTAATGGCATATACCTGCATGATATCGCCGCTGGGAAGCGAGTTTCAAGCTATCAGAATGATGGTATCTATAGAAAAAGTGGACAGGCAGATAATGCTTTTTATATTTGTAATAACACTCGTGTTTGCGGCAATAGTTGCGCTTATGATATTTACAGGCAGATTTTTCGTCCGCTCTATAGTAAATCCCGTGCGCAACGTTAATATGTTTGCAAGAAAGATTGCAACGGGTGATTTTTCTCAGCGCCTTGAAAAAGACCGCGACGACGAACTTGGCGAGCTTTATGACAGTATAAACTATATGGCAAACGAGCTTTCCAATACCGAAGCTATGAAAAACGAGTTTATATCATCAGTCTCGCACGAGCTGCGAACGCCTCTTACCGCCATAAAGGGCTGGAGCGAAACACTTTTGGATATGAGCGACGATAAAGAGACCATTGAAAAAGGCATGAAAGTAATAATCGGCGAGACCGAGAGGCTTTCTGATATGGTTGAAGAACTGCTCGATTTTTCGCGTATTCAAGACGGCAGACTGCTGCTGAATAAAGCGACTATTGATATTCTTGCAGAGCTCGGCGAGACTGTGCTTATCTATAAAGAAAGAGCGAGAAAACTGGGCATGACACTTGAATACTATGAACCTGAAATGCTGCCGTTCGTGTATGGCGATAAAAACAGACTGAAGCAGGTGTTTATAAATATCGTAGACAATGCGGTGAAGTATTCCGACGAAGGAGCAGTCATTTCTGTAGAGGCTTATGAAGAAGACGGAGATATTGTTATTTCCGTATCCGATACGGGTATAGGCATTTCGGAAGAAGACCTGCCAAAGGTAAAAACTAAGTTTTTCAAAGCCGAGCAGACAAGGCGCGGTTCGGGCATAGGTCTTGCAGTTGCCGACGAGATAATAAGAATGCATTCGGGCACGCTTACAGTTAAAAGTGAGCTTGGCGTGGGTACTACAGTGGTAATAACCCTGCCTGCTATCGAACCTGCAAATCAAGGCAAAAAGGATAAAACAGAAACCATAAACGTTGAGCTTATCACTAACAACGACGATGAAAGGAATAACATATATGAGCAGCAAGACGGAAAAGAGAGTTGAAAACGGCTGTAAGTTCAAGTCAAAAATAGGCGGTCAGGCGCTTATCGAGGGCGTTATGATGCGCGGTCTGTATAAGTCGGCAATGGCGTGCAGGCTGCCAAGCGGAGAGATAGACCTTGAAACGTGGGATATAAACAACGGCAAAAATATGCCATGGTATAGAAAAGTACCGTTCCTTCGCGGAATATTTAACTTTGCAATAACATTTACCGAGGGCTATAAATGCCTTTCAAAGTCTGCCGATAAATCAATGCAGGGCTTAGAGGAAGAGCCGCAGTCAAAGTTTGAACAGTGGCTCGATGACAAACTCGGCGACAAATTAGGGCCTATAGTTTCAGTCGTAGGCATGGTGATGGGCATAGCGCTGGCAGTGCTGCTGTTTGTGTTCCTGCCGTCGGGGCTGACAAAGCTGCTTTCAAAGTTCCTCAAGATAAATTCGGTAGTTAAAACTATTATCGAGGGCGTTATAAAAATATCGATATTTGTACTTTTTATGTGGCTTACCAGCCTTATGCCCGATATGAAGATAATGTACCGCTACCACGGCGCAGAGCATAAAACCATAGCTTGCTATGAGGCAGGCGAGGAGCTCACGCCCGAAAACGTCAAAAAGCATATACGCTTTCACCCAAGATGCGGCACCAGTTTTATGTTCCTTATTCTTCTTATCAGTATAATAATCTTTTCGCTGCTGCACCTGCCGTGGGATAATATTCTTTTGAGAATGTGCTTTAAAATTGCACTTTTGCCCATAATAGTGGGTATAGGGTATGAATTTATAAGGCTTGCAGGTCGGTATGATAACTGGTTCACAAAGGCGTTTTCAGCGCCCGGTCTGTGGCTGCAAAGAATTACTACCAAAGAACCCGACGAAAAGCAGATAGAGTGCGCCATAGCCGCGCTTAAAGCAGTAATTCCCGAAGATACCGAGGAGGACAGATGGTAAACCGCAGAGAACTTTATGAAAAATGCGTAAAAATGCTTGTAGAAAAAGGCTTCGACAGCGCAGATTTTGACGTAAGATGTATATTTTCAGACGTTTTGCAGGAGCAGAACTTTATCAAAAACGGCTTGCCTTTAAGCGAAGAAGATGCCGCGCGTATTCAAGACCTTACAGAAAGGTATGCAGACGGCTATCCGCTGCAATATTTACTCGGCAAATGGGAGTTTTACGGTCTGCCGTTTTATGTCGGCGAGGGTGTGCTTATCCCTCGGCAGGATACCGAAACACTGGTTGAGTACGTTTTGAATACATTTATAACCGGTGATATTTCAGCTGTAGACCTGTGTGCAGGCAGCGGTTGTATCAGTATAGCAATAGAGAAAAACATAGCCTGCCGCATTACCGCAGTTGAAAAATCACCAAAGGCTTATGAGTATCTTCTGAAAAATATAGAGCTTAATTCAAGCAGTGTGTCGCCCATGCTCGCAGACGTTACAGAAAAGCAGACCGCAGAGCATTTTCACGACCTTGACCTTATTGTCTGCAATCCTCCGTACCTTACAGAAGATGATATGCAGCATCTGCAAAAGCAGGTCGGCTTTGAGCCAAAAGAAGCGCTCTACGGCGGCATTGACGGCTGCGACTACTACAGAGATATAGTAAGGCTGTGGAAAAATTCATTGAAAGACGGCGGCGTTATGTGCTTTGAGATAGGCATAGGGCAGGAGGACGAAGTCTCAGGCATTATGATACAGCACGGCTTTGAAAATGTTCGTTCAAGAAAAGATATGTGCGGAAAATTCCGTATAGTTACAGGTGTTTGGCGTAGCGAGTAGTTTTACAGTACAAATAATAACGCACTTATTTGCAGTACGTACTTTTGTACACTTGTTGTGTTATAATATATATGTGAACGGATCACAAAAGTAAAAACATCATGCGGAAATTCCGCAGAAAGGACTGACAGACAATGGCAGCAGGAAAGAAAGAATCAAAAAAGCAGTTGGAGATACCCGATACCGCCGAAGAAAAGCAGAAGGCTTTGCAGGGCGCTATCGCGGAGATCGAAAAGAAGTACGGTAAAGGCGCGGTAATGCGTCTGGGCTCAACAAAGGCGCTCGATGTGGCAGCAATATCAACGGGCTCGCTGACGCTTGATATGGCGCTCGGCATAGGCGGCGTGCCGCGCGGCAGAGTTGTTGAGATATACGGTCCCGAAAGCTCGGGCAAAACTACCGTCGCACTGCACATAATCGCCGAGGCGCAGAAACTTGGCGGCAACGCGGCGTTTATTGACGTTGAGCACGCATTAGACCCCGTGTATGCGGCGGCTCTCGGCGTTGATACCGATGCGCTTTTAGTATCTCAGCCCGACAGCGGCGAAGATGCCTTGCAGATAGCCGAAACTCTCGTCCGTTCGGGCGCTATTGACTGTATCGTTGTCGATTCCGTTGCGGCAATGGCTACCAAAGCCGAAATTGACGGCGATATGGGCGATACCCATGTAGGTCAGCTGGCAAGGCTTATGTCGCAGGCTATGAGAAAGCTGACAGCAGTAATTTCAAAATCAAACTGCGTTGCAGTGTTTATAAACCAGATACGCGAAAAGATAGGCGTTATGTATGGCAACCCCGAAACAACCCCGGGCGGCAGAGCTCTCAAATTCTACAGTTCTGTCCGTATCGAGGTAAGACGTCAGGAACAGCTAAAAGTCGGCTCTGAAGTTATAGGCAACAGAACTAAATGTAAGGTCGTTAAGAACAAAGTCGCTCCGCCGTTTAAAGAATGTGAATTTGATATAATCTACGGCAAGGGCATCTCCCGTGACGGCGAACTGCTTGACCTTGCCGTGGAGCTTGGCATAGTCAAGAAAGGCGGCGCGTGGTTCAGCTATAACGATATGAAACTCGGTCAGGGCAGAGATAATTCAAAAGACTATCTGCTTGCAAACCCTGAGCTTTTCAAAGAGATAGAAAAGCAGGTGCGTGAGCGCAGCGGCGAGCTTGTAATGAATACCAAAAAGAGCGCGAAAGATTCCGCTATTGCGGCGGCGGCAAAGGCTTCTGCTAACGGATCTGCGGCGGCAACGGCTGCTGATGAAAACAGCGTTATTGTAAATGCCGACGATGATTTTGAAGAGTTTGCCCCCGTTGACGTTGACGAATGATGAACATAATCAAAATTGAGAAGTATAAGGGCAATACCTATGAGGTAGAGTTTGACGACGGCGCGAAAGAGTATCTGAATATCGAAATAATTACAGACTATCATCTCAAAGCGCCGATGTCTCTGCCTGAGAGCGCGTGGGAGCAGGTCTTGTATGCCAACCAGCTGAGAACCGCCAAAGAACGCGCCCTCTATCTTCTCGATTATAAAGACTATTCGTATACCGAGCTTTTTAAAAAGCTGGAGCAGAATTACCCCACGCAGGTGTGCTTTGATGTAATGGCAAGGCTAGTGGAGATAGGCGTTATAAACGATAAGCGTTACGCGGTGAATATGGCGCGACGTCTGGTCGAGGTCAAGGGCTTTGGCTATTACAGATGTGTGCGTGAAATGCGGCTGAAAGGTCTCGATAACGAGTTTATTGAAGAAGCCCTTGCACCCTATCGCGAAAATGCTCTCGAGCGGCTGAAAGAGCTTGTTGAAGAAAAGTATGCCCATAAAATACATGATAAAAAGTCGCTCGATAAGGTAAAAAATGCCCTTGTAAGGCTCGGTTATTCGTTTTCGCAGGTAAAAGAAGCCCTCGAAGATTATGCGTTTGAAGATGATGACGATCAATATACTTGACATTTGAAAAAAAATATGTATAATATAGTATATTACATTGTTGAAAAGGAGCGCTTGCTATGGCAGTAAGAGTGGGTATGGTGTCGCTGGGCTGCCCCAAAAATTTAGTTGATGCCGAAACCATGTTGTATGATCTGAGAGAAGCAGGGTATGAAATTGTGCCCGATGCAGCTTTGGCAGACATAGTAATTGTAAACACTTGTGGATTTATCGAATCTGCCAAGCAGGAAGCGATAGATACCATTTTAGAGTTCTGCACTCTTAAAGACGAGGGCAGAATAAAAGCTGTTGTTGTAACAGGCTGCCTTGCCGAGCGCTATAAAGAAGAAATTTTAAGCGAGATACCCGAAGTAAATGCCGTTGTAGGCATAGGCAAAAACAGCGATATTTGTGATATAGTAAAGCGCCTCTCTCAGGGCGAAAGCGGCATTATGACCTTCGATGATAAAGATAAACTGTGTATTGAGGACAGAAGAATTGTTTCTACCGACCATTATGCCTATCTTAAAATTGCCGAGGGTTGCAGCAACTGCTGTACATACTGCGCTATACCTTCAATACGCGGCAAACTTCGCAGCAGAAGCATTGAAAGCGTTGTCAGTGAGGCAAAATGGCTCGCAAAAGCAGGCGTAAGCGAGATCATTTTAGTCGCGCAGGATACCACAAATTATGGCTTTGACCTTTACGGAGAGCCGCGGCTTGCTAAGCTTTTAGAAGAACTTTGCAAGATAGACGGCATACGCTGGATAAGAACGCTTTATTGCTACCCCGAAAGAATTACCGACGAACTGCTGGACGTTATGGCAAGAGAAGATAAAATAGTAAACTATCTTGATATACCCATGCAGCATTGCAACGGCGATATTTTGAAAGCCATGAACCGCAAAGGCGATAATGCATCTCTGCGTGCGCTTGTAGATAAAATTCGTGCTAAAATACCCGATATAACGCTGCGTACAACGCTTATTGCAGGATTTCCGGGTGAAACGCAGGAGCAGTTTGAGGAGCTTTGTCAGTTTGTGAAAGATGTCCGCTTTGATAAGCTTGGCTGCTTTACATACTCCGCAGAGGAGGGAACTGCCGCCGAAAAAATGCCCGATCAGATAGACTTCAAAACCAAAGAAGAGCGCTGCGACGAGATTATGAACGAGCAGATGCTTATAAGCTATGAACTCAACGAGAAGAAAATAGGCAATACATACGAAGTCGTCTGCGAAGGTTTTGACAGATATGCCGAGTGCTTTTTTGGCAGAGGCAGAGCAGATGCCCCCGAAATTGACGGCAAGATCTTCTTCAGCTCGGCAAGCGGCAAAAAGTATCGTCCCGGCGAGTTTGTGAATGTCACTATTGACGATGTGCTTGATTATGACCTTATCGGTACTGTAAACGACTGATCAAAAATAGACGAGAGGTGTATTTATGAATACCCCAAATAAACTGACCGTTATGCGTGTGCTGCTTGTGCCGCTGTTTATCGCGCTTATAATGATAGACAGCATACCGCTCAACATACTGTGGGCAGGGCTTGTATACGGTCTCGCGTCAATAACAGACCTTATTGACGGCAAAATGGCGCGCAAATATGGGCTTGTAACAAACTTTGGCAAGTTCTTAGACCCCATTGCCGATAAGATACTTGTAATGGCAGTGCTGCTTTGCTTTTCCGCAAAAGGCTGGATAGACATTATAGCCGTGTTCATTATCCTTACAAGAGAGTTTGTTGTGTCAGGTCTGCGGCTTGTCGTTGCAGGCGAGGGCGTTGTAGTACCCGCAGGCATATGGGGCAAGCTGAAAACAGCCTGTACAATGGCGGCTTTTGGCATAATAATGGCAATAGAGCTTTTCTTGGTGCGTATTGCGAAAATAGACTTTAACTTCTTTATTATAAATGAAATTCTTATATGGATATGCGCCGTGCTGACTATAATTTCGGGCGCAACGTATGTTTATGCGTATAAAGACCATATAAATCCAAACGATTAAATTTGCACTTGCAATTTTTAACGAAATGTGTTATACTGCATATAATAGTTAATGCAGATCATATGTTTAAATGCTTTCGGTCAGAGTAGCAGAAAAAGCCTTGACTACAGAGAGGACGATAAGGTGGAAACGTCCGTCGGGCAGCTGTGAAAGTGCGGCTGATATTGCTTTATGCAAAGGCACGGGCGGTGAAAACAAAGTAGCCGTCTGCGTAAGTCCGCGTTAAGGACGAGAGTATAAAACGGGAGTGGGACCGCAGCATTAGTTGCCTCCTGGCGCATATGCGTCAGTGGGGCATTTTTTATTGACGGAGGGAAAATATGAAAATAATTGATAAGATCCACGAAGATATACAGTCCATACGCGACAGAGACCCTGCCGCCAGAACAACACTGGAAATAGTGGCGACCTATTCTGGTCTGCACGCCGTGTGGATGTACAGAATAGCACACTTTTTCTATGTCCATAAAATGTATTTTGTAGCAAGAGCTATTTCGCAGATAGCAAGGCTTCTTACGGGTATTGAGATACACCCCGGCGCTAAGATAGGCAAGGGTCTGCTTATAGACCACGGTTCGGGGGTAGTTATAGGCGAAACAGCCGAGATAGGCGATAACTGTCTTTTGTATCAGGGCTGTACCTTGGGCGGCACTGGCAAAGATCACGGCAAACGCCACCCAACGCTGGGCAACAACGTAATGGTCGGCTGCGGCGCTAAGATACTTGGCCCTTTCAAAGTCGGCGATAACGCCAAAATTGCCGCTAATGCAGTCGTTTTAGAGGAAGTTCCGCCAAATTCAACGGCGGTCGGCGCGCCTGCAAAAATAGTAAGACAGGACGGCAAACGCACGCAGGATCTCGACCAGATACACATTCCCGACCCTGTGGCTATAGAGCTTTCAAAACTCAACAAGCGTATAAAGGCACTGGAAGAACAGCTTGAAAACAAGGATAAATAAACATAGGAAAGGACAGTATTTATGAACAGTATAACGCTTTATAATTCTGCATCTCATAAGGAAGAAGAATTTGTGCCGCACGAGCAGGGCAAAGTAAATATGTATACCTGCGGGCCTACCGTATACCACTATGCGCATATAGGCAACCTGCGCAGCTATATTATGGAAGATGTTCTTGAAAAATACCTGCGCTACAGCGGATATGACGTAAACAGGGTAATGAATATAACTGACGTGGGGCACCTGACTTCCGACGGCGATACAGGCGATGATAAGATGCTCAAAGGCGCTAAACGTGAGCATAAAACAGTAATGGAGATAGCTAAGTTTTATACCGATGCTTTCTTTGCCGACTGCAAAAAGCTCAATATCCGCAAGCCTGATACCGTCGTGCCTGCAACGTCGTATATAGGCGAGTTTATAAAGGTAATCAAGGCTCTTGAGCAAAAAGGCTATGCCTATACAGCAGGCGGAAACGTGTATTTTGATACTTCTAAACTTTCAAAGTATTATGTCTTCGGCGATGTTTCTGAAGAAGACCTGGCTGT
>CANRIA010000015.1 GCA_947630555.1 uncultured Clostridia bacterium
GTAAGCGGCACGAATCTTTCGGCGATACAAAAAGGCGAAGGTCAGCTGACCCAGAGCGGAAAGATAATCAGAAAGCACCTGCGCGAAAGGGCAGGGCTGCAGTAATAAATAATCCCTTACCACGGCGGTAAGGGATTTTTTTAGAGGCAAGAGGTTTGGTAAGGCGGCGTGTGAGTGTTGCTTTATATTTTCATATTATTCGCGCTTACGCGCAAGCCTGCGGAGATGCTCAACGCTCCGCTTTTATTTGGTTATCTTCTCATATTGAGTATGTCAATACGTTCGCGCACTTTACTTGTTGGAACTTTTTCACTTCGTTTGGCGTTCCAGAATGGAACGCGGAAAGAGAGATAAGGTCTTTTCAAAGGGGAGGCTCTCTCTTGCAGAGCCTCCCCTCTATTAAAACAGTCCACCGGACTGTTTTAATATTCACCCCTCTCAGAGCGCCTGACGTGTTTTCGGGGACTCTGTCCCCGTACCCCTGCGACCCTTTTGAAAAAGGGTCGATCGAAAACTTTCCATTTCTTGACAAGATCTTAAAATTCGCGGCGCAGCCGCACCTTAACTATTCACTATTAACTCTTCAATATTCACCACACTTGACCGCCTGCAAGCAGTCGTTCAAGTGCAGAAGAACCCTCTTCGAGGCTTCTTCCCATTCACTAAAATAGACCGTCACTAAAGACGGTCTATTGATTCTCCTCCGCCTGCTGGCGCTCTATTTCCTCTTTGTAGGCGGCAAGTATCCTGCTCTCAAGGCGGCTGCGCGCCTCGGGCGTTATGGGGTGCACTATGTCGCGGTATACACCGTTGTCATCACGGCGCGAGGGCATTGCCACAAACAGCCGCTCATCTCCCTGCACGACCTTTATGTCATGCACTGCCACCGTGTCATCAAGCGTTATGCTTATTATGCCCCTCAGCCTGCTGTGCTGCTTGTCGCCCTGCGGTTCTGTGGGCATCAGTTTTCTTATTCTTACGTCTGTTATCTCCATGACTGCCTCCAAAAATGTTATTCTGAAAATATATTTGCCGAAAGTTTTGAAAAATATTCAAAAAGGTCTTTACTTTTTGCCGCAATTTTAATATAATATATATAAGAGAATGTATGTTCGCACGGAAAGGGGCAGGCATATGACGGCTGAAAATAAGAAAAACTGCGAAAACAGTGCTATTTTAGAGGGCAAAAGGCATATTCACTTTATAGGCATAGGCGGTTCGGGTATGTTTCCGCTGGTGCAGATAGTTAAATCGAAAGGGTATTACGTCAGCGGCTCTGATAACAACGAGACCGAAACTTTGCAGGCGGTAAGAAATATGGGGTGCGAGGTGTTTTTCGGGCAGAGGGCTGAAAACATTCGCGGCGCAGACCTTATTGTATACACCGCCGCGATAATGAGCGACAACCCCGAACTTATTGCTGCTAAAGAAAGCGGCATACCCTTGCTTGAAAGGGCGCAGATGCTCGGCATTGTTTCTTCGTGGTATGAAAACGCGATATGCATTTGCGGCACGCACGGCAAAACTACTGCGACTTCCATGCTGACACAGATATTTTTAGAGACCGACGAGGATATTTCCTGCTTTATAGGCGGCAAACTGAAAGCTCTGGGCGGCGGCAGCGGCAGGGCAGGCGAGGGCAAAACGTTTGTCTGCGAAAGCTGCGAGTTTGAAGATCATTTTCTTAAACTATACCCCGACACGGTGGTTATTCTTAATGTAGATGCCGACCACCTTGACTACTTCAAAACGCTGGACAACATAAAGAAGTCGTTCAGAAAATTTGCCGAAAAAGCAAGCAATATGCTTATCATAAACGGCGACGATGAGAACACTGTAGAGTCTGTTCGCGGTGTAGACAAAAAAATGGTGATGTTCGGGCTTTCGGAGAGAAACGACTACTTTGCGAAAAATATAAAAATGAAAGGTCTTGAAACGACTTTTGATGCATATTGCAGAGGGCAGAAAATGGGCAGCATTACCATGCACGTTGCAGGCACGCACAACGTTATGAACGCCTTGGCTGCAATAGCGGCGGCAGACCAAAACGGTGTGCCGTTTGAGAAAATGCAGGCAGCGTTTGCAAAGTTCACCGGTGCAGGCAGGCGTTTTGAGAAGATAGCATATGCTAAGGGCATAACGGTGGTAGATGACTATGCACACCACCCTGCCGAGCTTGCTGCGGTGCTTACCGAGGCGAAACAGTGCGGTTTTGAAAGAGTTATAGCGGTATTCCAGCCGTTTACCTATTCAAGGACTAAGATACTTTTTGATGACTTTGTAAAGTGCCTGCAAATTGCTGATATGGTCGTGCTTACAGATATTATGGGCAGCAGAGAGAAAAACGACATAGGCATTTACACGCGCGACTTGGCAAAGGCGATACCGGACTGTATTTTCTTTGACTGCGACAACGAAACAGCCGATGCGCAGACGGCTAAGCGCAAGGAAGAAAACTTTGATGAGATAATTGAGTTCCTTTTGAAAGAGCTGAAAGACGGCGATTTGGTGATAACTCTCGGCTGCGGCGATGCTTATAAGCTATCGAAAAAGCTGGGTAAAATACTGGAAAGCGAGGAATGAGCCATGCAGATGACCGACAAAGAAAAAATGGTGTATGAGTACATCAAGCAGAGGATAGAAGAAGGCTATGCCCCGACCGTGAGGGAGATATGCACGCAGTTCGGGTTCAAGTCAACGTCAACGGCGTTTCGCATAGTAAGGTCGCTGACGGAAAAGGGCTATCTTGAAAAGGGTGAAAACTGCAACAGGGCGATAAGGCTGAAGCAGGTGGGCAGGAGCATTACCGTGCCTGTGCTGGGTACTGTTACGGCAGGCGTGCCTATTACTGCTATTGAGGACATAACCGACTACATCAGCTTTCGCAGTGACAAGCATTTTGACAACCCTCTTTTCGCGCTGAAAGTAAGGGGCGAGAGCATGATAAACGCCGCCATTTTAGACGGTGATATAGTTATAGCGCACCAGCAGACGACCGCGGAGAACGGCGATATTGTGGTAGCTTTGGTAGACGGCGACAGCGCAACGGTGAAGAGATTTTACAAAGAGAGAGGGCACTATCGCTTGCAACCGGAGAACGACACGATGAAGCCCATCATAGCTGACGAGGTATCGGTGCTGGGCAAGGTGATAGGGGTAGTAAGGCATTATTACTGATAAAACGTGAAAAATGTCCGTTTGTTTTAGACAAGCGGACAAAGTTTTTCGCAAAGCATTTACTTTTTGCACTTAATATGGTATTATATTAGTATGATAAAGTACCTTTATATTTGTGTGTTGAGAATAATTGCGCTTACGCGCAAGCCTGCGGAGCCGTTCAACGCCCTCTGTACCTAGGTTTTCTCCTCATTTTGAGTGTGCTAAAACTTCTCTGCATTTTACTTGTTAAGATTTTTCGCATTGTACGGCGTTCCATAATGGAACGCGGAAAGAGAGCAAAGTTCTTCTCAAAGGGGAGGCTCTCTCTTGCAGAGCCTCCCCTCTCCAGAAACAGTCCACCGGACTGTTTCTGAATTCACCCCTCTCAGAGCGCACGTTGTGTTTTGTGGGGCTCTGCCCCACGCCCCGCAAGCCTTTTGAAAAAGGCTTGATCGAAAACTTTTAATTTCTTGACAGGAATTTAAAGTTTTGCGTATTGTGGAGCGGTGAACAGCTCAGCAGGTTGCGCGTAAGCGCGGAAAATATTTATCAGCACTTGTATAAAGGAGTCTTTGAAACACTTCTAGTTGGAAAGGAAATAATTATGGCTAATATCAGTATCAAAAAAATGCTTGCAGGTACTCTTGCGGCAATGTTTATGCTCACTGCAAGCGCCTGCGGAAACAGCGACAGCAGCACGGCAAGCACTGCCGGCAACACAACTTCCACGACCGAAAGCACTGCCTCTGACGGCGGCGACACTTCCTCGGCTGACGAAAGCGCGGCTGCTACAGACGATTCTTTGCAGAAGGTGCTCGACAGCGGCAAGTTCGTTTTGGGTCTTGATGCATCTTTCAAACCCATGGGCTACACCAACGAGAACGACGAGATAGTCGGCTTTGACATTGACTGCGCTGAGGAAGTCTGCAAGAGACTGGGCGTAACGCTCGAAACGAAGGGCATCAACTGGGATACCAAAGAGGACACCCTTGATGCAGGAACTATCGACTGCATATGGAACGGTATGTCGATAGACGAAAAAAGAGAGGAAAGAATGAACCTCTCAGAGCCGTATATGGAAAACAGCATGGTTTTCGTAGTACCCGGTGACAGCACCGCGGAGAAGATGTCAGACCTTGCTGACAAGGCTGTTGCGGTACAGAACGGTTCTACCGCTCAGACGCTTCTCGAAGAATCTGACATAGGCGGCAGCTGCAAAATATCTCCTTTGGCGACTAACGTTGAGGCTTTGCAGCAGATGGATCTCGGTCTGGTAGATGCAGTATATCTTGACAGCGTTGTTGCTGAGTACGAGATAGCAGAGGCAGGCAAGGACTGGAGAATATTTACGGACGGCAGCGAATCGGAGAAGTATGCTATAGGCTTCCGCAAGGGCGATCAGGCTCTGCGCGATAAGGTGCAGGAAATTCTTTCAGAAATGAAAGCAGACGGCACTTTGGCAAAGATTTCTGAAAAGTGGTTCGGCAAGGACGTTACTATAGTTAAGTAACAGAAAATAAAGCTTACGGCCCGTTGTGTATTCGGCGGGTCGTTTTGTTAACTAAAGATAAGTGGGGATATAATGAACGGCAATGAGATATGGGGCGTTGTAAAGATACTGCTGAAGTACCTTTTGCCCACGCTGAAAATATTCGGCTTTACGCTGCTTTATTCTGTGCCGCTTGGCATGATAGTGGCGCTTTTGAAGATGTGCAAGTTCAAGCCGATAAAATGGCTTACGAGCCTTTACATACTTATAATGCGCGGTACGCCTCTTATGCTTCAGGTAATAGTGGCGTACTTTGCCGTGCCTATGCTTAAACGCAGCTCGGCTATGCCGGGCATTCTGCACAGGCTTTTAGATGCCGTGAACATTCAGGCGGACAGCTATCTTTTCAACACCGTGCTGGTGGCGTTTGTGCTGAATTATGCGGCGTATTTTGCTGAGATATTCAGGGGCGGCATTGAATCTATACCGAAAGGGCAGTATGAAGCAGCCGCGGCGCTGGGCTTTTCAAAGCGGCAGACGTTTTTCAGAATAATACTTCCGCAGGTTATAAAAAGGGTAGTGCCTGCAAGCTCTAACGAGGTTATAACGCTTGTGAAAGATACCTCGCTGGCAAACGTTGTCGCATACGCCGAAATTACCATGAAAGCACGCCAGCAGATGCAGAATTACAGCTCGCTGACACCGCTTTTCATAGCAGGCGCGTTTTACTTTGTGCTGGCAACGGTGCTTACCGTGATATTCTCGTTTATTGAGAAAAAACTTGACTATTATAAATAAGGGGGGCGCGTGCAATGGCGAGTATGCTAGAAGTGAAAAATCTTTCAAAAAACTTTGGCGACCTGAGCGTTTTGAAGGATATATCTTTCAGCGTGAACAAGGGCGACGTTATAGCCGTTATAGGGCCGTCGGGTTCGGGCAAATCAACGCTTTTAAGATGTATAAATCAGCTTGAAAAGGCAAGCGGCGGCGAAGTTTTGGTATGCGGCAAAACTATGTTCAGCACAGATGAGAGCGGCAAAGTTGTGTATGCGCCTGCGGCAGACCTTAGGGAAATACGGCTGAAAATAGGTCTGGTGTTTCAGAATTTCAATCTGTTTCCGCACTTTTCGGTACTTCGCAACATAACCGAAGCGCCCGTGCGCGTACTTAAAAAAAGCCGCGAAGAAGCCACCGAAACGGCTCGCGGTCTTCTTAAAAAAATGGGGCTTGAGAGCAAAGAAAACGCCTACCCGTGTGAGCTTTCGGGCGGTCAGCAGCAGAGAGTTTCTATAGCAAGGGCAATGGCACTGAGCCCTGAGATACTTTTCTTTGATGAGCCTACATCGGCGCTTGACCCCGAGCTTACGGGAGAGATACTTAAAGTTATAAGGCAGCTGGCGGCAGACGGCATGACTATGGTCATAGTTACACATGAAATGGAATTTGCGCGCGATGTTGCCGACAAAGTTATATTCATGGAACACGGCGTTATTGTTGAAGAAGGCGCGCCGCAGCAGCTTTTCGGGGCACAGGCTTCCGAGAGGACAAAGCAGTTTCTGCAAAGGTTCAACAGCGGAAAAGAAGCGTAGGATTAACTTTCTAAAAAGCCGCAATACTAAAATAAAGGAAAGGAGCGGAGGAGCATGAAATTTCTGAAAAAGCTGTACGGCTGCGTTACAAAAGTTTTCAGCCGAAGATTTATAATAATACTGCTGATCTTAGTCGAGATATTTTTCCTTATCGACTCCGTTATCCTTATGGGCGAGGTATACTATATTGTTGACATTGTTATGGGCGTTATTGCTTTCATACTCTCGCTGTATATAGTAAACCGCGACGAAGACCCTGCCTATAAAATAGCGTGGCTGTTTCCGCTGCTGCTGTTCCCCGTGCTGACGGCGTTTTTGTATCTGTTTTTCAAGTTGCAGATCTCTTTGCAGCTGATAAAAAAGGGGCATATTAAAGTAGTTGAGGAAACAAAAGACTGCTTGCAGCCCGACGAAAAAACTATAGAATATCTTGAAAGCGAAAACCCGAAAATGGCAGGTTATTGCAGGTATATGCAAAAGTATGCGACCTATCCTGCTGCGGCGAATTCAAAGGCTGACTATTACCCCTCGGGCGAAAGGGTGTTTCCCGATATAAAGCAGGCTTTAGAAAGCGCGGAAAACTTCATTTTTATGGAGTTTTTCATTATTACTGAGGGCAAAATGTGGAGCGAGACTCTTGACATTTTAAAGCGAAAAGCGCAGGCAGGCGTTGACGTAAGACTTATATACGACGGCTTTGGTTCGCAGATGGCTTTGCCGTCGGGGTATCACAAAAAGCTGGAGGCACTTGGCATAAAAACGCGAATTTTCAGCAAATTTACGCCGTTTTTGTCTACATCTCAAAACAACCGCGACCACCGCAAAATTGTTGTAGTTGACGGCAAGACCGCGTTTACGGGCGGCTTTAACATGGCTGATGAATACATCAACGAGAAAGAGCGATTTGGCTACTGGAAAGACGGCGGCGTGCGCATAACGGGCGATGCGGTTTATAACTGCACCGTGATGTTTCTGAGAATGTGGTCGTTTTTAACGCGCGAAACACCCGAATGCGAGAGCTTTAAAGTGCAAAGCGAGCAGCTAGACTGCCCCGAAGGCAGCTTTATAATACCGTTCAGCGACTCGCCCATTGACGACGAACCCGTGGGCAAGCTGACGTATCTTAATATTATAAACAATGCGCAAAAATATGTGTATATAAGTACACCGTACCTGGTGCTTGACAGCGACATGGTGACCGCAATGGAATACGCCACAAAGAGCGGCGTTGACGTGAAACTGCTGCTGCCGGGCATTCCCGACAAAAAGTACATGAAGATGATAGCGCAGTCGCAGTACAAAAAACTGCTTCGCAAGGGCGTTGAGATATACGAGTTTGACAAGGGCTTTGTGCACGAAAAGCTGTTTGTCAGCGACGACGACGTGGCGGTTTCGGGCTCGATAAACCTTGACTACCGCAGTTTGTATCTGCACTTTGAGTGCGGCGCGTTTTTGTATCGTCAAGACTGCATAGCGGACATGAAGAATGACTATCTTGAAATGGTGACGAAGCACTCCACGCGCGTTACAGAGCAGTGGATAAAGGAGATACCGCTGTGGCAAAAAATTGCCGGCGCAATGCTGAATGTGATTTCAAGTTTGCTGTAAAAGAAGACCCACGGGCAGGCGATGCTCGTGGGGTTTTTACACATTGACCGCCACAAGTGTCGGTCAAGTGCCGAAGAACCCTCTGCGAGGCTTCTTCCATAAATTATTATTTGCGCTTACGCGCGGCGCAGGAGCGCACACGTTGACCGCCTGCGAGCAGTCGTTCAAGTGCAGAAGAACCCTCTGCGAGGCTTCTTCTATGCCTAACAACGAAGCGCACATCTAAAAGCCCTCGCCGCCAAAAATGGTCGGCGGCGCACACCTTGCGGTGTGACGGGCTTTTTCCTGTTCTATCCCACTTAGCGCGTAAACTAAACTGTAACTTTTCAGCGAGTGCGTTTAACCTCACAAGTTGTAATCCTTGTCAAGAATTTAAAATTCGCGGCGTAAGCCGCTCCTTAACTCTAAACTATTCATTATTCACTCTTTCACTATTCACTAATTCTGCCTCTTGCCTCTTACTTCTTGCCTCTGGCTGTAAGCCTCGCCAACAGCCTTTTGAAAAATCCCTGCTTTTTGGTGGGCTGCGCTGCCTTTTCGGTGCGGTATTTTTCTGCTCTCTCGTAGCTCTCGTTTATGAAAAATTCCTGCGCGTTAAGGGCAGGCTTGCCGCCCACAGGCACCTTTATATACTTGCCGTCGCTGTTTTGCTCGCGCGCTTTTACGTTGTCGCCCAGCTGTATCAGAAAATAGTCAACTATACGCCGCTTGCAGTCGGGGTCTAGCACGGGGCAGGCGACCTCAAACCGCCGCACGGTGTTTCTAGTCATAAAATCTGCCGACGATATAAACACCTTTTCAAAGTCTTTGCCGAAAATGTATATGCGCGAGTGCTCGAGAAAACGCCCTACTATCGATATTATTCTTATGTTGTCGGTAACATTCGGCACGCCTGCAATAAGGCAGCTTATGCCGCGCACTATAAGCTCTACCTTAACGCCTGCCTGCGAGCACTGTATCAGCTTGTCAATAAGCACTTTGTCCGTCAGCGAGTTTATTTTTGCGCCAACGTACCCCTCGCCGCCCGAGCGCGCTATGTTTATCTGTTCGTCCATCATTTCGCACAGGCGGTTTTGCATAAGCTTGGGCGCTACCAGCAAATGGGCTGCGTTTTCAACAAATTCACCGACCGAAAGCGCGTTGAACACCGAGGCAGCCTCCTGCGCTATCTCGGCGTTTGCGGTCATAAGGCAAAAGTCAGTGTAAAGCGCGGCGGTCTTTTCGTTATAATTGCCCGTGCCCACCTGCGTAATATACTTTACCTCGCTGCCGACTTTGCGCGTTATAAGCAGCAGTTTTGAATGCACTTTCAGATTCTCAGGCCCGTATAGTATGCTGCACCCTGCTTCTTCCAGCCGCTTAGACCAGCCTATGTTGTTTTCCTCGTCAAAACGCGCGCGCAATTCTACTAGGGTAGTTACCTGCTTGCCGTTCTCGGCAGCTTTTATAAGAGCCTCTATGACCTTGCTGTCCCTCGCCACGCGGTATAATGTTATTTTTATAGACATAACGCTGTCATCTGCGGCGGCTTCGTCAAGCAGCCTGATAAACGGCTTTATGCTCTCATACGGGTATGATAGCAGAATGTCTTTTTTCTCTATCTGAGAGATCATCGACTGCGCAGGGTCAACGCCGTAAGGCTCCTGCGGCACGCGCTTGGGGAAGAACAGCTCGGTGCGGTGCGATAGTTTGCCGCTTATCTCGCCTGTGTATGACATATCAAGCGGCGACTTTAACACAAACACCTGCTTTTTCGATATTTCAAGCCTTGCGGTAAGTTCGCCCAGCGTGAGGTCGGAGAGCTCTCTTGAAAGCTCCAGCCTTACGGGGCACAGGCGCTTTCTTTTCTTTATAAGTTCCTGCATATGCGAGCGGAAGTCAAGCTCATATT
Organism: uncultured Clostridia bacterium; assembly: GCA_947630555.1. Classification (GTDB taxonomy): domain Bacteria; phylum Bacillota; class Clostridia; order Oscillospirales; family Ruminococcaceae; genus UBA7477. The sequence goes on from CANRIA010000015.1 coordinate 9,737, forward strand.
CATAGCCTGCTTCTTCGGTGTTTATGTCTGCACTGCGCGTTATTCGCATAAGAGATTTTTCTTCTATTTTGTAGCCTGAGAATATCTGCGAAATAAAGTGCAGAAGTATCTCGTCTATAGTCATGTAGCGTATCTTGCCGTTCTTTTCGGAAGTGGGAATAAACAGCAGTTTGGCATTGCCCACGCCCGATTTTACAACGCCCAGTTTTACGTTGTTTTTAGAGGAAAGCTTAGCCACAGCATAAACTTCTCTGTTATTTAAAAACGGGAACGGGTGGCGGCGGTCTATTACAAGCGGCGACAAAAACGGCAGCATTTCGTATCTGAAATATGCCTCAACAAAGTCAGCCTCTTTTTTGCTAAGGTCTTTAAAAGAGCATCTTTTAACGCCCAGATCAGCAAGGTCGTCGTCTATTTTTGAAATGGTCTTGCCAAGGTCGCCATACATCGCAGATGTTCTTTTGTATATGGCAGAAAGCTGCTCGGAAGGGCGCATTCTCGTCTTGCCGTCACGGTCGTTGTCGTTCACAAGCATGGCATCATGAAGCGACCCCACACGAACCATGTAAAATTCGTCTAGGTTGCTTGCAAATATAGAAGCAAACTGCAGCCGCTCCAAAAGCGGCACACTGGTATCCTGCGCCTCTTCAAGAACACGGCAGTTGAATTTCAGCCACGAAAGCTCTCTGTTGTCGTAAACCTTTTTGCCCATGTTTTTTCTCCTTATTATAATATATTACAGTTCCAGCTTTGCTATGAACGGAAGATTTCTGAAACGCTCGTTGTGGTCAAGCCCATAGCCTACCACAAAATGGTCTTCTATCTTAAAGCCGATGTAGTCTGCCGTTATATCTGCCTTGCGGCGTGAGGGCTTGTCAAGAAGCGCGCAAATTTTCATGCTGGCAGGCTCTTTTGCAAGAAAGTATTCCGACAGCTTTTTCAGCGTAAGCCCCGTATCTATAATATCTTCTGCTATTATAATGTGCCGTCCCTTAATGTCGGGCAGGTCTTCAAAACTTATGTCAACACTGCCTGTGGTCTGCTCACCCGCGTAAGATTTTGCCTTTACAAAGCCCAGTTCACACGGCGCTTTTATGCTGCGCGCTAAATCAGATGCGAATATCACCGCGCCTTTTAAAGTGCATATAAGTAAAATTTTTTTGCCTGCATATTCTGAAGAAAGCTGCTCGCCAAGCTGTTTAACGCGCTTTTCTATTTCTTCTTCAGAAATAAGAACAGTATATTTATCAGCAGCCATAAACCCTGCCGCCTTTCTATATCTATTATAATATATTACTATTATATCATATATTACGACAAATTACAAGCCGTAGGCGGTTGACAATCGGACAAGAATAGAGTATAATATAACACGGTGATTTTTTATTATGCATATAAGTATTTACGGCATTACCGATAAGGGTGCTGTGCTTAATATAAATGAGGACAGAATACTGATAGACGGCAAGGTTTATGACGGCGGCGAGGTGGAAGCGCTTGTTACAGAGCCTATGATTGCCGCGGTGTGTGACGGCGTTGGCGGCGAAAATTGCGGTGAAGTGGCGGCGCAGATGTGCCTTGACGAGCTTGCTAAAATCAGGTATAATTCTCTTACAGACCTTAAAAGCGTTGTTATGAATATTCACAAAAAGCTGCTCGATGAGGCGCAGAGAGATGAGCAGTACGGCAATATGCAGACCACGCTTTGCCTTTTTGCTCTTGATGAAAAATGCAACAGCTGCTGTGTCAGTGTTGGCGACAGCAGGCTTTACAGATATGCAGGGGGCGTGGCAACACAGCTTTCTACCGACCACACTTTGGTTAGGTATCTTTACGACATGGGTGAGATAACCGCCGAGGAAATGAAAACTTCTCCCGACAGGAACGTTATTATATCATCTGTTGGGGGAGACAGCAGCATACCGCGGCTTGATGTTTTCTCAATAGGCGAAAAGTTCGGCACGCTGCCCGATGATACTATTATAATTTGCAGCGACGGCATAACAGACCACGTTGGCAGAACGGAAATTGAAGTCTGCATGGGGCTTGATGTGCCGTTTGAGGACAAAATAGATGCGATATACAGGCTGGCGCTTTCACGCGGCAGTTGTGATAATCTTTCAGTAATAGGAATAGCAGGTGAATGTTGATGTTTAAAGAAATACACACAGAAACAAACGTTGAAAAGGCTCTGGCATTTGCAGAAAAATACAGCATTTGCAATGCGCACTGCCACATATACCCCGTTAAAATTGCCGACAAAGCGGTGGTAAACATAGGCAAGTTCTATGATATTTATATGGACTGCGAAATGGGCACTTCCGAGTCGCTGATAGCTGACGGCAAGCCTTTTGGGGTGGAAAAATATTTGGTTTGCTCAGCCGCCACCGACCCTTCTCAGGTGGAGAGCATTAACGATTTTATCATTGCCGAGTGCAAAAAGCACCCTGAGTTTATAGGCTTTGGCACGCTGCACCCCGGGTATGAAGGCAGTTTTGAAAAAGAGATCCAAAGATGTATGGAAGGCGGTCTTAAAGGCATAAAGCTGCACCCCGATTTTCAGCTTTTTAATATTGACGACGAAAACGCCCTGCCTATGTACCAAGCGGCTGAGGGCAGACTGCCGATACTTTTTCATATGGGTGATGACAGATATGACTACTCTGCGCCCGAAAGGCTGCTGAGAGTTATGAAGATGTACCCTCGTCTGCATGCGTTTGCAGCGCACCTTGGCGGCTATCAGGTGTGGGACAGGGCATCAACAGCGCTTGCAGGGGTTGACAATGTGTGGTATGACTGCTCGTCCTCGCTGGCGTTTATGACACCGCAGCAGGCGGTCAAGTACATACGTGCGCTTGGTGTTGACAGGGTGATGTTCGGAACGGACTTTCCTATGTGGAACCACGCAGGCGAACTCAATCGCTTTGAGGCACTTGACCTTACCGAGGAAGAGCGGCAGAAGATACTCAGCGGAAATTTCAAGAAGTATTTCGGTATATAGAATATAGATATACTATTATAAATGTAATAGCGAGGTGTAAGGCTATGGATATGTATGACAGGCTTTTGCGCTGTAAAGAGCAGATACGCAAAATAACCGACTTTGAGCCGCAGATGGCGCTTGTTTTAGGCTCGGGGCTGGGCGGCTTTGCTGACAGCATTGAAGTTGAGGCTTGCGTGCCATACGGCGAGATAGTGGGCTTCCCCGTATCTACCGTGAAAGGGCACAAGGGGCAGTTTATCTTTGGCAGGCTGGGAGACGTAAAATTAGTATGTATGCAGGGCAGAGTGCACTGCTATGAGGGCTACACCGCTCAGGAAACAGTAATGCCGATAAGGCTTATGAAAATGCTCGGCGCGCAGAAGATAATGCTTACAAACGCGGCAGGGGGCATAAACGCAGGCTTCAGGGCAGGCGACCTTATGATACTTCGTGACCACATATCTCTGTTTGCACCCAACCCTTTGATAGGTGAGAATATAGAGCAGCTTGGTGTGAGATTCCCCGACATGAGCAGTATATATAATAAGGAATTGCAGAATATCATAAAAATCGCAGCAGCTAAAAATAATATCGATATTAAAGAGGGCGTTTATGTTCAGCTGACGGGCCCCAGCTATGAATCTCCTGCCGAGATAAAAATGCTTGGCAAGCTGGGCGCAGATGCCGTGGGTATGTCAACAGTGTGTGAGGCGATAGCTGCCAACCACGCAGGAATGCAGGTGTGCGCGGTATCGTGCATATCTAATATGGCGGCAGGCATAGCCAAACAGCCGCTTAGCCATGCCGAAGTTCAGCAGACCGCCGATGCGGTCGCGAAGACCTTTGAAGCCCTTGTAAAGACCGCAATTGCGGATATGTTCCAAACGGAGAGATAATATGAAAATACGCCTTTATAACGCTAAAATACTTACTATGGAAGATACACGCATAACCGAGGGAGAGGTGTGGACTGACGGCGACAAGATAGCATACGTTGGCAAAAAGTGCGATGATATGCCGCAGTTTGACAGGGAGATAGACATTCGGCAAGACCTGCTTATGCCGTCTTTCAAAAACTGCCATACACATTCGGCAATGACCTTTCTGCGCTCGTATGCCGATGACCTGCCGCTGCAAGACTGGCTGTTCAAAAAGGTGTTTCCGCAGGAGGCAAAGCTTTCGGGCGAGCGAGTGGCGGCGTTTGCAAAGGTCGCGCTGCTGGAATATCTGACGAGCGGCATTACAGCCTGCTTTGATATGTATTTTTACCCTGAGTATTTTGCGAAAGTGTGCACTGATTTCGGCTTTCGCGGCGTGCTGTGCGGCGCTGTTACAAAGGGGGACGACCTCTCGCTGCTGGAGGAGCGGTATAATAAGCTTAATTCTTTCAGTAAAATGGTAACATATAAGCTGGGAATGCACTCAGAGTACCTGTGCCCGATAGAGATGATACGCGGCGTGAGCGAGCTTGCGCACAAGTATAAAGCGCCCGTTTTTATGCACAATTCCGAGACGGAAAAGGAAGTAAACGAATGCCGTGAAAGATACGCCCTATCGCCGACACAGCTTTTTGACAGAGAAGGCGTGTTCGACTACGGCGGCGGCGGCTTTCACTGCGTGTGGTTCGATGATGAGGATATGCGCATTTTTAAAGAGCGCGGTCTGTGGGCGGTGACTAACCCTGCATCGAACCTCAAACTTGCCAGCGGTATCGCGCCTTTGCAGAAGATGCTGGAGAGCGGCGTGGGTATCTCGATAGGCACTGACGGCGCGGCAAGCAACAACTGCCTTGATATGTTCAGAGAAATGTATCTCGCGGCGGCTTTGCAGAAGGTGAAGACGGGCGATGCATCTGCCTGTGCGGCTGACGAAGTGCTTAAAATGGCAACAGTCAACGGCGCAAAAACGCTCGGTCTTGATGACTGCGATACCCTTACCGAGGGCAAACAGGCGGACATTATACGCATTGATATGCACCTGCCGAATATGCAGCCGAAGAACGATATAGTTAAGAATATCGTATACAGCGGAAGTAAGCAGAATGTTAAAATGACCATGTGCGCAGGCAAAATACTCTACGAGAATGGCGATTTTTCTGTAGGGGAGAGCGCCGAGGACATATATGCCGCCGCGGAAAGCGAAACACGCGCGCTGCTGGCTGAGTGATATTGCGCGAAATTATGGAAAATGACAAATATCGCCATTAAATTGTGGTTTTTGTGTGTTTATGTTTACGGTAGATAACAAATTCAAAAATTACAATTCGGTTACAATTGTGATAGAATGGTGTGCAACATAACCAAAAACAGGGGTCAAAGTTTGTAGGAATAAACATAATTGATTACAGAAATAAAAAATCTCGTTAAAAAACTTGAATTTGAAGCGAGAATATTGTATATTTTTAATACAGGCAGAAATGCCATGTGAAAATGAACCCTCAGACCATTACGGTCTTATAAGCCGACGGTGAAAACTTCAGAGGGGGAAGCCGTCGTATAAATTTGGCATTAATGAATCCTATACTAATGCACAAAATTTAAGGAGGAAGATTTCAATGAACAAACTTAAGAGAGTTCTCTCCGGAACACTCGCTCTTGCTATGGCTGCTTCTATGATGACAGCTTGCGGCAAGGATGACAGCAGCACTGCCGGCAACAGCGGCGGCGGAAACGGCGGCGGAGACAGCAGCAAGCAGACGGTACATGTATATACATTTACCGACGAAACTCAGACCATGATCGACAAATACTTCTTGAAGGACGAGAAGAACAAGGAATTTGCTGACAAGTATCAGTTCGAGTATCACCTCACCTCAGATGCTAATGAATTCATAGCTAACTGTGAGGCTGCTCTTACCAAGACTGAGGAAGCTCCTGACCTGTTCGTTGCAGACGCTGACTATGCTCAGAGATTTGCTGAGAACGCTAAGACCGCTTCTCTTGCTGACCTTGGTATCGAGATCAATGAACCCGACTACTATACTTACACCCTTGACTTCACAACAGTAAACGGCACTCGCATGGGTCTGTCACACCAGGCTGCACCTGGCGTAGTTCTTTACAGAACCGACTATGCTGAGAAGTACCTCGGCACTAAGGATCCTGAAGAGATCCAGAGCAAGTATCTGGGCAGCTGGGATCAGTTCAAGGCAACCGCTGATACTCTGAAGGAAAATGGCATTCCTATGATCTCCGGCGTTGACGAGCTCAAGAGATGCTTCATGAACAACAGAGCTAACGCTTGGGTCGATGCTGACATGAACTACACTCCTGACGAAGCTAAGATCAAGGAACTCTTCGAGTACACCAAGAGCCTTTCTGATGCTGGTGAAGTACACTACATCGACAAGACTCAGTGGACTTCTAACTGGTACACCGATATGCAGGACGGCGTATTCTGCTTCTTCGGATGCACATGGTTCATGCACTACACTCTGAAGCCTAACTGTGTAGCTACCAAGACAGGTGACAAGGACAAAGACGGCAATCCTCAGGCTGCTGAAGCTGACTACAAGGTTGGCAACGGTTCTTATGGTCTGTGGGCAGCAGTTCCCGGCCCTGAGCCTTACTTCTGGGGCGGCACATGGTGGTTCGGTTCCAAGCAGTGCCTCGATGACGGTACTAAGGACGTTGTAAAGGCTATAATCGAATACTTCTGCGTAAACGATGATTCTATGAAGGCTTACATGGAAGCTACCGGTGACTTCCCGTCCAAGAAGACTGTTGCTTCACAGCTCAGCGCTTCCAACGAGAACCTCGGCGGTCAGGATCACTATGCAATATTCAAGGAGTCTGCTGAGAACGTAAACGTTGGTACTTGCTGCAAGTATGACGCTACATTCAACGGCAACACCGATGCTGCACTTGCTGCATACTGCACCGGCACTAAGACTCTTGATGAAGCTATCCAGAGCATCTATGATGAGTCTAAGACTTCTATACCTGAACTGAAGGAAAAGAAGTAATTCCTGTCAGGAACAATGAATACTTAATAGTTTCATATCATTGACGAAATGGGATGGGTGGGACGAACCCACCTGTCCCTGTTTCTATTTTAAGTAGGAGTGTGAAATATGGCATCATCATTCAAAACAAGAGCTAAACTTGAAAAGAACCATTTTGGTTATATTTTCATAGCACCATTTTTCATAACATATTTCGTCTTTCAGATAATTCCCCTGATAAATACTTTCTACTACTCTTTGACCGACATCAAAGCATGGTATGTAAATCCGGAAATGAATTATAATTTTGTTGGATTTGATATGTTCAAAATGGTATTGACCGAGGCATCATTCAAGCGTGCGTTCGTCAATACACCCGTTATGTGGATCATGGGCTTTATCCCCCAGCTGCTTATGGCTTTGCTGCTTGCAAGCTGGTTCACCAATGAGAAGATAAGAGTTAAGGGTCAGGGCTTCTTCAAGGTAGTATTCTATATGCCTAACATAATGACCGCTACCACCATAGGACTTCTGTTCCTTGCTTTCATCAGACCTAACGGATTTATCCACAATATAGCTATCGCAATAGGCTACATAAAGAACCCCAGCATGCCGTTCACAAGCGGTTGGTTCGGAAGAGGCGTTGTTGCATTCATAAACTTCTGGATGTGGTATGGTCAGACAATGATCGTTCTCATAGCCGGTATTATGGGTATCAACCCCTCGTTCTTTGAAGCAGCTTCTATAGACGGCGCTTCGGGCTGGCAGTCGTTCTGGAGAATTACTCTTCCCCTTATCAGACCTATAATGACATATTCGCTCGTTACATCTCTGATAGGCGGCTTCCAGATGTTCGATGTACCTAACATGATGGGTAACGGTGACAATGCCGCTATGTTCAGATTTGATATTCAGACAATAGTTATGTATATCAAGACTATAGCTACCACAGGTTCTAACTCAATAGGCAAGGCCTGTGCAGCCTCAGTAATTCTGTTCCTGATAACCGCAGTGTGCAGCTGTGTGCTGTTCTATCTCACTTCGGATCGTGCAGAAGCTAAGGCTAAAAGAATGGAGAAAAAGCGCGCTAAAGAGGCCGCTCTCCAGGAAGGGGGCGATCTGTAATGGCAAACTACGGTCAAGCCGGTCAAAGCATGAAAGGCGGCTATCACGCCCGTATTATCGCCATGAAGGTTCTGGTCTATATTGTATGTATCATACTTACAATACTGGCTTTGCTGCCCTTCGTTATAATGGTGTTCACAGCATCTAAGAACAGACTTGAGATCAACTCTAACAGCCTTGAATGGGCGCCTGACATCAAGAATTCTCTTGTTGTTTCGCTGCTCCCCTCAAAGTCGTTCTTCACAAACGGAAAGTACCTCCTTACGAGCCCGCAGCTCAACCTGCCGTTCGCAAGAGGCTTCCTTAACTCGTTCATTATAGCAGCAGGCGCTACTATTCTTTCTGTATACTTCTCGGCACTCACCGCTTACGGTTTCGCCGTATACAGATTCAAACTCAACAAGGTACTGTATACCTTTATTATGGCTATACAGATGATACCTTCTCAGGTTACTGTTATAAGCTTCGTTGAGTTGATGTTCAAGTGGGGTCTTACCGATAGCTATATCCCGCTTATCATTCCTGCAATCGCTGCTCCGAGTACCGTGTTCTTCCTGCGACAATATATGTCCTCGGCGCTGTCGATCGAAATGGTCGAAGCCGGACGTATAGACGGTGCAGGCGAGTTCGGTATATTCAACAGGCTGGTTCTTCCTATTCTGAAACCCGGTATGGCTACTATGGCTATATTCGCAATGGTTACAAACTGGAACAACTACCTGCTGCCGAGCATGCTCCTTTCACACCAGGATATGCAGACCGTTCCTATGCTCGTTGCCAAACTTAATGGTAATAAGTATTCTACTGAGTTCGGCGCTATCTACTTTGGTCTTACGATCTCCGCTGCTCCGCTGGTTATATTCTATCTGGTACTTTCTAAGTACATAATTGCCGGTGTTGCACTTGGCGGCGTTAAGGAGTAATTACTCAAAAGTATTAAAGAGCTTCTCGTTTGAGAGGCTCTTTTTTATGCGCGAGATTTTCTTTGTATAATTATGTACTTGACATACTGGCACAAAGTGGTTATAATGATATTGTGCAGTAAATTGAAAGGATAATGAACGTGCAGAATAAAGACAACGAAACTTTAGAAGAAATGATAGCCCGTACCATGCGCGAAAACGGCGTTACCCACGAAAGCGGCAGTGCTGACAGAACGCAGTTTCATATAGACGACAGGGTGATTTATACTCAGCAGCAGGCCGAAAACGCCTACCGTGAGGGTGAAGACCTTGCAGGCGGCTATGAGCCTCGCCCAACAGTGCGGCAAAGGCAGACTCATACACCTCAGAGGCAGACACAGCCTAGGCAAAGTCAGCCGTCGCATAAAAGCAGTCAAGGCAGTAAAAGCAAAAGTTCTATAGCAAAAAGCAGCAAAAGCCATAGTACACAGAAAAAGAAAAAACAGCCGCAGAGAGAAAAAGCGGTGAACAGGGCTCCTGCCCAACCCAAGAAAGGACAACAACGAATGGAATACTACGAAGACGACGAGCTGCTGCCGGAAGAAGAGCCGCAGCCGCGCAAAAAACACCACCCGATACGCACGATTATTTGCCTTATTTTGGTGCTTTTGATAGTCGCGGTCGGCGCATATTCGGTAATTGCATGGCACTACATAGGCATGGTAGAAACGGTAGAAACAGGCACGCGGTATGATGTAGGCGTTGTGCCGCTTGAGAGTAAAAATGTGCGAAATATCTTGCTTATCGGTACTGACACCCGAAGCGTTACAGACAGCGGCAGGGCTGACACTGTTATACTGATGTCGATAAACTACAAAACGCGCACCGTTACGCTGACGTCGTTTATGCGCGATTCGTATGTGAATATACCAAACAACGGCTGGAGCAAGCTGAATGCTTCCTACCGCTGGGGCGGCGCGGAACTGCTGATGGACACGCTGGAGCTGAATTTTCATGTCTCGGTAGATGACTATGTTTTTGTAAATTTTGAAAGTTTTGCTGCCATTGTTGATTCTGTAGGCGGCGTAAAACTGACCGTCACCGACGACGAGGCGATAGCAATGCAAGCCCCGATGGCTGAGATAAACGACATAAAGGGTCTGCCCAGCAACAAGGATTTCATCACCTCGGGCGGCACTTACAACATGAACGGCAATCAGGCGCTTGCGTATGCGCGAATTCGATACGTTGGCAGGTCTGATTTTCAGCGCACCGAGCGCCAGAGAGAGGTAGTGCGCAAAATTATCGAAAAGGCGAAGGGCTCGGGTATCAGCGGTCTTAACAATTTTGCAACTGCCTGCGCCGAAAACGTCGTGACTAATATGTCAAAAGGCGAGATGTTCAAGCTTGCAATGGTGCTGCCGTATATAGCGACATTTGAGTTTGAAGAACTGCGAATCCCAGCCGATGATATGTACAGCGGCGCGACCCTTGACGACGGTCAGCAGGTTTTGCAGATAGATTTTGATGCAAATATTGCTCTTATAGAGAATAAAGTTTACAGTGAATAACAAAAATGACCGATGCTTTTTAGCATCGGTCGTTTGTTTTATTTAAGAAAGCCGTTGATTATCGTGGCTTCGGCTTCTTCTTCGGTAAGCCCCAGTGTGCGCAGTTTGAGTATCTGCTCGCCTGCAATTTTGCCTATGGCAGCCTCGTGGATAAGTTCGGCATCTTTGCAGTTGGCAATAAGGCTTGGCTGCGCCGAAACTTTGCCGTTTTCCGCAAGTATTCCGTCGCATTCGGAGTGCCCCGTGCAGCGCGCGTTGCCGATAATTTTCGAGGAATATTCCTGATAAGAATCGCCCTTTGCGACCGAGCGCGAAATGAGGTTCACAGAGGCATCTTCGCCGTTTACCTCAACAACAAAATCTGTAGAAGCGGTCTGCCGCTTGTCGGTCAGTATTCTCTCGCGAATAATAAGCTTTGCTTCTTTGTCCATTTTTATATGGCATTTGCGTGACGTAGAGGTAACGCCGCCCAGCTGCGAAGTGTCCATTTCAAGCAGTGCGCCCTCGCCTATCTCGGCATCTGTAACGGGGTCAATAGTTCTGTTGCCGTCGTCAGCGCCCTCGCCAACGTGCTTTTCAACATACAAAACGTGCGAGCCTTTGCCGAGGAAAAACCTGTGCACGCCATTGTGGCGCGAAAGCTCGTTAGTCTCGGTGTGAACGCCGCAGCCTGCGACTATTATAACGTCAGCGCCCTCGCCGACAAAGAAATCGTTGTACACCAGATCGTCAACATCGGCTTGCGTTATGCAGGCAGGAATGTACACTTTTTCGCCCCTTGTTTCGGGTGAGATGTGTATCTCAATGCCGGGCTTGCCGTCCTCTTTATTGACAATTTTTATATGCTCCGTTGACTGTCTCGCAACGCTTTGGCAGTCCTGGCGGATATTATACGCGCCGTCAAACTTGCCGCTGAAATCCGAAACAATCTCTAAAAGCTGCTTGGTTATATCGTTTACTTCGCTCACTGTGATGCGCCTCCTTTGATGCAGTTGGGGCACTGGCAGTCCTCTCCGCCTGCGCAGAAAAGCCGCGGAAACATGGAATCGCGCTTGCCCTGCTCGCAAATATCGCCGTCACGCAGAAGAATGATCTCATCTGCAATAGAGAGTATCCTCTCTTGGTGCGAGATTATTATAATAGAGCTGTCGGTTGACTTTTTCAATTCCGAAAACGCATCTATAAGGTTGTTGAAGCTCCATATGTCAATGCCTGCCTCGGGCTCGTCAAACAACATAAGCTTTGAGTTTCGCAGCAGCACAGTAGCTATCTCAACGCGCTTTATCTCGCCGCCCGAAAGATGCGCATCTACATCGCGGTCAAGGTATTTTTCGGGCTGCAAACCCACTTTCAAAAGCACATCGCTCAGCTTGTCCTCGCTTGCAATACCCCCTGCCGCTAAAACGAGCAGATCTTTCACGGTTATGCCCTTGAAGCGCACAGGCTGCTGAAAAGCAAAACCTATGCCCTTTTTCGCCCTTTGCGTTATGTCAAGCGGCGTAATGTCCTCACCGTCAAGGAAAATGCTGCCGCTCTCGGCTATCTCTACCCCTGCTATCAGCTTTGCAAGGGTGGTTTTTCCGCTGCCGTTCGGACCCGTTATTACCGTAAGTTTGTTGTTCGGTATCGTGAGCGACAGGCTTTTGATTATCTTCCTTCCGTCGGGCGCAGACCACGACAGATCTTTTATCTCTAACAAAAATATCACCAACTTTAGTATTTCGTACTAACAGAATATCATACTGTTATAGTATACCACATTTCTATATGAAAATCAAGAGCGGTTTTTCGCCTTGACTTTTAACTTAGCTTGCGGTATAATATTACAGAGAATATAAAAGGGAGGAGTTTTGGTGGCAAAGGCTGAATTTATAAAAATGCACGGCTGCGGCAACGATTATATCTATTTCAACTGCTTTGGGCAGGATATACCCGACCCCGAGAGCCTGAGCATACGCCTGTCCGATCGGCGTTTCGGCATAGGCGGCGACGGTGTTATACTTGTCTGCCCCTCTGATGTGGCAGATGCTAAAATGAGTATGTTCAACGCCGACGGCTCTGAGGGCAGAATGTGCGGCAACGGCATAAGGTGCGTGGCTAAGCTGTGCTATGACGAAGGAATAGTAAAAAGCGATACCGTAAAGATAGAGACGTTAAGCGGCATAAAGACCATAAAACTTATAAAAAGCGGCGGCGAAGTTGTTGGTGCAACGGTCGATATGGGCAAGGCTGAAACAGCCCCCGAGAAGATACCCGTGCTGCTGGAGGGCGAGAGCGTTATTTCGCGCCCCGTGCAGATAGCTGGGGAGGAGTACAGCATAACCTGCGTTTCGATGGGCAATCCGCACTGCGTGGTTTTTGCGGATAATATTGACGGGCTGGAGCTTGAAAAAATAGGGCCGCAGTTTGAGAAAAACGCAATTTTCCCCGAGCAGGTGAACACCGAGTTTTGCGAGGTAATATCGCCCACCGAGCTTAAAATGCGCGTGTGGGAGAGGGGCAGCGGCGAAACGTGGGCGTGCGGCACGGGCGCGTGCGCGACTGTTGCGGCGGCGTGCCTGAACGGCATTTCACCCAAAGGCGAGGAGATACTGATACATCTGCGCGGCGGCGACCTTACAATAAAATACACCGATGAAACGGTGATAATGACGGGCAGCGCAGTAACGGTTTTTAAAGGTACTGTTGAGATAGGATAAACTCAAAGGTTTTAAGTCTTGTCAAGAAACTAAAAGTTTTCGATTGACCCTTTTTCAAAAGGGTCACGGGGGTATGGGGGCAGAGCCCCCGAAACACAACGTGCGCTCCGCTGCTAGAGGTTAGATGTGAGAAGTTAGAGGTTAGAAATGCTTTTTTGATGTTTGCGCAAATCTGTTATTTCTGCGGTTTAGAGTTAGAGGCAAGAAGCAAGAAATTGCTTCTTATGGTTTAGCACAAATTTTCAAAACGCTCGTCTTACCTCTTGCTTCTAGTTTTCTTGCTTCTAAAAGCTGAGCCTCTCCTTTGAAAAGACCTTAGCTTTTTTTCCGCGTTCCATTCTGGAACGCCGTGCAAAGTGAAAAGATTTTATAAAGCAAATCTATAATATCCCGAACCACACTTCCAAAGAAAGCGTCTGGCAGAATATTCTTCCATATGCGTATAGTGCTGGCGTGAAGTGATATTAGCAAGCGACCGACTTTTACAGATATAAATCCGAATTTAGAAGCGTTTTTTGAGGTCAGATATGAAAAAGCTGCATTATTACAAGGAAAAAACAAAATATTTTCATTTAGCAGTTATATTATTGTTTTCATATATAATGATTTATTTGTATTTGATAAGAAAAGATAAAGTTGATGCAATTATACTTTTGTTTATTCTAATGATTCTCGTTCAAATGTATGAGTGCTTTGAAGGCATCGTTATTATGTATAAAAAGCTGAAATGCAAATCGAAAGGTACACTGTACGAGGGAATGATAATCGGAAAAATCGGTCATAGCACACATAGGAAGGGATATTTTTATCAACTTGTCGTGTTATATAGTAATGGTAAAGTTAAGACCCCATACATACAATCAAAGCTTGTCGACAAAATAAAAAGCAAAAAATGTAAGGTTTATGAATATAACAAAATAACGTATATTGATGGGTTTGAATTATGTAACAAGGGTGGAAAAGGTATTGATATACGGATAATAAAAGAAGATTAGTTTTATAGCTTCTGATTTATATTAGTAATACTTTTGTTTAAAGAAAAAATTATAAAAAAGGACTGATCAAAATGGTTAAAATCAACGAAAATTTTCTGAGCATGAAGAAAAACTACCTGTTCATCGAGATCGCAAAAAGGGTGAAAGCTTTCTCGCAGGCGCACCCCGATGCCGACATCATCAGAATGGGCATTGGCGACGTTACCCTGCCGATAGCCCCTGCCGCGGTGGAAGCGATGAAAAAAGCCGCCGACGAAATGGGCGTCAAAGAGACCTTCCGCGGCTATGAGGACAGCGGCGCAGGCTATGATTTTCTCAAAGAGGCGGTGGCTAAGTATTACAACAGCTTCGGCGCGAATGTCAAGGCTGATGAGATACGCATAAACGACGGCGCTAAGGCAGACTGCGGCAATATTGTGGATATTTTCGGTGACGACAACGTTGTTATGATAACCGACCCTGCCTATCCTGTGTATGTAGATACCAACCTTATGAACGGCAGAAAGATAATATACGCCGATTCTACCGAGGAAAACGGCTTTGCCGCAATGCCTGATGACAGCGTGCACGCGGACATTATCTACCTGTGTTCGCCCAACAACCCCACGGGCTCGGTATACACAAAAGAGCAGCTGAAAAAGTGGGTCGACTACGCCAACAAAAACGGCTCTGTTATAATCTTCGATGCGGCGTATGAATCGTTTATCTCCGAGCCCGACCTGCCGAGGAGCATTTTTCAGATAGAGGGTGCGCGCACCTGCGCTATCGAGATGTGCTCGCTTTCAAAAACCGCAGGTTTCACGGGTATGCGCTGCGGCTACACTGTAATTCCCGAGGAGCTGAAAGTTACAGCTTCCGACGGGAGCGATGTGTACCTTGCACAGCTGTGGGGAAGACGTCAGGGCAGCAAGTTCAACGGCGTATCATACCCCGTGCAGAGGGCGGCAGAGGCAATATTTACCGATGAAGGTCAGAAGCAGATAAAGGTGAATATCGACTACTACCGCGAAAATGCTCGAATAATCGCCTCAACGCTGGACGAAATGGGCATATACTACACTGGCGGCAAAAACTCGCCTTACATATGGCTAAAATGCCCGGGCGGTCTTGGCAGCTGGGAATTTTTCGACAAGCTGCTGGAGGAAGCGAACGTTGTTGGCACACCCGGCGAGGGCTTTGGCAAAAACGGCGAGGGCTATTTCAGGCTGACGGCTTTCGGCGACAGAGAGCGCACCAAGCAGGCTATGGAGCGTTTTAAGGCGCTTAAATTCTGATAATTCTTATAAAGTATTACACCCGGCTGAAGATAGTCGGGTGTTTTTGTTAGTATGGTCGTATAACGGGCTGCATCTGTTTGCCTTCAAGCGCGGCGCAAATGCTGTCGGGGATAAGCTCAAAGTGCGCTATCATGCTGTTAGGCTTGTGCTCAAAGTCGTCCTGCCCGTAGGGTACAAAAAAGAAATTGCGGCAGTTTTGCAAAAAGCCTATGTTCTTCGCAGCTGCGCCCAAAGCATCGTTGGTGGCAATGGCAAGCACAACGGGTCGCGAGTTGCGTATGTGAGATTTGACCGCCATGGTGACGGGTGTGTCAGTAACGCCTGTTGCAAGTTTTGCGGCGGTGTTGCCCGTGCACGGCGATACTACCAGTATGTCAAGCAGCTTTTTCGGGCCTATCGGCTCGGCGGCTTCGATAGACGAAATAATTTTTCTGCCGCAGATGCGCTCTAACTTTGCAATATTTTCTTCGCTGTCCCCAAAGCGCGACGATATGGAAGATGCGTTAAAAGACATTATCGGAAAAATATCGCAGCCGAGTTCTTTTAGCCTCTCTACCGCCGCGAACGACTTTTCAAACGTGCAGAACGAGCCGCACATAGCATAGCCCACTTTTAAGCCGCTAAGCTGTTCATACATCGTAAAGCCCCCTTTCGCGGCAGATGTTGAGCACAGTGTCCGCGATTATTATGCCCGATGTAACAGGGGCGGTCTTGCCGGGGAGAGATAAAGCCCATATAACCTTCAGCCGCATATCCGAAGCCGCCGCAAGGTCAACGCCGCCCGGCTTTGAGGCTAGGTCTATAATAAGGGTGTCGCGGTCGATGCAGTTCAGTTTTTCGCCGTCAAGAAGCTGCACGGGCACTGTGTTTATAATAATATCTTTGCCGCCGAGATGTTTTGCAAGAGATGTCATAGGCAGCGCAATATAGCCGAGAGTACGGGCGAAAGCTAAGTCTCTCTGTTTGCGCGCCGCGATATGTACCCTTGCACCTAAAGCCGCAAACACTCGCGCCGCAGCTTTTGCAACGTTGCCGAAGCCGAGTATCAGCACATCGCTGCCGTGAATGGTCTTCGGGGTGTTTTCAATGGCTATCTGCAATGCGCCCTCGGCGGTGGGAACACAGTTTTCTACAATAAGTTCTTCGCGAGTGAAATAGTCTGCAAATTCTATGCCGCTTTGGCGGAAAATATCCTGCACATCGCTGCCCAGTTTGCCGCCGACGATAAGAGCGCTGCTTTTTAAATGCCTGCATACCTCTTTAAGGGGTATTTCTTTATCTGTAGAAAACGGCGCGTTCACGTTCACGCCGTCGTTTGAGGCAACAAGCGGCAAAATGGCAACATCGGGCGAATATGGCAGCTGTTCTAAAGAATCTACAGCAATACAGCCCTTTGCAGGGTGCTCGCCGCTGAGACCTAAAGTATACACAGTGCAGCCTTTTTCAGCCATGTGCTGCGCTAAGAAGTTCTGCCGAAGGTCGCCGCCTATAACAAGAAAAGTAAGTGATATATCCATAGTTACTCCTTATCCTTTAATAGTATAATAAAATAAAGCTGATGTTCTTTGAGAATATCTCTATACATTATATGAATAAAGCGCTTTGGCGGTCAATGTTTTGAAAAGGCAAGTATATTTTCATTCTGCTCGTCATATAGATTAGTATCACAAATGTACAAACATAACAAGCATTGGAGGAATACTATGTTTATCAAAACTGTAAAGATCAAAAGCTTTTGGGCGGCTGTAACGGTGCTGGCGATAGTTGTGGTAGCCGCCGCGGCGGTGCTGTTCGCATTCAAGCACGCACAAGAAAAGACCGCTGCCTACCGCATGACCAACGAAACGCAAAGGCAGCAGTTTATCAAAGACCTCGGCTGGAAAGTCTCGGACGAATATGATACTTGCAGGATAGTTATCATACCCGAAGAATTTGACGAGGTGTATAAAAATTACAACGACCTGCAAAAGCAGCAGGGTTTTGACCTGACGGAATATAAGGGCAGAACGGTTGAAATTTATTCGTATCCGGTGTATAATTATGAGGGGGAGCAAAACGTCATGATGAACCTGATGATATGTGACGGTATGCTGATTGGCGGCGACGTTTGCTGCACCGAGCTTGACGGTTTTATGCACGGTCTTAAAAAGCCGCAGACAAATGTTACCACCACAGACAGCGCGGTAACAGACGTTACAGAAAGCACTCCCGACGTTACCACAACACCGTGTGCTGATGATGCTTTGGCAGAGCAGTCGACCACTACCGACGAAAGCTCACAGGCAGCATAGATACATAATAAGGAAGTATAAAAATGGCAGAGATGATAAGGCTCGATAAGTTCATATCCTCGCAGAGGGGCGATATTTCGCGCTCTGATGTGAAAAGGCTGTGCGCCGCAGGGAAAGTTACGGTAAACGGCAGCGCTAAAGTAAAAAGCGATATGAAGATAACTTCGGACGATGAAGTGCGCGTTGACGGCGAGAAGATAGAGTACAAAAAATTTATATACATAATGCTCAACAAGCCGCAGGGGGTAGTCTGTTCCACAAGGGACGGACTGTCTCCTACGGTGCTTTCGCTGATACCCGAAAATATGCGCCGAAGCGGTCTTTTTCCTGCCGGCAGACTGGATAAGGACACCGAGGGTTTTGTGCTTATTACAGATGACGGCGAGTTTGCGCATAAGATACTATCACCCAAAAGCCATGTGCCAAAAAGATATTTTGTTCGGCTTGAAAGACCGATAGGGGAGGAGTATGCGCGAAAGTTTGAGCAGGGTATTTTTTTGGACGGCGAAAAATGTCTGCCTGCGCAGCTTGAAAAAGGCGAGGACGAGTGCAGCTGCTATGTTACACTTCATCAAGGAATGTATCACCAAATTAAAAGAATGTTTGAAACGCTGGGAAATAAAGTCATATATTTAAAGCGCCTGAGCATAGGAAATATTAAGCTGCGTGAAGATCTGCCGCTTGGCGGGTGTATAGAAATAATGCACAAAGAAATTGAAAAAATCGCATACTAATTTGACATGCTCTTTTTGTGAGGGCAGGAATTTAGGCAATATAAATAAATGAATGTTCTAAAGTTTAGTAAAAAAACATCTTGCCGTATTGCAAATTTTTTGGTATTATATTAGTATAGCTAAAAGTATGGTGCAGCGTTAAGGTGCAGGTACAGATTAGCAATAAAAATAATTGGAGGTTCTCAAGAGATGGCAAGTGTATCATTAAGAGAGATCTATAAAAAGTACCCCGGCGGCGTCGTTGCCGTTTCCGACTGTAACATTGAGATCAAGGACAAGGAATTTATAATCCTTGTTGGACCTTCCGGCTGCGGTAAATCAACCACGCTGAGAATGATCGCAGGTCTTGAGGAGATCACCGAAGGTGAACTTTATATCGGCGACAGACTCGTTAACGACATCGCTCCTAAGGACAGAGATATAGCAATGGTTTTCCAGAACTACGCTCTGTACCCCCACATGACTGTTTTTGAAAACATGGCATTTGGTCTTAAGCTCCGCAAGGTGCCTAAGGACGAGATAGCCAGAAAGGTTGAAGAAGCTGCAAGAATACTCGACATTGCTCACCTGCTCGACAGAAAGCCTAAGGCTCTTTCGGGTGGTCAGAGACAGAGAGTTGCGCTTGGACGTGCAATAGTACGTGAGCCGCAGGTTTTCCTGCTTGACGAGCCTCTTTCCAACCTCGATGCTAAACTGAGAGCGCAGATGAGAACTGAGATATCCAAGCTCCACAAGAAGCTCGGTACAACGTTCATCTATGTAACTCACGACCAGACAGAAGCTATGACGATGGGCGACCGTATAGTTGTTATGAAAGACGGTTACATTCAGCAGATAGATTCACCTACCAACCTCTATCAGAACCCTGTAAACCAGTTCGTTGCAGGATTTATCGGATCGCCGCAGATGAACTTCATAGACGGTACTCTGCGCAAGATCGACGGCAAATACAGCGTAGAATTCGGCTCTGAGGACACCAAGACCACCAGAGGCAAGAAATACTATGTTGAAATTCCCGACGAGAAGGCTGATGCAGAAGTTCTCGAACCGCACGTAGATCAGGAAATAGTTCTCGGTGTACGTCCCGAGTGCCTGCATGATGAAGAAGACTTCATTGCTGCCGCTACCACAGGCGTTGTAGAAGCAGAAGTAGAAGTTACCGAAATGATGGGTGCTGAAACTTATCTGTACATCAACTGCGAGGGCATAAGCCTTACCGCAAGAGTTTCGCCGCGTTCTACCGCACGTCCTCAGGATCACATCAAGATCGCTATTGATCCTCACAGAATTCATCTGTTTGATAAAGAGACTGAGAAGTCGCTGCTTAACTAATTCAAAGCGCTTTATCCCCCCTGTTTTGCGCAGGGGGATTTTTGTATCATGATATTTTGGGGGAGTTTGCATAGTGGAGCAAAATGTTGCAGCAGCAAAAACAGGCAGCGCAGAAAAAGCCAAAAGCAGCCATAATTATGGCATAGACCTTATGCGGATAGTCGCTATGTATATGATAGTTATTATTCATGTGCTCAACGGCGGCGGCGTGCTGAACAAAGAGGTGTCTATGCCGGGCAGGGTAATAGATGTATATATATTGGCTTTGGTGTACTGCTGCGTAAATTGCTATGCGCTTATAAGCGGCTTTGTAGGCTATGAAAAAAATAAATATGGGCATAAGTTTTCCGGCTTTATATATTTGTGGATACAGGCAGTGTTTTATGGCATTTTGATAACGGCTGTGTTCGATATATTCTCTCTGGCAGAGGTCGGCGCAGGAAAGTATATCCGCGCGGCGCTGCCCGTGACTTCATATCAGTACTGGTATTTTTCAGCTTATGCAGGCGTTGTGCTAATTGCGCCTTATTTGAATATGCTGATAGATAAATTTGATAAGAAAACAGCCTTTACCTCTTGCATCGGTCTGACTGCGGCGTTGTCGTTAGGCAGCATGATGGGCGCGGTTTTTGGAAAAGACCCTTTTGCAATCAAAAACGGCTATTCGTTTTTGTGGCTGGCAGTGCTTTATTTCTTCGGGGGGGTAATCAAAAAGTACGAGCTGCATCAGCGGCTGAAAAGCAAGAAGCTATGGCTTGCTGTTATATTTAACTGTGTTATATTCACGGGACTCAGTAAAATTGTGATACGAAATATAAATATCAGAACTTCGAGCTATTTTATTAAGGAAAGTATTTTATTTTCGTATGTTTCACCTACCATGCTTATCATGTCGCTGGCGTTTCTGCTGTTGTTTGCAAATATCAAGGTCGACGGAATAATGCGTAAGATCGTTAAGTTTGCCGCGCCTGCAACATTCGGCGTATATCTCATACACGTGCAGCAGCTGATATATAATAATTATATAGTTGATCGTTTTGAGTGGGCGGCGAAATTACCGGGCATCTTAACACCGCTTGTTGTTTTGGGTATCTCGCTTGCGATATTGATAGTCTGCCTTATAATTGACAGGCTTAGAATAGCGCTGTTTGATCTTTTAAGAATAAGAAAATTATCTCAAAAGACAGACACATTGCTGCATAAAGCGGCAGACAGCATATGCAGTAAAGTTTTTAAAACGTTTGAAAAAGAACAAAATATGGAGTGATATTATGAATAAAAGAATTTTAGCAGGTCTGGCGGCGGCAGTTATGACCTTTGGTATGTGCGGCTGCTCAAATTCGGGCAGCAGTGCGAGCCCTGAAAGCGGCTCAACCGGCGGTGATAGCAGTGCGGCAGTAAATGAAAGCAGTACGGCTGACAGCACTGCGGAAAGTACGGAAAACTCTTCGCAGACAGACGAGCCGCAGCCCGAAACGTATGAAGAATATTATGAGATAATGAAGCAGAAAAGCCTTTGCTCGCTGGGCAATACCGCGGCTATGAAGAAAGTTATAGAAAAGGCGAAAAATGGCGAGGAATTGACACTTTCGTTCATAGGCGGCTCAATTACAGAGGGCTATACCGTAAACGCTGCAAAGTGCTATGCCGCTAATACCTATGTCTGGTTTATGAAGCAGTATGGCACTAACGGCGAGAAGGTGCATTATGTAAACGCAGGGCTTAGCGGCACACCTTCGATACTCGGCTCTTTCAGGCTGGAGCGAGATGTGCTTGCAAACGACCCCGACGTGCTGTTTATTGAGTTTGCCGTAAACGACGGCACCGATATAAATTATCTTACAGCGTATGAGGGCATTATTCGTTCTGCATATGCCAAAAACCCCGATATTGCTATAGTTTTGCTGTTTGCAAGAACGGAAGACGGCTATACCGCGCAGGACGGCATGAAGAAAATAGGCGAGTATTATGACCTGCCTATGATAAGCTATGCCGACGGCATAACCTACCTTATGGATAACGGACAGCTGACGTGGAAAGAGTTTTCAAAAGACGGCTCGCACCCGAATTTGCACGGACATGAAATGGTAACAGATATGATAAGCTACTATTTTGAGCAGGTCGAGGCGGCACAGGAACCGAGCGAGTATGTATATCCCGAAGAACCCATGTACAGCGAGCAGTATGTAAACTGCCATATACTTGAGAGCGATGCCCTTACACCCGAAAGCCTTGGCAGCTGGGAGGCAGGCAGCAACATAAATACTTTTGACAAGGGCTGGACTTTCAAAGGCAGCGCCGATAAAAACGAGCCGATAGTTTTCAAGGCGAAGGGCACTGACCTGTATCTGCTGTTTAAGGAAAATTCCGCAGGCAGCGGCATGGGCAGCGTTAAAGTTACCTGCACAGACGAAAGCGGCAACGCGCAGGACACCTTGGTAGAGGGCGAGACTTCGGGCGGCTGGGGCGACCCGACTGTTGCAAGCATAGCCGCGGGCGAGGAAAGCCACGAGTACACCATAAGCATTGAAATGCTTGAGGGCACTGAAAACAAGGAATTTCAGATACTTGGACTCGGCTATAAAGAGTAAGAATAGAAGGGGAAGCAGTTGCGCTTTCCCTTTGTTTTTGCAGAAAATCTTATAAGGCGGCATAAAGCTACTTGATTTTGGCGGCAGATTATGTTATAATTTTAATGTGTTATTCTATGCAAGTCGGTCTTAAAGAGACCTACAAATTCGGGAGGTAAAAATTATGGGCGGTCTATTTGGCGCGGTATCGAAAACAGACTGCGTTTTCGATGTATTTTTCGGCACTGACTATCACTCGCATCTCGGCACAAGGCGTGCAGGCATGGTGGTTTATGACAGCAAGGCAGGCTTTGACAGATCTATTCACAATATAGAAAATTCGCCGTTTCGCACAAAGTTCACCGATGAAATGAACAAAATGTGCGGTCAGATAGGCATAGGCTGCATTTCAGACTATGAGCCGCAGCCGATAATGGTGCGCTCGCATTTAGGTACATACGCCATTGCGACCGTTGGTAAGATAAACAACGTTGACGAGCTTGTTGAAATGGTGTACAGCAAAGGTCACACGCATTTTCTTGAAATGAGCGGAGGGGAGATAAACCCCACAGAACTTACGGCGGCGGTTATAAATCAGAAATCTACCATTTTAGAGGGTATTTCATATGCGCAGGAAGTTATTGACGGCTCGATGACTATGCTGGTAATGACCGAAAAAGGCATATATGCCGCCCGTGACGAACTTGGCAGAACGCCGCTGGTGCTGGGCAAAAAAGACGACGGCT
This sequence comes from uncultured Clostridia bacterium, assembly GCA_947630555.1. GTDB lineage: Bacteria > Bacillota > Clostridia > Oscillospirales > Ruminococcaceae > UBA7477. The sequence continues at coordinate 32,905 of CANRIA010000015.1, forward strand.
GGTGCGTTTCGTTTGAGGACTTTGCGTTTTTTAATCTCGGCTATGAAAAGGTGAGAGAGCTGGGTGCATCGGAAGTGGTGTTCATGACCGCCGAGGGCGCTGAAACTGTTAAGCAGCCTAAGAAAAAAATGCGTATATGCTCGTTTTTGTGGATATATTACGGCTACCCGTGTGCTACTTATGAGGGCGTTTCGGTAGAGAGGGTAAGGTCTAACTGCGGCAAGAAAATGGCAATGCGCGACAAAGGCGAGGTGTTCCCCGATATTGTTGCAGGCGTGCCTGACTCGGGAACAGGTCACGCGATAGGCTATGCCAACGAAAGCGGTGTGCCGTTCGCAAGACCATTTATAAAATACACGCCGACATGGCCGCGCTCGTTCATGCCGCCCACGCAGAAAAAGCGCAATCTTATAGCAAAAATGAAACTGCTGCCTGCCACAGAGTTTATAAAAGATAAGAGCCTGCTTTTGATAGATGACTCGATAGTGCGCGGAACGCAGCTTGGCGAAACCACACAGTTTTTGTACGAAAAGGGCGCAAAGGAAGTCCACGTTCGTCCTGCGTGCGCGCCGCTGCTGTTTGGCTGCAAATATCTGAATTTTTCGCGGTCGACTTCTGAGCTTGACCTTATTGCAAGGCGCGTGATCCTTGAAAGAGAGGGCGACAAGGCTGAAGAAAAGCTTTCCGACTATGCAGACCCGACAAGCGAAAACTACAAAGAAATGCTTGAAGAGATACGCAAAAAACTGCATTTTACCACGCTGAAATACAACCGCCTTGATGACATGATAGAGGCAATAGGCATTGACCCCGACTGCTTGTGTACATACTGCTGGGACGGTCGGGAATAATAAAGCATATGTATCTCTCCCCTTTGTTTGGGGAGAGATTTTTTGCGCCATAAAAAAGGAAGAATTGTGCAGAAATCTAACAGTTATGCGAATTGATAAAATCATTTTGCATAAAACCGAATGTTTTTGTAATTGCCTACAAAATTTCAGATAAAAATTCTTGCAACCTGCACAAAAGCGGCGATTTTGTTCAATGAAAAAATTTTTAAGTAATCGTTTTAGTTACTTGACAACGTATTAGGTAATTTGGTATAATAATATTGGATAGCTATCGCTTTTTTGAACATATTGCACAAACTAAAGCGAGAACTTCTTTAGTGTACAAAAAATTGTATAGAAAAATATCGACCCCGCTTTTGGCAGGGGTCTGCGAAAGCGTGGTGTCAGCATGGAAAATGTCCAAAAACCGATACTTTCGGCGCATCATATCGTAAGGGAATTCAAGATAGGCGGCGGCGAGGTAGTCAGGGCTCTCGGCGGTGTAGACGTTGAGGTAGAAAAAGGCACTCTTACTATATTAAGAGGGCGAAGCGGCAGCGGCAAGACCACGCTGATAAATATCCTCGGGGCGCTCGATAAGCCTACAGACGGCGACGTGCTGTTTCTGGGCGAGGATATAACCAAACTTTCCGAGAATAAGCGCGACGACATACGGCGGCTGAAAATGGCGTTCGTGTTCCAGTCGGTGGCGCTTATATCAAGCATGACGGCGTATGAAAATGTTGAGTTCGGGCTGCGGCTGGCAAAGTTTTCATCTGACGACAGGGCAAAACGCGCAAAAGAAGCTCTGGAGCAGGTGGGGCTTGCAAAACGAATGTACCACAGACCGAGCGAGATGTCGGGCGGCGAGCAGCAAAGGGTGGCAATAGCAAGGGCAATAGCGCACAAACCGCAGATAGTCTTTGCAGATGAGCCCACCGCGGAACTGGATACCGCAACGGGTCTTAATGTGGTCAAGCTGTTCAAGCAGCTGGTCTCGGAGCAGGAAATGACCATAATCATGACAACGCATGACCCCAGCATGATAGACATTGCCGACAAGGTGTATACGCTTGAGGACGGTGAGATCGTTGAGTGATGTTGATATGAATGAGCAAAGGACTGACAGCGACGTTATAATCTCCTGCGATAACCTTGTTAAGATATATAAGACCGACGAAATAGAGGTAGTGGCGCTGCAAGGGCTTGACTTGGAAGTTAAGCGCGGCGAACTTATGGCGATAGTGGGCAATTCGGGCAGCGGCAAATCAACGCTTCTGAATATGCTGGGCGGACTGGATAAGCCCTCGGCAGGCAGCCTTTATATAGACGGGCGCAATCTTTTAAAGTTTACCGAAAAGGACTATATAGATTATAAAAGGAACGTTGTGGGGTTTGTGTGGCAGAACAATGCGCGAAATTTGATACCCTACCTTACCGCGCAGCAGAATGTTGAAATGCCTATGCTGCTGAAAAAACAGAGCGAACGCAAAAAACGCGCGCAGGAGCTTTTGAAGAAAGTCGGGCTGGAGCACAGAATGAACAGCAGGCTGGATCAGATGTCGGGCGGCGAACAGCAAAGGGTGGCAATAGCCATTGCGCTGGCAAACAAGCCGAAGATACTTCTGGCGGACGAGCCGACGGGCAGCGTTGATACGAAAACTTCAAACGCGATACTTAATATTTTTAAAGAGCTCAACCGCTCCGAGAACGTGACGATAGTTATTGTAACGCATGACGTGAAGCTTGCAAAGCATATTGACCGCGTTGTTGCGATACGTGACGGAAGAACGAGTTCGGAGATCATACGAAAACGCAGCTATAGTGAGGAGATGCAAAGTCTTGACGGTTTTGAACACGGCGAGACCGACGGCGGCGAGAATGAAGAAGCCGTTTCGGAAGAGCTTGCGGTGCTTGACCGTTCGGGAAGGGTGCAGCTTCCGCGAGAATACCTTGATACGCTGGGGATAAAAGGCGGCTCAAAGGTAAAGGTGGAGCTGAGCGAGGACAAGGACAGCATTGTGGTGTTCAGGTCCGGATAAAAATTTTATTGTGGGCTTTGCCAAACGGCGGAGCGTTGCCTATAAATACATTACAGAAAGGTGGATATATGTGAAAAAGAGTAGATTCAAGCGCATTACTTCTATGACTGCCGCACTTGTTATCGCGCTCACGTCAGCGGTTTCGGCTTATGCAGACGATGCCGAGGATACTTCCGGCGGTGAAGAGCTGGACGCCCCGATATCGACTGTCACGAGGATAGATGCCATTACATACGGCGAATATCTTGAAAAGTATGCCGATGCCCAGAGACCTGCCGAAGAAGTTACCGTCTACGGAAAGGACTTCACCGAAAAGAGCGATGATACTGAGGCTCAGGTCATTCAGGTGGACGGAAAGCAGGATATTCTTAACTGGGAGAGCCAGAGCGGCGAAATTAGTTTTGAGGTGAACGTTCCTGCGGAGGGTATGTATAACATACTGTTTTCATACGAAGCGCTGGCAGGTACTCAGAACGAGATAGAATTTCAGATGTCCGTTGACGGCGAATTGCCGTATGATACCTGCTCAAGACTTACCCTTAGCAAAGTGTGGGTGAACGAAAACCCCATTACGCAGGACTTTAACGATAACGATATAAGACCCGGACAGGTCGAGAGCGTTCAGTGGCAGGAAAGATACCTTCTGGACGTTGACGGTCTGTATAACGGCGCGCTGGACTTTTACTTCACAAAGGGCAAGCATACCGTTACTCTTACATCAAGCAAGGCTAAATTTGCTATAGAGTATTTCAAGCTTTGTCAGCAGCCGGTGCCGGAAGCTTATGTTGCTCCGTCAGACAGCGACCTTGCGGCTGCAAACGGCGCAGGTGTCATCACTCTTGAAGGCGAGAGAGCCGATACCAAGAGCGACAGAACTCTGTTCCCGACTTCGGACAGATCTTCATACCTGACCTCACCGTCAGACCCGACAAAGACAAAGTATAACACCATAGGCAAGGACAGCTGGGCGAAATCAGGTCAGGCTGTTACATGGAATTTCAATGTTGACAAGGCAGGCTATTATAAGATAGGCATAAGAGCAAGACAGAACACCATGCGTGGCTTCTATTCAAACAGAAAGCTCTATATCGACGGCGTTTGCCCGAATACCGAGTCTGAACAGCTGAAATTCCACTACTCAAGCGACTGGACACTTACCGTACCCGAGACCGCAAACGGAGATACCGTTTACTACTATCTCGAAGCAGGCGCTCATACACTTACGCTTGAAGCAGTGCCCGGCGAGATAGGCAGAATAATGGATCAGCTGGACACTATAGTTTCTTCTATAAACACCTATTACAGAGAGATACTTCAGATAACAGGCCCTAAGCCCGACGACTACACCGACTATAATATAGATGTAGTTCTGCCGAATTCTATACCCGACTTTACCGTATACAGCAATCAGCTTAAAAGCCTGCAAAAGCAGGTAGACGAGCTTATGGGTACGGGCGGCACCGAGGCTGTAACGCTTAACGATATGGCTATCATACTTGATAAGTGCATTGACAGACCTTATAAAATAGCATCTCTTATGCAGCAGATAAAAGATAACGTTACCGCGCTTTCTTCGTGGATGCTCACCTACAGAGAGCAGCCGCTGGAGCTTGATATGGTGCAGATAGCTGCCCCCGATGCAAGCTTTACAAGCGTTAAGAAATCGTTCTTCGCAAGTCTTAAGTTCAACTTCCTTGCGTTTATAGGTTCTTTCTTTGAAGACTATAACTCGCTTTCGGAGCACGAGGGCGAAGCTGACACGCTTTCTTGCTGGATAACCCTCGGCCGTGACCAGGCGCAGGTAGTAAGAGCCATGATAGAGAACGACTACAACCCCACGGCTAAGACTAAGATAACCCTTAAACTTGTTCAGGGTGGTATACTTGAATCCACCCTTGCAGGAAAAGGCCCCGATATAGGTCTGTTTATGGGCGGTGACTACCCGATACAACTTGCAGCCCGTGACCTTGTTATAGACATTTCGGGATTTGAAGGATATGACGAGCAGATAAAGCAGTATTCAAAAGATGCTATGACTCTGTATACATATAACGGCGGCGTTTATGCACTGCCTATACAGCAGACGTTCCCGATGATGTTCTACCGCGACGATATTCTTTATGAATACGGCATTGACGGCGCGGCTGATATTCAGACATGGGAAGACCTTATCAACATACTGCCGACACTTCAAAGAAACAACTTAGGCGTTGGTCTTATACTTCCTGCAAACGTTACTCAGAACGGCACTACCACCGTTCCTACCACAACAGAAGCCGGCAATACGTTCGCAATGCTCGTTTTGCAGCAGGGTCTTAACTTCTATAACGAAGCTCAGACTTCTACAACGTTCGATGACCAGAGATGTATAGAAGCTTTCGATATGTGGACAGAGTTCTATACAAAATACAGCTTTGAGCAGACTTATGACGGTCTGACGAGATTCAGAACAGGCGAGATGCCGGTGCTTTTGCAGGCGTATACATTCTATAATACGCTCGCTGCCACCGCACCTGAAATAAAGGGCGCATGGGGCTTTACAATGGTACCGGGCACAGAGCAGCCTGACGGCACTATAAACCACGCCGCCAACTCTTCGGGCTCCGGTGCGATAATCTTCTCGGCTTGTAAAGATTACGATGCAGCATGGGATTTCATCAAGTGGTTCACTTCTACCGATGCTCAGGTAGAGTATGCAAACGACATTGAGGCAGTGCTCGGCACTCTCGGTCGTTTCGATACCGCAAATGTTGAGGCTCTTAAACAGCTCTCATGGACACAGAAAGAGCTTCAGGTTCTGCTTGCACAGCTTGAGCAGCAGGTAGAGATACCTATAATCCCTGCAACATACAGCGTAACAAGAAACATAGTAAACGCTTTCCGTTCGGTAGTAAATGATGCCGACAACGCAAGAGATACCCTGATGTGGTACAACAGGGATATCAACGCGGAGATAGAGCGTAAGCGCGAAGACCTCGGTCTTTCAACATGAGAAAGGAGGGAACTGTTTTGGCTAAAAATGAAACGGCAGCTGTTGCCGATACACCGCTGAACAAGCAAAGTAAATTCAAGTATACTATGCATATGATAGGTGTAAACAAAGCGTGCTATATAATGATGTTCCCTTTCATGCTCTTGTTTACGATATTTACCGTAATACCGGTAATAATTACTTTGCCGCTGGCGTTTACCAACTTTAACATGGCGCAGTTCCCCGAATGGACGGGACTGAGCAACTTCTACAGACTGTTTTTGAGCGACGACGTGTTCATGCAGTCTATACAGGTAACACTTATTTTTGCAGTATTCACGGGTCCGTTTTCTTATATACTCAGCTTCATACTTGCGTGGCTGATAAACGAGATGCACCCCGTGCTGAAAACATTCTTTACGTTTGTGTTCTATGCCCCGTCAATGACGACATCTGCATATGTTATATGGCAGCTGCTTCTCTCGGGCGACTCAAAGGGCTACATAAACGCATTCCTCATCAACCTCGGCGTGCTCAACTCGCCTAACCAGTGGCTGACAGATACCCGATTCATACTGGGCGTTTGTATTGTGGTTCAGCTGTGGATATCAATGGGTGCAGGCTTCTTGTCACTTCGTGCAGGTTTCCAGAACATTGATAAGTCCATGTACGAGGCAGGCGCTATCGAGGGTATTAAAAACAGGTGGCAGGAGCTTTTCCTCATAACTATCCCGTCAATGGGCCCTCAGCTGTTGTTCGCGGCGGTATTGCAGATATCTGCATCGTTCACCGCAGGCGCAGTTTCGCAGAACCTTGTTGGCGTACCGCATACAGATAACGTAGCTCATACCATTATGAACCACGCTACCGACTACGGCTGGATAAGATATGAAATGGGCTATGCTTCGGCGATATGTCTTGTGCTGTTCATTGCGATGCTTTTGGTAAACAAACTCATCACATGGGCACTCAGTAAATACGTCGATTAGGGGGTGACTGAAAGTGGCTAAAAAGAAGAAAAATATTGACGAGGTCAAGGTCAAGAAGAATAACAGAAAGATAACCGCATCACGCGGGGGCAACATCTGTATATTCATATTCCTCTGCCTTACCGGTATCTTCATGGTATTCCCCATTTACTATGCCGTCATTCAGTCATTCAAGCCTATAGAGGAACTTTTCGTGTTCCCTCCAAAGCTTTATGTACTTAACCCGACGACGAAAAACTACTCCGATATGCTGGAGGTAGCATCAAGCCTGTGGGTACCGCTTTCAAGATACATATTCAACAGCTTTATGGTATCTGTAGTGGTAACTGTGTGCAACGTGTTCGTCTGCTGCTGTGCGGCGTTCGTGCTTGCAAAGTGTAAATTCCCGGGCAACGCATTTCTTAATAAAGTAATAGTTACCGCGCTGTTGTTCACATCATCGGCAACGTGGATAATCCAGTTCCTTGTAATGGCAACACTGGGTATCATAGATACATACTGGGCGCTGATACTTCCGAGTATCGCAACGCCGCTGGGTCTGTTCCTTATGAGACAGAGTATGTCAACTATACACGATTCAATGATAGAAGCCGCCAAGGTGGACGGCGCAGGACTTTTCAGAATATGCTGGCAGGTAGTAGTACCTAACCAGAAGCCTGCTATCATGACGCTGATAATCTTCGCTTTCCAAGATGCATGGAACAAGCAGAGCGGCACGATAGTATACGCTGAAGAACTGAAAACTCTGCCGACGATAATGCAGCAGATAGCTGCCACCGGTATAGCCCGTCAGGGTGTAACATTTGCAACTTCGGTAATACTTATGCTTCCTCCGCTGATAGTTTTCTTAGTTGCACAAAGCAACGTTATGGAAACTATGGCGAATTCGGGTATCAAGGATTGACCCGTGCTTATAACGAAATTTATAAAGGAAATGGGTGAGATGTATGCAAATGAAAAAAGCGTTGAAACGAGCAGTATCGCTGTGCGCTTCGCTAGTGTGCCTTGCATCTGCAATGATAACGGCATCAGCCAGCGAGCCTTACTACTCATACAGCTATGATAACTGGGACGATGCTATACCTGCTCAGGCAGGATATAAAGTAGAAGATACATACACGGGTCACGATATAGGTCTTGACAGACTGAAAGACCCCATAGATCCGCTGTATGTAAGTCTGAACGCCTCGGCAGACCTTAATGGACCGAAGGATCTGTTCTATGAAAGCACAAAGCAGGAATTCTGGGTAGCAGATACTAAAAATTCCAGAATACTAAGGCTTGATAAAGACCTTCAGCTGATAGGCTGCTATATGGGCGTTTACGGCGCACCCAGCGGTACTTATAACTTTAATGAGCCGCAGGGCGTGTTCGTGGTAAATTCCGATGACGGCAAACTGTATATGTATGTCGGCGATACGCAAAATTCAAGAGTGGTTCAGTGCGAGGTAACTTCCGCAACGGAATGTGAGTGCGCGCTGGAAGTTACAGAGCCTGATTCGGCTATATATACCTATAATACGTTTTTGCCGGAAAAGATTCTGGTAGATATTGCAGGCAATATTTATGCGGTATGTACTTCGGTAAACTCAGGTTCGGCACAGTTCAATAACCTGGGCGAATTTCAGGGCTTTTACGGCGCAAACCGTGTTGAACTTACCGGCGAGATTATAAGGCGCAGAATTTGGAGAGTGTTCGCATCTGACGAACAGCTGAAATCAGTGGCAAGCGCCGCACCTGTCGAGTATAAAAACTTCGATATTGATGCAGAGGGCTTTATATATACCGTTACCGAGGCTGCAAACGCCAGCACCGACGCGGTAAAGAAGCTTAACGCCGCAGGCTATAACATATGGAACAACGACGCAGGCAATGAATATACCTTTGCCGACAGCGGCGCAAATACATATGATGCCTCAACAAATACCACTTATACTACAAGACTTACCGATATTGACATAGACGACTACGGATTTATAAACATACTTGACTATGTAACAGGACGTGTGTTTGTGTATGATGAGTTCTGCGAACTTATAACAATATTCGGTACGTCAAATACAAACTCCGACCAGAAGGGCAGCTTTACAGGCCCTAACGCGCTGGAGTGTGCATTCGGAAACGTTTATATTATAGACGGTATAAAGAATGACATAACCGTTTACTCTACCACGCTTTATGGCGAGTACCTTAAACAAGCGGTACAGCTTTATGACGAGGGCAAGTACGTTGAGGCAAAACCCCTGTGGCAGGAAGTCCTCGACAGAAACGGCACCTGCACATTCGCTCAGATGGGTCTTGGCAAAGCGTGCCTGAGCGAGGGCGAGTATAAAGAAGCTATGGAATACTTTAAAGATGCGTATTCAAGAAAGAACTACGATAAAGCTTTTAAGTATTACAGAGAACAATGGCTGCAAGATAACTTTGTATGGCTGTTTATAGCCGTCGCGCTGCTGCTTGTGCTGTTCGTGGTGCTCTCGGTGCTGAAAAAGAAGGGCATCATTAAAAAGAGGGTGCGCAAGCCGAAAAAGCAGGTAGAGCGCAAAAAGACCAAAAAAGAACTTGAGCATGAAGCTCAGCTGGCAGCCGAAGCCGCCGAAAAGGCAGCAGAGGAAGCAGCCGAAAACGAAACTAACGAAAAGGGGGAAGATAAAAATGTATGAGTTTACCACAATGGGTTGGCTGAGGCACGTTATCTTTCACCCGATAGAGGGCTTTGAAGACCTTCGCTGGAAAAAGCAGGGTTCGCTGAAAGTGGCGTTTGGCATAGTGGTGCTGCTGTTTATAGCAATGGTGGCAAGAAGACAGCTGACGGGCTTTGCGTTCAACGGTTCTTATACCAAAATATTCAACGTTGTTCCGCTGCTTGTTAACAGCGTGGTGTACTTCTTCACATGGGTAATAGCCAACTGGTCTGTATGTACGCTTCTTGACGGCGAGGGCAGACTGAAACAGATATGCATAAACTCGGCATACTCGCTGGTGCCTTTCATAGTGGGCACATTCCTCGCAACACTTATCTCAAACTTTATGGTGCTTGACGAGGCAATATGGGTAAACGCCGTGTACTATTTAGGTATAGGCTGGTCTGTAATACTGATGTTCCAGGCGATGAAAGCCGTTCACCAGTATACAGTGCCGAAAACGATATTCTCAATACTGCTTACCCTTATAGTAATGCTGCTTATACTGTTTCTGGCAATACTTCTTCTCTCGCTGTTCCAGCAGGTATATGTGTTTATCTACTCTATCTATACTGAAATATCGTATAGAATAAGAGGTTAAGGAATGAGGTGTTAGAAATGCAGAAAAATTGGAAAAAAATGCTCACATTCGCACTCGTTCTGACAATGCTGATACCGGCAGGCTCGGCAGTGAACGTTCTCGCCGATGATGAAGATGCCCCGGCTGCTTCGGATTCTGCTGAAAGCACGGCCGATGAAGGCAGCAGTGAGGACAGCGGCGACGACGAGGAGGAAAAAGAGGATCTCGCAGAAAAGATAACCGACGAAGAGGCTCTGAAAAACTGCTCAAAGGTAGCCGAGAATGATAAGTTCGTACTTTATTTTGACAGCGGCGAAAGAGAGGACAAAGACGAGGAAGATACGGCTTCTTCAAAAATATGTCTTTATGTTAAGGAAACAGGCAAATACTGGTGGTCTAACCCGATAAATACTTTTGCCGACGACACCGTTATTAACCAGCAAAAGGGTGCAAGCATGAAAAAAGCTCAGCGCCAGCAGCTGGCTTCAAACCTGATGATAACCTATGCAGAACTCGCGCAGGACAAGAGAACGACTAAAGATCTGTACTCTATGACGGGCGCAAAAGAGAAAAGCAAGGAAATTGACGGCGGCGTTGAGATAACATTCACATTCTCACGTCCGGGCATAACGATACCCGTAAAGTATGAGCTGGTTGAAAACGGTCTGAAAGTTTCTACCGACGTTACCAAGATAGTCGAGAAAAAGACTTCGCAGGAGGACGGCACAGTTATAACGAACCTTGCGTTTAATCCGCAGTTTGGCGCCGCACCTGCTACCGATATCGAGGGCAACGAAGTAGAAGGCTATATGATAGTTCCCGACGGTTCGGGCGCTGTTATAGAGTATAACAACGGCAAGGCAGGCTACGGCTCTTATAACCAGAAGATATACGGCAGAGATTATACGGCAGTTCCGCTGTCTGCTCCTAAGGTAACAGACCAGGCTTACCTGCCCGTTACCGCTACCGTTTCGGGAAATGACGGACTTGTTATGATAGCCACCGACGGCGACGCAAATGCAAACGTGTGCGCGCAGGTGTGCGGTCAGAACAACCAGTCGTATAACACAACATACTTCTCGTTTGAGCTGCGTTCTTCCGATACATATTATATGAGCGGCGACTCGGGCAACAAACTCACCGTTTTTGAAAAGGGTACTATAGATACCCCCGAAGTCTCGGTGCTGTATGTTCCGATAAGCGACGAAGAAGGCGTAAACTATGCCGATGTTGCAAAGGTCTATAGAGACTACCTTATAGAAAACGATGGTCTTAAACAGCTTACCGAGCAGGGCAAGTATAACTTCTATCTTGACCTGTACGGCGGTGTTATGAAAGAAAGGTCTGTTTTGGGTATACCCGTTAATATGAAGACCTCGATGACATCTTTCGATGAGGCTAAGGAAATACTTGAAAGATTTACTTCCGACGGCGTTACAGATGTTGTAGTAGGTTATAACGACTGGACAAACAAGCTTATTAAGGATAAAATTTCAACAAAGTTCAAGCCCTCGGGTAAACTGGGCGGCAAGGGAGATTTTGAAGACCTTGAAAGCTATGCTGGCAGCATAGGCGCCGAGATATACCCCACCATGGATAACCTGACTATGAACAGTTCTTCATGGGGATACTGGACGTTTACAGATACTGCTATAAGAGTTTCAAATGCTTACTCGCGCCAGTCAAATTACTCGATAGCGTTCGGTTATGAGGAAAAAGGCGTTTCGCCTGCGCTGCTCTCACCAAACGCTTACGGAAAGGTGTTCGGCGAGATACTTGACAGCTTTACCGATAAGGGTCAGACAAAGATAAGCTACGGCGAATATTCAACCGCTCTCGTTTCAGACTTTATCAAGAAAGAAAAGTCGGTAAGAAACAAGACGAGGGACGAGATAGTAAAGGGCTATGAAGATGCCACGAACGGCGGCATAGATAAGATACTCTGCGACGGCGCAAATGCATATCTTATCAAGTATGCATCACATATCACAGATGTTCCGATATACTCCAGCGGCTTTAACATTACCGACTATGACATTCCTTTCTACCAAATGGTAATTCACGGATATGTTCCGTATTCGTCAACGTCTATCAACAAGAGTTCGGACGTTCAGGAAGCTTACCTGCTCTCAATAGCATACGGCGCAGGACTGCACTATGATATGATACACGAAAACGCCGATGAGATAGCCGATACCGATTATGATGACCTCTACTACGCTTACTACGATGCGTGGGTAGATACCGCAGCAAAACAAAACGCTGTCGCACAAACGGCTCTGAAAGATGTTTCGACTATGACTATATCGAACTTCGAGAGAAACGGAGACGTTCTGAAGACCACATACAGCGCAGACGGCGCATCTGATGTTACTGTTGAAGTTGATATCAAATACGGTACGGTAAAGGTAAACGGCGTATTCCTTGAAATGGGAGATACTACAGCGACGGGAGGTTTGTTAGGATAATGAGCAAGAATAAGAAAAACAACTCGCAACAGCTCGAAACTGAGACCATGACACAGGAAAACGCTGTGGAAGAAGTTAAAGAGGAAGTAAAAGAAGAAGTTGCCGAAGTTAAGGCAGCGGCAGCAGAGGCTGTAGCTGAAGTCAAGCCGGTAAAGCAAAAGGGCAGAAGTATTCCTTACGAGAAGAGAAAAGCTCTTTACGGTCTGGGATTTATAGCCCTGTGGCTGGTGGGTACGATATACTTCTTCATAATGCCGGTTATTGAGTCTATAATCTATTCGTTCTGCGATACGCTGCCGAATACCGACGGCTCGGGCGGCATGAACCTCGACTTTGTAGGTCTTAAAAACTACAAGAACGCATTCACGGTGCATCCGTCATATTCGCTGTCACTGGTGGAAGTTCTGAAAGATACCGCGCTGAAAACGCCTCTGATACTGGTGTTCTCGATATTCATAGCGATAATACTCAATCAGAAGTTCAAAGGCAGAGTATTCGCAAGAGCGGTATTCTTCCTCCCCGTTATCATAGCTACCGGCCCTGTTATCGACATAATCAACGGTAACATGACTTCCGGCGGCTACAGCGGCGGCAGTGAACAGTTCAACTCGCTGTTTGAAACAGACCTCGTAGGCGACCTGCTCACGTACCTTGGCATTTATAACATAAGCGACAAATTGACAGAGATAATCAACACGCTGACGAGCGATATATTCAATCTGGTGTGGAACTCGGGTATACAAATACTACTGTTTTTGGCGGCATTGCAGAATATATCACCCTCGGCGAAAGAAGCCGCACAAATGGAAGGCGCGACAGCATGGGAATATTTCTGGAAGATCACTCTTCCCAGCATAAGCCCGATGATAGTTGCCTCGCTGGTATATACGGTAGTTGACTCGTTCGTTGCACCCGATAACTCGGTAATGAAGATACTTCTTACCAAGAGCAGCAACTGGGAATTTGGCTATCAGGCGGCAATGCTGTGGGCGTACTTTATAATAGTAGCCGCGGCGCTTGGAATTATACTGGCTATAGTCAATAAGTTCGTTTACTATGAAGTAGGATAAGGGGGGATAACGGTGGCAACTAAAAAAGAAGAGCGTCAATTTGAAAAAGAGATGCAACAGATCCGCAAGGCAAGATATGCTAAAATGAAAGCGGAAGGAATAGAAAACTACCTTACTCCCGATCAGATACGTTATAACCGTAACAAAAGGCTGATAGGCGTTGTATGGCCGATATTCAGATTCCTTATCCTGTTCGGACTTTGCTTCGTAATTCTCTATCCTATAATCTTCATGATCTCTACCGCGTTCAGACCAAACGAGCAGATGAGCGACCCCTCAATTGTGTGGATACCGAAGTCTCTGACACTTGACAATATGCGCGATACATACAGGATCATGAACTATGGCAGCACAGTTTTGAATACCATAAGGCTTAACCTTATCGCCTCGGTATTGCAGGTAATAACCTGCTCGATAACGGGCTATGGCTTTGCAAGATTTGACTTTAAGTGCAAGAACATTCTGTTCGCGCTGGTAGTGGCAATGATACTCGTTCCGCCGCAGATAATTACCATACCGCTGTATTTGCAGTATGCGTTCTTTGATCTGTTCGGTATAATACCGCTTTTCAACGGCGGCGAGTCTATAACGCTTATAAACTCCGGCTGGACAATGTATCTGCCTGCAATGTTCGCAAACGGCATACGCGCAGGTCTGTTCATACTGATATTCCGTCAGTTTTTCAGAGGTCTGCCGAAAGAGCTGGAAGATGCCGCATACCTTGACGGCTGCGGACCTTTCAAGACATTCTTAAAGGTTATGGTGCCTAACGCAAAAACATCGTTCCTTACCGTTTTCCTGTTCTCAATAGTGTGGTACTGGAACGACTACTATGTGTCGTCATCATTCTTCACAAGAAACGATACCGTAGCGCTGATGCTGAGAAACCTCGATGCAGAACTTACCTCGCGACTGTTCAATAACCAGTCGCCCGGCATAAGGTCTATGATAGTTTGGCTGGAATCAGGCTGCGTGCTGACGATAGCGCCTATACTTATAATGTATATCTTCTTGCAGAAATACTTTATCGAAGGCGTTGAGCGTTCAGGTCTTGTTGGTTGATGAGATCAAGAGCGATCAGCAATGCAAATTGAATAGTACGAAAAAACCGCTGACACTAAAATTTGTCGGCGGTTTTATTTGTGTATCAGTTTACGGCACGGATATTCTTGCAATTTTGCCCCATGGCGGCGTAATATCATCGCCGCACAGCAGCCACAAAACAGGTATGCCGTTTGCCGCGCTCTTATGCGGAAATGGCGCTATGCCGTCTGTCAGGATTATAATGCACGCAGGCGGGCGGTCAACCATAAATCGGCTTACATAATCGAAAACTATCTGAAAATCTGTTCCGCCGTCGCCCACAGGTTTTATATTTTTAAGTTCTTCAAAACTTTCAAACGGCTCAGGCTCAATTATCGCAGCATCAAAAAAGCCGAGCCAGCCCTTTAGCTTGCCGTCAAACTGGTCAATAGCTCCCTTTACCTCTGAAAACGCCGCGGCAACCATATCGTCTGAAATTGAGCCCGATGTATCTATCATAAATAGAATATCTTCCAGCATATCTTCCTTTTCGTTAAGGTCAGGCAGAAAAAACGGGCTGTCATCAAAACGGCGGTCGGGCGGAGAAAATGAATAGTCGGTTATCTCTTCCTGAACAAAGTCGTTAAGTATAGTTCGCCAGTCGGTCTGCGGCTTGCGAAGCTCCTTTAATATGCGCCTTGCAAACGCCGGCAGCAGACCGCGCCCCTCGGCAGCCTCTCGCTGCTCTATCGCCTCGCAGGCATCTTCAAAACGCTTTACCCAAACGTCGCGCATGGCAGAGTCTTCATTTGCTTCTTTCCAGTGGCTATGGTCGTCGCATATTCCGGTTATGTGTTTTGAACCTGCGCTGCCGCTGCCAGACCCACCGCTTTGCAAATAAGGCTTGCCGTTTTTGTTTGGGCTGAATGAAAGCATCTCATACACTTCCTCAGCGGTGTATAAGTGACCTTCTCTTCCGTTTGGGGCAATATGCATACACTCTCCGCCGAATTCTGACAAAGAAATGCTGCCTTTGTCGCCGCCGTTTTCAAGCATTATATTAGAATTTACCACAATATCAGCCGCAATGTTATATCGCTCTCTATCCAAGTCCTGAGCGCGAAAACAGTGCTGCAGCACAACGTGCAGTATCTCGTGCATCATGATAAAATCAAGCTCACTGTCTGAAAGCTTTTCAAGAAAAGCCGTTCCGAACGCAATGCGCCTGCTGTCGGTATATGCAGTTTTAGCTTTTTCATCTATCGCATAGCGCATATGCATAAGCAAAAGCCCGTAAAACCCGTGGCTGCATAGTATTCGCATTCTCGCTAAGATAAGCCGCTTTTGATACTCACGAATCTTTTCATCAGACAGTGCCATTAAGCAGCCTTCCTTTCGACGACAGCCATGCTGAAAATTCGGGAATTTGCAGCAGCCTTGCACGGTAATCATGTTCTATAGCCATGTAATCTTTGAGAAGCACCGCAGAAAAATCAGGCGGCATACGCTCGGCATACCGTATTGAATTTGCAATGCGGCGCATATCGTCCTTGTGCGCCCTCGCATAGGCAGTCATAGCAGAACAAAGGGCATACAAAGCATCTGTGCCTGTGGGCAAAGTCGGCTGATTGCCTTCAAAAATATCTTTTATGTCGGGCAGTTGGCTGTAGACCTCAGACCATGTGCGAAACTCCACTGCCACACCCGTGCCTACGACCCCTGCAATAAGATGATACATCTTCTCAACATCTGTATCAATAAAATTGAGGATATTGCTCACCATTTCCCACGAACGCGGCGTGGCAAAGGCAAGGTCGTCGCTCGCTGCCTCAAAATTCATCAGATATTGCCGACGGAACGACAAAAAGCCCACCACCTTGTCGTTTATGCCTGAGCGTATCGCCCATTCTTTCCAAGACTGAAAGCTGCATTCAACCTCAATGTGCATAAGGCGGTTTGCAAGCGCTTTTGGCATTTTGAATGCCACCGAACGGTCGGTAACGCGGTTGCCTGCGGCTATAACTATGCAGTTTTCGGGCAGTTTGTGCTCGCCGACTACCCTGTCAAGCGTTATCTGATACGCAGCCGCCTGAACCGACTGCGGCGCGGCAGATATTTCATCAAGAAAGAGAATATTCACAACGTCGTCGCTCTCGTCCATTTGAAATATCTGCGGTTTCAGCCATACCGCAAGGGTTTTGTCTGCGTTTGCGGTGGGTATGCCGCGCAGGTCTATAGGGTTAAAAAGCAGCAGCCGCACGTCTGTTACCGCCACTCGCTTTCCCGTCTTTGTTTCTATCTCACCGGCTATCTGCTGCACAGCCTGCGATTTACCAACGCCGGGCGCACCCCACAGCATTACCGAGGGAAATGTCCTGACGGGCAAACCTGCGTTTATAAGGCTCGAATAGGCAGGCGCAAGCTCATCAACCAAGCGCTGCACGTTCATCTGCGGTATTCCTGCAATTGTTACTTCTTTTGTACTGCTCACTTTTTATCCACTCCTAACTTCTTATCCAGCCTGTCAAGCTGTGCTTTTAACTCTTCTATATTTTCGGTGTAGCTTTCTTTTTTGTCAAGCTCTGCGCGCAAATGCGCACCCCTTTCATGCGTGTCTGCAAGACCCCTGCGCAGCTTTTCTATATGCGTGTCAAGTCCGTCAAGAAAATTGTCTATACGAATAATGCAGCCCACTTCCGATCCGCCTAGTTCCACATAATAACGCCCTGTCCTTTGCAGCCATACAAACGGCTTTTCGCGCCGCATATTTGCAGGCAGAATAATATCAAAACCGCGGTAGTTCATAAGCCTGCTCTCGGCAGTTTTCAGCTCGTTTTTCTGTATTGCTGTAAACAGCGTTTTGCGCACTTGCGCGCGTGATGCAGCCTCGGCGTTTTTTTCGGCAGCCGTTGCAGGGGCAGGCAGCAAATCTTTATTCCTATCGTAAAATTCTTTGTCTTTTCGCGCATTTTCAATAAGCTTTTCTGTATGCTCTATCTGTGCAGGCAGTTCACGCAGCTGTGCTTCCATACACAGGCGCGTTTCAACCAGTTTGCGCTGAAGCGTAAGATATCTTGAAAGCTCGTTTGCCGTTTCCACACGCTTTTTTACAAGAGGATCACCCACGGCAAGCGCCTTTACTTCAGCATAGCAAAGCACTGTGTCATCAATATCAGCGCCGTCACGCTCGGTATACGAACCCGAAAGAAGCCCCGTAATAAAGCGCTGTTTGGTCTCCAGCAGTTGCCATGAGTATGCATCAAAGCTGCCCTCTGTGATATAGCGGAATATCTTCACCTTCGGGTTTTCATTTCCCTGCCGCAGAATACGCCCCTCACGCTGAGTCATATCCGCAGGTCTCCACGGCACATCAAGATGATGAACGGCAATAAGCTTGTCCTGCACATTCACGCCCAGCCCCAGCTTAAATGTCGAGCCTATAAGCACGCGTATCTCGCCCTTTCGCATACGGTCAAAAAGCAGCTTTCTGCTTGCCTCGCTTTGCGCATCATGCACATATGCTATCTCGCCGTCAGGAATACCCATGCCTGTCAGCAGCCGCTTCATCTCGTCATAAATATTAAAGCCTGCCTTTGGCGTTGAGGTATCGCAGAAAACAAGCTGTGTGCCGCCTGTGTTTTGATATATATCAGCGACGTTTTCAGCGCAGCGTGCGACCTTTGACTGATATGAAAAACCAGCCGCAGGAGCAACAAGGCGCAGATCAAGCGCCGCTTTGCGCCCGTCGGTAGTGATTTTCAGCATATTGTCTGTATTCCTCCTTACCTGACCTTGCCGCACCGCATCTGCACGGGCTGAAATATCATAAAGATAGTCAGCAAGTTCGGGAGTTTTAAAAACAAGCGCATCGGTGTAGCCGTCAAAATCGGGTATGCCGTTTTGCTTATCTGTCTGATGAAAGTCAGCTATCTGCGAAAAAAGCGCAGTCAGCTCAGGCAGGTTGTGAAACTTTGAAAAGCGCGCTGCAAGCCTGTAGCCTGATGTGTCAACGTCTATTTCAAACTCTGTAACACGCTCGGCAAACATACCTATCCAGCTGTCAAAATTCTGAAGGTCAAGCAGAGCAAGTTCGCCGTTTTGCAAATACTTCTGCAAAATAAAAGCATCAGTCACAGAGTTGGTAATGGGCGTGCCGTAGGCAACACCTTAACAACGATTATTTGGTAAAGTTTGGACGGTTGGTTTTACAACAATAAAACCGAA
>CANRIA010000016.1 GCA_947630555.1 uncultured Clostridia bacterium
AGCGCACGTTGTGTTTCGGGGGCTTTGCCCCCATATCCCCCACGACCCTTTTGAAAAAGGGTCGATCGAAAACTTTTAGTTTCTTGACAGGATTTTAAAATTCGCGGCGAAGCCGCACCTTAACTATTAACTATTCAATATTCACTCTTTCACTATTCACTATTTCTGCTCCGCAGGCTGCTGCGAAAGCAGCGAATATACACACAAACACCGCGTTGTGGGCTATTATGCTGATTTTTAAGAAAATATAAAGAATTACGTCACATTTTCTCTTGACAAATATTTTAGTTAGTATTATAATAAAATTAAATGTGGAGAAAGATATACACATCTATTTACAAAGAAAGGAAACCCCTTCTTCGGGTCAAGGTAACTCATTATGGCTAAAGTTGATCAGAATAAATTGATCGGTGGTCTGGCGGTGGCGGTCATCACGCTGGTGGTGGTCATCATCATTGTTGTTATTGCTCAACAGCTGTTCCCTGAGAACACGCGGCAGTCATCAAGCACGGTGCTCGGCACTGGCACAAGCAAGATCTATACTGCCAGCACTGACGAAACTACCCCTGCGACAAACAGCGGCGGTGATGCTCCTGCGCAGACTACTACCCCCTCACAAGGTGCGGTGACGACTCCCGGAACTACTACGACGGCTAGTCAGAACGCAGGCGGCACGGTTTATCTTAACACATCGGTATATTTGCGCTCGACGGCTGACTGGGGCGGCGTGAAGGGCGGCATTATTCCTGCCGGCGACAGCGCGGTCGTGAAAGGCGAGGAAAATGGCTGGTATCTGCTTGAATACAACGGCGAGCAGGGTTATGTATACAAAGACTACATATCGCAGTCGCCTATAAGCTGACAAGTTAAACAAGGGTCGGAGCGTATGTTCCGACTTTTTGCTTTCTGCATATTATATACTATTATATTATATGGAGGAAGCGTTATGACAGATTATTTGATACTTGTTGGCAAGGGCAGACCTATGCCGCAGGACTTGGAAATAACTTTGGAAGATGTAAGCGGCGTACAGCTTGAAAAGACGGCGGCTTACATGCTGCGGCAGATGTTTGATGCGGCGTTGCGCGACGGGATAGAACTGAAACTGTTATCAGGTTACAGAAGCCCCGAATATCAGCAGGAAGTATTTGACAGGAGTGTTCGTCAGCGTGTTGAGGGCGGCATGAGTTACGAAGATGCGGTAAAAGAGACGGAGATAAATGTTGCAAAGCCATACGAGAGCGAGCACAACCTGGGTTTGGCGGCTGACATAGTTACGCCCGAAGACTATGATGTATTTGAAAGTTTTGAAGACACGCCGCAGTTTGAGTGGCTACAGCGCAATGCGGCGAACTATGGTTTTATAATGCGCTACCCGAGGGGCAAGGAGGACGTTACGGGGTACATATACGAGCCGTGGCATTACAGATATGTTGGGCCGTATGACGCGCAGAGGATAGGAAACAGAGATGTGACGTTAGAAGAATATTTGCTGGAGGCAGAATTAGTGAATAGTGAATATTGAATATTTAATAGTGAATAGTTAAGGTGCGGCTTGCGCCGCGTATTTTAAAAGTTTGTCAAGGAACTAAAAGTTTTCGGTCAAGCCTTTTTCAAAAGGCTTGCAGGGGTACGGGGACAGAGTCCCCGAAAACACGTCAGGCGCTCTGCAAGAGGTGAATTAGGAAACAGTCCGGTGGACTGTTTCCTAAGAGGAGAGGCTCTGCAAGAGAGAGCCTCTCCTAGTTGTAGATCAACGCTCTCTTTCCGCGTTCCATTCTGGAACGCCGTTCAACGTGGAAAGTTTTTATAAAACGATTGATAAAATATACACCCACCCTCAGACCACCCAAAAGAGAGACCGCTGGAAGAATATTCTTCCAGCGGCGAGAGGGGTGGGCGTGGGTTGTAGGTAGTGAGGGTTTTGGGGGTGGAGAGTAATCAGCGCGGCAGGTAGCTGTGATTGTTAGGCGCACTTCTTGCTTCTTGCTTCTGGGTAAAGCGCAGAAGCGGCAGATTTGCGCAAAGACTGTAAAACCGCTTCTAACTTCTAACATCTCACTTCTAGCCTCTAGCAGCGGCGCGCACGTTGTGTTTGTGGGGCTCCGCCGGCGGTCGCTTGCGAACGCTACGACCCATGCAAGCCTTTTGAAAAAGGCTTGACCGAAAACTTTTAGTTTCTTGACAGGGTTTAATAGTTTCGCGCGCTGTGTGCGCTGCTATGATATTATAAAAAGGAGTATAATTTATGCCTGACTTTTTACAGTTTGAAGACGAAGTAGTTCTTGCGTCGCAGTCACCTAGGAGAAAAGAACTTTTACGCTTTCTTTTCCCCGACTTTTCGGTGCGACCTGCGGACATTGACGAGACGATACCCTTGGGCGTAGACCCGTTCTCGGCGGCGGAGATGATAGCCTCAAAAAAGGCTGATGCGACTCCCTCCTCGGGGCTTGTGATAGCCTGCGACACGGTAGTCATCATAAACGGCGAGATACTTGGCAAGCCGCATGACGAAGCTGATGCGCGCCGCATGCTGGAAAAGCTCTCTGGGGCAACGCATGATGTGGTGAGCGGTGTTGCGCTCAGATACAAGGGTGAAAAACGCTCTTTTTCGCAAAGGACAAGCGTTACTTTCTGCCGCATGACGGACAGCGACATTTCGGCATATTTAGCGACGGGTGAGCCATTTGACAAGGCAGGCGCATACGGCATTCAAGGCTACGGCTCTTTGTTTGTAGAGAAGATAGATGGTGATTTTTTTAACGTGGTTGGTTTGCCGATCGCAAGGCTTCGCACCGAGATAATTTCTCTTATAAAAGATGTGGAGGTCTGAAAATGAGCATATTTTCAAAGAAAACTGCCATACCGCAGCAGGTGGAAGACCTATGCAAAAAACGCCTGAGCAGAGTTATAGAGCGCGCTAACGGCGAGGAGATAACTCTTGGCGGAAAGGGTGGTGCATCTGTCTGCGGCGGTGAACTGGTCATAATATGCGACGGCAAGGAAGTATTCAGATGTGACATAAAAGGCATGACGGCGGCACAGCTTATGAGCGGCAACGGGTGCGACATCAAGGGGTTCAGCGGCGGCGAAAAACGCCACATAATTGCATACTACGGAAAAAACATATAGGTGGAGAAAATACTATGAAAGACTTAAAAAAGAAGGCGGAGCGGATATGCGTGCTGCTTGAGGAATACTACCCCGAGGCGCGGTGTTCGCTTACATACAAAAAGCCGCACGAGCTGATGATAGCAGGGAGGCTTTCGGCGCAGTGCACTGATGCGCGCGTAAACATAGTTACGAAAGAGCTGTTTGAAAAATACCGCAGTATTGAGGATTTTGCAAAAGCGGACGTAAGTGACATAGAGCGCATTATTATGCCGTGCGGACTTTACAAGACGAAGGCGCAATCTATTGTTACGATGTGCAGGCAGATAATGGAAGACTTTGGCGGCGAGATACCTGACACGATAGAGCAGCTGACAACACTTTCGGGGATAGGAAGAAAGACTGCTAACCTTATTATGGGAGATGTTTTTCACAAGCCTGCGGTGGTGACTGACACGCACTGCATACGCATTTGCGGACGTTTGGGGCTGGTGAATTCAAAAGACCCTGTTAAGGTGGAAAAGCAGCTTCGCGAAATTCTGCCGCCCGAGAAGTCTTCGGACTTTTGCCACAGACTGGTAAATTTCGGCAGAGAGGTTTGCACGGCGAGAAAGACTTACTGCGAAAACTGCCCTCTTAAAGGCGAATGTGACAGCGGCAAAAAAATTGTCGCCCGTGGTTGACAAGCGGGACGGAAAATGGTATAATAGTAGGTAGTCTGTGTTTTTATAAATATTGCAGAGATAACATACAATACATACGGATAAATTAAAGCCTTTAGGAGGGGTCGTTCTTTTATGGAGAACAGAGAAAACGAAGAAAAGACTATTGACCTGAAAATGTTGCTTTTTGGTCTGCTGGACAGGATATGGCTGATACTGTTCGTATCGGTGATATGCGCGGCGGCTGTTGGCATTTTTACTAAGATAGGCATTGACAAAAAGTACACTTCTACGGCGCAGATGTTTGTGCAGAACAAAGACGTTGAAGCACAGGACTCTGCAATTTCATCAAGCGACGTTGCGGCTTCGGCATCTCTTGTTCAGGTATGTCAGAGGGTATTTACGAGCGATTCGATGATGGCAAAGCTGCAAGAAGCACTGACAAACGAAGGTTATCTGTATAAAAATGATGAGATAACAGAAATGATAAGCATAACTTCGCCTGACAACAACCAGGTAATGGTGGTAAACGTTGTGAGCGAAAGCCCTGAGGTATCTCGGCTGGTGGCTTCTGCTATTATTGCAAATGCTGACAATGTTTACAGAGAGATAGTAAAGGTAGGTTCGGTGCAGACTATTTCGGCGGCGACTTTTCCTGAAGAACCGTCGTCGCCCAACCTTAAAAAGAACATTCTGCTTGGCTTTGCGGCAGGATTTGTTCTGATATGCGCGATAGTTATTATTATTGACATTTGCGACACTAAGATAAAGCCTACCGACAACCTTATGGATCTGTACGGTGCGCCGCTTATTGCGGAAATAATGGACTTTGATGCTGAGATAAAGTGAGAAACGGAGAGCAGGATAATGAGCAGTCTTATGAACGGCAGCAGAAATTCTAAGAAAAACAAAAAAGACGATCCGCTGAGAACGTCGATACACGTTGCGAGAAGTCATATTATTAACGAGAACACGAAGTTTGTTATTTCGGAGGCTTACAAGCTGGCAAGAACCAACATTATGTTCTCGATGGCTTCGAGCCCGAACAAGGTAATTACGGTAACGTCTTCTAACCCTTCGGAGGCAAAGACGACAACGACCGTTAATTTAGCGATAACTTTTGCTATGACAGGTGCAAAGGTTCTGCTTATTGACGGCGACATGAGAAAGCCTTTTGTAAACAAGCTTTTTAAGCTGGACAAGAACACGGGGCTTTCAATGGTGCTTAGCGGTATGTGCACGGTGGCTGAGGCTATACGCAGCAACATAAGAGATAACCTTGATATTATAACGGCAGGCCCTATTCCGCCAAACCCTGTGGAACTTCTGGGAAGCGACAACATGAAGCAGCTGATAGAGATACTGGGTGCGCACTATGATTATATTTTTGTAGATATGCCGCCTGTTAATGTGGTATCCGATGCGCTTTTGCTGGCGCCGCTTTCGGCAGGTTATATACTTGTTATAAGAGATAATTACACTAAGTATTCCGACGTACAGCAGGCGCTTTCACAGATAAGCATGGCAAACGGAAAGATGCTTGGATTTATAAAGACCATATGCCGCTCGGATTCGCGAGGCGGATATTACGGCAAGTATGGCAGATACGGCAGATATGGTAAATACGGAAAGTATGGCAATGCATATAAGTACGGAGATTATTACGGAGAAAGCGACAGCAAAGATGCCTGACGGGGGCGACCACAGTGTTAGTTGATTTTCATTCGCACATTTTGCCCGGTATTGATGACGGTGCGAAGAACATTGAAGAAAGCATAAAGATACTGGATATGATGTCCAAAACGGGGGTCGATGTTGTATACTGCACGCCGCATTTTTATCCGCACGAGATATCGGTGGAGGATTTTTTGGAGCGGCGCAGGCAGGCATACGGGAAGATAGTGCCGTATTTAAAGCCGCATCACCCGAAGCTGAAAATGGGCGCGGAAGTGCTGATGTCTCGCAGTTTGCTGACAAGAGAGGTTCTTGAAAAGCTGAAACTTGAGGGGACTGATTTTGTGCTGCTGGAGATGCCGTACATTCATTTTTCACAGAACACTTATGACGGAGTGGCTGACATTGCGGACATGGGCGGCATTAAAGTTCTGATAGCGCACATTGAGAGGTATCTGGTGGCGAACAGCGAAGGCGAAGTTATGCGCCTTATGGAGGGTGAGAACGTTCTGGGGCAGATAAACTGCACGTCGCTGAGAAAAATGGGCGACCGCCGCCGCTGCATGGATTTTATAAAAAACGGCTGTGTGCAGGCTTTGGGAACGGACTATCACCGAATAGAACGCGGTTACGCGCTTATGGACGAGGGTGTTTCGATACTGAAAAGAAAGCTTGGGCGCGATGCGTTTGAGAGGATAATGCGCTGTTCGGAAATGATAGCGGAAAACTGCGATGTTGACGAAATACTGGAAATATAAAACGCCCTCTGCTATTAGAGGGCGATTAAGATAAATCGGGATTTTGTTCGCTATACCTACCTTGCTGTTGGGGGAGACCCTTTTGGAAAAGGGTCGTCCCCCAAGCCCCCTCACTAAAACTTCTATATTTTTGGCGAGGGGTAATTATACTGTATAATATACTTAGGATTTACGGTATATAGCAGATCAGAAAAATAAATTACCCCTCGCCAAAAACAATGGAAAAGTCTTTGGAAAGGGGTATGGGGAAAAGCCTTTCTTCAGAAAGGTTTTCCCCAAAAGAAAAATAGGTACAGCGGACAAATTCTGATTTATAATAAGGAACAATTTTTAAGATAAGAGGGATATTCTATGAGCATGAGAGAAGATCTTGAAAGGATAGAGGCTGCCGCGAAAGAAGCTTTGGAGGCTGCTGCGGACGGCAAGGCTCTTGAAGATGTGAGAGTTAAATTCCTTGGCAAAAAGGGCGAGCTTACCGCGATACTAAAACAAATGGGCGGTCTTTCGGCTGATGAGCGACCCCAGATGGGTCAGTTGGCAAACAAGGTGAGGGCTGACATTGAAAACGCTGTTTCCGAAAGGGGTGCGCAGCTAAAAGAGCTTTTGGAGGCTAGGCGCATCAAGGAAGAGACAATTGACGTTACTATGCCCGGAAAAGCGCCGCGCGTGGGCAAGCTTCACCCACTTAACAAGACACTCGAACAGGTGGAGGAAATATTCCTCGGCATGGGGTTTGAGATTGTTGAGGGTCCTGAAGTTGAGAAGGACTACTACTGCTTTGAGGCGCTGAATATGCCGCCGCATCACCCTGCGCGTGACACTCAGGACACATTCTACATCAGCGACAGTGTGCTTCTGAGGACACAGACGTCGTCGGTGCAGGTGCGCGTTATGGAGAAAAACAAGCCGCCGATAAGGATAATATCTCCGGGCAGAGTTTACCGCTCGGACACGATAGACGCGACGCACTCGCCGCTGTTTCATCAGGTCGAAGGGCTGGTAATTGACAAGGGCGTTACGATGGCTGACCTGAAAGGCACGCTTGAGCTTTTGATGAAGCGCATTTACGGTGAGGACACTAAAATTCGTTTAAGACCGCACCACTTCCCGTACACGGAGCCGTCAGCCGAGGTTGACCTTATGTGCTACAATTGCCACGGCGCAGGCTGCCCTATGTGCAAAAATGAAGGCTACATTGAGCTTTTGGGTGCAGGCATGGTACACCCGAAGGTGCTTGAAAACTGCGGCATTGATCCCGAGATATACAGCGGTTTCGCGTTCGGTATAGGTCTTGAAAGGCTTACAATGGGCAACTTCCAGATCAAAGACATGAGAATGCTTTACGAAAACGATGTAAGATTTTTGGATCAGTTCTGATGAGGCAGTTATGGAGTTAAAAGACAGTTCTATATACAAGTGCTTGACGGGCGGCAAAAAGCCTGTGGGCAAGATAATAGGCTACGCGTTATTGGGTATATTGATATTCTTTATTGTGTGGTCGATAGTGCTTGCGTTGTTTCTGACCGAGGCGAGCATGATAATAGGCGCGGTGATAGGTTTAGCGGCGGTTGTATTTTACATATGGCTTGCGAGAAAATGGGTGAAGAAAGCAAGCAAGGCTATTCAAAAGCGGCTGGATAAAGCAAACGCCATTTCGCCCGAGGAATACCAGCGGCTGGAATACGAGCTTTCTCAGACGGACTTTATGTTCAAGACGTTTTACTTTTTAAGCGATTATTTGTACATTCCCAAGGCGAGGCTTTTGATAAAGTATCTTGACATACAAAAGCTACAGCCTACTATACACAGCACAAACGGAATACAAGACTCGGTATGGATAGACCTTACGGACGAGGAAGACAACAAGTACAGATTCTACGTTAAAAAGTGGAAGGATTACTTAGATTACAAGTATATGTTTGATGATATGCTCAACGCCAAGCGGCAGGAAAAATGGGAGCAAGAGCAAAGACAGTAATAAACGGGAGGAAACAGCTTATGGACGATAACAAGAAAAAAGCAATAGAAATTATTGTAGATACTTCTATGTCATCTTTTGCTGACGGACTATTCAGCAGATATGAAAGCGAAGTTTCTCTTGATGACGGCGTGATAAACATGAAAAAGAACAATTGCTTTATTGCCGAGCTGGGTGAGGAGTTTATGTTCTACTCGGCGTTTGTGCGCAGTTTTGACAGCAGTTTTGGCAATGTGCTTGAAAAGCTTGGGAACAGTATCGCGCAGTTGTCATATAAAGTAAAAGGCAACATAGATTCATTTATTTTGCCTGACCAAACGCAAAGAATAGCCTCTGTTTTGGACAGTTATGTTGATCATGTATCTGAACCTGAAGTCTCACATTATTCTACGTTTGATGTTATTATCCCTAAAAATACCGTAAGTTATGTGAGAACTCATAACACGGATAATTATTTTTACAGCCCCGATAAGAACGAGCATTATCTTATAGAACTAAAAGCTTCGGGAGATCTGGACAATAAAAAGGCAAGAGCTGAAAAGTCGGCATTACTTGAAGAATATTTTTTGTTGAAAAATCTTCTGAGAGACGACAAGGACACAAAAATAAAGATATTTTTTGCCACGGCTTATAATAAATTCGGCGAGGGTAAAGAGTGGAAGCAGGAAAGGGTAAGACAATTTTTTGCTGATGAAGAACTGCTCATTGGCAAGGATTATTGGAATTTTGTTTGTGATGATGAAGAGGGCTTTAATATAGTTTTCGGGCAGTACAAGCGGTCGGCGGTATACATTAAAGACTCTCTCAAAAAAATAAAGGATATGTATTTTTAATGCTATGATAAATGTTAAAGACTTGGAAAAGTGTCTGATAATAGAGAATGATTGCTTTGAGGTACTTAAAGAAATACCCGATCACTCTATAGATCTGATACTTACAGACCCGCCGTATAACCTTGCAAAATACAGCACGGGGAATATGCATTTTGATTGGAGAGCGGACAGAATAAACGATCTTCAGCCGTGGGATCTAACGGCGCTTGACCCAAGTGAGCTTGTGTCGGAATTTAAAAGGATACTTTCACCGAGAGGAAATATTTTTATTTTTTGCTCATATAATCTCATCGGCGAATATCACAAGGCTTTTGACCCTGTTTTTGATACTTTTCAGTTTATGGTATGGCATAAAACGAACCCTGTGCCAAATTTCAGAAAGTCATCTTTTCTGAACAGCTGTGAACTGATAGTTGCTTGTTGGAACAAAGGGCATACATGGAATTTTACTTCACAAAATGATATGCATAATTTTATTGAATGTGGTATCTGCATGGGAAGCGAGCGCATAAAAGATGAACAGGGAAAAAATCTTCATGCTACACAAAAGCCGCTGGCTATTCTTGAAAAGATAGTAAAGATAGCATCTGACAGGTCGGACGTTGTGCTGGATTGCTTTAACGGAGTGGGTAGTACAGGAGAAGCGGCACTGAAATTAGGACGAAAATATATAGGTATTGAAATAGATAAGAAATTTGTTGAGGCAACCAAAAAACGTTTAGAAAAGTATTGCTGAAAGCTTGTAAGGAGAGGATTGTTATGGATCTTTCAATGAGGTGGCTGGCAGACTATGTTGACTGCGATATGCCGATAAAAGAATTTGTTTCGGGGCTGACTATATCGGGCTCGAAGGTGGAGAGGTACGGAGAAGAGGGCGACTTTATCTCTAACGTTGTTGTGGGTAAAGTGCTGTCTACTGAGCGCCACCCCGACTCTGACCATATGTTTATAACAATGGTAGACGTTGGCGAGGGCGAGCCTTTGCAGATAGTTACGGGAGCACAGAATGTGAATGTCGGCGACTATGTGCCGGTTGCAAAGCACAAGTCTACGGTGCTGCACGAGGGCAAGCAGGTGAAGATAACAAACGGCAAACTGCGCGGCGTGGCATCGAACGGTATGCTGTGTTCGCTTAGTGAGCTGGGTCTTACCGTGCATGATTTTCCGTATGCTATCGAGGACGGCATTTTCATTCTTGGTGAGGACTGCGACAGAACTGTGGGAGAGGACATTCGCAAGGCGATAGGCTTTGACGACACGCAGGTGGAGTTTGAGATAACCTCTAACCGCCCCGACTGTATGTCAGTTATAGGTCTTGCGAGGGAGACTGCCGCGACGTTTGACAAGAAGCTCGATATAAAAGAACCCGTATTTAACGGCATTGACGGCAAGATAGCGGACTATCTGAAAGTGCAGATACACGACCCGAAGCTGTGCTCAAGGTACATGGCAGGCATTGTCAAGAACGTAAAAATAGAGCCTTCGCCGCGGTGGATGAGAGAAAGGCTGAGGGCAAGCGGCGTTAGACCTATAAACAATTTGGTCGACATAACAAACTATGTTATGCTGGAGTACGGTCACCCTATGCACGCGTTTGACCTGCGATATGTTAAGGGCGGAGAGATAAACATTCGTCACGCGCAAAAGGGTGAGAGCATTATGACTCTTGACGGCGTTGAAAGGGCGCTTTCAGAGGAAATGCTGGTTATTGCAGATGCCGAAAAACCTGCGGCTGTGGCAGGCGTTATGGGCGGCGAATACAGCGGTATCATGGACGACACGGTGACTGTTGTGTTTGAGTCGGCGTGCTTTGACGGGGCATCGGTACGCACGACCGCCAAAAAGCTGGGTATGCGCACGGACGCTTCGGCGAGATTTGAAAAGGGTCTGAACGCTCAGCAATGTGTTCCTGCTCTGATGAGGGCTTTACAGCTGGTTGAGATTCTTAAAGCAGGTGAACCGCTGAAAGAGATAATTGACTGCGACTGCTCGGATCACACCCCTGCAAGTGCGCCGTTTGATGCGAAGAAGATAAACGCGTTCCTCGGCACGGATATTGCAGAGGAAGATATGATAAAGTATCTTGAAAAGCTTGAATTTGTGGTGAAGGACGGCAGAGCTTACGCGCCTTATTACCGTATAGACATAGAGAATATGAGCGACATTGCCGAAGAAGTTGCGCGCCTTTACGGCTACAACAACATACCTTCTCAGGTGATAAGGGGCACGGCGCAGGCTATGCTTACACCGAAGCACAAGTTTGAGAGGGAAGTTAAGAGGGTAATGACGGCGCTGGGATACAACGAGATAACGACTTACTCGTTCATATCGCCAAAGTATCTTGATAAAATTTGCCTGCCTGCGGACAGCAAGCTGAGAAAGGCTGTTACTATAACAAATCCCCTTGGCGAGGACACCAGCATTATGCGCACGACCGCGCTGCCATCGATGTGCGAGATACTCTCGAAAAACTACAGCAACCGCAATGCGTGTGCGTATCTGTTCGAGCTGGGCAACGAGTATATACCCGTTGAAGGCGAGGAGCTGCCGAATGAGCCGCCGCGCCTGACGATAGGTTTTTACAGTTCTGACGGAAGCGACGATTTCTTCACTTTGAAAGGCGCGGTAGAAACGCTGCTTGACAGGGTAGGATGCTTTGATGTTGAGTACGAGGCTGCGGCGCAGGGCTGCGGTTTTGATGAGGTTTCGGCTTTCCACCCGGGCAGAGTGGCAGCTGCAAAGAAAGACGGCGAGGCGATAGGCATTTTTGGTGAGCTTAGCTTTAAGTGCTGCGAAAATTACGGCATAGGCACACGCTGCTATGCGGCAAAGATAGATCTTGACAGGGTTATGGCTATGTCAACATCTGAGAGAGTTTACAAGCCGCTGCCGAAATTCCCTGCGGTAACGCGCGATGTTTCGGTAGTGTGCGATGACGGCATACCCGTTGCAAGTCTTGAAAAGGCTATTAAAAATGCGGTAGGCAAGATACTTGAGAGCGTTAAGCTGTTTGACGTATACAAGGGCAAGCAGGTAGAGGACGGAAAGAAGTCGGTTTCGTACTCGATAGTAATGCGCTCGCACGAGGGCACGCTTACCGATGAGCAGGCTGATGCGGCTATGAAAAAGGTACTGAAAGCCTTAGGCGAACTTGGCGCGAAGATAAGAGAATAGTTTTATCTGCCTGAAATTTGTGCATATAGCAAAAATTATCAGCTTCAAAATATACAATTTGCAAAAATTTTTCAAAAGGTCTTGTTATTTAATTAAAAATAGTCTATAATATAATCAGGAATAATCGCTTTGACAAAGGAGGCGGACGCTATGCATGAACAGACTATGACATTTTCGGTAAATGATGACAAGGAAGCCGAGCTGAAGAAAAAGCTTACTATCATTTACGATGCGCTGAAAGAAAAAGGCTACAACCCGATAAATCAGATAGTTGGTTATATTTTGTCGGAAGACCCGACATACATAACCACTTACAACAACGCGAGGAGTTTGGTGCGCCACATTGACCGCGACGACCTTTTGCAGGCGCTCGTCAAGTCGTATTTGAGCAATTAAGCTGAACCGAAATGCAGACCGTGTACCTGTGGGTATGCGGTCTTTTTGTTTTTAAGCAGCGTATCGCCTCACCCAAGTCGGTTTTTGCAGGCATCTTTCCGCCAATACGTCGTTGCCCTCCCTTGCCATACACAAAGTATGCCTGCGGTCGGTCGCCTAGTCTTGACGAAAATCTGCTCTGCAAAAACTGCTGCGCACCTCAACACCGAGGGGTTGAGGCGGCTCGGGTTCGGCTCTCCACTGCTATAAATAATTTCGAGGAAACAGCAAATAATATCGTTGAAAGGAGTTTTGAAAATGAAGATAATTAGGACTGCTTTGGCGATAGTGGGTGCGGCGGCTCTTGCAGGAATGGGCGCAGGTGCGGCAAAGAGCGCCGGACTTTGGAGCGAAGACTGCGAGAAATACATTCAGGCGGCTGAAAGTTATGTGCGCGGCGCTGTTGATGTTCTGGAAAATGTGAACAATGTGGGGCTGAGCAGTGAAAAGCACGGCTACGGTCAGGGCGTTATTGTTGACGGCGAGAACAGACCTGTTGGGGCAACAGATTTTAATGCGGCGTACTCGCAGTATGGTGCGTATGCTTTGAAAGACACTGACGAAAAGGTTATTTACCTGACGTTTGACCAGGGGTATGAGAACGGATACACGGCGAAAATTCTGGACGTGCTGAAAGAAAGAGGCGTAAAAGCGACGTTTTTTGTGGTAGGCGATTACGCGAAACGCAACGAAGAACTGGTAAAGCGCATGATTGACGAGGGGCACACGGTGGGCAACCACACG
Source organism: uncultured Clostridia bacterium (assembly GCA_947630555.1). Taxonomy (GTDB): domain Bacteria; phylum Bacillota; class Clostridia; order Oscillospirales; family Ruminococcaceae; genus UBA7477. The sequence continues at coordinate 13,370 of CANRIA010000016.1, forward strand.
ATGTCGCACTCCTCGATGCCCGACCTTTCGCAAAGTGAATGCGCGGAGGAGATAAACTCTCTGCACGATTATGTTAAAGAGCATTACGGCTATGATATGGCGCTTTTGCGGCCGCCTATGGGGGAGTTTTCTGAGGCTTCGCTAAAATACACGGCGGACTGCGGCTATGAGACGGTGCTGTGGAGCTTTGCATACGCTGACTGGGACGTGAACGCTCAGCCCGACCCTGCGCAGGCTAAAGAGAAGATAGTTTCGGCGGCGCACGACGGCGCGATATATCTTCTGCATTCGGTATCGCAGACAAATGCTGAGATACTGGGCGAGGTGATAGACAGCTTGAGGGAAGAAGGGTATACTTTTAGAGAGTTAGAAGTAAGAAATTAGAGGTTAGAAACAGCTTTGCGGTTTGCGTGAGGCTGTTTTCTATTAGAGGCAAGATAACGAGAGGCAAGAGGCAAGATGTGCGTTTTGAAAAGTTTGCGCAAAGCTGTAAAAAGCAAATTCTTGCTTCTTGCCTCTATCTAAACCGCAGGAATGAAAATCTGCCGCAGAGGTTGTTAAACGGTTTCTAACCTCTCACCTCTCACCTCTGGCTTCTAATAGGGCAAGATAACGAGAGGCAAGAGGCAAGATGTGCGTTTTGAAAAGTTTGCGCAAGATTATAATTATCAATTTCTTGCCTCTTGTCTCTATCTAAACAGCAGGAATGAAAATCTGCCGCAGGGGTTGGAAAGAATATTTCTAACTTCTAACTTCTTACCTCTAATCTCTGATAGGATATTCTTCCAGCGGCGTGTGGGGGAGGCGAGAGGATTAGTGGGAGAGTGGGAAGAATGGAGAGAGGTAAGCTAGGCGGAGAGGTGAAATGTTTACGGCGGAGAGGCATGGAAGAATATTCTTCCAGCGGCGTGGGTGGGAAAGTGGTTTTAGGTGGTAGGGTGCGAGAGAATGAAACGTGCAAAGGCATGGCGGTGCGTTCTTGCCTCTTGCTTCTGACTAAACCGCAGGTGTGAAAATCTGTTGCAGAGGTTGGGAAAGAATATTTCTAACTTCTAACTTCTCACTTCTAACCTCTAGTGGCTGAATATTCTTCCAGTGACGTGTGGGGAGTGGCGCAGTTTATTTTTTGGGGAAGAATCAGAGAACGTGGTGCCGCGCTGAAATTGTGGCAGTGAGGTCTTGCCTCAGCTGCTAGAAGCAAGATAATTAGAGGCAAGAAGCAAGAAGTTTGGTTTTGTAAAGATTGCACTGAACTTTAAAAAGCAATTTCTTGCCTCTTGCTTCTGACTAAACCGCAGGTGTGAAAAGCCCCTGCAAACGCCGCAAAACCATTTCTAACTTCTTACCTCTCACTTCTAACCTCTAGTAGCAGGGGGTTGGGAAAGAATGTTTCTAACCTCTAACTTCTCACTTCTAACCTCTAGTAGCTGAAAATTCTTCCAGCCTCCTTCCCTATAGGGTGGCTAGTGAGCGGGTTATTATATTATAGATTTGTTTGTGAAAAGCTCATCTGCAATATTTATAACCTTTATACCCTGCCTGACGGCATATGCCATCGTGCTATATGCGCCACCCTTTTGGCGTTCCACATAGCAAACAACAAGGTCTGAACGGTCAACCATATTTCTGTTGCGTATCTGAATTGCTGATTTATAATGTGAATAGCAAGAACTTTCGCATATTTCTACTTCGTCATAGTATTTCAGAAAATCTTCATTATTGTTGTTGTATTCAGCCTTCATATACGGAAGAACGAGAACATGAGCGGCATTTCCATAGCTTAGCTTTTTGGTTATTCGGCAGATAACAGATGAAACGAGTATGTCAAAATCTCCGTCACGCCCGACAAGAAATTCTATATATTCTTTGCTTTTTACAATGCTTTCAATAAGAATTTCTAGCCGCTTTTCAATATCTTCAGACCGATATATTACCCTATGACCGAAAAAGCTTATGGTGTATGTGTTCATATATATCTCCTATTTACTTATAGTGCTATATATTATACACCTAAATGTCCATAATATCAAGCCCGTGCGGACATTATTTTATTGCCCGAAAATGTATATAATAAAGTAAAGTATATATTGAGGGGCAGAAAGTTATGGAAGTTGGAAAGAAACTGAAAAAGCTGAGAGAAGACAAGGGAATGTCGATGTATCGCCTTACGCAGATAACGGGCATATCGGGGCATCACATAAAGGGTATTGAAAACGGCACACGGCAGCCGACCATTGAAACGCTGAACAGGCTGGTTTCGGCGCTGGGTTCTTCTTTGGCAGAGATTTTCAACGATGATACGCAGTGTACCTATCTTAACGAAAAAGAACGCCGACTTATCGAGAATTTCCGTGTGCTGTCAGATGAAAAGGGCGATGTTTTGCTTAGTTTAAGTGATGTACTTAAATAAAAACAGCTGCGAAAATAGCGGTTAAAGTTAGAACGGTTCTGCTTATTTGAGCAGAGCCGGTCGCTGTTAGAAGCAAGATAATTAGAGGCAAGAGGCAAGATGAGCGTTTTTATAAGTTTGCGCAAAACTGTAAAAAGCAAATTCTTGCTTCTATCTAAACCGCAGGCATAGTAATTTTGTGCTAGGTCGGGAAGAATATTTCTAACCTCTAACATCTAACTTCTTACCTCTAATTTCTGGCAGAATATTCTTCCAGCTGCGTGTGAGGGAGGCGAGAGGATTAGTGGGAGAGTGAGAAGAATGGAGAGAGGTAAGCTAGGCGGAGAGGTGAAATGTTTACGGCGGAGAGGTACGGAAGAATATTCTTCCAGCGGCGTGTGGGGAGTGGCGCAGTTTATTTTTGGGGGAAGAATCAGAGAACGTGGTGCCGCGCTGAAATTGTGGCAGTGAGTTCTTGCTTCAGCTGCTAGAAGCAAGATAATTAGAGGCAAGAGGCAAGATGAGCGTTTTTATAAGTTTGCGCAAAACTGTAAAAAGCAAATTCTTGCTTCTTGCTTCTATTTGAACCGCAGGCATAGTAATTTTGTGCTAGGTCGGGAAGAATATTTCTAACTTATAACTTCTCACTTCTAACCTCTAGTAGGAAAAACCGTCACACCGCAAGGTATGCGCCGCCGACCATTTTTGGCGGCGAGGGCTTTTTAGATTCGCACAAAGTTTTTAGAGAACGGGAAGAAGCCTCGAAAAGGGTTCTTCGGCACTTGAACGACACTTGTGGCGGTCAACATGTGCGCTCCTGCGCGCTGCGAAAGCAGCAATTTTTTACAGAAATACAGCTTCAAATTTGTTAAAAATATTGAAAATCTGCTATTGGGCAGGGTGGGTGAGTAAAAGACCTTGACATTCGGGGACGATGGTGTTATAATGTCTTTAGAATGCGGCTGTATGCCCGTTCTTCGATTTGGTAAAGTCGGTCTTTGACCGTTGACAAGAGGAGGTCATTATTATGAAACTCACGAAAAAAATTATGGCGGCTGCGGTTTCGCTCACCCTTTCGGCTTCTATGCTGCTTTCGGGCTGCGGCAAGGTTGAGGGCGATGCTGACGACAAGGCTGCTCAAAAAGTAGGCAACATCTCAGAAAGCGCGAAGCTGGCTGTAAGCACAGTTGGCAACACGGCGGAGAACATCAAGGACATTTTCACGGGGCAGGCTGACAAGGCGTTCTCAGGTGAATTGTCGGTAAGCTTCGGCAAAGATGCTGCTGAGGAACTTGGCGTTGACAAGCTGGAAGACATTGCGCTGACATCGGACGTTAAGGCGAAAGACGGCAACATTGAGACTTTGCTTGGCATAAAATACGGCAAAGATGAGCTTATTAACGCTGACATAATCAGAGAAGAATCTACAGGAAACATATACTTTGGCAGCAAGCAGCTTTCTTCGGCGTACTTATACATAACGGGTGAAGAGATCGAAACTGCCATGGGAGAAATGGAAAGTGAGCTCAGCGAGGGAATGGGCGCAAACACGTTGGCTGAGGCGATCACTGTTAATCCGTACCTGACGATGAACGGTGAAGAGATGTCTGACGAGGACGTACAGATACTTGAAAAGAAGCTTGATGAATACGCTGAGGAGATAGAGAAAAATGCTCCGCAGGGCGCCGAAGGCGAAAAAGTTTCGGGCGAGATAGACGGCGTAAGTTACACGCTGGACAGCAAAGAATACACGCTAAGCGGCAATGATGTTCTGAACATGGTGACGGCTGTTGCAGACAAGCTGAAGGCTGACGACGAACTTTTGGATATGTTCACGAAATACTATGATGCACAGCAGGTAAGCAAGCAGGATATTATTGATGCGGTTGATGAGATGGTTGAGGAAATGAAAGACTCCGGCAACCTGGACGAGACTGTGCCGTTTACTGCATACTATCAGGACGATGAATTTGCAGGTATGGCGTTTAATGTTGACGGTCAGTCGCTGGATATGCTGTGGTATGTTGAAGAAGAGGCTGCCTGCGCAAGTTTTGATGTTGACACTGACGGCGAAAAAATCACTATGAGCGCGAGCGCGAAGATAGACGACGGTGCGACTGATGTTTCGGCGAAGCTGGATATACCCGGCGAGGCGAGCATGAGCTTCAAGATAGATGATTTCATGATAGTTGACGAGGAGTCGGGTGCATTTAAGGGCAGTGTTGACATTTCGGTAAGCGACAGTGAGCAGACTATGAGCCTCACGGCGAAGTCGGATTCGACGTCCTCGAAGCTGGACATGAGTGCTCAGATGAGCATGAACGGCGAGAAGCTGATAAGCATATCGCTGACGGGCAAAGAGACGAAGGCTACCGACATAGAGATACCGAGCGGCAAGATTTTTGATGCGACCGATGACGAGCAGCTAGAGCAATACGCGGCGACGATAGACACTGACAAGCTGCAAAAGGACATTAAAGATGCTTTGGGTGATGATCTGTATTCGGCGATATTCGACAGCGGCTATGATGATTACGATTATGATTACGACATTGACGATTATTATGATCCGTATGAGGGCGATTACGGCAACGGCGTTGGCGATGACGACGAGCCTTACACGGGCATAGGCAAGGCTGATGACTATTTCGGTGACATTGAGTTTTAAGGGATAAATAAGAAAAGGAGGGCTTGAGGCTCTCCTTTTTTTGTGCACGTAAGCGGCTTAAATATTTGCGTTTATTTCTTTTAATATCTCCACAATTTCTATTTCGCCGTCTACAAGCACTTCTGTTATCGGCTCGTGACCGTCCTCGTTTTCTCCGTTCTGCCAGTATATCTCTGCCAGTCGGAGATTTTCTTCCTCAAAGGCTGTGCCGTCGAAGCATTTATATGCATCGCCGAAAAAGCAATTACCGTTTGCCTTTATCTTGACAACACAGTATGTAGGGCGCCCGATACGGGCAAAATATTCGCCCCACCGCACGGCTTCTTCATACGTTTGAGAAACATACAGCGCTGCCATGCGCGACGGATACTTTTCCAGTCTTATTTTCTCCAGCGCCAGCTCACGCAGGGCAACATCGACCTCGTGGCTTAGGGCTGCTCCCTCATACTTTTTCGGGTTTTTGTAAATATCCTCAACTACGCTCAACTGCGCATAGACGCGCTCATGCACGCCGTTGGGGTTTTCTTCATTCAATACAAAACGCTGACCGACCTGCTTGGGTCTGTCAGAAACTACATGATAAAAATACATATATCCTCCTATTGCGGGAGAACTTATGTTACTCGTTCTCCCGAGCTTATTTGATTTTTGTGAAACTTTTGAAAGCTTCTGTAAACATCATGTTCACCTCCCTCGTATAATAAAGATGTATTCTAATTGCCTTTTAAAGACAAATAGGATATAATACAAGTATCGGATAGGGGTCGGTGTTCACCTCCTTGGATCATAGTATCCGATAGAAAGGGTACCGCCTTTTTATTTGGCTGCAATGCCTTAATTATAATATCATACGGTTTTGGGAAAGTCAAGAGAAATGTTTGGGAGATCATAATATACACTGCCCACAGAATGCCCAACAAAAAGCGCTGGAAGAATATACTTCCAGTAGTGTGGAGGGGTTCATGCCGTTTTTGCTTTTTGGGAAAGTTAGGGTGTGGCGCTAAACGCGCTCGCTGAAAAATTGCAATTCGGATACGCACAAAGTTGGGATAGCACACATATTGACCAACATTTGTGGGGCGTGAATGAAAAAAGCCCGTCATACCGTAAGGTGTGCGCTGTTAGAAGTTAGAAGTGAGATGTTAGAAGTAAGAAAGCTTTTACGACTTCTGCGGCAGTTTTTCATTCCTGCGGTTCAGAGAGAAGCAAGAGGCAAGATGAGCGTTTTGAAAAGTTTGCGCAAAACTATAGAAAGCATTTTCTTGCTTCTTGCTTCTAGGTAAATCGCAGATATGAGAAACTGTCGCAAAAGTTGTAAAAAGAGTTTCTAACCTCTAACTTCTAATACCCTACCACAGATTGTTCAACAAAAAGAGTACTGGAAGAATATTCTTCCAGAGGCGTGGGGTGGTGAACGATATTTTGAGGGGGTGGAGGTAATAGAGAGGAATGGTTGAGGAGAGAATAGGGTGGATAGGACGGAGATGGTGTGGCAGAATATACTTCCAGTACGCGGAAGGGAGCGAGGCTTTGAGGGGAGAGGTGCGAGGAGAATGGTGAATGAATTAGGAAGTGTGGCGGTGAGTGAAAAAAGCCCGTCATACCGTAAGGTATGCGCTGTTAGAAGTTAGAAGTAAGATGTTAGATGTAAGAAGCGTTCGTGCAGGCTTTCAATTTCTATTGCTTAACGATAGAAGCAAGAGGCAAGATGAGCATTTTGAAAAGTTAGCGCAAAGCTATAAAAAAGCTATTTCTTGCATCTTGCTTCTTGTGAATCGCAGGTATGAAAAGTTGGCACAAAGCCTTAAAAAACATTTCTAACCTCTAACTTCTAACATCTTGCCTCTAGTAGCTGAATATTCTTCCAACGGTGTGGTGGGTGAGCGATGCCTTGAGGGGTGGAGGTAATAGAGAGGAATTGTTGAGGAGAGAATAGGGTGGATAGGACGGAGATGGTGTGGCAGAATATTCTTCCGGCGGTGTGGAGAGGGAGAGCAGGAAATGGGAATTTGGGCGGAGAGTGTGGGGTGGTGCGCTATTAGAAGTGAGATGTTAGATGTAAGAAATTATCTTGCGACGTTCGTGCAGGCTTTCAATTTCTATTGCTTAACGATAGAAGCAAGAGGCAAGATGAGCGTTTTGAAAAGTTTGCGCAAAGCTATAAAAAAGCTATTTCTTGCATCTTGCCCTATTAGAGGTTAGAAGTGAGATGTTAGAAGTAAGAAAGCTTTACGACTTCTGCGGCAGTTTTTCATTCCTGCGGTTCAGAGAGAAGCAAGAGGCAAGAAGTGAGAATTTATTCGTACAGCATTTATATATATTTGTAGAAAACATATTTTCTCCCACAAGCCGCCCCACAAAAGAGAAATAGCTGGTAGAATATTCTTCCGGCAATGCGTGGGGTGTGGCAGTTTTTTATTTTAATAGAGTTGGATTGTCAGGCGGTTAAACGCGCTCGCTGAAAAATTGCAATTCAGATACTCGCAAAGTTGGGATAGCACATACATTGACCGACATTTGTGGGGCGGTGAGTGAAAAAAGCCCGTCATACCGTAAGGTATGCGCTGTTAGAAGTTAGAAGTAAGATGTTAGATGTAAGAAGCGTTCGTGCAGGCTTTCAATTTCTATTGCTTAACGATAGAAGCAAGAGGCAAGATGAGCATTTTGAAAAGTTAGCGCAAAGCTATAAAAAAGCTATTTCTTGCATCTTGCTTCTTGTGAATCGCAGGTATGAAAAGTTGGCACAAAGCCTTAAAAAACATTTCTAACCTCTAACTTCTAACATCTTGCCTCTAGTAGCTGAATATTCTTCCAACGGTGTGGTGGGTGAGCGATGCCTTGAGGGGTGGAGGTAATAGAGAGGAATGGTTGAGGAGAGAATAGGGTGGATAGGACGGAGATGACGTGGCAGAATATACTTCCAGTACGCGGAAGGGAGCGAGGCTTTGAGGGGAGAGGTGCGGAACATAAAAGTGAAAGTACAGCGAGGTGGCGGCGAACACATTCGTCGGGAATTACAGAATATTTACGTGCTAAGTGAGGATAGATAAATCCCTCCCACTAACCACCCTGAAAAAGAGAAGCTGCTGGAAGAATATACTTCCAACAACGCGTGGGGTGTGGCAGTTTTTTATTTTAATAGAGTTGGATTGTCAGGCGGTTAAACGCGCTCGCTGAAAAATTGCAATTCAGATACGCACAAAGTTTTTAGAGAACAGGAAGAAGCCTCGCAGAGGGTTCTTTAGATGTGTGATAATTAAACTAAACGGACTATGCAAAGAATTACGGTTTTGTTTTCTGAAAGGCTTTTGACTTTCAGAAAACAAAATAGCCGACCCCATAAAGTCGGCTAAGTAATTCTTTCAAGTGGCTTGGAGGCTAAAGTCGAAGAACGGGGAAGAAGCCTCGCAGAGGGTTCTTCGGCACTTGCCAGACTGTTCACAGTCTGGCAATGTGTGCGCTCCTGCGCTGCGCGTAAGCGCAAATATTAGCTTCATTTATCAAACCGTTCGAGAAAGGTATGGCGAACGGCGTTTGCCTTATAGCCTATCAGCGTATCGCAGTCGGCGGTGGAGAGGGCATGAAAAATATTTTGCTTGACATTTGGCACGTCCCTTTCGATCTGCGCGATAAGCTGCTTTACATAGGCGCGCTTTGAGGCGTTCTCGCCTTGCGAAAATTTGCAGGCGCACCGCAGGAAACTGAGATCGTTGTCTTTAGCCCAGCTTACAATATCGCTCTCGCGGACGGTGCAGATAGGGCGGATAAGCCGCATGCCCTGAAAATGGTTGCTTTTTACCATGGGCAGCATACCCTGTATCTGACCGCCGAAAAACATACCCATAACGGTGGTTTCTATGACGTCGTCAAAGTTATGACCGAGGGCTATTTTGTTGCAGCCCATTTCTTGCGCTGTTTTATAAAGCCAGCCGCGGCGTTTTTGTGCGCAGACGAAACAGGGTGATTTTTCGGACTGCTTCTCTGACAGTTGGAGCACGTTTGTTTCAAAAATATGGACGGGTATTTCAAGCGCGGCGCAGTTTTCTTCGAGTTTTTGGCGGTTTTCTTTTGTATAGCCCGGATCCATGCAGATATACTTTACCTCTATATCATCACGCAGGCGCGAGAGGTGTTTCATAAGCATGGCGAGAAGTGCGCTGTCTTTACCGCCAGAGAGGCAGACGGCAATTTTGTCGCCGCGCTCTATGAGGCGATACTGTTTTATTGCTTTAAAAAACGGTGTCAGCAGGGTGTGCGAATACGCCGTTGTGATAGATTGCATGACCGTTAGCGCCCGAGTGAGCGCGCGTTTATTACTTTCCATAAATTATATCCTTTACGACTTGTGAGGCGATTATGAGCCCTGCGGCAGGCGGCACAAACGCACAGCTTGACGGGGTGCGCGCGCCTGTTTTTACCGGCGGCTCTTTTGAATAGACACATTTCAGCCCTTTTACGCCGCGCTTTTTAAGTTCATGCCGCATAACTCTTGCCAGTGGGCAGACGGAAGTTTTATAAATATCTGAAACTTCTATAGCGGTGGGGTCAAGCTTATTGCCCATGCCCATACTGCTTATTATTTTTACGCCCTCTTTTTCTGCGCGTGCGGCAAGTTCTACTTTTGCGGAAACGTTATCGACGGCATCTACGATATAATCATACGCAGAAATATCGAAAGAATCGGCGCTTTCGGGCAGGTAGAGCATTTGCATAGGTGTGACGGAGCAGTTTGGTGCGATGTCTTTCACGCGAGCGGCAAAGGCTTCTACTTTAGGCACACCTACGGTGCTATGCAGGGCGATTATTTGGCGGTTTATATTACTTAATGAAACTGTATCGCTGTCAATAAGGGTAAGGCTGCCGACACCGCTTCGGGCTAAAGCTTCTACAACATAGCCGCCCACGCCGCCGACACCGAACACTGCTACTTTTGCATTACTTAGTTTTTGCAGGGCTTCCTCGCCGAGGAGGGAGGCGGTACGTGAAAATTCTTCAGGTACTTTCAATTTTACGCTTGCCTCCTTTATGGGTATTTGCGATTTGTGAGAGGGCAGAATAAATTACAGAAAAAACGGGGATAAAGAATATCATGCCCAGAATGCCGAACATATCGCCGCCGATTATTACCGCAAGCAAAGTCCACAGGGGCGGAAGACCTACTGAGCCGCCGACGACTTTGGGGTAGATGAGGTTGCCCTCAAGCTGCTGGAGTACAAAAAACAGTACAACAAACCAGACGGCTTTTACGGGTGAGACTATTACGATAAGCACCACGCCGACTGCAAGACCTATGAACGCGCCGAATATCGGTATCAGCGCGGATACGGTGATAAGTGAGCTTACGACGAGTGCATAGGGAAAGCGCAGTATTGTCATTGAGACGAAAAACATAAGACCGAGTATGCAGGCTTCGAGGCACTGACCGGTTATGAAGCTGGAGAAAATCGAGGAGATATTCCGCAGTTCTTTAAAGACACGCTCAAGCTTTGTGCAGTTGAAATGCGCGGCGAGAAACTTCTTAGTCTGCGCCATTATTCGCTCTTTTTCTTTAAGGACGCTTACCATTATTATGAATGCCGCTATAATATAGTAGACCAGCATGGCGGCGGACTTTATGATAAGAAACGCAAGGTTTACAGCAATCGGCGAGCCCTTGACAGCCCAGTTGGCTATCTTTTCGGCGAGCTGAGATTTATCGTAATCGAAGATATAATAGGCGAGTGTGGGTGAAAATTCTTCGATATCGCTGCGGTGCTGGGAGAGTTTTTCGGGAAGAAGTGCGGCTGCATCGCCGAGTGATGACATACTGTCGCGAAGCTGTGGGATAACGAGGAAGAGCACAAAAGCTATCACGCCTGCGATAAGAAACACTGTAACTATTATACTGCACGAGCGAAGTATTCTTTGCTCGTTTTCTGAAAGTGTAAACTTACTATCCGAAAGTTTGGACTTTTTATCATTTGATTTGCTGTCCTTTTTATCGGTCTTATCCTTTTTAAAAGAAGCACGAATGCGGACATAAAGGCGCTCCAGCGCTGACATAGGAATATTAACTATAAAGGCAGCTGCAAGACCTATTACAATAGGAAAAAACGCCGATGATACGAACCTTACGGCATCAACGGCTTTGTCAGTTTTATAGACACAGAAAAGGCAAGCCGCGCCAAAAAACGCGACTGCCGCTATCCTTAAAATTACTTCCTTTTTCATGTTTATTCGTCCTTGGGTACTATGAAAATTATCTTGCCTGTGCGCTTGATGTAATAGATGATGTCCAAACTTTCACCCACATTTGGTATGTCGCTGGTGGGATAATATACGGTTGTGCGCTTATTGCCGCTTGCATCTGTAAACTCTATATCGGCGCCCAAAACGCCGCTTGTATTTTTTACGGACGTTATTGTTGCCTGCGTTTTTGTGCCTTTTTTCTCAAGCTTTTTATACTTGCGCAGTTTTTTGAGCATGCGCATGACGAGCGACCAGCCCAGAAATTCGACGAAAAGCAGGGCGACATCAAACATTATTATCATTGAGCGGCTGGGTATTTGGTAGAGCACGTCGGTGTGCTTTTTGCTGTAATAGAGATTGAGTCTATCGCCTTTTGCGATATTTTGCTTGACTATGGCTTTGGCGAAAATTTCCTCGCCGCCGTCGCTGGCATAGACGACCTTTACTTTATCTCCGCCGAGGTCTTCGACCACTGTTGCTGCAACCATTTTGCCGTTGAAGATATAGTCCAGTTGTTTGTACTGAAAAACCACTACAGCCGCGGCGAGTATTACAAGCGCAGCCATAAGCAGAGCCGAAATTTTTATAAGTCCTTTTTTGTTGAACATACTCACACCGCCCTAATAAATTATTGCTCCCATATCGTTTGCTATGCTTTCAAGCGTTTCTTCGTCAATGCCGCATTTGGAGTCCACGAGCGCTCTGCCGTTGTAATACTGAAGCGCCATTCGCAAAGCTTCGGGGTTTTCGGTAGTGAACATTATGGGTCTTGAAAGATAGTGCATATTCTGGCTGAAACGAAAACCGTCGTCAAATTCTGTTATTATTATGCTAATGCAGTCGTAAGATTCGTCTTCAAGGTCTACAAGCTCGGAAGCCATATCGCACTCAATATCAATAAGCGGCGAGAATGTCATGCTTTCGGGGCTTAAAAAGAACGCTTGCTCCTCGTTTGCGGCAACGAATGATATATCTTCCTTTTGTGCGCGCTCGCCTATGCGGCGAAGTTCTACCGCTGCTACCTGCATTTCAGCCTGAGATATTTCGCGGCAGTCAAACATATCAACGCCGCTTGAAATAAGCTTGCGCAGATCTTGCACCCTGACTTTGCCTGCATAAAGTTTTGCCATAAGCGGTATGCGGCTGTAGGGGTAAAGCTGCGTGAAAAGCTCGTTTAAATGCTCGCTGTCACCGCAGCGTATACAAATTGCAGAAACGCCGATATTTTGCAGCGAGATCAAAAACGCAAGCTCTCTGCCGCCCATAGTTTCAATGTCCTCATCTTTGGCATCTAAAACTGCGACTATGGGTTTTTCAAGTCTGCGGCAGGCAAATGCTGCTGCGCGAATTTCTGCAAGAGATGTCATATCCTCAAGCAGGAAAAATTTGCAGCCCTCTTCATCGAGTGCATGAGCCTTATCATAAAAAACGTCGGTCATCTTAAAAAAACTAAGTTCGCCGAAAGGTTCGCAGGGTTCGCCCAGAGTGGTTATAACGCCTGCTTTTTCGGCTGTAATAAGGGGTGGCAGCGCGCTGCCTCGCGGTATTTGACTGTCGTCCATTTTTCATTTCCTTTCAAAATAATTTTATCGTTATCTTGCTGTATCTCGCACATCTGCGGTGAGAGAGATAGAAAACTCGCCTGCCGCTGCGCCTCTCAGTTCTAAAGTATAGGTGAAATCAAGCGCGAGATGCCTGCCGTCAAATTCATATTGAATATTGCTTGTGGTAACGTAAAAATTAAGTGCACCAAACGGTGTGACATAGTTGCTGATGTGGCGTTTGCCGCTTTCTAAAATAAGCTTTGATGCGCCGCCGACACCGCGCTGCAATATTACATAGGTATCGCCCCCGCGTTTGCTGACTATTATACGCACCTGCGTTTTGCCAAACGACTGATCCATTACTTCGTCGTATGTTATCTCGCAGCCGTCGTCGGTTTGGAGAAGCTGACCGTCGCTGTCTATTTTCATGCTTGAAACTTCTTCGCCGTCGCGCTGGGTGCTTTTAAGATGTATCAGGCATCTTTGCGGTCTGTTGTTCATTTGCGTGTTTGCTCCTTATCAAAGAATACACTTTTTTATAGATACATTTATATTGCTGCCTAGAAATGCCGCGACGTTATCGGCAAAAAGTTCTTCGCTGTCGGTACAGTAAAGGCTGCATGAGCCTTCGGTATTTTTATCGCTGAGCATTTGTTTTTCCTTCAGCAGCGAAAGTGCATATTTTGCCGCCTCTGCCCCCGGTGAGATAAGCGAAACGCCGCTGCCCATGATATCGGAAAAAATATCTTTCAAAAGCGGATAGTGGGTACAGCCCATGATGAGAGTATCTACATTTTCTTTGACCATTTCGCTTAAATATTCATCTGCTATAAGGCGCGTTACTTTGTTTTCTCTGTCGGTATAGCCGTTTTCAACAAGCGGCACGAACATAGGGCAGGCGCGCGAAAACACCTGAATACTGTCATCTATTGCCTTTATAGCGTTTGTGTAACACTGACTGCGCACCGTGGCAGGCGTACCTATTACTCCTATTCTGCCGTTTTTGGTTTTCTTTACTGCGGCGCTTACGGCAGGGGATATAACGCCGCTGTAATTTTCAACGCCGCTGCCTTCAAATATCGGAACGCTTTCCATTACTGAAGAAACTGTTCCGCAGGCGACGAGCACAAGTTTAACATCAAATTTCTTTAAAAAAGCAATATCCTGCCGGGCATAGCCTGCTATTGTTTCGCGGCTTTTGGTACCGTAAGGTACTCTCGCTGTATCGCCGAGGTAGACTATATCTTCATGCGGCAAAAGCTCTTTTAGTTCTTTAAGGCAGGTAAGACCGCCTATGCCCGAATCGAACACGCCTATAGGTCTGTTAGCCGCTGTCATAGCTGTGTCCTTTCAAAGGCGAGGGAAATTAGTCTGTCCATTTCTTCCTGCGCAGGCATACCGGTGTTTTCCATAAGTTTGGGGTACATGCTTATAGGGGTATGACCCGGCATGGTGTTTATCTCATTCAGGACTACTTCGCCTTCGGCGGTGTAGAAAAAGTCAACTCTGGCAAGACCTTCGCAGCCTATAAGGCGGTATGCTTTGTCGGCGGTATCGCGTATTTTTTCTATAACATCTTTACCGAATGTGGCAGGAATTTTGGTCTGCTCCTGCGGCACGGTATACTTTGCTTCATAGTCGTAAAAGTCGTTGGCAGGCATTATTTCGCCAACGGTTGAAACGGTTAGTTTATCGTTGCCCATAACGGCGCACTCGCACTCGATGCCCTCGATACCCTGCTCAACAAGCACTTTGGTATCGTGCGAAAATGCGGTCTGAATGCCCTCGCGCAGCTGTTTTATGTCATAGGCTTTTGAGATGCCGACCGACGAGCCGCACCTTGAGGGTTTTATAAATATCGGGAATTTGAGCTGCTTTGTTATTTCTTCGCAGTAGGAGTCCAGCCTGTCGAGGTCGCGAAGGCGCACTGGCAGCCATTTTGCCATTTTTATGCCGCCGCTTTCGAGTATTCTGTGGGCGAACTCTTTATCCATACAGCAGGCTGATGAGAGCATATCGCAGCCGACATAGGGTAATTGAGACATCTGGAAGAGGCCCTGTATCGAGCCGTCCTCGCCGTTTTTGCCGTGCAGCACGGGGAAGATGCAGTCTACTTTAAGTCTGCTTACCTCGCCGTCGGGCATGGTTTCAATAAAGCCTCGATCTAGTGGGTCGGGGCTGAGAATGCAGGGCACGTTATCGCTGTGCTCTACCCACTTGCCGTTTTTAATTTCCTCGACGCTGCCGATATAGTGCAGCCAGCGCCCTTTTTTGGTGATGCCCACCATTATTACTTCGTACTTGCCGCGAGGAATGTTGTTTATGATATACGATGCGGAAATGAGCGAAATATCGTGCTCGTTTGATCTTCCGCCGAATATCACTGCGACTCTTTTCTTTGCCATTTCAATGCCTCCGGTTTCTTTGTATATATTTATAATAAATCTTATTTTTAGCTTACACAAAATTTTAAGTTCCTTTCTTGACAGGGTTTAATAATTTTGCGTAATGTGGAGCAGTGGTGCGCTCCTGCGCGCTGCGAAAGCAGCAATATTATTACGCACAAAAGTTCAAGACCAAACTTCTTGCCTCTTGCTTCTTGTTATCTTGCCTCTAGTAAGTATATTCGCTAAGTTTACATAATTATAATTAGTATACCACAATGCCGCCCGATTGTCAACTGCGGACAGGGCAAAGGCTTATGCATATCTTTAAAAGTGAATATCATACATATATATAGGCTAAAAGTCGGTGCGCTATCGGCATATTATACAATAATTGCAAAAAAGACGGCGAAAATGCTTGACTTATTTAGTTTACTGTAGTAAAATATATTTAACGGACGAAATTGATTAAAACTTTTATTGTTTTTGGAGGTAATAAGTATGAGCAAATTCTGTGCAAACTGCGGCTCGCAGCTGGACGATGCGGCTATGTTCTGCAAAGAGTGCGGAGCTAAACAGCCCGAAACAATGGCTGCTGCACCGCAGGAAACTTCTGCAAATGCTGCACCTGCTTCCCCGACTGAGCCCGTTTCTGACGGCTCGCCGATAGGGGCTATGGGCGATAAGCTGGCGGCTATGTCTTCTGAACAGAAGAAAAAGATAGGCATAATTGCTGCTATTGCTGCTGCGGCTGTTATTCTGGTGATCGTTGTGGTTTCTGTCATAGTATCTTTGACAAAGTATCAGAAGATAGACTGCAAGGAGCTTTACTTTGTTGCATACGACGGAATAAACGGTCAGGCGACCGCGCAGATATATCTTGCGACACCTGAAAACATTTATTCTGATCCGTCGTTTGACAGAAGGTTCAGAGAATCAAAATACTATGAAGATTATGATTACGATGGATTTGTAAACTCGCAGGCTTCAAAGTGGCTGCTTAGCGAGGACGACAAGGACTTCAAGGACGCATGGACAAAGTTCGACTCCAAGAAGGATATCGAAAAGGCTCAGTCCAAGCTCATCGACGAGATAGAGTTCAAGGTTGACAAGAAGGAAGTTGAGAACCTGAAAAACGGCGATACCTTTAAGGTAAAGGTAAAGTACGATGAGGAAAAGCTCAAGAAGAGAAATATCAAGCTTACAAATACAGAGTTCACCGTTACCGTTGAGGGACTCCTTGAGCCTACGGTGCTCGACCCGCTGAGCAATGTTACTGTAAAGTTCACCGGAGTTGACGGCATAGGCGAAATGGAGCTGGATACCAGCGCGCTTACCGATGTTGAAAATGACGCGTTCTATATCAATTCCGACTGGTATTATGACGAACTCTCCAACGGAGATATTGTAACAGTTACGGCAGAGCCTTATTACAGCCTCTCAGACGGTTATTTCACCATTGACGGCGAGTACTACACCTATGACGAGGATTCTCTTACCAAGGAGTTCACTGTTGAGGGACTTAAAGAGCTTGAGACTTTAGACCCGTTTGAGGGAGTAGAGATAACTTATTCGGGCGTTGCGCCTGACCTTGATGTTTTGGTAAATACCGAAAACTGCCCGGAGATAGTAAGAGATTACATATACTTTGATGTATACAACAGATACGGTCTTGACATAGGCGACACCTTTACAGTTACCGCATCTGTTGGCTGGTATGAAGATGAGCTTGCCGAAAAGGGCTACAAGCTGGACGGAGACGAAGTTACTAAAGAATATACCATTGAAGAAACTGCGCCGCACTACATAAACGACCTGAGCGAGGCGACGAGCATTGACTGCGATACGCTGTATGAAGATCTGATAGAGAAGATAAACGACAGCGAGGGCGGCGCGTATCTTGCAGGTTCAAGGGCGTTTGATTACAGTGTTGACGGCAAGATAGCGAAGATAAAGTCTATAACCCCGGGTGAGACATATCTGGTAGCGCCGAAAGACGTTGCTAACAGCTCAAACAAGCTGTATCAGTTCTTCAAGGTAGATACAAGCTGCACTATTGACGGCGCAAGCGAGGATAAGACGTTCTATGTTCTTGATATAGCCGATTCTGCATATGTAGAGGACGGAGAACTTAAATATGATGATTATAGCACGAGCTATTATGTATCGGAGGATAAGCAGGAACTTTTAGACAAGTATGTAAACAGCGACAGCAACAAGGCTGAGGGCAAAGTTATAACCAGCATGAGCGCTGCTGAAGCACCCGAAGCAATTCCTGAAAATCCTGTTGAAAGCGTACCCGATGACAGCTCATCAAAGGCTGATGACAGTTCATCGACCACAGACGACAGCTCATCTCAGGCTGACGACAGCTCATCGAAAGCTGACGACAGTTCTTCACAAGCCGCGTAATACACGCGTGCATATAAAAACAGCTGCAAAATGGAAAGGCTCTCACATTTATATGTGGGGGCTTTTCTGTGTGTGATTTGTCAATTTTCAGCATGTGGGAAACAATAATTTTATAGCAGGGTACGAAAATATGTGAAAGTTTCAAAACTTGCTTGACATGGCAATTTCGGTGTTATATAATTATATATATTTGATAAAATCGAATTGGAGGGGAATACGCTTTATGCTTAGTTTGAAGAATATAGTCAAAGACTACCCGATAGGCGATGAAGTTGTTCACGCGCTGAGAGACGTTAGCATAGATTTTCGTGAAAACGAATTTGTGGCGATACTGGGTCACTCGGGCTGCGGCAAGACAACGCTTTTGAACATTATTGGCGGTCTTGACAAATACACGAGCGGCGACCTTGTGATAAACGGAAAGTCCACAAAAGAATACAAGGACAGAGACTGGGACACATACCGCAATTATTCGATAGGTTTTGTATTTCAAAGCTACAACCTTATACCGCATCAGACGGTGCTTTCTAACGTTGAGCTTGCGCTTACGCTTTCGGGCGTTTCAAAGTCGCAGAGGCGGCAGAGGGCAATTGATGCTTTGAAAAAAGTTGGTCTGGGCGACCAGATAAACAAAAAGCCTAACCAAATGTCGGGCGGACAGATGCAGAGGGTTGCTATTGCGCGTGCGCTTGTAAACGACCCTGACATTCTGCTGGCTGACGAGCCGACGGGTGCGCTGGACTCGGAGACGAGCGTGGCTATTATGGAGATACTCAAAGAGATCTCGAAAGACAAGCTTATTATAATGGTAACGCACAACCCCGAGCTTGCTGAGAAATACGCGACGAGGACGATAAGACTGCTTGACGGCAAGATAACGAGCGATTCTCAGCCATTTACTATTGACGAACAGCAGGCACTTAAAGAGGAAGAAGCGGCTAAAAATGCTCCCAAGCCGAAGAAGACTTCGATGTCGTTCTTTACGGCTATGTCGCTAAGTCTTAACAACCTTATGACTAAAAAGGGCAGGACGTTTCTGACATCTTTCGCAGGAAGCATAGGAATTATAGGCATTGCTTTGATACTTTCGCTGTCGCACGGTGTGCAGTCTTACATTGACAGGGTGCAGGAGGACACGCTTTCGAGCTATCCGCTTCAGATAGATGCGCAGACTATTGACTACACGGATATGTTCCGGACGGCGGCAGGTGATGCACCTGTTCAGCAGGAACGCGAGGAAGACAGGATATACTCAAACGATATGATGTTCACGATGATGAACACTATGATGAGTCAAGTAATAACGAACAATCTTAAAGATTTCAAGACGTTTTTGGAGAGCGATGAAAACGGATTTGACGAGCTTGTTACAGACATTCAGTACAGGTACACAACGCCGATGAACATATACAATGCCGACACATCAAACGGGCTTGTAAAGGTGAACCCTACCACGCTTTTTGAAGATATGTATGCGGCTATGGGACTTTCTTTCAACATGGAAAGCAACACAAGTTCGATATATTCTTCGACTATGTCGCAGATGGGTGTATGGACACAGATGCTTGACAATGACGAACTGCTTGCTAATCAGTATGATGTTCTGGCAGGAAGAATGCCCGAAAATTACAACGAGGTAGTTTTCATTGTTGATGAGAACAACGGCGTTGCTGACACGGCTTTGTATGCGCTGGGTCTTAAAGATTTTTCTGAGATAGAACAGATGCTTAAAGATGCCATGGCAGGCAAGCCTATTGAAAAGCAGGATATTGAGCAGGTATCTTACAGCTTTGACGACATACTGGGGTTGGAATTCAAGCTGATGGTGAACACCGACTACTTTGCCAAGGAAAACGGCAGGTGGGTAGATAAATCGAAAGATGATGCATATATTTTAAGCAAGCTGGGCGACTGCGAGACTATTAAAGTTGTTGGTATTATAAAGCCGAACGAAGAGGCAGTTGCTACATCGGCGGCAGGTGTTATAGGCTACCGCGGCGAACTTATGGATAGGCTTATTACAAAGGTAAACGAGAGCGAGATAGTTAAAGAACAGCAGGCTGACCCTGAGACTGACGTTTTCACGGGTATGAAGTTTGAAGGCGGCGAATTTACCGAAGAAATGCTTCAGGAATATCTTGCGACACTGCCCGAAGATCAGCGCGCGCAGATAGAGCAATCTATTGAACAAATGGAAGCTATGGGAATGACCCTACAGCAGATAGTGGAGATGTCGGGCGAGCAATTTCAGACGAATGCGACTTATGACGGAAACCTGTCTTTAATGGGTGTTGCGGACTTGAGCGAGCCCTCGAGCATACTCATCTACCCGAAGGATTTTGAATCGAAAGAGACTATTACAGACAAGATAAGCGGCTACAATGATGAGGTAGGCGAGGAGAACGAGATAGTTTACACCGACTACATCGGCTTGCTGATGAGCAGTGTTACGACTATCATAAATGCGATAAGCTACATTCTTATTGCGTTTGTGGCTATTTCTCTGATAGTTTCCTCGATAATGATAGGCATAATCACCTACATCTCTGTTCTGGAGAGGACGAAAGAAATTGGCATACTGCGTGCGATAGGTGCATCGAAGAAAGACATCTCGCGCGTATTCAACGCAGAAACGCTTATAGTGGGCTTCGGCGCGGGCGCGATAGGCATAATAGTCACGGTGCTTCTCAACATTCCGATAAACATCATAATAAAGCACATTACCGACATCAGCGGACTTTCAAAACTGCCGTTTGTTGGCGGTGCGGCGCTTGTGATAATATCTATGCTGCTTACGCTTATTGCAGGGCTTATACCCTCTCGCTTTGCGGCGAAGAAAGACCCTGTTATTGCACTGCGAACAGAATAGCAGGTACGCAAAAAATAAAAGCCATGGAAATTTCCGTGGCTTTTTTGTTGTGCAGTTGTGTATGTTATACAAATGTGCGGAAAGATCATCTAACGGCATCAAACTTGCTAAGAAGATACATACAGTATTGGTTCATGCTTATACCCTCTTGCTTGGCGTGCTCTGATAAGCTGTGATGCAGCGATTTAGGTATGCGCAGTTTGAATTGCCCCGAATAGCTGTCGTCCGACACAGGTTCGGGTATATTTGTATTGCTCTCAATAGCCGCTATAAGCCATTCTCTTTTGGCTTGTTCAGCGTTTTCAAACGCAGCCTGCAAAGTTTCGGCGCAGGTCAGGCAGCCGGGCAGTTCGGGATAGGAGATAACATAGCCACCCTCATCTGCATCGGGTATTATTTCTATTTTGTACGGAAGTTTTAAGTATTCTTCTAAGGTTTTCATGACATTTCCTCCTCGTTTTCTATGATCTCTTTGACCATGCGCACATAGACCTTTTTTATAGGTTCGTGCTTCGGAATGGTAATAGGGTTTCGCCCCGTCTTACGAAAAGTATAGTGGCTGCTGCCACCCGACGGGGCATACATTGTGTAACCGTAGCTTTCAAGAATTTTTTTAAGTTCGTTAAACCGCACATCTGATGACAGTGAGCAGATCTTATTCAATAGCTTATCCCATTTTGACACCTTTATCCCTCCATATATATTATACCACGGTGTCATATATGGTGTCAAGCGTTTTTGTAATTTATTTTTGTGTCAGTGTCACGGTGACACAGTTCTGTTTATATGAATATTAAGGGGAAATGAAAAAGCCATCGTAAAATTTCCGTGGCTTTTTTGTTATCTGAACAGGTCGCTGTGGGTGCCTGTTCTTAAAAGAGTGAGTACAAGGACATCTTCGGTTATGCGATACACCAAAAGCCAGTCGGGTTCGATGTGACATTCTCTGACGTCTTTGTATTCACGCGAGTTTACAAGCGCATGGTCGCGGTATTCTTTCGGCAGGCTTTCGCCGCTTGCAAGCAGCTCGATAACTTTCTTTAGTTTGCCGATATTGCACCCTCGCTTGACGGCAAGTTTGTAGTCTTTTACAAAACTTTTGGTTCGTTGTATCTCGTACTTCATTGGGCATCAAGATCCTCAAAAAGCGCTTCGACAGTTGAAAAGCGCGGCGCGGTGGGGTCGGTAAGCATACTCTCACCCTCTGCTATGGCTTTCAAGGTTTCGTCATTCAGCGCGCTGAGGCGTACTTCAAACGGAAAGCCCCTTGAATAGATAGCCTGCCGCAAAAATATATTCACAGCCGTGCTCATATCTACGCCGAGGGCTGAAAAGACCTCCTGTGCGGCTTTTTTAACTTTGGAATTTGTACGTATCATCATATTTGTATCATTTTTAGCATTATTAGCATTTTTAGCAGACATATTATCACACTCCTTTATTATATTATACAACATTTTATTGCTTTTGTAAATACATCAGCAATAATTTTTTAGGTATCTTTATTCCTGTTTGCAAGAAGCTGTGCTGTTATGCCTGTGAGCAGACCTGTGAACACCGAAAAGAACGTGAGCACGGCGAGATAGGTAAACACATACGCAGAGCGGTAAAGAACCGCCGCGGCGCACAGCTGACCCACGCCGTGAAGCACTGCTCCCAGCACCCCTGCGAACCATACGTTTTGATAGCGCGACAGGCGCAGAAATACTGCCATTGCCGCAAACGCCAGCGCGCCGCCGCACAGCGAGTAGAAAAATGAAACCGCCTGCCCTGCGAAAATACTGCCGAGCAATATTCGCACCGCCAAAACTGCGAGAGCATCAAGGGGTGAAAAGGTGCAGAGCATATAAAGCGTTATGACGTTTGAAAGCCCGAGTTTAAGCCCCGGCACGGCTATGGGCAGGGGTATTTGCGCCTCGATAGTGAAAATTATCAGCGCAAATGCGGACATGAGTGCGAGAACGCACAGCCTTTGTGTTTTGCTGTTAAAGCTAAACCTGCGCATCTACAGCACCTCCGCTCTCGTCACGGACGACTATCATAAGCCCATGGGGCACGCAGATAACAGGCATCACTCCATCGCCGATAAAGCCTGTTTTTACGCAGGTCTTGTCGGGGCAGTCGGCGGAAACAACGCCTATTTTGCCGCTGTGGACTTCTACTGTATTAGTACCTTCCTCACAGGAAATTTCTATGGTATACGGCTGCTCGACTGCGTTTAAATCAATTGTATACAGCAGGTTGTCGTCTTGATAGATATATGCGATCTTACCGGTGTTTTTTCTGTTATATGAATAATACGCCGCCGCGCCGCTAAGCAAAAGCAAAAGCAGTGTTACGGCGGCGAGTATTATAAAGCTTCGGTGTTTTTTCATGAGCCCTATTTAAAATGCGCTTGCCTGCGATACGGGCGCGAATATTTTCTCTGCCTGCTCGTCGGTAAGGTCAATGCCAAAAAGCTCTTTGTAGTAGTCTTTGGTCTCCTGCGTGATGTCAATATCTTCAAACAGGTCGGGGTAGGCGGTTTTAGCAAGCCACATCAGCGTTATAGGGGTGTCTATGCCTGCGGTGTAGGAGCGGTACATACCCAGCGGCATTTTGTAGACCTGCTTATTTTTTACCGCTGAAATGCCCGACCAGTCAAACGCGCCGACAGTGTTTTTATATAGGTCGTCGGGCTGGGCGGAGTTGAAGTTGGTTATAAATATCATTGAAGGATCCCACGCGTAGACCTGCTCGAGGTCGACTGCTGTGGAATTGGAAGTTTCCATTTCTTCGCCGACGTTTACCGCGCCTATGGCATCAGCCCACCACTGACCGAAAAACAGCTTGCCGGAGGTGGTTATGCTGCTCTCGCTATACTGAAAGAGGAAGAAAACTCTTTCTTTTTCGCTTTCGGGGAGGTCTTTAACGCGCTGCTGAACCATGTCGTAGATCTCGGCGCTGTACTGCTTGGTTATTTCGGCTTTGTCATTTTCGGGGAATATCTCGCTGAGCAGGGCTATCCAGTTATCGAGCGTTTCAATGGCGTTATACTGCCATTTTGCAGCAGAAACCGCAACGCCGGGAATGTTTGCTTTGTCAAGCTCCTCTTTTATGCCCTCGCTCCCGGCGCTGTAGAAAACAACATCGGGCTCTAGTTTTATCACTTCTTCTATATTTATTGTTGTGCCGTCTATAAAGCCTGTTTCAGCGTTTAGTATTTCGGGATACAGTTCGCTGAGAAGGCTGTTTTGTGCGGCTGTCATGCTGGGCTGTGCTATACCGACCAGTTTGTCGGCGCTGTCAAAAAATACAGAAAGCACCGAGGGCAGGGGGTATATGTCGGCAACGACTATGCGCTCTATCTTTTTAGGGAGCGTTACAGTGTTGCCTGCGTGGTCGGTTATGGTTATGGTGTCGGTGTCTTCGCTGCTCTGTGTGGTTTCACTGTTTGCATCTGTAGTGGTTTGCGAAGATGCATTTTCGGAATCCGTGGCAGACTGTGAAGAGTCATTTGCTCCGCAGGCTGCTGCCGACAGGCAGATCGCTGCACAAAGCGCACCTGCCAGAGCTTTTTTAAGTTTTGTGATGATGTTTGTTTTCATGTTTTTCACTCCTGTTATATATTGAATGGTATTTTGGTGACTAAATCGGGGGCTTGGGCGCTGAACATTCTGCCCGAAAAGCCTTCGTGCGGCAGTGGGATAAAGTTTGTACAGTTTTGTGCGATCGGTCTGTAGAGCGGATCGGCTATCAGTACATCATAGTTTCTTACTAAGTTACGCAGATTTTCTTCGCCGCTTATAAGTGTGCCGCTTCTTAAAAGCTCTTTGTCAAACTCGGTAGGAATGGCGGCATCTGCGCCGAGAACGCCGGCAAGGCTCTCGCTGGTTACGCCCTCGCCGATGAGCAGAATTTTCTTATCGGTACGCGTGTTTTTTTCATACGCTATGCGGCTTTCGCCGTCTTTAAAGCTTTGGCGGAGGGAAGAAATAATTGCCTCGTTAAGACCTTTTATCGGTCTGCCGACAACGTATGGAATACCGTATTCTTGCTGCATTATTTTTGCGGCTTTAAGACCACCATATGATACTACAAGATTCGCCCACGCGGCTGACGAGCACATGATGTTATGCAGGCTATCGCCCATTGCCCAAACGCTTTGGACTTTTATGCCGCTTTCATTCAGCATTGTGCGCATACTGCGAATTTGGGTATAACAGTCCGCACCTGAAAAATCAAGCGGTGTTGCGCCGAGAATGTTTATAGACGGCTCTTTGGTTTTTTCACGTTTCTTCATGTGGTGGGCGAACCGCTCCGCGAGGGAGGCGTAAGCCATTTCAACACCCGAAACGTAGGTATTCATGCCGTTGGTGGCAAAGCCGAAGGTGGGCAGGGCGGTGCGGCGCTCTATCTCCTTTGCGACTGCGGCGAAATCGGTGCCCGTCATCATCGGAATGGGCGTGCCTGCGATGGCGATGAAGCTGGGCGAGAGCTGTTTGGCGGCATCGGTAACGTCGCTGATGAGTTTTTCGTCGTCGCCCATTATTGCCTCGTGTTCCGTCAGCCCCGAGATGAAAATGAAACTGTCGAAGTCGTACCAACGCGGCTCGTCGTGGGTGGAGTAGGTGGAGTTGCAGCCCGAGGCATCGTGCATGACGACCATGCCGCCGAGCTCGAAAAGTGCGCTGCACACGCCTGAAGAATCGGAGGCATAGGTGGAAATTGACCGAGCTATTTGTTCAGCATACGCCATGGCAATTGCACCCCATTCCTTTTATTTGTATAAGATTTTTCGTGCCTTTTTCATGCTGCCATGAATCTGTTATCATGCCGCAGAGTTTTAATATGCCGCTGTAGCCGTACATTCCGCCGCCCTGCACTATATTGACAAAATACGGAGAAGAAGCGAAGTAGGCGGCTTTTTGACCTATTGACAAAGTTTTGCAGCTGCGGCAGCGGTCTAATTCGCGCATTTTTACCTGCACGGTGGCGAAGACGTCTAAATTCGGGTAGTTTTTCTGCAAAAATTCAAGGTCGCCTTTTTCGGCGGCTGAGAAGCTATCGCAGTAAAGTCTTGTTACGTTAATGCCGTGCGTAAGCAGAAAACGCGCAAGCGAGAGCGGACGAGGTGTGGCGGTGTAGTCTATCTCTACGGGTGCGCCGCCGAGAGTCTGACGGACGGTTTCTATTGCTTTATCGCACTTTTCGCGCTCTGCCTTATAGTCTTTTTCGGGCAGGTCAAGAAGGGTGCGAAGGGTATTCAGTGTGGCGGATATTTCGTCATAATCGTAGCTCAGCGGCAGGTAGAGAGCCTTTTGGTCAAGGCGTTTTTCAAGCGCTTCTGCGGCTGCTTTTGCGGAAAGGTCAACATAAATATTCGCAAACGCCTGTCCCATTGACTGATAGCCCTCGTAGGTGTCAAAGTCCTGAATTTGAGAGATGTGCGTGCCGCTTTCTTTGGCTATATCGAAAAGTTCGCAGTCGGTGTCGATCTTCAGATCGCTGCCGATGATGTTGAGCATTTTGGCGTTTTTCTCGCAAGGCTTTATAAGGCTGTAAAGCTGCCGCCGCATGGTTTGGTCGGGGTTAAGACCGCTTTTGCGCATGATGGGATCCATATAGCAGTCGGCGAAATCGATATGCGGATAGCGTTTGCGCAGGATAGAAAAGCACAGCTGAATATCGCAGCCGACAAAGTGGTGTATGCAGCTGGTATAGACCAGCACTGCGCGAGGGGTGTAGTCAAGGCTGTCAAGTATCTGCGATACGCCGTCTGTTATCATGTCCTCCATGGTGCCCTCGTAGACGTCGTTTTCTTTTATCTCGATCGTTGAAAAGCGGTGAGAGAAGCCCATTTCGGCTGCGGTGAGAACCACGCCTCGCAGGCAGCCCATAGCGCAGATGAAAATTTCGTGCGACTGTGGCAGCAAAAAGCCTGTGTGGACTATGTTCCATGTACCGCGCGCGGCGCAGCTGTACTCGAGACCGCTTTTGAAGGGGGCAGGGTAGGCGGCTGCGGATATTTTCACACGCGCGCCGCTGTCGTCTTGTTTTCCGCCGATTCGTATAAGCATGGTGAAACCTCCTAGGGTGATTTTTTATGGGTTGGGGAAGCTTGTCAAGAAACTGAAAGTTTTAGGTCAAACATTTTTAGGTTGCTGCTTTCGCAGCGCGCAGGAGCGCAGTGTCTTGTCGGCTTTAGCCTCCAAGCCACGATGAAAGAATTACTTCGGCGACATTATGGGGTCGCCGATTTTGGCGCGGTTCTGCGAACCGCTGAAAACCGTAATTCTTTTGCATAGCGCGTTTAGTTTAAATAGCGCGTATCTGAAATGTAATTTCTCAGCGAGTGCGTTTAACCTCAAAAGTTGTAATCCTTGTCAAGAATTTAAAATACGCGGCGTAAGCCGCACATTATCTATTAACTATTCGTTATTCAATATTCACTATTCACTAATTCTGCTCCGCAGGCTTGCTGCGTAAGCAGCATTATAAACTACATTCAGCGAGAAGATTATCAGCCAGAGCGCGATAGCACTTTGCCATTTCGCTCTCGGGGAAGGCTGAAACCACTGTGCGGCAAAGTTCCTCGGCTTCGGTAACAATATCGCTTCGGGGCAGATCGCCGACAATTTTAGTGTCCGCTTTTTTACACATCTGCGCGACCTTCTCATACTCGTTTTTAACATTGCGCCTATTAAGTATAACGCCGCCGAGGCGCGCATAGCCCCTGCCGCGGAAGTTTTCGATAGCTGCGGCGATGTTTTCGGCTGCGTGCAGAGCCATGTTTTCGCCCGATGTTACGATGAAAACCGCATCGGCATAGCCTGAGCGCATGGGCATTGAAAAGCCGCCGCACACGACGTCTCCGAGGACATCGTAAAGCACGACATCGGGCGCGAACTTTTCATATGCGCCTTTCTCCTCCAGCTTTTCAAGAGCCGCGATAATGCCCCTGCCTGCGCAGCCCATGCCCGGGGTAGGGCCGCCTGCCTCGACACATATAACGCCGCCCTCGCCTTCCGCCGCCATTTGCTTCAGCGCAAAGTCGTTTTTATGCTCCCTAACCAGCCCGAGCACGGTGGGAATATCTTTTTCGCCGCGCAGGAGCATTGTTGAGTCGGCTTTGGGGTCGCAGCCTATCTGCATGACCTTAAGCCCCTTTTGCGCCATTGCGACTGCGACATTTGAAACGGTGGTAGATTTGCCGATGCCGCCTTTTCCGTAAACTGCTATTTTAAGCATATGAAACACTCCATTATTCGTTATATTTTACTGCGCATAGGTAGCTTTTGCCGAAACGCCGCCGAGAAGTGAAAGTTGCGAGACCAATGCGGCAACTTCGCTGTCGGGGGCATCAAGGCTTAAATTTATTATGTTGGTTTCCTCGCCGCCCTTGCGGTAGGGAAGACCCATTCTGCCTATGGTATACGAGCTGTATTTATGCAGTATTTTGTTGACTTTTTCCGCTTGTGAGCGATCTTTGATTATTATTGACACGACTGCTATAGAGCTTTTGTTTTGGACATTTTCGCTGCCGTCGCTGAGCTCTATAGGAATGACCGTTCGGAAGGTGTTGCTTTTGGTCTCTGCTTCGGTGATGACTGCACGCACGCCGAAAGCCTTTGAAATGGCGCTTTCTGTAACCGTTTCAGCGGTATTGCCGAAAACGCTGCCGCCCTGCGAGAGTATCAAAGAGCGGTTTGCTCTGCCCAGGGCGTGCTCGGGGTAGTGCGTATTAAAAATACATATCATGCCGCTGCTTGCGAGTTTTGAAAGAATATCAAGCACGATAAGCTGGTTGCGAAAATCAAGGTTTGATTCGGGCTCATCTAAAATAAGTATCTTAGGCTGACTTGCCAGTGCGCGTGCGATAAGTGTCATCTGAAGCTCGCCGCCGCTTATCTGCCGACAGCTTTTTTGCGAAAGGTGCGATATTTTAAGCTGCTGCAAAATTTCTTCTGTACATTTAATGTCCTCTTTACTCGGCTGAGAAAATGCGCCTATGCGGCTGTTTCTGCCCAGCAGCACCATATCGAACACGGTAGAATTTGGAGAAACGCCTCTTGCCTGCGGAACATACGCAAGCTTTTGCCAAAGGCTGCGCGGCGGCATTTTGTCAATTCTTTCGCCGTCAATAAAGCTTGCGCCTTCTCGCCATTTCAGCATACCCATAATACAGCGAAGGAACGTTGTTTTACCTGCGCCGTTGGGCCCTAAAACTGCTACCAGATCGCCGTCGGAGGCTGAAAATTCAACGCCTGAAAAGAGCATTTTATCGCCCTGTTTATCGTATGCAAAACTGCCGTTTTTAACTTCTATAGTCACAGGCTTTCACCTCCGCTGCGGCGCATAAGCAGTATGAAAAACGGCGCGCCTATTATTGCGGTAAGCACAGAAATGGGTATTTGCGCGGCTGAAATGCTTCTTGCCAAAGTATCTACCACTACCATAAACGCTGCGCCTATACATATTGAGGCAGGCAGGATATTGCGGTGGTCGCTGCCAAAAGCCATGCGGCAGATGTGTGGTATAAGCAGCCCTACCCAGCCGACCTGACCGCACATTGAAACGCACGATGCGGTAACGGCGGTGGCGCACACAATTGTAACTATACGCAAAAGGCGGATATTTGCGCCGAGCGAAACTGCTTCGTCCTGCGAAAGTGGGAGGATATTGAGCTTCCAGCGCAGAGCGAAAAGCACTGCAATACCTATTATAATAACGGGTGCGCCGAGGGCGAGCGACTTATAGCCTGCGCCCGAAAGGCTGCCCATTAGCCAGTAGGTTATGGCAGGCAGCTGTGTTTCGGTATCGGCGACGAATTTGACGAGCGACACCAGTGCGGAAAAGAGCGAACCTATCATTATTCCTGCGAGGACTACCGAATTAAGACCGCTTCTGCCGCCTTTGCCGCTTGCTGCCAGCCAGGTGAGCACAACGGCTAAAATGCCGCCTGCAAATGCTGTCAGCTGAATGCCTATCATGCCAGACCCCAGCAGCATTGCGACTGCCGCGCCGAATGATGTGCCTGATGCAACTCCCAAAGTATCGGGGGTAGCCAAGGGGTTTGAAAACAGGCTTTGAAACGCCGCTCCCGCGACCGACAGCCCTGCGCCGCAAAGAAGCGCAAGCAAAATTCTGGGCAGGCGTATATTCCACACGACAAGTGCCGCGCCTTTTAGTTCTTTGCCTGCAATGCCGTCGCGCAGAGCGGAAATTATCTCGCTCGGTGAGTAGCTAATTCTGCCTATGCAAAGGGCGGCTACTGATATGATTATCGGCAGCACGACAAGCAGAAGTGCGGCTAAAACGCCTATTTTTCGCCTGTTTTTACTCATCTGTACGCGCTCCGTTTTTTGATGTTACGTTTGAATATGCAGCCTTTGCTGAAACGCCGTCAAGCCTGCCTATTTTGCCAGAGAGCGCGCTTATCACGCTCTGCGGTGCGTTTACTGCAACGCTGATTATATTTATACCCAGCTCGTGATAGGGTATGCCCATTCTTCCTATCATATAACTGCTGTACTCGTGCAAAATGGCATTTAAGGCTTCTACGCTGTCACTTTTTTCGACTATTATGCCTATAATGGCAACTCTGTTTTCTATGCTGTCCATGATATTTCCTTTCAAAAAATACAAAATTTAAGACTGCCCTCACCCACAAGGGGCAAAGGCAGTCTTTGTGTACCGGCTGAACCGCAAGCGGTTAATTACGGTTAGTCGCAATATTAACTGTTTGCCGCTTTCACCTCAATAAAAATTTCGGTGTCAGGTGCAACTATGTATATATTATAACATACTGCGGTGCGGTTGTCAAGTATTTCTTTCAAGAAAATTTACATCTTGACAAGCGGCGAAAAAAGTGTCATAATATAAAGTGTAAAAGTTTGAAAACTTTAAATCTTTAAATACATAAAATACAAAAAATAAAGGAGAAATTTTTATGCCCATTACCGAGATACTTGAACGCAACGCGGCGCAGTTTGGCGGTGACATTGCTCTTGTGGAGGTAAACCCCGAAATTCAGGAAAAAAGGCGCGTGACATGGCGCGAATATGAGCTTATTGAGCCGGGCGAATTTTGCCACTACCGCCGCGAGATAACGTGGGGAGTATTCAACGAAAAGGCGAACCGCTTTGCAAATCTGCTTTTAAGCCGCGGCATAAAAAAGGGTGATAAAGTAGGCATTTTGCTGATGAACTGCCTTGAATGGCTGCCCATTTATTTTGGTGTGCTGAAGACGGGTGCGCTGGCGGTGCCGCTGAATTTCAGGTACACGAGTGATGAGATAAAATACTGCCTTGACCTGGCGCAGTGCGATGTGCTGGTGTTCGGGCCTGCGTTTATAGGCAGGGTAGAGGAGATAGCTGACGACATTATAAAGAACCGTCTGCTGTTTTATGTTGGCGGAGGTGTTGACAGCGCGTGCCCCTCTTTTGCGGAGGATTACGACCAGCTTGTTGCGAACTGCTCGAGTATTTCGCCTGACATAAAGCTGACGGACGATGACTATGCGGCGATATATTTTTCATCGGGCACGACGGGTTTTCCGAAGGCAATTCTGCACAAGCACAGAAGTCTTATGCAGTCGTGCGAGGTGGAGCAGAATCACCACGGGCAGACGAAAGACGACGTATTCCTTTGCATACCGCCGCTTTACCACACGGGCGCGAAGATGCACTGGTTCGGGTCGTTCCTTGTTGGGGCGAAGTCGGTTTTGCTGCGCGGTGTTAAGCCTGAGATGATAATTGAAACGGTCTCGAAAGAAAAATGCACGATAGTATGGCTTTTGGTGCCGTGGGCGCAGGATATTCTTGATGCCATTGACAGGGGCGACATTGATCTGAGCAAATACGAGCTTTCGCAGTGGAGGCTTATGCACATAGGCGCGCAGCCTGTTCCGCCGAGCCTTATAACGCGCTGGCTGTCGAAGTTCCCGCATCATCAGTATGACACGAATTACGGGCTTAGTGAGTCGATAGGCCCCGGCTGTGTGCATCTGGGCGTTGAGAACGTACATAAAGTAGGTGCGATAGGCAAGGCAGGCTACGGCTGGCAGACGAAGATAATTGATGAAAACGGCAACACCGTTGAGCGCGGCAAGGTAGGCGAACTGTGTGTGAAAGGCCCCGGCGTTATGGAATGTTATTTCAACGACGAAAAGGCGACCGGTGAAGTGCTGAAAGACGGCTGGCTGCTCACGGGCGACATGGCGCAGGAAGACGAGGACGGGTTTATTTTCCTTGTTGACCGCAAAAAGGACGTTATTATTTCGGGCGGCGAGAACCTTTACCCCGTGCAGATAGAGGATTTTATCCGCCGGAGTGACAAGGTGAAAGATGTTGCTGTTATAGGTCTGCCGGACAAGCGCCTTGGTGAAATTGCCGCCGCGATAGTTGAGATAAAGCCGGGCTGTGAGTGCACCGAAGAAGAAATGGAGAAATTCTGCAACGGCTTGCCGCGATACAAAAGACCGCACAAGTTTATATTTGCTGCTATTCCGCGCAACGCCACAGGCAAGATAGAAAAGCCGAAGCTTCGCGAGATATACTGCGGAGAGAGCCTGGTGGCTTCTCAAAACAAAGGATAGTAAGTGTACAAAAAATATCCCTGCTCACGCTTTCCTCGCCACCCTTAAGGGAAAATTAAATTTATTCTGCAACCCGGAAGGTCATCCTTCCGGGTTTTGCGTTTTTGCGGCGTTTGCAGGCAGCAGCTCAATGCACTCGCCTTTGATCGTTGTCAATGCTTCTGGCAGGAATGTAAAACATATGTCAATGCGGTTGCCGCAGGTTCGTGAGTATTTGACCTCTTTCTCCCATACATCGATACGCCTGATGAATACCCTCATCAGCTCAGGAGTTACCGTTTGCATCTCAACGTATTCTTTCGCCTTCGCTATGAATTCATTCACGCATTCTTCTCTCAGCCTTGATATGTCTATCCGTTCTTCAAGCTCCGAAAGTTTTGCCTTTATGTCTGCCTGCTCGTTCTCGTAAACTGTGGAAAGCTGATCGTACCTCTCAGGCGTTATCCTGCCTATCACCCTGTCCTCATATAGAGTGCGTATAATGCTGTCTAGCTGACTTAGCCTTGAATTGTATTTCGCTCTCAGCCGTTCAGATTCTTTTAAGCGTTTCTTAGCTTCAGTTTCACCGTTTGACATGACTTTCGCATAAAACTCATCTGCGTGTTCTCTGGCGTATGCAGTTACTTTCCTCAAAGCCGCAAGCACTATCTCGTCAAGAACTACCGCACGAATGTAATGTGCAGTGCAGTCTGTCATGCGCTTGCTGTGACCCGAACATGAGTAGTTGTTAGTCGCAGGGTCAATGCTTCGCCCTTGCCTTAGATATAGCCTCGACCCACATTCTCCGCAGTATAGATACCCTGCATATTTGTCTACCTTTCCCATTATTTTGTCAGGTCTCTTTCTTCCCTCGTAGTGCTTCTGTACTACATCAAAAGTCTTTCTGTCAATAATAGCCTCATGCGTGTTCTTGAATATGAGAATGTTCTCCGGAGCATTTGCAAGGCGCTTTTTCAATTTGTTTGACTTACTGTATGTTTTGAAGTTTACAGTGTCGCCGCAGTATTCCTGATTTGAAAGCATCTTGCGCACCGTTGTCTGACTCCAGTGATACGGTCTGTCAAGGCTTGGAGAACCCGATCGGCAGCCTGTCTTTCTGAAAGCATATACACTAGGGCATACTACCCGTTCGCCAGACAGCGTGTCGCATATTTTGCTCGTTCCCAAACCGCTTGCGCACATCTCGAATATCCGTCTTACTATCGGCGCAGTCTCAGGGTCGGGTATCAGCTTCTTTGAACCGTCAGGATCTTTCATGTATCCGTACGGTATGGTGCTTCCTACTCGTTCACCTCTCTCGCCTTTGGCTCTCTGTACCGCCCGTATTTTTTTAGAAGTATCACGAGCATAAAAATCGTTGAACCAGTTTCGCATAGTGGTCATATCGTTGAAGCCGTTCACGCTGTCTACTCCATCGGTTATAGCTATGAAGCGCACGTTGTATGTAGGGAACACCAGTTCCATCAGCTTGTCGCTTTCAAGGTGATCGCGAGAAAGTCGGCTCTGGTCTTTAACAATTACCGTTCCTATCTTGTCGTCGTAGATGTCATTCAGCATCTCAACGTATGCAGGACGGTTGTTGTTAGTTCCGCTGTAGCCGTCGTCTATGTACAGCTTTGTGTTTTTGAACCCGTGCTGCTGTGCGTAGTCTGTAAGCATCAACCGCTGATTCTCTATCGACATCGACTCACCCATGCGCATATCCTCGACCGAAAGTCTGCAATACAGCGCAGTTATTAAATTGTTGTTATTCGTATCTGATCCTATCATAATATTCCTCCGTTTCCGAACAAGACTGTCTTGGATCAAACCGAATAGGACTACCACAAGCATATCACTATCCGGTCTGAATATCCAGAAAACTTTTTGTTAACTTTCTCCCTGTGCCAGATACCTCAGCTTGTCCGAAACAGTTTCGGCATTTTCTTTCGGGAAGTATATGTTCACCTCAAACCTCATGCCGTCTATCTCCGCCTGCATTTCTGTGTAGAGTAATGTTTCTACTGTGTATTCACTATCTTTTGTCTTTTCAGTCATTATGTTATCGCTCTCCTTTTTAATATGTATTTTCTTTTTTGAAGATAATGTTGTTCATTTTTTGCTCAGTCCTTTCTTTTTAGATGACTCCCCGTTTCGGGGTATCATCGGTGTATGCAAGTGTTGTCCGTTTTGTACACTCCTTTGACGATATCTAGCATTACCTGCCGTCAGTAAAACTGACATCAGCCTGCGGTGTACCCCGTTAAAGGGTATACCGAAACGCGATATCCTTGTTATTCATCATAATCATCTTCCACATCGCTCATTCTTTCGGAATAGCGCTGGGTACAACTCCCATAGAATCGTCCAAATTTCGCATTATTCACATCTTACGACACCTCATTTCCTGCGATTTTGTATTTACGGCCCCTTTTTTATCTTGCACAAGACCCTCGATTATTCGCGATAAACGGTCGGCTTTGCCGTCCGAAGTGAGCGCGGCGACACCGCCGCTTTAACTTGCAAAATGGCGGACACGCCATTTGATATGACCTTTTGTGCAGATTGTCCGCCACCGAGTTTTGCTTTGAGGTCACAGACCTCAATTCTGCAAGCAGAACCGCAAAACTCCAAACCGCGGCGCAGACCTAGCTGAACCCAATTGCGCCTTTTGGTCGATTTGCACAGTGACAAAGTTCCTGCAACGGCGCACCGTACTTTGGTTGCAATCGCAAATTTCTAAGCTCTATTCCAACTGCGCGAGAACCGCAACCGAGCTTTCTAACATTTCCTATTCCATTTTCATCACCCTCGTTCTAAATATTTTTCAACGCCTCGCCCACAGAAGCCGACAAATCGCTCACACGGGCTTGAACGGTCGTAGGCGGTTAACTACCCGACCTCAGCCACAAAACCGAACTTGGCGCATTTCTGCGCGCTACGGTGCGAGTGGTGCAATCACCTCATTCTCTCCGTCGATTATATCCGCAGACTTGCCGTCACGCAAATTGGTTTAACCGTCACCGTCTCGCCCACAGAAACCCACAAATCGCTCACACGGGCTTTGACGGTCTGCGGTGGTTAAACTACCCACCTT
>CANRIA010000017.1 GCA_947630555.1 uncultured Clostridia bacterium
TTTTATACTTTAATTTTAGCATAATATGTTCATTATTTCAATATTAAATATTGAAGAACGCCAAGGCTTGCAATGTTCAAATTTTAAATATATCCTTATAAGCAATAGCAAATTCGTTACTAAAAAAGCATACAGAAAGATAATTTTGCAGATATGCTTGACTTTGGCGAGACTTTCTGTTATATTAAAAATGAGGTGAAAAATGTGAAACTTGAAACAAGCATTTATCCATATGATCCGCCGCTGGCAAAGCTGCCGTTTCATTTGACTGGTATAGGCGGCAGCAGTTTTCAAAAGCGCGTGTGCCGCCCCGGAGGCTATATGTGGCATCAGATACTTTTTTGCGCCGATGGTGAGGGTGTGCTTATCTGCGGCGAAAAGAGTTTTGATATTGCCCCGAAAAGTTTTGTTTTTCTGCCAAAAAATGTTGCGCACGAATACTACCCGAAAGATAAGATGTGGGAGGTGCGGTGGGTATGCTTTGACGGCGGCAGCTGTGACGAAACACTTGAAATGCTGGGATTTGCTCAGCCTATGGTGATCGCCGGCGACAACACCGCCGAAGCCGAAAAGCTGTTTGAAAGAATGTTTGAATCGCAAAGGACTGACATTGTTTACAGCGGCTACACCTGCTCTGGGCTGCTTTATGAGTATGTTCTGGCGCTACGCAGGCTTGTAACGACTGATGAAGACAAGGCGAAAAGCCGCAATCTTTCAACGCTTTTCCCTGCGCTGAAATACATGAGCGATAATTTTGCGCAGGACATTCCGATGAGTTATCTTGCTAAGCTTATCGGCGTTACGCCGCAGCATTTTTGCAGGCTTTTCAAAAGCACGCTTAATATGCGCCCGAACGATTTTCTGACAAACAGACGTCTTGAAGAGGCTGCGCGGCTGCTGCGTGAGGGCTGCACTGTTGCCGAAGCTGCCTCTCGCTGCGGATTTCACGACCCGGGGTATTTCAGCACGGTATTCAGAAAGCACGGCGGCATATCACCCACGGCATACAAAGAACAGTTATCAGAGAAAAAATGAGTACAAAAAGCCGGACAGTTATTTGTCCGGCTTATATATTTATGTATACTGCAATATTACTTCAAAATGCCATACTGACTGTCGTCAACAGGCTCGAGCCACTCGTTAGAGGTATTCTCTCCCGGCACTTCTACTGCAAGGTGAGAGAACCAGCTGTCGGGCGCGGCGCCGTGCCAATGCTTTACACCGGCAGGAATGTTGATGCAGTCACCGACATTCATTTCGACCGCTTCCCTGCCCCATTCCTGATAATAGCCTCTGCCGCCAATGCAGATGAGTATCTGTCCGCCGCCTTTATCGGCATGGTGAATGTGCCAGTTGTTGCGACATTTGGGCTCGAAAGTCACGTTGAAAATGCCGACCTGCTCTTTTGAAATGGGCGCTAAGTAGCTTTGACCGATAAAAAACTTTGCAAAGCCGTCATTAGGCGCGCCTATCGGGAACAGGATAGTGTTCTGATACTTGTCCTTTTCGGAAAGTTCCTCGTCTTTCCAGATGTCTTTTGCCATGCGGAACACCGCCCAAGCCTTCGGCCAGCCTACATAAAATCCTACGTGAGTAACAATTGCGGCAATTTCGGCTCGTGTAACGCCGTGCGCTTTTGCGTTTTCAAGATGATAGACAAGCGACGTATCCGTAATGCCCGAGCTCATCAGCGCGACCACCGTTATTATACATCTTGTTTTCAGGTCTATGTCCTGATTGTTCCAGTTTTCGCCGAAAAGCACATCATCGTTGAAATGTGCAAAGTCGGGCGCGAAATTGCCCAGCTGATCTCTGCCGGCTGTCTGTGTGATTTTTTCCATGGTATATCCTCCTTATTTTAAGTATTTAATGACTTGACAAATAGTTGATCGGTTGTACCGTATATCGTTTCGTAA
Organism: uncultured Clostridia bacterium; assembly: GCA_947630555.1. Taxonomy (GTDB): domain Bacteria; phylum Bacillota; class Clostridia; order Oscillospirales; family Ruminococcaceae; genus UBA7477. Next base: position 1,917 of record CANRIA010000017.1, read on the forward strand.
TCTTCGAGCTTTATAAAACCGTATTTTTCATATAATCCAATTTCACCGCTCATAATATATATTTTTTGATACCCTATTTTGCGCGCGTAAGAAGCCGCGCTGTCTATCAATAATTGCGAAATTCTTTTGCCGCGATATTGCTCGTCAACAAAAACAAAACCTATAAACGGTGTGAAATCATATTGCGGCGAAAGCTCATCTTTCTCTACAAAAGTACAATAGCCCACTACTTTTTCATTTTCAACGGTGCAAAAAACTTTTTCCCATTCTTTGAATTCATTGTTTGCCATTTTTTGAGACAGATATGGTCCTGCTCGCCATGAGCAGTTTGCTGCAAAAGAAATAGTTTCTTCCCAATATTTATGTCCAAATGACATAGCGTATATTTCCGTTATACATTCCTCCTCATATCGCAGTGAAGCGATTTACACTACATTTCCTGCTTTTTGTTTGCCGTTCTGCGCCATAACGCCTACAAGGGCGTGCGGCACATAAAGTTCTTCAAGATAATCAATTTCTTCTTGCGCAAGCTGCAATTCAACAGCTTTTACCGCGCCGTCAACGTGTGAAAACTTTGTTGCGCCGACCACGGGAGATGTGACTTTTGTAAGCAGCCATGCAAGGGATATTTCCGTCATTGAAACGCCTCGTTTATCTGCAAGTTCTTCAACGCGGCGAATTATTTTTCCGTCCGCTTCGGCGGTTGCATCGTATTTGAATTTTGCATAGGAATCCTCCGCAAGGCGTTTTGAAGTTTCGCCCCGATGTTTTGAAAGTCTGCCGCCTGCAAGCGCACTGTATGGTGTCATAGCGATATTCTGATCTTTACAGAAAGGCGCCATTTCGCGCTCCTCCTCGCGGAAGATGAGATTATAATGCCCTTGCACCGACACAAATTCGGTCAGGTTATTTTCACGGGCATAGAAATTAGCCTTCGCAAGCTGCCACGCAAAGCAGTTTGAAATGCCGATATATCGCGTTTTTCCTGCTTTCACGGCATTATGCAGGCCCTCCATTATTTCCTCCATGGGCGTGTGGTAGTCCCACATATGATATATATACAGGTCAACATAATCCATACCGAGGTTTTTAAGACTTTGGTCGAGATAATTTGCAATATGCTGCTGACCGCTGACATTTTCGTCTATCTCCTGCTGCGTGCGCGGCGTGAACTTGGTGGCTATCACATAGTCGTCGCGCTTGGCAAAGTCACGCAGAGCCTTGCCCACAAATTGCTCGCTCGTGCCGTTTTGATATGCTATCGCGGTATCATAAAAGTTAATGCCGAGTTCAAGTCCATGCTTAATTATCTCGCGTGTCTGCTCCTCGCCCAGAGTCCAGCTGTGCTGACCTGTTGCAGCGTTGCCAAAGCCCATACAGCCCATACAGATACGCGAAACTTTAAGATCCGACTTTCCCAGAGTTATATATTTCACAGAGTCCGCCTCCCTAAAAATATCTACATATACATTATAACACAAATTCTTTAATATATCAAATACTTTATTTTAATAAATATATATGCCTTATGAGCATTATGCGCGTATTGATTTTTCCGCAAAAGTATGTTACAATATGCACAAGCAATAGCAGAAAGGCAGTGATAGTGATGATAATAAACACCGGTATGCGCACGGATATTCCAGCGTTTTACTCGCAGTGGTTTATGAACAGGATACGCGCAGGTTTTGTGCTGGTGCGCAACCCTTACGACCCCGATCGGATAACGCGCTATGAACTTTCGCCTGACGTGGTTGACTGCATTGCCTTTTGCACCAAAAACCCCGAGCCTATGCTGAAACACCTTGACGAACTTAAAATATTTCATCAGTACTGGTTTGTGACTATAACGCCTTACGGAAAAGACGTTGAGCCGAATGTGCCGCCGAAAGAAAGGGTAATGCAGGATTTTATTGCTCTCTCAAAGACTGTGGGAATTGACTGCATCGGCTGGCGGTATGACCCGATATTTATTGACAGCACATACACCATGCAGCGGCATATTGCTGCCTTTGAGCAGATGTGCAAAACGCTTTCTGGGGCAACAAAAGTTTGCGTTATAAGCTTTATTGATCTTTATGAAAAAGTGAAGAGAAATTTTCCGCAGGCAAGAGAGGTCTATCAAAGCGAACGCATTGAAATAGGCAGAAAATTTGCCGAAATCGGCAGGCAGTATGGCATTACAATAAAGGCGTGCGCCGAGGGTACAGAACTTGCGCCATATGGTGTGGACTGCGGCGGCTGCATGACGAAGGAGACTTTTGAAGCCGCGATAGGCAGCCGACTTATCGTGCCTAAGCGCAAGTCGCAGAGGGCGCAGTGCTCATGCGTTCTCGGCACTGACATAGGCGCATACGACACCTGCGGTCATCTTTGCAAATACTGTTACGCAAATTATAACCACGAAAATGTGCGGCGCAATATGCTCAGCCACGACCCGAATTCGCCGCTGCTTGTGGGGCATCTGAAAGACGGCGAAATTATTCATCAAGCAAAACAGCAAAGCTGGCTTGACAGGCAGCTGATGATGTACGGTTTCTAATACGTTTCCATTTGACCGCACAGCATACTATAAAAGCCGAACCGCTGATAAAATGGTTTGAGACTTTCATCATACACGACCGAGATCATATAGATGTGCTTTTCTTTCAGATATTCTATCATTTTATTCATAAGTGCGGTGCCTATTCCCTTGCCTTGGTGCTCGGGGCTGACCATAAGGTCTTGTATATATACATCTGTTACGCCGTTTGACACGCTGTCGATATACGCGATAAGTTTTTCGTCTTCATAAACTGCAATGTGATAGTACGATGTCAACAACGGGCTGTTATACTCGCTTTCCATTCTGCTCCAGCCGACAGAAGCACGCAGATCTGCCAGTGCTTTTGCAGGCACTTTTTCATTGAATTTGTAGACCATTATTTTTGCTCCTTGTGTGTTTTATAATAAAGAACATTGTATCATACTTTCTGTAAAAAATCAAATCACAAATGCATACCAAACAAAAACCGACCTCACGAAAATTGCAAAGTCGGTTTATTTATTTTATCCCCTCATTTTGTAGTCTTTATCTTCGTCGATAAGGCTTATCATAATATCCGCAAATTCGGGGTCAAACTGCGTGCCTTTGCCCTTGACGAGCTCTTCCCTCACCTTCTGCTGCGACAGAATATCGCGGTAACTTCTTGTGGAAGTCATAGCATCATAGGCATCGGCAACGCAGATTATTCTTGAAAACACGGGTATTTCCTCGCCGCTTATGCCGTCAGGGTAACCCTTGCCGTCATAGCGTTCATGGTGCCATCTTGCGCCCTTTTCAATGCCGGGCATTTCGGTTATGTCTTTCAGAATTTTCGCGCCGATTATCGGGTGCTGTTTTATCATGGCAAATTCTTCATCGGTAAGCCTTGTGGTTTTGTTTATCACTGTATCGGGAACGCCTATTTTTCCTATATCGTGCAAGAGACCTATGAAATAAATATCGTTCTGATCCGACTCACTCATGCCTGCCCTTTCGGCTATCAGATGCGCATAATACGCCACGCGCTCGGAGTGACCGTTGGTGTACTTATCCTTAGCTTCAACGGCTTTTGCAAGCGCAAGCACAGTTTCTCGCGAGAGCCTTTCCATTCGTTCCTGACGTTCCTGCGCGTACTTTGTCTGGCGCTTTACTTCTCTGGCAAGGTTGGTCTGCAAGCGGTGAAGCTCTAAAATTCTTCCCACCCTTTGCAGCATTATGTCAGGAACAAACGGCTTTCTGATAAAGTCCATTGCTCCTGCTTTGAAGCCCTCGGTCTCGGCGTTCTGGTCGTCATCTGCCGTAAAGTTCTTTATCGCCGCCGCAGTAGCCCATACCGAGCTGAATATCAAGAAAACCGCAATTATCGGGGAAGCCGCTCTTTGGCATTGTTGCAGGCGTGTATGTTATTTCGTTCATACTATCATCTCTTTCCACTTTGCTTTCTTGTGCGCTGTCTGAATTTTTCTTTTCTTCGTTGGTGCGGTAGGATATAAGATGCTGCGGCAGATGTTTTTCAAGCTCGTTTTCCAGTTTATCAACGGCTATCGGCTTTGAGAGATACCCTTCAAATCCATACGAAAGATAGCTGTCACGCGCGCCCATTACTGCATTTGCAGTCATGGCAATAACCGCGGTGTCCTCGCCTATAAGCCCTCCGCTGCGGAGAGTTTGCAATGTTTCGATGCCGTCCATATCGGGCATCATATGATCCATAAATATTATATGATATTTATTCTTCTTTACAAGCTCTATACATTCTTTACCGCTGAGGGCTGTGTCGGGGACAACGCCGTTTCGTTTGAGAAGCCCCGAAGCCACTTTCAGATTCATTTTGTTGTCATCAACGACAAGTATACGAGCATCGGGAACGTATATATAACGCTCCTGCGCGCTTTTGTGCATATCTGCATGGTGATGCACATCAAACTCGCCTATATTTTCCTGACCCACACGTTTCTGCTGTAGATAAAAGCTGAACGTTGAGCCCTCACCGTACACGCTTTTAACGTCAAGGCTGCTGCCCATCATCAAAAGCAGATAGTGAATTTGACCAAGCCTTGTTCGGTATATTTAGCGGCATTGGTCAGGCGTGTTATCTCGTCAAGATATTTCACCATGCCTTCATAATCTTCAAGCATTTTGGGGGTTGCAGAGATGGAATTTACAAACATATTCATAATGCTTTCCTGCTCTGTTACCCAGTTGTTTATCTGATAGCTGTACTCGCCTGCTTCCTCAAGCATTTTTGAACTTGCGCTGCTTATATAAAGGTAAGAGCTTAATAATATGGTAGTTACCATTGTAACGACAAGCATTGTGATAATTAGCGCGCGGAAGAAACGCTGACCTTTATCGCTCAAAAAATTGCGTTTCTTTTTGGATTTGGTCTCGCTTCGCTTCTCGTTCCTTGTGGTGACAATATCGGAATAATAAAGGATATTATTCATCATTTCTCTGAGGTGGTCGGCTTCAATGCGTATCATATCCGCCGAACCTTCGGCATTTTCATCATCTTTCAGAGAAACGGTATACTCGGTTATCTTATTCAGCGGCGCGCGGAATTTATCCGACATTCTTGAAATGAACTGGATTTTGTATTTAAGCGCTTCTTCGGCGCGGCAGCGTTCTTTATAGCCCATTACATAGAACACTACTATAACGACTACCAGCGCGATTATTACCACCGAATTTATGATAAACTGCGAATACGCATCTTTATAAAGCTCAAAGCGGCTTATTTTCAGCAGCAGATACCGGTTATTCTCGGTGCGGCTGCCGAAAATTATACCGCCGTCACGGCTTTCGGTAACGGAAGAACCGCCGTTTGATGAAATTTCAAGGAACGCATCACGGTAATCTGCAAACTTATCCGATATTTTCTGACCTACTACAGATTAATCGGTATAGCCTGCAATTGTGCCGTCGCTGTTTACTATCATAGCTTCGCCGTAATCTTCGCCGCCCATTTTGGTGATATAGGACTGGATATCGTTCATGTTATAGTCCATGCCGAGCAAAAACTTGCCGTCGTCAAATGAATCTGCCACGGTAAAGCACATTCCGCCTGTGAATGCATCAAGATACACCGATGAAATATACGCCTCGTTAGTGGGGGTGGACATAAGCGCCTTATACCACTCTCTGTCTTGCAGAACATAGTCGTCAGGCGTTGCCATATCAGAGATAAGCACTTCGCCTTCGGGAGTTACGCAAAAGATATTAAGGCAAGTTCTGCCTGTTGAGGCGATCTCTTTCTTCTTTTCTTCCGAGAGAAAATCACGCAGCTGCTTTTCGGTACAGCCTTCTTGTATCAGCTGCGACAGCCTGCCGCCTACATCATTCAGAGAATCCGTACAAACGTTAAGACGGTTCTGTAGGTCAGCAGCTATAAGCTCTATCCTCATGCGACCCATATCTTCTGTCTGGTCGCTGTTTACCTTTGTCATGATAAATAGCACATTTTAACCGATATTTGAGACGTTTTAATAAAATTCTGCATTTGACGTCGGCACGTAACAAACATAGGCAGGTCTGCATAAGCGAGGCTATAAAAAAGCACCGCACAAGGCGATGCTTATTGGATTGAATAAACGAGCAAAAGATCAAGTTACATAACATACAAAAAGGCTTTCAGAAAACCCCAGAAACCGTTTTAGCGTGCTATCAATCCTTATTAAAAGATAGCGCGCTTAAATTCATCAAACGTCATATTTTCTTTAAAGCACGGCAGAACATTATACATCTCTTCTGCGCTGCTGCGGCTGTAAGTTTTGCCCTTATATGTAATGTTTGCAAGGTTTTTGCAACCTGTGAAAGCATCTTTGCTGACCGCTGTCACATTGTCGGGTAAGTTTACGCTCTCAAGGCTTTTGCAGTTGCCGAAAGTATTATAGCCGATTTTAGTTACGCCACTCGGAATGGTTATGCTTTTAAGGCTAGTACAGCCGCTGAAAGCATGGTTGCCTATTTCGATAATGCTGTCGGGCAGGTTTATGCTTTCAAGACTTACGCAGCCGCTGAAAGCGCCGCCGCCTATTTTGGTAACACTGCATGGAATATCAACGCTTTTAAGGCGTATGCAGCCGCTTAAAACATTATTTCTTATTTCGGTAATGCTTTCGGGAAAGTTTATGCTTTCAAGACTTTCACAGGCGCTGAAGGCATCGTCGCCTATTTCGGTAGTGCTATCGGGTAAGTTTATACTTGCAAGGCTTTTACATTCTTGAAAAGCAAAACTGTCAATCAGTATAACACTGTCGGGAATGTTAATGCTTGCAAGGCTGAAACAAGCCCAAAAAGCACAGTAGCCTATATCGGTCAAGCCGTTTGGAACGGTTACGCTTGCAAGGTTCTCACATCGGGCAAAAGCAAAACGGTCTATTTGCGAAACGCCTTCTGCAACAGCCACATTTACAAGGTCTGTTCTGTTTTGATATTCTCTCTCGCCTGCACTGTTAAGAACGGTTACGTTATTATCTTGTATATCCATAACTTTGCCCTCCGTTTAATTTAGTTGCTTAGCCTATTGTATCATATTCCTTCTTATTTGTAAATAATTTTTGTATGGCGGTATGCCGCGGAAATTAGAGTGGTATTAAGGCACGGATATTCTTGCAACTTTGCCCCACGGTGGTGTAATATCCTCGCTGCACAGCAGCCACAAAACAGGTATACCATTTGCCTCTCTCTCATGCGGAAATGGTGCTATGCCGTCGGTCAGAATTATAATGCACGCAGGTGGGCGGTCGCTCATGAACCGGCTGACGTAATCGAATATTATCTGAAAATCTGTTCCTCCGCCGCCAGCAGGTTTTATCTTTTTTAGATCTTCAAAGCTTTCAAACGGCTTTGGTCCGATTATACCGGCATCGAAAAAGCCGAGCCAACCCTTTAGTTTTCCGTCAAACTGATCTATAGCGCCCTTTACCTCTGAATACGCTGCGGCAACCATATCGTCCGAAACAGAGGCTGATGTATCAATCATAAAAAGAATATCCTCCAGCATATCTTCCTTTTCGTTTAGATCCGGCAGGAAGAACGGGCTATCGTCAAAACGGCGGTCGGGCGGAGAAAATGAATAGTCAGCTATCTCCTCCTGAACAAAGTCGTTAAGTATAGTTCGCCAGTCGGTCTGCGGCTTGCGTATTATGCCAAACTGAAGCCCGAAGTCTTTCATGATATTTGCATCAGTAAATCCTGTATCCATAAGCTTAACATGGGGCAGAAAAATTCCCGGCTGATAAAAGCTTGCAAGCTGTATGCCGTATTCGTAACCCTGAAGCTGGCTGAACACCCCGTCCGCGATACGCTGTGTGGTCTCGCCCAGGTTATAGCCTGGGAACATTCTGTTTATGTCGGTGTTGTCCATCGCCCAGAAGCGTTTGCCGATGTTCATTGAATAATAGTTTATGCATGGTATCACCATTATCTCGCAGTCCTCTGCAATTTTGCCCTCGCTTTCAAGCTTTTTAAGAGCCTGCACCATTCGCGAGCATACATACATCTGCTGAACTTCGTTGCCGCGCATTGCGCCGACTATCGCCAAAGCCTTTCTGCCGCTGCCAAAACGGTAGCCTATAACTTCAAGCTGTTCACGGTAGGGCGAGCGCAGTGAAAAAAGCGTTTTCTTCTTCATGTTATTCGCCCTCCTTTTTCGGCTGCAAAATTCTTGCAAGCAGTGAGCCGCCGTACACCACGGGGTATTCACGCAGAGTAAATATCATTCCGTCGCACACAGCCTGAACTTTTTCTACCACTTTTGAAGTGAGAGGGTCAAGCACATCGCCTATGTGGTCGCCGCGCTTTACGTTATCGCCAAAATCGGCACAGGGCACAAAAATTCCTGCCTCGTCGCTGTTTACAAAGCCCACCTCTCTGCCTATTGAAAGCACGGGCTCGCGCACTGCTGCGGTATCGCCTTTCCACATTCCGAGCTCTTTCATAAGGTTTAGTATGCCGTCAAAAAGCTGACGGCAGTATTCTTTTGTAATACGCATACCAACGCCCATTTCAACAACCAGCGTTTTTGTGCCTCTGCTGTTTAAGGTATGCGCGAGGGTAGATTCAAGCACGGTCGCAGACTCATGCACCCACACAAAGTCAACGTTTAACATTTTTGCATATGGCATAAGCGTTTCGGCAGTCGGCACGCTCACTCGTATCTGCGGTATTTCTTTAAGAAAAATATTGCTTGAATGAACGTCAACACAAACGTCAGAGCCTGCTATATCATCTATAATAGAAGAACATATCACCTCAACGGTAGTGCCATCTTTTGTGCCGGGAAACACCCTGTTCATGTCAAGGTCAAACATAGGTATACCGCGCGTAATCGAATCTATACCCATGGGGTTGAGCGCAGGGTAGATATCGAGAATACCGTCAAACTGCTCGATATGCTCATCGATAAAACTGCCCACCATGTAAGCGAGATACTGCCCCTCCAGTTCGTCGCCGTGAGTACCCGTTACCAGGCTCAGGCGCGTTTTGCCGCTGCCGTTTTGTATACGTCTTTTTTGTATCATCAGATGTTCATGCACCGCAAGCGGTATGCTTGCAATTGTTCTGACCATCGGTATCATTCCTTTCATATCTTATGAGAGTATGCTGCGGACAAGCTGCAGCTGCTTTGTATAGCTGCCAAACATTACGCCTCTGTCAATTGCGCAGTCGCGAAAATCGCGCCCCTGCGAGATGACAATATAGTCGTCGTTCACAAGGCAGTTGTTTGCAGGGTCAATGCCCTCCCAGTGGTCACCTGTCCAAAATTCTACCCACGAATGTGTTTCACCGTCGCAGAAAGCAAGACCTGCTATATACCTTGCAGCAATGCCGTCCATACGCAAAAGAGAGATAAGAATATGCGAAAAATCCTGGCATACTCCCCTTTTCAGCGCAAACGCCTGCGCCGCTGTGGTATCGGTATCGGTATGACCTTTTTCATACACAATCGTATTTGCCAGCGCCGCGCAAAGATACTCTGCTCTGTCGACAACAGTGCCTGTACATTCGCGCTTTATATCGGCATAAAACTCTTTCAGCGCATCATCGGGCTTTGTATACTGCGACTGATACAGATAGCACGGCATATAGTCGGTACGGTGTTTGGTGTGGTCAACCTGCGCTGTGCCTTTTATCTCAAAATCAAGAAAACGGTGGTCGCCTTTAAGATAGCCTGCCGTGACGTTGTTGCCAAAAGCATCTACCGTCTGCTGCGTTGAAACATACGGCGTGATGTTCAGGCTGCACGACAAAAGCCTCTGCGTTTCGGTCTCGGGCGGTATAACGCGCAGCGCAAAGCTGTGGTTGTGAACATAGTCGTCAAAAGTAAGTTTTGCACAATAGTAAAAATTCACCTGTTTCATACTGCCGCCTCCGATGTTTCAAACAAGCAGCACAAAGCCTGCGTGGCTTTCATGCCGTCTTTTTCATAGTCGCTCTCGCTGCCAAGTATCTCAACAAGTTCAGAGAGATATTTTGTGCTGTAGCGGTAGGGCGTACCCTTTGGCACGCGGTTGAGGTTTTTGCAAAGCCTTACAAACTCTTTTTCCACCGCATCAAACGGGTATTTCAGTCTTATGTACATATCAAGCCGCTCAATAGTCTTGCCTATGTAGATTATGTTTCTTATCTCATCGTCGTAGATATGCTCATTTATGCAGCCCCAAAAACTGTACAGTATATCTTCAAGCGGCAAAAGCGACATACGCACGTTGCTGCTCTGCTCTGCCCTTTTCAGCGTATCTTTCGCCATTTGCAGAAACGACAGCGAGTCGGTCGATATCTCCTCGCGCAGGACTATGCCGTTGTCGTATGCACGCTCTAAGCTGAACGCCGCAGAGTTGGGGTTTTGGTCATCAAACAGAAAACTGCGAATAAATTCCCTGCTGTCAGAATAAGTATCTTCAAGCCCGAAGCACGCAAGATAATCTTGATAGCCTTTCTTTTCTTCAAGCATACTGTCATACACTCTGCCAAGCGCTTTAAGCGTTGTAAAAAATCTTTCTGTATAGCGCCCCAGCCAGTAAAGGCGGTCGCTGTGTTCTAACGAGATAGTACCCATGTGTCTTTAAAGCCTCCTCCTTGTGATGAGTTTACTACGAACGAATCGGGGTTTCGCGAAAACCGCGTAAGACCCGAAGCCCACACTTTTGTTTTTTCGCCCGAAAGCACAAACGCCCTCAGATCAGCCTTGCGCATAACGGTTTCATTACCCTCAACTATCGGCAGATCAAGAAAATCAATGACTTCCTGCGCTATAAAACGCCGCGGCTCTGCTATGATAGTTTTGCGAAATTCCTCAAGTTTTTCTTTAGTAAGGTCGCTGCCGAACACAACGCCATAGCCGCCTGCCTCAGCAACATCTTTTATTACAAGCGTTTCAAGATGCTCCATAACATACTTCATGTCGTCCTCATAAAACGGCAGATATGTCGGGGCATTTTTGAGTATAGGCTCTTCGCCGAGGTAGTATTTTATCATCTTCGGCACGAAATAATATATGCCCTTGTCGTCAGCAACGCCGTTTCCGGGCGCGTTCACAATGCCCACATTTCCGCTGCGGTAAGCCTCCATAAGATTCGGTATACCTATAAGCGACTGCGGCAAAAATGTCAGTGGGTCTAAGTATTCGTCCGAGATACGGCGGTAAAGAACGCCTATTCTTGTTTTGCCGCCCGAATATGTTCGGTGATACAAAATGTTGTCTTCAACAAAAAGCTCATCGTTCTGCACCAGAACCGAGCCGGTCAGTTCTGCAAGATATGAATGCTCAAAATACGCCGCATTGTAACGCCCAGGCGTAAGTATAGCCCTTATGCCGCCGCAGTTGGCGTTTTCCATAGTTTCTTTCAAAAGCTCGGCATAACCGCGGTTGTCAACGATGTTGTTTTCTTCAAAGGCGCTGGGCGCTGCAATTCGCGTAAGTTCCCTTGCAATAAGCGGATAAGACGCGCCCGAGGGTATTCGCAGGTTGTCTTCAAGAATGTACCACTCGCCGTCTTTTGCCTGCACGAGATCGATTCCCGAAATGTGGCTGTATATGCGATTTTTCGGCGTTATGCCCTCACACTCGGCAAGGTAGCCCTTTGAGATGTAGATGAAATCTTCGGGCACAATGCCATCGCGCACGATCTTCTTTTCGTGGTAGATGTCGTAAAGAAATTCATTCAGGGCGTTCACGCGCTGCACAAGACCTTTTTCTATGCTGCAAAAATCCTCTGCCGTTATCACGCGCGGAATGGGGTCAAACGGGAAAAACTGCTCGTTGAACACGCCGTTTTTGTATATGCCAAACTTCACTCCGTATCGCCTCAGAAGCTCGTTTATCTCAGCGGCATTGCCCACTGCCTGCATAAATTGCCCCTGTTTTAGCTGTACCATTTTACTCACTCCTGTCAGAAATTTTGCAAAATAAAAAGCGCCGCCCCCATTAAGGGAGAAGCGCCTTTGCTTTCTTCATGATTTTATTGTAACACTAATTTTTTGGTTTGTCAATACTCTTTTAAAAATTTTCAGACAAAACCATTGTTTCGCGTATCTTATCATAGGATATCTTTTTTTCTGATCTTTGCAAGCAGCTTCAAATTATCAAACGCCGACAGATCGGGATACAGACCGATATTTTCAATAAGCAGACCTATATCTGCCTTATCAGAAAAAACGATACTTCCCTCGCTTAGCTTCATAAGACCGCAGATCGCTCTTATAAGCATGGTCTTACCGGAGCCGTTGTGACCTGTAAAGCCATATATATTTCCGCCGCGGACTGCATAAACACAAATATTGCTGCGTTCCCTGTCGGTTATGCATCTTAAACAAAACGGCATTATTTCAAGAAGACGTCAAGAAGTTTAAGAATGATTTAAGGAAGTTTTAAGAAAATATAGACGAATGTGACAAGTAATAATCCAAAAGTCCTCTGCCCTTTTCAGTGTGATATGACCGCAAGAGTGTCGCTTATATCGCCGTTTATGCAGATGCTTTGCGCGGCTATCTCATCGGGTGCAAAAGCCTCGCCGAAATTTAGGCAGGCATAGACGGCTTTCGGGTTTTGCTGTGTCATTTTCCAGAACGGATATTTTATGATTACGGGCGTATTGTAGCCAACGCCGAGTTCCAAAAACAAAACATGCTGACCGTCATTCTCCTGCAAAAAGTTGGAATAACGCTTTGCCGCAGCGTGCCAGCCGTCGTCCTCGACAAATTTATTATCGCTGCGCAGATTCATCATCATAGGTTTTCCGCACCTAGGACATTTCGGGATAAGCTCGGTAGGTATCTTCATATTCTCTTGAAATTCTATCATGTTTTTGATAATATCTTCGTTGTCATAAGTCGCTTGGTGGCATGGCACGGAGCACTGAAAAAGCCCGTAGTCACCCTGAGTATAAAACAACCGAGATTTATCAAACCCTGCTTTCTGAAACTGGTGGTCAACATTCGTTGTTATAACAAAATAGTTCTTGTTTTTCACAATATCAAAAAGCCGTTTGTATGTGCCGTTGTCAACGTCTGTATAACGATTGCACCATATAAACCTTGACCAATACGCCCACATTTCTTCGGGCATTTCAAACGGATAAAATCCGCCCGAATACATATCGTGAAAGCCGTATTTCTTTTCAAAGTCGCTGAAGTATTTTTGAAAACGCTCGCCGCTGTAAGTAAATCCTGCCGCCGTTGAAAGTCCTGCTCCTGCGCCGATAACAACAGCTTCGGCGGTTTCTATCTCACTTTTCAGGCGGTCAAATTCAGCCGAGCAGTCGCCTGTATATTTCATAGTCTTTTTCTGTGAAAACATTGAAGATCACCTCTATATCATGATTTTTCAGAAAATTCCTTACCGTCTGCACGGCGATCTCTGCCGCCCTTTCCTGCGGAAAACCGAACACGCCTGTTGAAATGCAGCAAAACGCGATACTCTTAATTTCATTTTCTGCGGCAATTTCAAGGCAGCTTTTATAGCAGCTTTCAAGCAAGCTACAATGCTCCGACGTGAGTTTTCCCTGCACGATAGGTCCTACCGTGTGTATCACATAGCTGCACGGCAAATTGTACGCAGGAGTGATTTTCGCCTGACCTGTCGGCTCTTCGTGACCCTGCGCCTGCATTATTTCGCTGCATTTACAGCGCAGACGAACGCCTGCAAAAGTGTGGATACAGTTGTCGATGCAGCTGTGGCAAGGCTGCCAGCAACCTGTCATTCCCGAATTTGCGGCGTTTACAATAGCTTCGCATTTCAGTGTGGTAATATCGCCTTTCCAGAGATAAATTTTATCCTCAATGGGTGTAAGATCTGCAATATCGGTTATGCCTTTGTTTTTTATATATTCCGTGAGAAATTCGTCCTCCGCCTGCAAAAATTCTTCGCTTGCTTTCATGGCAGGACGGGTATTTACAAGGCTTCTGTAAAGCAGAAATTTCGCTTTTTCATCTTCGGGAATTTCAGCTTTCTCGTTTCTTTCGGAAAGAAGATAATTTATTAGAAAATCGAGTTTGTTTATTTTATTGCTCATTGCTTGTAGCTCCCTAAAAATTTTATTTCCTTATCAGAATCAGTATAACACACATTTATAATTTGCACAAGTACGCACTTTTTTGTAACCGGGTAACAAAAAGGTGACTATTGAAATTTCAAGGCAAAACGCTTGCAAAATATACTGTAATATGCTATTATATATGTAACATTATTTTTGAAACTATCGGAGGGATAACTATGATAAAAAAAGAAGAATTGCCCGACTGCCCTGTTGCAACTACGGTACGGCTCATCGGCAACAAATGGAAACTGCTGATACTGCGAAATCTAATGTCACGCCCGTGGCGGTTCAACGAACTTCGCAAAGACCTTGACGGCATAAGTCAGAAAGTGCTGACCGAAAGTCTGCGGTCAATGGAGAGCGACGGTATTATCGTCCGCACGGTTTATGCAGAGGTGCCGCCGAGGGTGGAATACTCGCTGAGCGCGCTTGGTAAAACTCTCCGCCCGATACTTGATGCTATGCAGGTCTGGGGGCAGGAGTACAAAGAAAGCGCGGATTGATATAAATCAAATACGGCAAGCAGAGTTTAGTTCTGTTTGCCGTTTTGCAGCCGATATTTAACATAACAGGCGCGGCTCGCTATTTTAACTTCTGCTAAGCTGCCAGCCGTCTTTGAAAAACTATGTAAAGTGCATTGTCATATAAAAACGCCCAACCATCTCGACAAGCAAAATTTATCAGTCATTTTCTGATGATCAACAGTTTATTATCTCCCTTTTGAAACTCATAATCGGTTTTTACGATCTCAACGCTATAATCCTTTTTGAAATAGTCTATGACCTTTTCTGTCAAGTCCGTTTTATTAGCATCTAAGTCTACTATCGGAAAGATCCTGATCTCCTTGCACACGCGAAGCATTTCAGTCATTGAGGCAATATGAAAATCGTATCCTAAAGACGTATACATCAGCAGAAAGTGAGAGCTTAATCCTATGTCAAAATGATCATTATCGTAATTCAGCCTGTTTGGCAGTTCATGATATACATAACGCCCCTCTGTCTTTCCTTTTTCGTAATCAGACAAAAATTTTCTCATGGCGGACATTCGGGTAAATTCAAGCTCATCTAAACTCTTGATGTTCTTCCATACATAGTTATCAATATTTTCGCTCATTTGCTGCATAACAATAACTCTGACTTCCTCGATACGCTTTTCTATATCTGCTTTGGAAAACTGATAAATAGGGTCAAATGAAATTACGCTGCCGCCTTTCTCTGTCATTTCACAGTTAAAGCACGCAGGCCCGTCTCCGAATCCTGCGATCTTTTTTGAAAGATCACTTTCACTCAAGCCAAACATCAGTTTATATTCTTCCATATTCCTGCCCCATGGCACAACGCTGCTTAGTTTAAACGACATTTTATTATCCTCCCTTAAAATTATGATTTTAGTATATCATAATTACTGCCCGATTGCAAGTTGCGATAAAAAACCGCCGACAAATAAAAATGTCAGCGGTTTGATTTTATTTTATAAAGCGCTTTCTCACAGCCCCGCATAAGCCAGATACAGCAGCTTCATTTTTTCTTCGCTGTGGATATAGGTGCAGTCGTGCTTTTCTGCGGCATACACAAGTTTTCCGTTTTGATAGACCATAAGCCTGTTTTGCTCAAATTCATGCCAGCCGTGGGCATCTAAAGGCACGGTAGAGAACATAACGCCGCCGTCAAATTCTTTTTCATACAGCGTGCCGCGTTCATTTTTGTGCACATACAAAAACTCACCGTCGTAAATAAGAAGATTAACTTTATTCCCCGGAACGATAGTTTTTACAGCTTCGTCAACGGTCTTTATTCTGTTATCGCTGCTGTCCTCGTTAAGCTTGTTTATGCGGTCAACGATATACAGCAAGATACGCTCGCTGTCGGTCGTGCCTGTCTGCTTATACTGATACGGTGCAAGCGCCTCACAATCAAATATAGTTCCGTTGTGCGCCAAAGTCCACCGCCTGCCAAAGTTATCGCAAGCCGAAAAAGGGTGAGTGTTATTTTCGCTTTCATCTCCTATAGTTGCTTTGCGAATGTGCGCTATGCATTTTGCTGTCTCGATATTTCCGCTGAGCAGACTTTTCAGATATAAGCTGTCTATTGCCCTTAGCGGCTCTTTATCAACCGAAAATGCGCCGTCATCTGATAATGCAAGCCCCCAGCCGTTTGGATGCTGAGCACTATGGCTGAAAAAGGTCTCCAGCCACTTATTCATTATTATCTTCCTTCGGGCTGTCAAGCCAAGCAGCTCACACATAGGCTAAATACTCCTTTTCATGCTCTGAAAGGCAGGCGCTTGCAGAGTTCACAAGATGTGAAGACCACTGCGCAGCCGTTTCATTGTGATAAATAACGGCGTTTTTGCCGTCTTTCTCTATACGGACAACGGCACTTTGTATTTTATCGGCGCTGTCAACATCTGAAAGTTCTTTGTCAAGCAGATCGAGATTGCGTTCGGAATATACAATGCCTTTAAGCAGCGCAGCATAGCCAAGTGCCTTGTTGATAGGAACGCTGTCTGCAACGCGTATCTCGATATATTTTTTTATTCTGAAATGAAAAAATCCCATAGAAAGAATATGCTCGGTAAGCTTCTTTCTTCTCGTTTCGTCAAGTTCTTTCTCGTCTATAAAACCCTCGCTGAAAAGTTCTTTCGCATTCTTGCTGCCGACGTTTTTAGTTAAGCCGTTATCTGTAAGCAGAATAAGCGGCGTGCTGTAGACCACATTCGCTATCTGCTCATAGCCGAAATCATTTTCAAACGAGTGCGGATAAAAACCTGTTCTGTCGGGGTCAAGGTCGTCCCACTCCTGCGTTCTGAAAAGGTGCGGTTTATCGGGAACATTTGGCAGAGTAGAGCCTGCATCGGTCTTGTTTTCCATCATCAGCATAAGTATCGGCGATATTTTCTGAAGCACGCGGAGCTTTTTTATCAGGTCGCGCTCCGAGCGATAGTCAACAGATACCTGTGTAGAAGCTGAAGCGCGCATCATATATTTTCCGTACTTGCCGCTTTGTCTGAAATAAGCGTCCATATACTGATACCGCTTTTTGGGTGACAGCGGAATATCATCGGGGCGTATCCTGCCCTGTTCTACTTTAGGGAGGTTTCCGAAAGTTACTATGCGATAACCTCTCTTTGCAAATTCGGGTTCCCAGAGACTCAGAAATTCGCAGTAAGTTTTTTCGATCTCGTCAATATCGTGAAAGGGCTTTATGCTTATTTCAAACTGACAGGACGGCTCTAAACTTACAGAGTAATTTTCATTTTCATAGCCTACAGGGTAGCCGTCTGTATATATGATGTCGGCGTTTATCCGATGAGCGACTTTTTCAATAAGAGAGGTTATCTCATCAAAGCCTATCTGATCGCCGTTTTTGTCTACAACAAAATGCTCTATTTCAAGTCCCAGATTTTCCGTATCTGTTTCACCGCTTTTTATATAGCCGTATATATCTTGCAGAAAACTCATATCCTCACATTCTTTCTGTATAGGTTCTTTCATGATGCATATCTTTTATCGGTCTTGTGTGCTATCCAAGTGCCAAGTTCCTGTATTATCTGAACGATAATAACGGTCAGAAAAACACAGCACCAGGTAACATCGGGATTAAAACGCTGATGACCGTAGCTTATAGCTATCTGCCCGAGCCCCGTTCCGCCTATGGTAGCCGCCATTGCGGAGTAGCCCAGTATCGTCACCATAGATATCACCGCGCCCACAATAAGCGACGGCTTTGCCTCTGGGAGAAGCACTTTCCACACTATCTGCAAATTGTTCGTTCCCATTGACTGCGCCGCCTCGATAACGCCTGCATCTACTTCTTTCAGAGAGCTTTCTACCATTCTTGCAACATACGGCGCGGCGGCTATAACAAGCATAACTATCATCGCTTGATTTCCAAGGCTTACGCCGACTATGAACTTTGCAACAGGAAGCATTGCCACCATAAGTATGATGAACGGTATACTTCTGAAAAAGTTCACTATCAGGCTTAAAATTCTGTTTACAATAAATATAGGGCGTATGCCGTCCTTGTCCGTAATATTCAGTATAACGCCGATAGGAAGTCCTATAACATATGCTATCAGCGATGAGATGACTGTCATATAGACCGTCTCCCATATACCGCGCTGAATTATGCCGTTATCCCAAAGCTTTATAAGCATATCCGAAAACACAGGCTACACCTCCTCTTGCCACTCAATGCCGCTTTTTTGCAGCCAGGATATCATCTTTTGTGCATCACGCTCTTCTTTGGGCAGTTCAATTAGCATCTGCCCATACGCAGCGCCGTCTATCTCTTTTGTATCTGCATAAAGAATATTCACGGGCGCTTGGCATTTCAGTATCATTTCGGATATAAGGGGCTTTCCGCCGTATTCGGGGTGGAAAGTCAGCCTTACTCTTCTGCCGCCGTGAATGTTAAAGTCGTTCTTCTTGCCGGGAAGTATCAGTTCTTTTGCAATATCGGAATGAGGGTTTATAAACACCTCGCTGACCTTGCCCTCCTCGGCTATTTTGCTTTGATCTAAAACGGCGACCTTGTCACATATCTGATCTATAACTCTCATTTCGTGGGTTATCACTATGATAGTAACGCCCATTATGCGGTTTATCTTTTTTAAAAGTTCCAGTATAGATTTTGTGGTGTTTGGGTCTAGTGCTGAAGTTGCCTCGTCACAAAGAAGATATTTCGGTTTGGTAGCAAGCGCTCTGGCAATTGCAACGCGCTGTTTTTGTCCGCCCGAAAGCTGCGACGGATAGGACTTAGCCCTGTCTTTGAGTCCTACAACGTCTAAAAGTTCCAGCGCCCTTTCTTTTGCGTCTGTTCTTTTTTCGCCTGCAATTTCAAGAGGGAATGTAACATTTCGCAGCACTGTACGCTGCCCTAGCAGATTAAAGCTTTGAAATATCATGCCTATTGATTTGCGAATGTCAAGCAGCCTCCTGCGAGATATTTTAGTTATGTCCTCGCCGTCTATAATTACCTGCCCTGCTGTAGGTTTTTCCAGAAGATTTATACATCGCACCAGCGTGCTTTTTCCGGCTCCGGACAAACCTATGATACCATATATCTCGCCGTCCTCTACAGTTAAGTTTATATCGTCCAGCGCGACAATTTCTTTATCTGCGGTCTTATATGTTTTACCGAGATGCCGAAGTTCTATCATAAATATCTTCCTTTCTTCCCCGGGAGACAATAGCCTCCCGAGGAGAGTGGTTTTTTACTGAATAGGCACTATGCCTGCGCCCGTCTGCTCGTTGTACTTTTCTACCGCTCCGTCTTTAAGAGCCGCTACAAGAGCCTGAACGGCAGGGTCGTTTTCATCACCATTGCGCACGGCAACAATATTTGCATAGGTCTGAGCCGCATCGCCAGAAGCATCTTCAATAGCGAGTGCATCTGTAGTTTTAAGACCTGCGCCGAGAGCATAGTTATAGTTTATAACAGCTATAGTTCCGTCGCCGCTGTTTTTCAGCAGAGAGGGTATAGCATCAGCCTGCGCCGCCTGAATGTTATAACCGTTGTCGTCTTCTATATCCAAAACAGTCACGCCCGATTCAACAGATGCATCATCAGGCAGTTCTATCAAGCCTTCCTGCTCGAGAAGAAGCAGTGCTCTTGTCTGGTTGGAATCATCATCAGGCACTATGATAGCTGCACCTTTTGCAAGGTCTTTAAGGTCAGTAACGCTGAAGCTGTAAATGCCGAACGGTTCATAATGTATAGAGCCTGCTGAAACAAGGTCTGTGCCATTTGCTTCATTGAAGCTGTTAAGATACGGCGTGTGCTGGAAGTAGTTAGCATCAAGTGTGCCGTCCTGCAAAGCGGTGTTGGGAAGAACGTAATCATCATATATAACTATGTCAAGATCTATTCCCTGCTCGGCAAGCTCGGGTTTTACAAGCTCAAGTATCTCAGCATGCGGAGTGGAGCTTGCGCCAACGGTAAGTGTAACGCTCTCAGTCGTGCTGCTGTCGTCGGGTGTGCTGTCGCTCGAAGATGTAACGCCGCCCTCAACAACAAGGCTTTCTTCATACTCGGTGCCGTATGTATCTTTCAGAGTTTCTTCGTAATCTTTATGGAAGAAGTTTTCTGATGCCAAAGACTTTATCTCGTCATTTATCCAGTTAAGAAGCGTTTCATTGCCCTTTGATACTGCCGGGGCTATGGTATCCTGACTTCCAAGCGACGGTATGCCTACCGTATAGCCCGGATTTTGCAGCGCATATGCTATGACCTCGGTGTTGTCGTTCGCCCATGCTGCCGCGCTGCCGTTTTCAAGCGCATTTTTGGCATTTGCATAAGTATCGTATTTTTGCGGTTTTATCTCGGGGTTGTTCTTGATAAGATAATCTTCGGCGGTAGTGCCGGATATTACAATTACCTCATCATCTTCGCCCAGCTGCGAAAGGTCGGTTATTACTCTGCTGTCGGGAGAGACCACGCCCAGGGCAACATTCATATACGGAAGCGCAAAATCTACTTTTTCGGCGCGTTCATCTGTAACTGTGAAGTTTGCAAGAACAATATCTACCTTGCCTGTTTCAAGATATTCCACCCTGTTTGCAGCCTCTGTAGAAACGAAGTTGACCTCAACGCCGAGATCCTGACCTATGCGGCGTGCAAAATATACATCATAGCCTTGATATTCGCCGTTCTCATCTACATATCCGAACGGGTTCTTGTCTGAAAAAACGCCTATATTTACCTTGCCGCTTGACTTTATCTCGTCAAGTGTGCGGTAAACTACCGACGACTTATCTTCCCCTGCGCTGTTTGCGGAAGAGCTGCTGTCACCTTTGCCGCATGATGCCAGCGAAAGAGCCAGCGTTGATGCGAGTATTAGTGAAAAAATATTTTTTATCTTTTTCATAATAATTTCCTCCTTGGGTCTATGCCCTGTTAGTTGTTGAGCGATCGCGCTCAAATGTGAATGTGTTTAAAAATTGTTTTGCCTTATCGGTTTTTGGGTGATCGAAAAATTCATCTGGCGCTGCCTGTTCAATTATCTGCCCGTCGTCAAAGAAAACTATCCTGTCAGCCACAGCCCTTGCAAACTGCATTTCATGCGTAACAACGAGCATTGTTTTTCCTGCGTTCGCCAGATCGAGTATCACCTCTAAGACCTCTCTGACCATTTGCGGGTCAAGCGCGGCAGTAACTTCATCAAACAGAAGTATCTCGGGGTGCATACACAAGGCTCTTACAATGGCTGTTCTCTGCTTTTGTCCGCCCGAAAGCTGCCGAGGGTAGCTGTCTGCCTTGCTTTCAAGACCTACTCTTTTCAGCAGCGCAAGCGCTTCTTCTCTGACTTCGCTCTTTTTTCGGCCCTGCGCTTTCACGGGGGCTAACATAACGTTGTCAAGCACCGTCATATGCGGAAAAAGCTCATAGTTTTGAAATACCATTCCTATCTTCTGCCTTATCTCATGCAGATCCTTGCTGTTTTTAGATACCGTGTTGCGGCTGAGTTCTATGTATACGGAAACTATTCTTCTGAGCACGGGTATTTTGAAATATACTATCGTTTCACAGACCAGACCTATTATTATGGCTGCCGCGATACCTAGAAATCCTATCTTGACGGTAAGCAAAGCTGCTTCGCTGTAAAGCGGTATGTATTGCTCTATAAATTCCTTATCCACTCTGTCACCTCCGTGAATAAAAAAACGGGCGCTCAAAGCTCCCGGGCAAATGGCACTATCAGCATACGGCATAAAAAACTAATGCCGCATTGTTTTGAGGCGCGCTGAAATACAGTCGAACGCCCCAGCCATATCATATGCCCGGGAGTAAAGCATTCGACAGCACATCATGTTATCATGTCCATTTTTTACTGCATTGTGCATGACCGCACCTCCTTTGTTTTCGCTGCTATTATTATACTCCCAAACGATGAGTTTGTAAATTCGTTAGTTTTTATCATCGGCGATAAGAAAAGGTTATCGTGCTTCTTTACAGCTCTTTGTATTTCATAAGCTGCTCTACATATTTTCTTCCGTATGACGATAGAGTGCTGCCCTTTCTAGTTATATAGCCTATGGTGAGCGGATCTTCCTCTGTTAGCTTTATAGCCGTAAGCCCCTGCAACACCGCATCAGCTTCCGAGAGCATACCCGAGCCTATGGAATAACCGTTCAATTCCGCTATAAGCTCCATGGTCGTCGCCCTGTCATCAGACCGTATCATTTTGTCAAAGTCATAGTCTGCCATTGCTTCTTCGGTAAGATAAAAGTTGCTGTCATTGCTCTGGTCAAAAGAAATGCAGGGATAGTCTTTCATATCTTCAATAGAGAGCTCACTCTTTCCTGCAAATGGGTGATCTTTCCACACATACACATATGTATCCCTTTTCATAAGCGGCGTAAATTCAAGCTGATAGTAGCGAAACAGCTTTTTTATAAGCGCTTCGTTCGAGCCGGAAAATGAAACTATGCCGGCCTCGCTTTTTAAGTTTTTTACATCTTCAAGCACTTCTTTT
Source organism: uncultured Clostridia bacterium (assembly GCA_947630555.1). Lineage (GTDB taxonomy): Bacteria > Bacillota > Clostridia > Oscillospirales > Ruminococcaceae > UBA7477. Next base: position 24,462 of record CANRIA010000017.1, read on the forward strand.
GTCTTAGTTTCGTGTACGGAAAAGATGTACTTTTCGGGGGTCATATCCTTTATAACATCTGTAAATGCCTTTATCGCAAAGTTGTAATGCTGTGTAGATACCGAGAAACGCTCTTTATCACAGCCCGTTGTGAGATACCGCTGCTCTAAAACTTCATACTGACCTACCGCATTTTTGGCGTAAGAAAGAAACTCCCTGCCTGCGTCGGTAAGCGAAATGCCTTTGTTCGTCCTTTCAAAAATAAGTATGCCTATCTCTTCTTCAAGCTCATGTATGCTTGCCGACAGCGCAGGCTGCGAAACATACAATTTTGTCGATGCCTCACGCATGGAGGAAGATGCGGCGATCTCAAGCACATATTTCAGCTGATTTATGTTCATAATGTATCACCTCATAGTTTTATCTACTATACCTATATGTTTAATATGCTTAGTATATCACAAGGCTTTCGGTATGTCAAGAGGGCATCTTTAAAATAAAAAATACCGATATATAAATATCAAACGATAGGACAAATCTATAAATGAGTAATTCACACTTGACAAACGGTCGGTATAGTGGTAAAATTATAATTCATAGTATACTTATATGTTTTATATACTATTTTGTAAAAAGGAGTAATACATATGTCAAAAGAGATAACAAGAGATGAAGCGTGGGAGCTGCTGTGCGAGTGGAACAAAGAGCCTTTTCACCTGCGGCACGCTGTTACGGTAGAGGGCGTTATGCGCTATTTTGCAAAAGAACTTGGCTATGCCGATGAGGAGGAATTCTGGGGCATAGTCGGTCTGCTGCATGATCTGGATTTTGAGAAATTTCCTAGCGAGCATTGTATCAAAGAGCAGGAGATACTGCGTGACTTCGGCGCTGAAGACAGACTTATTCACGCGGTGGCAAGTCACGGCTATGCGCTGACGGTGGATATTGAGCCTGAGCATGAAATGGAAAAGGTGCTGTACGCGGTAGACGAACTTACGGGGCTTATCGGCGCGGTGGCTATTATGAGACCTTCAAAGAGCGTATCGGATCTGGAACTGAAATCAGTAAAGAAAAAATATAAGAATGCAAACTTTGCGGCAGGCTGCTCACGCGAGGTAATTGAACGCGGCGCACAAATGCTGGGTTGGGAGCTTGACGACCTGATAAGCCGCACCATTTTAGCAATGCGCAGCTGTGAGGCAGAGTATGAGCGGTTCTGACCTATAAGGAGAAGCAGCAAAATGTGCAAAAAAGCTATAGTTGCAATGAGCGGCGGTGTGGATTCCAGCGTTGCGGCATTTTTGCTGAAAGAGCGCGGCTATGAATGTATCGGGGCGACGATGAAGCTGTATCACAATGAAGATATCGGGCAGCCGCAGGGGCACACATGCTGTTCGCTGGAAGATGTTGAGGACGCAAGAAGCGTTGCTTATTCTATAGGTATACCCTACTATGTATTTAATTTCTCGGATAAGTTTCGCGAAAAGGTAATGGATCGCTTTGTTTATGCCTACGAAAACGGCGCTACACCAAATCCGTGCATTGACTGCAACCGTTTTCTGAAATTTGATAAGCTGTATCTTCGGGCAAAGGAGCTTGGCTGTGACTATGTGGCAACGGGGCATTACGCGCGCATTGAGAAAGACGAAATTACAGGCAGATATCTTCTCAAAAAGGCTATTGACCACACTAAAGACCAAAGCTATGTGCTGTATTCCATGACACAGGGGCAGCTTGCTCACACCCTGTTTCCGCTTGGCGAGTACCAAAAAGCGCAGGTGCGTGAAATAGCCGCGCGGCAGGGCTTTCTGAATGCTAAAAAGCACGACAGTCAGGACATATGTTTTGTGCCAGACGGCAGATATGCAGAGTTTATTGAACGTTACACGGGCAGGCTGTATCCGCCCGGCAATTTTTTGGACGAGGGCGGCAATGTTATCGGGCAGCATTGCGGCATTATACGCTATACAATAGGTCAGCGAAAAGGGCTTGGGGTATCGGCGGCTGCTCCTCTGTATGTCACAAAAATCGATCCGCAAAACAACACCGTAACGCTTGGGCGAAGCGAGGCACTTTATTCACGCTCGCTAACCGCGGAAGACCTGAATTTGATAGCAGTAGATAAAATAGAACGCCCCCTGCGTGTGAAAGCAAAAATACGCTACCGCCAGAGCGAGCAGTGGGCGACCGTAGTGCAGACAGATAAAGATAAGGCAGAGGTTGTGTTTGACGAGCCGCAGAGGGCTGTTACGAAGGGGCAGGCTGTGGTTTTCTATGACGGTGACATTGTGGTCGGCGGCGGCACGATACAATAAAGAGGTGAAAATATGGCGTTTTCAAAAGAGCAGGCGCAGCGTTATGCACGCCATTTTGTGCTGAAAGAGATAGGCGTATCGGGTCAGGAGCGGCTTTTGCAGTCGCGTGTTCTGGTCATAGGCGCAGGCGCTTTGGGCTCGAGTGCGCTTATGTATTTAGCTGCGGCAGGTGTGGGCGTGATAGGTATTTGCGACGGCGACAGGGTCGAGCTTTCAAATTTAAGCAGGCAGATCATACACAGGCAGTCTGACATAGGCGCACTAAAGACCGAGTCGGCAAAAAGGGCGCTGGTTGGGATTAATTCCGATGTAACGATACAGCTTATCTCCGAGAGGGTCACGCCCGACAATATTGAAGCTGTTATCTCGCCTTATGATTTTATTTTAGACTGCACAGACCGTTTTGAGACAAAGTTTCTTATAAACGATGCCTGCGTGCTGATGGAAAAGCCGTTCTCTCATGCTGGTGCGGTGCGCTTTGAGGGGCAGACCATGACGTATGTTCCGGGGCGAGGCGGCTGCCTGAGATGTGTGCTGGGCGGCGTGCCTGAAAATGCAGCTTCCTGCGCCGAAGCAGGCGTTTTTGGCGCTATACCGGGTATTTTGGGCTGTATTCAGGCAATGGAGGCTGTAAAATATCTGCTGGGAGCAGGCGAGCTGTTGACAGGCAGGGTGCTGCACATTGACGGTCTTACCATGCGTACACAGGTTATAAACACAGGTGCGGCTGACGAAAATTGCCCTGTCTGCGGCAAAGCGCGAACTTCTTTTTCACTATTGCAGCACCGCGGCGAATACGAACCGAAAGGCTGCGGCAGTCAAGGGAGCGATCTTAATTTTGATGCGTGAAGTAAACATTTGTGAATATCTGAATGAGCGGCATGGCGGCGACATTCTTGTAGATCTTCGCAGCGAGGTAATGTATTCTTTCGGAACTATTCCGGGCGCGGTCAGCATTCCCGTAGAACGCATAGAAAATCTTTACGAGCTGCCGAAAGATAAAACGATATGCCTTTTTTGTCAGATAGGTGAGATAAGCGGTCAGTTTGCGCAGCTGCTTTCAGATGCAGGGTATGATACCTGCGATCTTTTGGGCGGCTACCGTGAATATTTAAAGCAAAAATTAAAGGAGGAAAACTTATGAAAATCATTGAAACAAAAAATGCACCTGCGGCGATAGGCCCGTATTCACAAGCAATTTTAGTGGGTGATCTTGTGTACACTTCGGGGCAGATACCTCTTGTACCCGAAAGCGGCATTTTGGCTGACGGCGGCATCGAGGAGCAGACAAAGCAGGCAATAAAAAATTTGTCCGCTGTTTTGCACGGTGCAGGCAGCAGTCTTGAAAAGGTCATCAAGACGACTTGTTTTCTGCAAAACATGGGTGATTTTGCCGCGTTTAACGCTGTTTATGAAAAATATTTTACTAGCAAACCTGCAAGAAGCTGTGTTGAGGTCTCCGCACTGCCAAAAGGCGCGCTTGTGGAGATAGAAGCCATAGCTGAGAGGTAAAAAGGGAGATAATTCATTGCCAAAGCTCATACAGATGAATTTCTGTATGGGCTTTTTGTTTTTTGTCTATATGGCGAAAAGGACAATTTGTGGACGTTTGGGTTTTCAGTTTATTTCGTGAGCGCAACCTGTAATTGCGGAAACAAAGAAAAAAGCACATACCGGGTGGTAGACTTTTCGGATGAGCTGTTCAACTGTTCTCTGGACAATCTGTTTCGCGAAGAGATGGGCGTCTGTGATGATGCATACACCAACCTTCGCGTGGAGACTGTTCCTGGGTTTCGGTATGTAAAGCACGCAGTAATCAGCAACGATCCCGAGGGGGATGCCATCAACCGGGTGTTGAACGTCGCCCGCGAAAACGGTGTGGAACACCCTTGGGTGATCGGGTGGGACTTTCCATATGTTTCGTTGGAGCAGATAAATGTTTACCATATGCACGGCTATGAGGCTGCATGGATCCTGCCCGAAGGCGTAACGCCGAAAGGAGTGGAGATCAAAGAGCAGAAGGCACACAAATATGCCGCGATCCACATTCCCGAACCTCTCAAAAATCCTTTTGTGGTTATTCCTAACGCATATAAGACGTTAATGGAATATATGCGTATCAACTGTTTGAAGCAGACAGACAAAGATGTGATCCCCTGCTTTGAGACGGACGGTGATACTATGGACGTGTACATGGCCTGCGTATAGCTGTCATTGCTACGGCAAAAAATACTGCGCGCTGCACACGGTTCGCGAGACCCAGCTTGACGAGCGCATAAGTGAGTTAAAAGAGTATGACAAGACTTGCAAGCAAAAGAAAGAGCAGCTGCGAAGTACTTCAGAACTGATTGAGAAGATATTGTCAGAGGGAAAAATCTCAGACGTGAATTTGAGAATGCTGGTGAAGAAGATCATCATTCACCAAAACGCAGACAAAAGCATTGACATCAGGATAGAGATGAACGGAGCATTCGATGCGAACGTGTCGGTATTTCTCAAAAGCGCATGAGAATAGCCGCAGAATGCTCTGCGGCTTTCTCTTTGCAATAATATAATAATATGAAATTAAAACCTAATTGCAGCGCGGCGGCAGTGATATTTTTGTACTGTTGCTTTACTCTATCCCCTCGGTGCGGTAGATGAAGCGCGCCTGACCGCTCATGCCGCTTTCTATGCCGGAGAAGTTGTTATAGTTTTGCGACACGCTGACGGTCGCTTTCAGCCGCTCTATCAGTCCGCCTAGGTCGCCGTCAACGGCGCTGACTATCTTTTGTATGCCCTCGCTGTTAAACTGCTTCAGCCCGTCGCTAAGCTGCTGTGCGCCGTCACGAAGCTGCGTTACGCCCTCGGTAAGTGCAGGCACTGACTCTTTCAGCGTGAGTATGCCGCCGTTAAGCTCCTGCGCACCGCTGCACAGCTTTTGTGCGCCTGCTTTCAGGTCACTGCTGCCGCTTTTAAGCGCTGCCGCCCCTGCCGCCGCGTCCGAAACGCCCTTGGTATACGTTTGCAGACCGATATAAAACGCATTATAGCTGTCAAGCGACGATTTGAGCTCTATCAGCGACTTTGCGCCCTCAGAAGCTGCCGCAAGCGTTTTCTGCACCTCGTCGGAAGCCATATTTTCCGAAACGGCTTTCTTCACCTGCGCTTCAACGTTATCGGAAATAGTTTTCTTTACCGCAGCGGTTTTCATCTGCGTGTCGGTGTTGGCGGCTATCGTGTCTTGAATTTCCTGCGTGTTCATCTGCGCGGTAATGTTTGCCTGTATCTGCTGCTGTACATCTTCGCTTTTCATCTGCTGATCTACAGCGGCATCTATCTGCGCGGCAGTGGCTGTGTCTATCATTCCTGCCGCGACCGCCTTTTCATAGTCTTCTGTAGTCATATTCAAAACATTTTGCAATACAGCGGCTCTTACAGTTTCTCTAACTGCGGCGGTAACTTTTTCGCTTACCTGCTGCTTAACTGCCTGTGTCACCTGCTCTGTTACCTGCTGTTTTACTGCCGCCTCTACCTGCTGTGTAATATAGCCGCGCTGCTGTTCTACCGCTTTTGTAACGGTATCTAAAGCCTGCTGATACACGGCGTTTTTATCTAAAGAAGTTATAGTTTCGTCAAGCACTTTCGCATAGTTTTCTATCGTGAGCTTTGGCACCTTAAGCCCTGCGGCGGCTATCTGAGTATCGGCTGTAGAGAGCAGCGTTTCAAACACCTGTTTCGCGCCGCCGTTGAGAGTATCGTTGTTTGCAGAAAGTGTGTTCAGCCCGTCGCTTAGCTGCTGTGCGCCGCTTTGAAGTGTGCCAGCACCGCTGTTTAAGGTGTCGCAGCCGTTTTTTAGTTCCTGCGAACCTTCTGCAAGCTTATCTACGCCCTGCGAGAGCTCCCCTGCCTTTTCAAGAAGCGTTTCCAATCCGTCATAAAGCTGTGCCGAACCGTCAAGAAGCGCATTCATTGCATCGGTCATCTCTTGCATTGAACTGTCAAGATCTGACGTATCGCTCAGGGTATCAACATCAAGCTTGCTGAACGGTTCGTTTGTAGCGACTGTTATAGTCATACCGAAAGCAAAGTTATTTACATCGGCATTTATCTCTATAAATTCGGGTATTTCAAACTGCTCTTTGTCAATAGCGAGATTTTCTTGCAGCGACGGAAAAGCCATGCCGACCACCACGCTGCGATCGCCGTCGTTAATAAGCTTGCCGTTTGTCACTTCAATATTTCTGAACACCTCGTTATCGAGCATCATGCCCGTAAGCATAACAAACGGCACATAAATTTTCTCCTGCTTGCCGCCTATCTCAACAGTTTCATAGCTGTTGTTCGTGTAATCAAAACGGATAGTCACCTTGCCGCTCTTGCCCAAAAGTTCCTGCGGCGAAACTTCCTTGCCGTCAAGCTTGTATGTAACTTTAATACTAACAGGGAGATCTTTGTTACTGTTGCCCTGATAATAAATATCATTGCCCTGCGCATTCCAGCTGCCCGAAGCAAAGCTTTCATCGCCTTTTACGTTCTCAACGTCGGTGAGCGTGGTGCTGTCAACAAGCTGCTGCGCGCCGAGGGTATTTTTAAGCCAGTCGCTTACTATTATCTTCTGCACGCTGCCGTCTGCACCTGCAAGAACGTAAACAGTTTCATCTTTGACTGCGCCCGTATCTTCAGAAGCCGCCGTGACCGCTGTTTCTTTATTAACTTTTTCGGTATCTTCCTGCTTTTCAGGTGCTAAGGCATATGCGCCGCCTGCTGCCAGCGCCGCGCATACCGAGATCGCAAGAGTTTTCAATAAAGCATTTTTGATATTTATCATAACAATTACCTCCGTGTGAATGAATTTTTCTGCCGTGTTTGACGCATACCAAGCGTTGTAACGCACACAAGCTTATCGCAAAGCATCAAAAGCGCAGGCAGAACGAATATTACAGCCACCATGCTTATCACAGCGCCGCGCGCAAGCAGCATACAGATCGAACCTATCATATCTATATCAGAATACAGCGCCACGCCGAATGTTGCCGCGAACAGCCCCATGCCCGAAACGATTATTGACGGAATAGATGTTGCCAGCGCGGTCTGCACTGCCTCTCTCTTGCTCTGACCGTTTATGCGCTCGGTCTTGTATCTTGTTGTCATAAGTATCGCGTAATCGACCGTTGCGCCAAGCTGTATCGTGCTTATGCATATAGGCGCTATGAACGGCAAGCTCTGACCGAGATAATGCGGCAAGCCGAGGTTAACAAATATCGCCGATTCTATTACAGCAATCAGTATGAACGGCAGAGATATGCTCTTTTCGACCAGCGCGATAATTACAAAAATTGCGATTATTGATATAAAGTTCACTACCTGAAAATCTCGCGAGGTGACGTCTATAAGGTCTTTCGTGCAAGGCGCTTCGCCTATCAGCATACCGCTGCTGTCGTACTTTTTCAAAATGGCGTTCAGCTCGTCTATCTGTTTGCCTACTTCTTCACTTGCGACTTTGTACCGCGAATTTATCAGAAGAAGCTGCCATTTATCGCTCTTTAACACGCTCAGCACCGACTGCGGTATTATCTCCTGCGGCACTCGCGAACCTATTACAGATTCCAGCCCCAGCACATATTTAACGCCGTCTACATCTTCCATTTCATCGGTCATATTTTTTACCGCTTTCGGCGAAAGGTCTGCGCTCACCAAAACCATATGCGTGGAGGCAATGTCAAAGTCTTCTGACAGCTTGCTGTTCGCTATCATGTACGCCATATCTTCGGGCAGGCTGTCTGCCAAGTTATAGTAAACTTCGTCGTTGGTCTTGCTGTAGCCGTAACAGGCAGGGGGGATTATCAGTGCGAAGATAACAAGGAATACGGGGAATATTTTCACTGCGCCTTTTGCAAAACCGTGCATATTTGGTATAAGCGAGCGGTGTTTTGTTTTCTGCAAAGGCTTATCGAGTACCAAAAGCATTGAGGGCAGCACCGTAACGCAGCCAAGAACACCCAGTATTACGCCCTTTGCCATTACAATGCCAAGGTCTTTGCCCATGGTGAACGACATAAAGCACAGCGCAATAAATCCTGCAACGGTCGTTATCGAGCTGCCGACTACTGAAGTGAGTGTTTCTTTTATAGCGGCAGCCATTGCCTCTTTGTTGTCGCTGAATTTGGTCTGCTGCTCGTTGTAGCTGTGCCACAAAAATATTGAGTAATCCATTGTGACCGCAAGCTGCAACACCGCCGACAGCGCTTTTGTTATGTAGGAAATTTCGCCCATAAAATAGTTTGTGCCAAGGTTAAGTATTATCATCATTGCGATACTTATGAGGAACACAAACGGCACGAGCCAGCTGTCCAAAAACAGCAGCATTACCACGCAGGCAAGCACAACCGCTATGCCTACATATATAGGTTCTTCCCTCTCGCACAGGTCTTTAAGGTCTGTTACCATTGCCGAGAGCCCCGAAACAAAGCACTGCTCCCCTGCCGCCTTGCGTATCTCGCGTATGGCTTGCATGGTCAGGTCGGAAGATGTTGAGGTATCAAAGAAAACGGCTATCATTGTTGAGTTTTCGCTGTTGAACTCGTCGTATATGCTGTCGGGCAAAAGCTCCATAGGAACCGTTATATCCGCAAGAGAATCATACCACAGCGCGGTATCAACATGGTCTATACCCTCTATTTTTTCTTTCAGCGCCGCAACATCTTTCGGCTTCATATCTTCAACAATTATGAACGAAAACGCGCCCTTGCCAAAGTCCTCCATAAGTTCGCCCTGACCTACCACAGTTTCCATATCTTCGGGCAGATAGGTGAGCATATCGTAATTTATGCGCGTACCTATAATGCCCAGCACTGACGGTATCATCAAAAGTACCGCTGCTATCAGTATAGGAACGCGCCATTTTACTACAGTTTTTGCAAATCGCATTTATGTGTCACTCTCCGTTTCACAGCGTTTTTTGTTCTCATTAAACAGTATATTCCACCGCTGAATATTTTTACAGAGGCAAAAACAGCCCCTTGCCCAAAAAACAGGCACAAGGCTGCAAATGACTAAATTTCAGACATTTTGATCTGTTTGTCTGTATTTACGCTGTAAGAGGTTAGAAGTAAGAAGTTAGAGGTTAGAATACGGAAAGCCATACCATATAAAAAGTTCTTAACAAAAAATACGCAAACTTGTTGACACATTCAAAATGAGAAGATTACCAAATTATAGTGTAGCGGTGAACAGCTCCGCAGGTTAGCGCGTAAGCGCGAATTTTTAATAAAGCTACTGCGCACGCAAGCGCGCGCAGGCAAAATAGTCGGGTCTTTTCATAGGAAAATCCCTCTCTTGCAGGGATTTTCCTCTTTAAAAACAGTCCACCGGACTGTTTTTAAATTCACCTTTTTCGGAGCGCACGCTGTATCTTTGTGGGGCGCCGCCCCACACCCCGCAAGCCTTTTGAAAAAGGCTTGACCGAAAACTTTCCCTTTCTTGACAAGAACCAAAAGTTTTGTGTAAAGTGGAACGCCGTCTGCGCTCGGGCAAATCCCGATTTATCTTATCAACGCAAATTTTACTGCGATAACAGCTGCTCTACCATTTCTTTTTTAAGAACTGTAAGCCGTGCGAACATATCGCGGATATCATCGGACATATCGTTTTTCAGCCAGTTTGAAACTATGCCGAAAGCAAGGCTTGAAAGAAACGATTCTATGACCTTTCTGTCGCTTTCGTCTATCACGCGCTCACCCAAAACCGACGTAACATAAGCGTGAATAACATGGTCGCACACGCGCCACATATAATGCTCGAATATCTCGCGGCTGGAAGAATGATAGATGTGAAGCACCGCGCGCTTGTTTTTAAGCCCCCTGTCTATCACCGTTTCAAGGCAGTCTTCAAACTTTTCCACCGTGGGATAAGCCTGAATTATAAGCTGCGCCTCAGCCTCCACCATGTTCTCGATAAGCTCGGGAATATCCTCAAAATAATAATAGAATGTGTTGCGGTTTATGCCGCAGTCTGCCACGAGATCTTTTACCGTTATTTTTGAAAGCGGTCTTTCTTCAAGAAGCTTTACAAAAGACGCCTCTATAGCTTTTTTAGTGAAATTCGCCATGCTGTCCTCCTAAAACTATGTAATTTCTTTAAGGTACTTTGCAATTTGCAGCACGCCAAAGTTTTGCATCATATACATTTTTATATTATATCATACTTTCATTAAAAAAGCAACAAGCCGCAAGCTATATGCCTGCGGCTGATTATTTCAATGTTCACGACTGCGGTCAGCACGTTTATAAGTTTTCTTCAAAAACAAAGACATATAATACCCCAAGCAGACGAATGCACACATTACTGCGAGATAGTCGGCAAGATAAAATATCAGCGGCTCGTTAAAGTCAAAGAAAACAAAGTGTATCTTCAAAAACATATAACTTGCAAAATCGCGCTCTACAAAGGCATAAATGCCATATGCTGCAACAGCCCAACCGAAAATGCGTACTGCCCAACTGCGGACAGAAGATTTTTTCTTGAAAAGCCTTTTTGCCATATTCAAAATACTGCTCCAGTGCAGACCCAAATGCAGTGACAAAAACACAAATCCCCAGTATGCGCACAGCATATGCAGTTTTTGCGCCTGCGCCAAGAAGGCTCTGTCGCCGAGGAAAGTAAAAACTGTTCGGGAAAGCAGCACGCCGCTTATCATCGAACCGCACATTGTCAGCAATACGAGCGCAACAGCTACTGTCTGCGCTATGCGATAGGGTGAATATTTACCCTTGAACATTGCTTTGCTCCACTTTATATTTAGAATATGGTGAAGCACAAACAGCACAAATATTCCGACACCGAGCCATTCATGCGCTGCCTCGCCGACCAAACTGTACGCCATAAGCAGCAGCAAAACGACGGTCATCATTACGTCTGTTATAATTTTGAGTAAAAGTTTTGTTTTCATAAATTGATTCAGCTTTCAAAAAACAATGGCAGCGCGTTGTAAAGGTACTCCTGCACGGCTTCAAAATCATGGTAGCCGCCGTCTTTTTGGTAGAACACATAATGCTCTGGAGTGAAAACGTCGCCTCTGGCAAGCATTTCATCAGCCTGCATAAGTGTCTGACTTTTTACTGCATCTTCCGTACCTACCGCATGATAGATAAAATATCCTCGGTCGTCAAGGTCGTTTTCTTTTACAAGCTGCTCGATAAAATCAACATTCTTTTCCGTCTGAAAATCGCCGTAAGTGCCGTAATACCAGCAAGAACCGCTCATCGGCAGGAAGTATTTTATATAGTCGTAGTCATAGCAGAATTGCAGCCAAGTTGTGACAGAGCCGAGCGAAAATCCGCCGAAAGCACGGTGCTCGCGTGAGGCTTTCAGGTCTTCTGCGCTGGTTGAATCTGCATAGGTATGAAACTGTCCCTCTACCGTGGGCATAAGGTTTTCTTCAAAGTCGCGGTGAAATTCGCGGAACTCTGCTATGGAACTGCTGAAATCAGTACTGCTGTTTTCGTTGTAAAAGGTCGCAGATACTATGATAACAGGCGGAATATCGCCATTTTCTATAAGGTTGTCAAACATATTTTTCGTTGGCGTATACTCAAAATATTCGCCTGCATGACCGCCCCACCCGTGCATTAAATAAACTATATTGTAACGAGCGTAACTGTCCGTTTTATCGTACCCATAAGGCAGATAGACATAAGCTGTTTTGGTTATGGGCGTGCTGTCACGCAGATAATCGAGAGAATCATATTCAAGCCTGACAACCTCACCTTGATGTTCGGCAGCTTGTTTATATTCCTCAGGAACAGCTGTTGTAAAGCCTGTCTGCGCAATAGTGTTTGAGGGAGAAGAAGTATTTTCCAAACTGCTTTTGTCTATTCCCGATGCAGCCGCACCCGTTTGTGATGTGCTTTTCTCTGCACTGCTTTGGCAGGCTGCAAAATTCAGTGCTAAACCCAAGGATAACAACATAACAAAGACCCTTTTCACTGTGAACACCTCAATCATAACACTCGCTGAGAATATCAAAAAGCTCTTCCTTTGTGAATTTTTTGCAGCAGCCGCCTGTCAGGACTGTGCTTTCCGCGATAGCCTTGAAATCTGTATCGGCGGCAATGCCCATATCTACAAATTTTGTCGGCAGACCTATTTCTTTAATAAAGTCTGACAGCGCATTTATAAATTCCTCAGCAAGCTGTTCTTCGCTTTTGCCGACGGGAGAAATTCCCCACACATTCACCGCAAGACGAGCAAACTGCGCTTGCGCCTTTGGCAGCATATGGCAGTACAGCACGGGGTGAATAACCGCAAGCCCCTGACCGTGGTTGCAGTCGGTGTATGCGCCAAGCTGGTGCTCTAACATATGCGCCTGAAAGTCGGTCACTTTGCCTATTTTCAGCATACCGTTTTCAGCCATTGCCGCCGCCCAGACAAGCTCACTTCGTGCAGATATATCGTCGTTATTTTTGATAGTCGCACGCAGATTGCGAATAATATTTCTCTGGCAGGCTTCGTTTATTTCGTCCGAAAGATTTGTTTCCCTAGGAGTGCCCATATATGTTTCCATACAATGTGAAAGCGAGTCAAACGCACCCGAAATTACCTGTTTCATCGGCATTGACATGGTGTACGCAGGGTCTAAAACCGCAAAACTGTAGAACGCTCCCCACAGAGCGCCTTTTATCTTCTTTTCCTCGTGCGTGATGACCGCGCCGTTGTTCATTTCAGCGCCAGTGCCAAACGCCGTGACTACCGCTCCCATGGGTATAAATTCACTTGGCGATAAGTGCTTTTGCGTTTCAAATTCCCACAGTTCTTCAGAAATTTTCGCCTGCGCTGAAATGACTTTACAGCAGTCAATAACGCTTCCGCCGCCTACCGCAAGAATGAGATCTACCGCATTTTCTTTTGCGATCTTCGCGCCCTCCTGCACCTTTGCATAGGTCGGATTTGACATTATGCCCGAAAACTCAATGACGTTTTTTCCGGCATTTTTCAAAATACAAATAAGCTCGTCATACACGCCGTTTTTCTTAATCGAACCGCCGCCGTATGCAAGCATTACGTTTTTGCCGACTTTTGCAAGTTCGGCAGGCAGATTTTTAGCCGCCGAGCGCTCGCCAAAGTAAACCTTAGTAGGATAGCTGTATGTAAAAGTATTCATAGTCTGACCTCCGTTTTTCAAACGGCGCACCGTTTTCACAGCACGCCGCAATTTTTATTTAAATCTTCCGTGCAAAGCCCTTACAAAATTCGGGTCGAAGTGGTCAACGATCTCGCTGTGACCGATATCCATTTTTGCAATTGCCGCCATATCTTCGTCGCTCAGAGTAAAATTCCAGATGTCGATATTCTGCTCCATACGCTCACGGTGAACGGATTTCGGGATCACCACAACTCCGCGCTGGACGTTCCAACGCAGAACTACCTGCGCCGCCGATTTGCCGTATTTTGCGCCTATTTCGGTCAAGGTAGGGTCGCTGAAAATGCCGTGCTTGCCCTCTGCAAAAGGCGCCCAGCCTTGTGGCGTTACATCATATTCTTTCATAAGTTCAAGAGCATTTTCCTGCTGAAAAAACGGGTGAAGCTCGACTTGATCAACCGCAGGGATAACTTCAACTGTCTCACAAAAGTCTGCCAGAACGTGCGGATAAAAATTGCACACGCCGATAGCGCGGATACGCCCATCTTTGTAAAGTTCCTCCACGGCTCTCCATGCGCCGTAATAATCGCCCATAGGCTGATGGAGCAGATACAGATCGAGGTATTCAAGACCCAGCTTTTTCAGCGAAGTTTCAAACGCCGCTTTTGCCTTGTCATAGCTTGCGTCCGACACCCATAATTTTGTTGTGATAAACAAGTCCTCACGGCGCGCACCGCTCTTTTTTATTGCAGCTCCGACAGCTTCCTCATTGCCGTAAGATGCCGCAGTATCTATGAGCCTGTAACCCGTGCTTATGGCATCAAGAACCGCCTGTTCGCACTGCGCCATGTCACGCACCTGGAAAACGCCAAAGCCCTCCATAGGCATTTTTACGCCGTTGTTCAGTGTTGTATATTCCATGAGATTTCCTCCGATTATCTTGCATTAAAGATCCGGCTGCAGCTGCATATTTGCATAAGCTTTTATCATTTCGGGTGTCGAGGTATAGTAGCGCACGCCCTTGTTTACCTTTGCTATCTGCGCCATATCTTCCTCGGTAAGCTCAAAATCAAAAATATCGAAATTATCACGAATATGCGCAGGATTTTTTGAACCCGGTATAACAACGTTGCCGCTCTGAATATGCCAGCGAAGAATGATCTGCGCATTTGTCTTGCCGTACTTCTTTGCAAGCTCTCCGAAAACAGGCTGCTCTATAAGCGTTTTGTCGCCGTGACCCAGAGGATACCACGCCATAAGACCCATATTAGTTTCGGAAAGTATCTTTTTCAGTTCGGTCTGCGGATAATACGGGTGTGCCTCGACCTGTACCACCTGAGGAGCTATCTCCATTGTTTGTATTGCCTCACGCAGCATATCATCGGGGAAGTTGGAAAGACCTATCGCCTTTACTTTGCCCTCTTTTACAGCTTTTTCGATGTTCTTGTAACCTGCGCGCCAGTTATCTGTGGGCTGGTGCAAAAACAGCAGATCGATATAATCCGTGCCAAGACGGGCAAGTGTTTCGTCAACTGCCGTATCCTTTTCATATACCGTAGGCCACAGCTTTGTCACAAGAAAAATATCCTCACGCGCAACACCGCTGTTTTTTATTCCGCGGCCTGTTCCGCTTTCGTTCATATAGCCGTTTGCGGTGTCTATAAGGCGCACACCACTGCGAAGCGCGCTCTCAACAGCCGCCTGAGCCTCGTCAGGTGACATCATAAACACGCCGATACCTGCCATAGGCATTTTTAATCCGTTATTCAGTGTTAAATATTCCATAAAAGTTCCTCCTTGATATTTTGTTATCTTTATTTTATCACGCAACAAGTGCAAAGAGAAGTCTCAATTGGTTCATCAGTTATAACTTATAGTTTTAACCAAGTATTTTCGCACCTCCGAACACATCGGACATCTCCATGTGATTGAGTGCGCAGTCTATATGCGCCAGTTCTTCCGGTGATAGCTCTATATCCGCCGCGCCTGCATTTTCTATAAGCCGCTCCGACTTTCTCGTGCCGGGTATAGCTGCAAGATTTTTATGCTTGCAAAGCATCCACGCGAGAGAGATCTGCGCCGGGGTAGCGTGTTTTTCATCTGCAACTTTCTGCAAAAGCGCAAGCAGATCTTGATTTTTGGCTATTCCTTCGGCAGTAAACTGCGGCATTCTGCTGCGGTAATCGTCGCTTGTAAATTTGTCGTTTTGGTCGTACTTAGCTGAGAGCAGACCGTTTGCAAGCGGCGAAAACGCCACATAGCCTATGTGCAGCTCATCGAGTGTACCAAACAGTTTCTCGTGCCAACGCGCCATCATAGAATAACGGTTTTGCACCGCTGTTACAGGGCATACGGCGTGGGCGCGGCGAAGATATTCCTCTGTCGCTTCGGAAATTCCCCAAAAGCGTATTTTGCCCTCTTTTATAAGCTCTGCCATAGTTTCCGCGACTGTCTCAGGCTCAACGTCCGGGTCGATACGGTGCTGATAGTAAAGGTCAATATAGTCCGTTCCAAGCCGTTTCAGACTGCCCTCTACAGATCGGCAGATCGTTTCGGGGCGTGAATCGGTCAGCAGACCGTCAGGAGCGTGCTTCACCCCGAATTTTGTGGCAATGACCACCTTATCACGGTACGGTTTCAGAGCAGCGCCCACCAACTCTTCGTTATATGCAACAGTTGCATCGGGAAGAATGCCCGTGTAACATTCCGCGGTATCGAACATTGTGTAACCCAGCTCTACCGCCTCGTGAATGAGCCTTGTCATCTCTTTTATATCGGACGGCGCACCGAAAGCGTGTGTCATGCCCATGCAGCCAAGACTGACGGCAGATACGGTCAATTCTTTTCCCAGAACTCTGTATTTCATATTATCATCTCCAAAATTATTTACCAAACAGCCAGCCCATAATATCCCCGTCATACGCTGCAAGACCACCGCCGCCGTGTTCGTTATCTATCCCGCGGTCGGTAAAATATTTATGCTCTTTTACATCGAGCGTGACAAGCTGCGAAATTTCGTTGTCTGTTAGTCCTTGCCAGCGGTATATATCAGTAAGTTTTTCATAAAACTCTTTTGACGGCTCAGAACCGTAATACTCGTCATTTTCGCCGACAAAAATATACACGGGAGTGCGGCTTTGAACAAGCGTTTCAACATCGCCGTCCCACTGCGAACTTACATGAAGATACGCCGTAAACAGATCGGGTCGCTTGCCCATAACTATCGACATTGTTTCTCCGCCGCCCGAATAGCCGTTAGCATAGACTTTTGTACTGTCAATATTGTAACTGTCCAAAAAATATTCCAAAAGCGCAATGGTCTGATCGGCAGAAGTCTCGCCCCAGTCGGAAAGCTGCGGAGCAACAATTATCATCTTTTCGTTGTACTTTTGCGCCTCAAAGGCGAACGCCTCGGCTTTCAAATTTTGCGCCACACCCTGAAAATACAGACCCTCATAACCCGGCAAAGTGAAGTACAGCGCATAACTCTCGCTGCCGTCATAGCTTTCGGGGATATAGACGTTGTAATGAATATCGCCGTCGGACGGCGAATGATAAACATTGTCTATAACAAAGCCGTTATAAGTTTCGGTCCCGGCTTCAACCATGCCGTCGGGACCTGTTATAGCCCCAAGCTGTCGACCCATTCCTTTACTTCGCTTTCGTCCGCTCTTGACTGAAAACGCTGACCGTCAAGCCAGTTGCCCGTGCCTGCCTCATCGGCAAGAAGTTTGCCGCTTTCGCCAAGACCCGAAGTAGAAGATGTGCAGAACGGAATAACCGTTTTATCCGAAAAATCGTTTGACTTGACAAAAGTGTCGGTAGGCCACGCGGCTATTCCCCACCAAATGGGGTATCCTATAAAAACTGTGTCATAATCTTCCCAGTTTTCTACCGTGGTCGTGGTAAGCTCAACGTCGCGCAAAGACTCATCATCATGCTCGCGAGAAACACGGCTGTCGGGATCTGTCCAGTCAAGGTTGTCGCTTGTGTAAGGCTCTGTAGGCGTGATCTCGAAAAGATCTGCGCCAGTCGCCGAAACGATATAGTCTGCAATGGCTTTTGTATTTCCCGAAGCCGAGTAGACCACAACAAGCGTTTTGCCGCCTGCTGAAGTATTCGGGTTTTGCGTGCTTTCAGATGAAGATGCGGCTTCCGAAGATGAGGTGTTCTGTCCGTTATTTTGTACAGTGCTGTCGGCGCTTTCGTCAGAACTGCCGCACGATGTAACACCGAGCATAAGCATTGCCGTTAAAATTCCTGCAAATATTTTTTTCATTTTAATACTCTCCTTTTATAGTTTTTCAAAACTTCGCAGCCCATTCTTTGACTTCATTTTCTGAGTCTGCGACTTTGTTGCCGTTTATTGAAATTGCCTCGTCCGTCTTAACGTCAGAATTTGGTGCAAGCTCTTTCACGCGGTCAAGGCTGTTTGCGCCGTTAGAGCTGCCGTTGTGTGAGAAAAACGGTATTATAGTCTTTCCGCTGAGGTCGTATTCCTCTAAAAACGACCACACAGGCATAGGCAGGTCGTACCACCAGACGGGAAAGCCCAGAAAGATAGTATCATACTTTGCCATAATTTCCTCGTCAATATGCTCTGCAAGTTCAGGGCGTATGCCGTTGTCAAGCTCTGACTTTGCTCTGTCTGCGCAAGCCTGATAGTCGCTGCCATAGTCGTCGGCAGGCACAATGCGAAAAATATCAGCACCCTTTTCCTCGGCTATCCACCTTGCCATTTTCTGACCGTTGCCCGACCATGAAAAATACACCACAAGCGTGTTGCTGTTGCCTTGCGGCGCGGCTTCCGGGTCGTTATCTATACCCACATGAGAGCCGCCGATCAGCTTGAATACCGCAAACACCGCAGCAGCGATCACCACAAGTATTACCGCAATGATAATGATTATTTTCTTTTTGCTTTTTGTCTTGTCCATTTAAAATCCCCCTTAAATTATTCTTTCATTTGCTTTTCCCAAAATGAAACTGCATCGTTTATCCAGCCTTCAGCGACTGTACCCGTGCCAAGCCCGAAGCCGTGAGAAAGCCCCTTGTATGCGTGAAACTCGGTGGGTATGCCAAGCGCAGACATCGCTTCAAGCCGTGCCTGCATGGTGCGCCAGTTTGCTATGCCGTCGCTTGTTCCCACGCAGGAATATGTCGGTGGGTCGTCCTCGCTGTATTCGCTGTGACCGGTGTATTGAATTATGCACGCCGCAGGTTTGGGAAGCACATCTCCGCCGAAATATGCTGTGCCGTATGTACCAAGATACGCAGCCATTCTGCCGCCTGCCGAGCCGCCCCAAAGTGAGTAATCATCGGTATCAACTTCAAGTTCATCTGCATGAGAAAAAATGAAGCTTATCGCCCTTGCCAAGTCCTCGCAGGCGGTATCCCAACCGGGGCGATATATTAGCGCAAAAGCGTTGTAACCCATTTTTGAAAGCTCCAGCGCGTGCGGAAAGCTGTCGTGCATCGCTCCCACATATGCAAATCCGCCGCCGGCATTGCACACGGCAAATTTTGCGTTCGGCTCACCTTTGAAAAAGAACAGCCCTGTGTCAGCTTTGTCAGGGTCGGCAGCCTTTTCTTCATCTGTATAAATATCATAAAAGATCACATCGCCATTGTCGGCGTGTTCTCTCATATAATTTGCTATCTCGACTGTCTTTTCGGGATCAATATTGTTATACCAAGTAAGATGCAAGTTTCCCAAAGTATCGCCGCTGTAATACCCGGTATCAACGGGAAAGATAAGTCTTCCCCAGCTGCCGAAAGACGGGTAATTTATAACATCTTCAATAGCTGTTTCGGCTGTAAACGGCTGGTATGTGCTGTCTGTTTTTTTGGACACCAAAATGCTGCTGCCCGAAGCGCTTTTGCTCACAGACTTATCTATATTTTCCTGCGCCTTACATGAAGCAAAAATAAACATCATAATTATCGCTATTCCTAGTGCTGTGCGTTTCATACGATTTCACCTCGCAAGAAGTGTTCCTTACTAAACTTATTATACAAAAAAAGAGACCTCATGAGAAGTCTCTTTTGGTTTATCAGTTATAACCGAAAGTTACAACTGTCATATCACCTCTTTGACCGCCTGCAAAAAGCGCTCGACGGTGTGCGACGGCTCGTTTGAATACAGCACCCCGAACGGTATACTGTGATCCCACTCAACCGGTATGACCTTTAACATCGGGTGAACGCAGTTCCAGCTTTTTATTACGAGCAGCACGTTTTTCTCCTGCTCGCAGCGGTTGAAAATATTTATATCGTAAAAATCAAAATCAACTATCTTTATCTGCTGATGTTCGGCGGTGATCTCATCGCGCAGCTTGTCAACATAACTGCTCCAGCCGCGGTGCATTAAAAGCAGCTGCTCGCCATGCAGATCTTCTATAGTAAGTTTATCTTTTTTCGCAAGAGGGTGGTATATTGAGACTGCGCAGCAAAGCGGCTCTTTTGCTATCTCCAGCCCCGAACAGCCGCGCACATCAAGCAGCGTATCGTCAAAAAGACCCGTCACCACGTCAATGTTCTGACCGAGATTTTTCAGTATCTCACGCGCATTTTCGGGAGTATTCTCAAACGGCACAAGCTGAAAACTGATGTCGGAGCAATGCTCGTGTATCTTAGGCCACAGGTCTGTAAGTATCTGCGCAGGCGTTATAGGCGAAGTGCCTATTCGGATAACAGTGTTCTTTTCCAGTCCTGCATTTCTCGCGCGTCTGACTGCCTCTTCGCTGTATGAAACGATATATTTCGCATCGGTATACAGCGACTCCCCTGCTTTGGTGAGTTTCAGCCCTCGGTGAGTGCGCTCAAAAAGCTGCACGCCGACTTCGTTTTCAAGTAAATTTATCTGCTTTATAACCGCGGTCGAGGTCATGTAAAGTTCCTCAGCCGCCTTGTTGAAGCTGCCTGCTTCGGCTATGCGTATAAACGTTTCAAGATGGACATTGTTCATTTTTTTCACCCTCTTTGGATCACGGTATGTTTAATGCTATTAAATATTATACCATAAAAGCGAAAGCGTTATGGTATAATTGTCCGATACGTCGGGAGCAGACCTTTTGGTCTGCGTATCGACGAGGACATAAGAGTATAATAAAATCATTTGTGATTTTATTATACCATAAAAGCGAAAGCGTTATGGTATAATTGTCCGATACGTCGGGAGCAGACCTTTTGGTCTGCGTA
>CANRIA010000018.1 GCA_947630555.1 uncultured Clostridia bacterium
TGGTGGGAACAATAGGGCTCGAACCTATGACCCTCTGCTTGTAAGGCAGATGCTCTCCCAGCTGAGCTATGCTCCCAAACTATCGGCGAACCGATAACAAATCATATTATACACCATTGAAAAGCGTTTGTCAAGCACTTTTTGAAATTTTCGCTATTTTATATTTCGCGCTGTTTCGCCTGCTTCGCCAGTTCCTTCATAAATACGGCAGGCACAGCAAACACCTTGCCGCCGCGAAATACCAAAAGCTGCCTGCTTCCCTTATCCAGCCTCAGCATATTGCGTATCATAGCCTTGTGCTCTTTGCCGTCAAGCGTAAAACGCGCCATGTCAGGGGTAATATTGTAGCGCGAAAGCAACCTCTGCGCCATGCTCTTGTAAAAGCCGCTCGGCGCTACCAAAAGCATTTCCATGTCATTCTTTGAAATGTATGCCGCCGCCGAAAACAACTTCACCACATATACAACATCGCGGATCCTTATCGCCGTCAGGACTACAACAAACATAACCCCGACAAAAACCAAAAGCGACGGTTCTCTGTTCTTGCCGAGAAATACTATCAAAAATTCAAGCAGAGCCGTAACAATCACTAATTCAGCCAAAAAGCCAAGCGTTATTTTCCATGCCCTTTTTCTGTATAAACTGCACGCCAAACTTTTCTGTTCTTCGGTCATGATAACTCCCCTACTCTTCTGTATTTTCTGCAGCCCTTGCCGCCAAAGCCCGTATCTCGTCGGGCGTAAAAATATACTTTTTGTCACAGAAATGACATTCCACCTGTGTCTGCGGATCTTTCGCCATGTCTTCAAGTTCATCTTTGCCCGTACTGATAAGCGCCTGCTCCACCTTTTCGCGAGAGCAAGTGCAGCGGTATGCAACGTTAAAATCATCTAAAATATTAGGCTCAAGCCCCTCAAGAGCCATAAGCGCTATGTCAGCGGCAGTTTTACCGCTCCGCAAAAGAGTAGTCACCGAAGACATTTTCTTTATGTTTTCTTCAATAGCCGCAACGCTTTCTTCAGGTGCAAACGGCAAAAGCTCTATTATAAATCCCCCTGCCTGCTCTACCGAAAGGTCAGGCGCAACAAGCACGCCCAGCGCACACGCAGACGGCACCTGCTCGCTTGTCGCCAGGTAATTCGTTATGTCCTCGGCTATCTCGCCCGAAACTATAGGCACCTGTCCGCAGTAAGGCTCTTTCAGACCCATGTCTTTAACAACAGAAACATAACCGTCAGTGCCCACCGCACCGCGAACGTCCAGCTTTCCAAACTTATTCAGCGGTATCTCAACAACAGCGTTTTGTACATACGCGCGCACATTGCCCCGGCTGTCAGCAACAGCAATAAGCGCGCCGCACGGGCCTCCGCCGTTTATGCGAACCGTAACACTGTCTTTTTCGCCTTTAAGACCAAACCCCATAAGCGATGCCGCCATTGCCAGCCTGCCAAGAGCCGCCGTCACCACCGCCGAAGTTTTGTGTATCCGCTCTATCTCGTTTACTATGTCTTTGCCGTCAATAGCGCTGCACACTACCGATGCATCAGCAGATATCGCCCTGACTATCCTGCCCATAAAATCTCCTACTTCTTTATCGCTAAAAATAATGCCCTCTCGCACTGCTCTGTCGCCGCATTTTCGGTTAGTCCGTCAAATATGCCTGCAACCTCAAAGCCTGCCTCTTTAAGCCACTTTTCCACATCTGCCAAAGGGTATGCGTATTCTTCAAAATCCTCGCAGAACCTATCGTATCTGCCGTCCTCGCCGTATGCGAACATATCAAGCGCTATCTCTACCCTGCCGCCGCCGCTGTAAAAATTCTGCCATACACAAAACACCTGCTCGTTCTCAAAAACAAACGCGTTGTCGGCTAGCACCTCGCTGTGCTTGAAAATAGTGTTCATGTCAAAAATGAACACTCCGCCGCCGCGCAGGTTTTCAAACGCCCTTGCAAAGGCTTCCCTCACCTGCTTGCCTCCGCGCAGATGACAAAAACAGTCAAGCGACGATACCAGCAGGTCAACCTCACCGCCCAGATCAAGCTTTGTCATGTCCTGATGTATGTATTGAACGCTGCTTTCGCAGCAAGCCTTGCAGGAGGCTATTGACAGCATCTCCTCTGATATGTCAACCCCTATGGTGTTGTACCCTGCCAAAGCCAAACGCCGCGAAATCTCTCCCGTACCGCAGCCGAGGTCGGCAGCCCTGCCGCTTTTCACGCCGTACCTTTGCGCAAGCTGAATGTACCGCGCCGCAATGGAGTCGTAATCGACGTCCTTCATCAGCAGGTCGTAAAAGTGCGCAAATCCACCGTCGTACATGTTACTTTTTCTTGTCTTTCAAATCTTTCAGCCTGCCGAAAACAATGTTGTAACCGCCGCTGCCGTCATATGAAAGCGACCTGTTCACCCTGCTTATCGTCGCTGTAGAAGCGCCCGTTTCTCTCACTATGTCGTTGTAGACGTATTTTTCGGTAAGCATTTTAGCCACCTGATACCTCTGCGACAGCGCTTTCAGCTCGGGCACAGTGCAAAGGTCTTTAAAGAACAGCCTGCACTCGTCAATATCTTTAAGGCAAAGCACAGCCTCATAAAGATCGTCAAGATTGCTTATTTCCAGTTTATCTCTCATAACTATCACCCTTTACAAAAGATCTCGGGGCAGCCAGTCCGCCCTATATTTATTTTAACACATTATACTGTGAAAGTAAAGCGGTTTTTGAAATTTTAATAAATAAACTCTGTTCACGCAAAAGTATTAAACCCTGTCAAGAAACTAAAAGTTTTCGATCGACCCTTTTTCAAAAGGGTCGTCAGGGTCAAGGGGCGGAAGCCCATTGTCGCCGTCCGCAGACGGCGAAACCCCCATACGGCAGGCGCTCTGAGAGGGGTGAATGATAAAACAGTCCTGTGGACTGTTTTATCAGAGGGGAGGCTCTGCAAGAGAGAGCCTCCCCTTGTTGTAGTGCGCATCTCTTTTTCCGCGTTCCATTATGGAACGCCATACAAAGTGAAAATCCCACACATTTTGCCTCTTGCCTCTGATAATCTTGCTTCTAAAAAGGGAACGCCATACAAAGTGTAAAATCACATCAAAGAAATGCACCAAAGTATTAGCACACTCAAAATGAGGGAGTAACCGAAGTACAGAGGGCGTTGAACGAAAAAAGCCCGTCACGACGTAAGGCGTGCGCCGCCGACCGTTTATGGCGGCAAGGGCTTTTTAGATATGCACTTTGTTGTTAAGCATGGAAGAAGCCTCGCAGAGGGTTCTTCGGCACTTGCAAGACTGTTTACAGTCTTGCAACGTGTACGCTCCTGCGCTGCGCGTAAGCGCAAACTTTTAACATAGCTATTGCACACGCAAGCGTGCGCAGGCAAGAAAACTAAGGTCTTATCATAGGGGAGGCTCTCTCTTGCAGAGCCTCCCCTCTTAGAAAACAGTTCACCGAACTGTTTTCTAATTCACCCCTTGCAGAGCGCCTAACGCTTTTTCGGGGGCGCCGCCCCCGTACCCCTGCAAGCCTTTTGAAAAAGGCTTGACCGAAAACTTTCCCTTTCTTGACAAGACTTGAAGCCTTTGCGTATTATGAAGTGTTGAACAGTTCCGCAGGCTTGCGCGACAGCGCAAAAATACAGATAAAAAACGGCGCTCGACATTAAGTCGATGCGCCGCAAAATTTTAGTCGCCGTATATAACGCCCTGCATTTTCTTTATGCTATCATTAAAGTCTATGCCCAGGCAGTCCATGCCGTCTACCCATACGCTCCACCACATGCCATCGGCAGGCACTCTCTGCTCTACCCTCTCGTAGCCCAGATAGCTTACCGAGTGCATTATCAAATCGAGCATTTCACCCTTGCTCATGTCGGTCGTCAGCAGCGGCAGCATGGTGTCAAGCAGGTCGTTAAGCTCAAATATGCTAAGATCCTGCGCCTTTTTCAGTATCTCCTGCAATACCCTTCTCTGCCTCTGCGTGCGCTCAAAGTCCGCGTTGCCTACATATCTTATTCGCGCAAATCTCAGTGCCTGCTTGCCGTTTAAGTGATACATACCCTCACCGTGGTTGTTTGGTATAACGTCTTTAAGCGTTTCCATTTCAGCCGCATTGATGTACATATCAACGCCGCCCACCGCATCTATAACGCTCTCAAACGAAAGGAAATCGACCTGCACGAATTTGTCTATCCTTATCTTAAAGTTGCTCTCTATCGTCTGTATCAAAAGGTCTGCGCCGCCCCACGCATACGAGTGGTTCAGCTTGCTGTAGCCTATGCCCGGTATCATGATGTATATATCACGCATTATCGAAGTCATAACTATCTGCTTTGTTTCCTTGTTTATAGATACCAGTATCATAGAGTCGCTTCTGCCGCGGTAGTCGTGCGTTCTCGCATCAGTGCCTATCAGCAGAATGTTCAGCACATCGTCTGAGAACCTTATCGGCGTGGAGCTCTGAACATTGCTGTCTATCTGGCTTTGCAGCTCGTCAATAACGCTGTCAGGCGAATCGGGTACGCTGCTGCCGTTTGGCTGTACATATTCGCCCGGGTCTATCTCAATGCTGTCATAGATCGAGTTGTCATAAGTCCTGTCAACAACGTTCACCTTGTCCAGCTTCGTCATTATATAAATGCCGACCGCCGCTATAGCTATCATTATTATAAGAAGTATTATAAGCAGCACCAGCAGCACTTTTTTCTTTGTCGTCCACTTTTTCTTTGCTTGCCTTTTCCCACCGTGGTGCTCACGGTGCTCGTATCTCTCGTCGTCATCTTCTGTATGTCTGCTCGGCGCAGGCTGCGCTTTCGGGCGGTCATAAGGCTTAGTGTCAGCCTTGCTCCCCTGCCCTTTTTCTTCCGCCTTATCTTTTGGCTCTTGCGGCTTTTGCTCTATCTGCGGCTCGCTCTGCGCATTTATCGCACCCATAATCTGCGCCGCCTTTGCTTCTTCCGTCATGGGGCTGCGCTCTGTTTTCGGCGCTTCTTCTGCCGCAGGTTTTGCTTCTTCAGCCACAGGCTTTGGTGCTTCTGCCCGCGGCGAAGTCCTGCGCCCATTCATCATGCGCTCAAGTTCCATAAGTCTTTTGTCAGTCGGCGAAAGATGCTCTTTCTGCGGCATTGCCTTTGCTTCACCCTTTTCGGTATTTTCTGTATTCTCTGTATTCTCAGCAATACCGCCGCCCTGCTGCATACGCTCGGCGCGCTTTTTCATCGCCTCTGCAATTATATCATTTATATCTTTTTCTTTATTATCCGGCATAATTATCTCCTTACCTTTATACATGACCGCAAAAGTTTTCGACGTACACAAAACAGTATAACACATTTAAGTCTGAATGTCAAATATTTTGTTGACATAAAGAAAAATATATATTATAATGTATGTAGTAATTTTGATTTTATCATGACAAATTTGCTATATCTTTTAACAAATTGAACGGAGGATAACAATGGCACAGAAGAAAATAACGCTCGTCATAATGGCAGCAGGAATGGGTTCGCGCTTTGGCAAGGGAATAAAACAACTCGCAAATGTAGGGCCGAACAACGAGATAATCATGGACTACTCAATATACGATGCCGTAAAAGCAGGCGTGGGCAAGGTGGTCTTCATTATCAGAAAAGACTTTGAGCAGCAGTTCAGAGAAAGCATAGGGGACAGGATCTCAAAAATAGTCGAGACAGAGTATGTTTACCAGCACACTGATATGCTTCCCGAAGGCTTCAGTGCGCCCGAAAGAACCAAACCGTGGGGCACGGGTCACGCAATTCTTTGCTGCAAAGGCGCTGTTAAAGAGCCGTTCATTATTATAAATGCCGACGACTTTTACGGCAGGCAGGCGTTTTACAGCCTTGTTGATTTTCTGCGCGAAAACGACGACCCGAACACTTTGGGCATGGCAGGTTTTATACTGAAAAATACGCTTTCGGATAACGGCACGGTAACAAGGGGCATTTGCGGTGTTGATGGTGAAAATTGCCTGAGCAGCATTAAAGAAACCTTTGAAATCCGCCGCTGCGACGACGGCAAGGTGCGCTCTCTCAAAACGAATGAGGAGATAGACGAAAACAGCTATGTTTCGATGAATATGTGGGCTTGTGCTCCCGAATTTATAGATGCTTTGGAAGACCGTTTCAAAACGTTTCTTAAAGATAATATTAACGATCTGAAAGCCGAATTTTTGCTGCCGATAATCATTGAAGAAATGCTGAACAACGGTGAGTGCAAAGTTAAAGTTTTTGAGACAAACGACAAGTGGTTCGGCGTAACTTATGCCGAAGATACGCAGCTTTTCAGAGATTGCATAAGAGAACTTATCAAGGCAGGGGAGTACCCCGAAAAACTTTGAGCGTAAAATAAAAAAATGTTGTTCGCCGTCGCTTATTTTGCGGCGGCGATTTCAAAGGGGCGATATTTTGCACGAAATTAGCGAGATAAATGATACAGTTTGCGCCGTTTCAACACCGCCTGCGGCAGGGGGCATTTCGGTAATTCGCATAAGCGGCGAGAAGGCTATTGATATTGCGGCGAAAATTTTTCAGCCTTTCGGCGGAGAAAAAGTAGCTGAAATGCGCGGTCACACCTGCGTTTACGGCAAGGTGGTGTATGGCGGCGAGCGGCTCGACGATGCGCTTCTTACAGTGTTCCGCGCGCCAAAAAGTTACACGGGTGAAAACGTCGCGGAAATTTCATGCCACGGCGGTGTTTACCTTACAAAGCGCGTTCTGCGTGCCTGCATTGAAAGCGGCGCTAAACCGGCTGCGGCAGGGGAGTTTACAAAACGCGCATTTTTAAACGGCAAAATGTCGCTAACGCAGGCAGAGTCGGTAATGGAACTGATTTCTGCAAGCGGTGACAGCGCTCTGCGCAGCGCCAACGGCGTAAAAGAAGGCAGGCTTTTCAGGCAGATAAACGAGGCGTGCCAAAAACTTCTCAGCCTGCTTGCCGATTTAGCCGCTTGGAACGACTACCCCGACGAGGATATTCCTGCGGTGCAGACGAATAGCATGGAAGCGGCTTTAAATGAGGTTTCTTCGGCGCTGGAGCGCGTTTTGCTTACCTACGACAGCGGCAGAATTTTCAGGAACGGCTGTGATACCGCTATAGTTGGCAAGCCGAATGTGGGAAAATCAACGCTGATGAATATGCTGCTGGGCTACAGGCGGTCGATCGTTACAGATATTGCAGGCACAACGCGAGATGTTATTGAAGAAAGCGCGGAGGTCGGCGGCGTTTTGCTGCGGCTGAGCGACACGGCAGGCATTCACACCGCAGGCGATGAGGTGGAGAGCGTTGGCGTTGACCTGGCGCAGGGAAAGCTTGAAAACTGCGAGCTGGCTTTGGCGGTGTTTGATTGCTCGCAGCCGCTTGACAGTGACGACAGGCAGATAATTGAAAGCCTGCGCGGCAAAAACTGTATCATAATTCTTAATAAAACAGACCTCGGCATGAGTGTTGACAAGAGCGAATTTGCCGAATTTGCGCAGGTCGTTGAGGTATCTGCAAAGAATGAAAGCGGCATGGAGGCTCTTGAAAACGCAGTAGTTAAGGCGCTTGGTCTGCGCGAGTTTGACCCACAAAACGCTCTGTTTGCAAATGAGCGGCAGAAGGCTTGCGCTGAAGAAGCTTTGAAATACACGCAGGCAGCTAGGGAAGCGCTGACAGGCGGCGAAACGCTCGATGCGGTGACTATCTTGATAGACAAAGCTGCCGACTGCCTTATGGAACTTACAGGCGAAAAGGTGACAGATGCGGTGGTAGAGCAGGTTTTTTCACGTTTTTGTGTTGGCAAATAAATGTTCCACGTGGAACAAACGAAGCCCGATAGGTGCAATGTTCCATGTGGAACAATTTGATAGAAAGGGGCAGAAAAATGCCTTTTACCGATGATTTTGACATAGTTGTGGTGGGCGCGGGTCACGCGGGGTGCGAGGCTGCGCTGGCTGCCGCACGCCTTGGAATGAAGACCGCATTGTTTACCATTTCACTTGATTGCGTGGCGAATATGCCCTGCAATCCCTCGATAGGCGGCACTGCAAAGGGGCATTTGGTGCGCGAAATTGATGCTCTCGGCGGTGAAATGGGCAAGGCCGCCGACGCGACTTTTCTGCAAAGCCGTATGCTGAATTTAGGCAGAGGGCCTGCGGTGCACAGCCTTAGGGTGCAGTCTGACAGAGTGAAGTATCACGCATACATGAAAGGCGTTGTTGAACATCAGGAAAATTTGTACTTAAAGCAGGGCGAAGTAACGGCTGTTAAGTTTGAAGACGGCAGGGTAACAGGCGTTGTTACAAAGCTTGGCACAAGCTACAGCGCAAGGGCGGTAATAATCGCGACGGGCACTTACCTGAACGGCGTTGTGCACGTGGGCGAGGTGTCATACGCCAGTGGGCCTGACAATGTTCTGCCTGCGACGAGACTTTCGGATTCTTTGGTAGAGCAGGGGATAACCATACGCAGATTCAAGACAGGCACGCCTGCCAGGGTACACAAGCGTTCTATAGATTTTGATAAGCTTGAAAGGCAGGACGGCGACGAGAAGATAACGCCGTTTTCGTTCACGCACGACGAGAGCGAAAAACTTGAAAACAAGGTGTGCTGCTATGTTGGCTACACAAACGAAGAGACCCACCGCGTTATTATGGAAAATATCGAAAGATCGCCGATATACTCGGGGCGGATACACGCGATAGGGCCTCGGTACTGCCCCTCGATAGAGGACAAGATAATGCGCTTTCGTGACAGGGAACGTCACCAGTTGTTTATAGAGCCTATGGGGCTTGATACCGACGAATACTATTTGCAGGGCATGAGCAGTTCTCTGCCTGAGGAGGTGCAGCTTGAATTTCTGCACACGATAAAGGGGCTGGAGCACGTTGAAATAATGCGCAACGCATACGCCATTGAGTACGACTGCTGCGACCCGACTGAGCTTTTGCCCACGCTGGAATTCAAGAAAATAGGCGGACTTTTTGGGGCAGGGCAGTTTAACGGCACAAGCGGCTATGAAGAAGCGGCGGCGCAGGGGCTTATTGCAGGCATAAACGCGGCTTTAAAGCTGCAAGGGCGGCAGCAGCTTGTGCTTGACAGGGCGACTTCGTACATCGGCACGCTGATAGATGACCTGACGACGAAAGGGTGCTCTGACCCATACAGAATGCTGACATCGCGCAGTGAATACAGGCTGCTTTTGCGGCAGGACAACGCTGATATGCGCCTCACGCAGATAGGGTATGATGTGGGTCTTGTTCCACGTGGAACATTTGAAAAATTTTTAGAGAAGAAGCGGCTTGTAGAGGGCGAAGTTGAGCGCGTTAGAAAGGTGAATATTGCGCCCTCGCAGGGGCTGACGGAGTATTTAAAATCTGTAGGCTCGGAGGGGATAACCACGGGTGCGAAGCTTTCGCAGCTGCTGAAGCGACCACACGTGACATATGACGGCATAATAAAATTTGATGACAGCCGACCACAGCTGCCCGATGCAGTGCGCGAACAGGTGGAGCTGCAAATAAAGTACGAGGGCTACATTGCCATTCAGCAGGAGCAGGTTGATGCCATGCGCCGACTGGAGGCTAAGAAACTGCCGCAGGGAATGGACTACTCGCAAGTTACGGGGCTGAGGCTGGAGGCGATTGAGAAGCTAAACAAAATTCAGCCGCTTTCGGTGGGGCAGGCAGGGCGAATTTCGGGCGTGAACCCTGCCGACGTGAACGTTTTGCTGGTGTGGCTGGAGCAGCACAGGCGCGCAAAGGAGGACTAAATGGCTATAGATGTAATGCGGCTGGCAGGGCTTTTTGAAGGCATCGGCATACAGCTTGACGAGGAGCAGGCAAAGCGTTTTGACAGCTACGCGCGGCTGCTTTTGGAATGGAACGAAAAAATAAACCTGACCGCGATAACGGACGGCGAGGGGATAGAGCAGAAGCATTTTTTGGACAGCGTGCTGCCGTTTACGAAAGTGCAGCTTACGCAGGGGTGCAGCGTTATTGACATCGGCACGGGGGCAGGATTCCCTTCATGCCCATTAAAGATTGTACGCGGTGACATAAAGCTTACGCTGCTTGACAGCCTTAACAAGCGGATAGGTTTCCTTAAAGCGCTGTCAGATGAGATAGGGCTGGAGGCGGAGTGTATTCACGGGCGTGCAGAGGAGCTTGCTAAAGGAGATATGCGCGAAAAATACGACTATGCTGTTGCAAGAGCAGTGGCAAGACTTAACATATTGTGCGAATATTGCCTGCCGTATGTAAGGGTAGGGGGAACGTTCATTGCGCTGAAAGGTTCTTCGGGGAGAGAGGAACTGGAGGAAGCAAGAGGTGCGGTAAAAACGCTCGGCGGCGAGGTGGAGCGGTTTGAAAAATACTCTCTTCCGTGCGGCGACAAACGAACACTTATTGTGATAAGAAAGACAAAGCCTACCGATGTGCGCTATCCGCGAAACAAGGGGCAGATGATGAAAAAGCCGCTGTAGGGAAATTAAACGGACAACTGTGGCAGGTCAAACGCGCTCCTGCGCAACCAATACAATACACAATTTAATACAGAAACCGGGAGGAAACTATGGACTATGGACAAAAAATTTGATCTGTTCTGGAACACGATGGAGCTTTGCGACTGGGACAACGAGGGCGATGACGACAAGGTTTTAAAGGCTGTTATCGAATATCTCTCGCGGCAGAGCGATGATGTTTTATTTGAGTTTGACGATCTGATGGCAGAGCTTTTGTATGACTTGGACACGAAAAAGCTGGCACAGCAATGCCGCAAGGCGTATCCGCTGATGAACGACGACATCTTTTTGTATTCCAGATGTGTGGCGCTGATAAACGGACCTGCTTACTATGAAAAGGTTCGGCAGGGAAAGGAAAAAGGCGTTTGGAAGCTGGAATTTGAATCTCTGCTGTATGTCCCCCAGAGGGCATGGGAGTTAAAACATCAAACCGAGTACCCCCATGCTGCACCGCTGAGCTTTGAGACAGGCAGCAATAAAGACGGCTGGAAATGAAAAAGCCGCTTGAACGACACTGTTTATAAAGCCGAACGCGCTCCTGCGCAACAAATATAATACAAAAAAGCGACTAAGTTTCCTCAGCCGCTTTTCTATGTTTTATAAGGTGAAAGATGTTTATAATGTGCCATATCATTGTTTCTTAAGCTTGTTTGCGACAAGGTAAATGCCCATACATATAACCCCCGGCGAGAAGAACAAGATCGCCAGCTCTTTGAGATACCACGAATCGTCTACATATTCTTTGAACTCGTCCTCGTCGTCAAATACCAGCATGCCTTCTTCGGGGTCGTCCACAGATACAATTCCGTACCTTTCGATCCTGCTTACGCCTTGCTTCTTTTCCGCGCTTATTCCCATAAGCACCACCGCAAACAGCACTATACCTGCCGTCAGCAGTATTATAGCTAATATCTTCAGCGGTTTGAATTTTTTTGCAGTGTTATTATTTGTACTCATTTTTATACTTCCTTTCATATTATCGGACTTGTCAAGCCCATATTCTTTTTCGTGCGCGGTCTTGCACAGCGCATTCCGCCCTACGTCCAAACGGCTTTTGTCTGCCACAGGAAACTCGTGTGCGTGCTCTTCAAACACTTTTTTCTCACCCAGCGCCCACGCCTCCTGACTATCCTGCGCCATTACTATTACCTTGTAATCCGCCCCTGCTATGTATCCGTCGCTTGTAGGATCAGGCATAATTTCAATGTGCGCAGGCTTCTTTTCTATAAACTCATTTAAGTTTTCCTTGCTTATCTCCGTCGTAATATTCAGAAAAACAGAATACTTCTTTTTCATAGTTTTTTCTCCTTTTTTGTCGATCAATTGCTGTAGCCGACAGCATATATTATATCATAATATTTAAGTATTGTCAATGAATTAACTTTATTTTTACATTTTAGAAACTGTTTGTTCATACTGTGGCTCTTATCCTACCCCTATAACATATGCTATAGGGGTAGGGGGACCTGTCATTTTTTGCAAGGCGGCGATTTTTTGCGCCTGCTGACTGTTATATGCACTCATCTTTCGTGCCTTTCTCATCTGAAAGAAACTTGTCCATTTCTTTAAGATATTCGTTGGGATCAATGTTTTTCACAAAGCGCGCTTTTTCACAGCGGCGGAATATCCAACTGGAGTACAGCGGCATTTCCAGCAAGGTGTAGACAGGCTTGTTTGCCTTTTTTGCAAAATACTCTGCATCTTCGGTTGAATTGGCACCCATGAAGATCGTTGTATCGCAATTATTGATGATCGTTTTACTGCTGTCACCATAGCCGATATCAAGCTGACCGAGAGATTGCAGCATAAGTATTGTAGATATGTTGCGCGCCCGGATATTGCTGATTATATTCTCGAAGTTATCTATACGGCAGTTGGTCGCAAAGTCATCAAGAATAAATGTAGTTGATACGGGCAGTCTGCCGCCCTCACATTGGTTATCGGCATAGTCGCACAGCTCATTCATTGCCTGAGAGTAAAACAGGTTGGCTATAATATCCCTCGAGCGATCGGTGTCCGAAATTATTACAAACAGCGCAATTTTCTCTCTGCCAAGCCTGGTGAAGTCAAAGTGACCGTTCTTGAAAAGCCTTTGCAGCTCCTCATTATCAAAATTATTGAGCTGCGAGACCAGCGTGCTTATAACACAAGCAAGTGTCTTTTCAGAAAGCCCTAAAAACTGGTGGAACTTTGTGTAAGCCCAGCTTTCCTTGCCTCTCATAAAACATTCTCTGTTGTGCGTTTCAAAGTCTTTGAAAACAGGCTTTGTGCGGCGTACATCTATATCTTCATAGGCTGTCATCTGCCCCAGCATCTGCATCAGCTTAGTAATGCTTATATGCGGGTCGCGCCTCTCAAACATATAGCCTACCAAAGCGCACAGCATAGTTTCCGATGATTCGTCCCAGTAAGGGTCGTAATGACCGCTTTTGTTGGTATGAGAGCCGTATACTATAGCGTGAGCGAACTTCTGAATGTCGCCGGTGTTTTTTATGTAGCTGAGGGGGTCATAGTGCATTGAGTCTTCGGGGTGAGTAAGGTCGAGCTTCATTACCATATAGCCCATTTGCTTCAGCGTATCGCCTACCGAGCGGTAAAGACCGCCTTTGGGGTCTGAAATTATGCAGCTTCCGCCGCAGTTCAGGGCATTGAGCACGCCCATGACCGTTGATTTTCCGCAGCCGGACGGGCCTACTACCGCTACATTATTATTAAGACCCGTAATTTTGCTATCTTTTGAATAACCTGTTCCGTCCGGCATTTTAAGTATGCCGTATTCATTATTTATATTGTTCATTATTATTTCTCCCTTCATTTAAAATGATGTTGCTATTCTGTCCGCGAGTCCGAGTTCTATTGCCTTTTCGGCGTCCATGAAGGTGTTCGCCCTCATGATGCTGTTGATCTTTTTTGTTGGAAGACCGGTGTAAGATGAAAGCATTTCGCTGATTTTATCTCTTATAGATATAAGTGAATCAGCTTTGTTTCTTACCGAGCTTGCGCTGCCGCCGGTGCCGTCCATTATGAGGGGCTCGTGCACCATGACCTCGCCGTGGGGCAGTATGTACCTGTGACCCTTAGTGCCTGCTGCCAGTATCAGCGATGCCATGCTGTATGCCTTACCGATGCATACTACATCAATATCTACTTTTTTAGATATGATATTCATTGCATCTATAATTGCCAGCCCCGAACGCACCTCGCCGCCGCAGCAGTCGATATACATTTTTATAGGCGTACCGTTTTCGGCAAGATACATCATTGTCTTGATCGTTGCCGAAGCAGTATCGGCGTTTATGTTTTCGGTCAGGAATATCTTGCCCTTTGAACCCAGCAGAGCTTCCAGCTCAAGCTGGTTTGTACCGCTGTAGTCTTCAAAGACTATTGTTCTTGTCATTTGGATCTTCTCCTTTTTATTAAATTTTATTTGGGAAGATCGTGCGCACTGTTCTTTCCATGGTTATATTATAACATTTATTCCAGGTGCCTGTATATTCTCAAAACTGAAATTTTTCGTTTCCGTTTTGTTCAAAATAAAAGATCGCAGCCCTAAAGAACTGCGATCTATCGCGTTTTTTAAAAGAAAATACCGATCAGCGAATTTTTCCCTCTTTTGTTTTTTCTGATTTTTTTGATCCTTTCACCGAGCTTACATATTCAAAAATATCCTCCAGCGAACGACCCATATATAAAGTCTGAGTCATAAGCCCCCAGAAGTTCCAGTCAAGGGAATCGAATTGCAGTTTGATCTCTATGACATCTTCCCACCAAAAATACTTTTCGTCGCTGTCGCTTATAACATCCAAAAGGTCATCTCTATTATTTCCAAAAGGCTGCTTGTCGTGATATGTGAGGTGAGCTGTTTTTTCATTCAGTTTATCCAGCGGCCCCGTGCGGTTAACTATTTGAATAACATCGCTTATATCTGAAAGTTCGCGGAAGCAAAGAGTCTTTTCCGAAGAATATTCAAGCTTTCCCTTTTTGTTAATTTCATATTGCAGAGGAAAATTATCAGCATTTGCTGTTTGTGCATATTTCAAAAGCCTGTCAGCAGTCTCTTTGCATACTGCCTCCTTGTCCTTTTGGGAAAGCTTCAGGTATTTTTCTGCAATATCCTTTTTAATAGCTGCCTGGTCGGGGGTGCCGTCAAAGAACGCATAAAAATTATCCATTATCACCCTGCGAAGCATTACAGAACATCTATAAAGAGGCGTATGGTCAATCATACAAACAGTGTCTAAAAGTGCATAGTCTCCCTCTTCATAGATAACTTCCTTTGCTTGCAAGAGCTTTTTGGGCATATCTTTTTCAGATGCTATGCCGTCATACAACCGCTTTACTATTTCACGCCTGGCTATCATATCCATTATAAACTCATCGTCGTGCAGCGCTCTGTTATAGTCGCTTATTTTTTCTATGCCATAACATCTCAGTATACTGCGCAGCAGATCCCCATAGCCGGCATTTGCAGCATCTATTAAAAGGCTCGAAAACTCCGTACTTAAAAAACGCAGAGTATAAGGTTCCATAACCTCTCTCAGCAGACAGCGCAGAGGTATGTACTTTTCAGGAACATAGCCGTCTTTTTCTTCGCACATATCGTATGCAGCGGAAAGAATGTAATATTGTTCGTATACGTCAAGCTTTTGCGTTTTGCCCTTTGCAAACCTGCAGTTTTTCAGTTTGGCAAGCTTCTGCGGCGAGATCCTGAGTCTATGTGCTATCTCGTTTTGCTTCATGGTGTCTTCAAAATAGCAAAGCACTTGGTCAAAGAGAAATTTTGAAAACTCTTTTGTAGGCAAAAAACTGTAGCCGTTATAATACTCCCTGCTGTTAAGATAGAGGTATATGGCATCAAGCTTTTCTTGGTTTTGGCAGTAATCGTTAATGTATTGGTTAACAGCCGATTTGCTTATTCCCAGCTCTTTGGCTATATCGTCTTGCGAAACTTCCAGCATTTCAACAATGTCTTTAAGAGTCATATCGGGTTTACGCAGTCTTGAATAACAGCAATACATAGAAAATACCTCTTTCATAAAAAAATTTGTCAATATTATAATAGCACAAACGACAGAAAAAATCAACACAATTTTTAAAGATATTGAGAGAATAAAAAAGAACACACCCGATTTTACAGATGTATTGGCTGCAAATGTATGGCATGGAACAATCCTCGCAGAGGGTTCTTTTGCACTTGACCGACTGTTTACAGGAGGTCAACGTGTAGTAAACACAAAATAAACACAGAAATTGATAAAGCAAAAATAATCGTCATTTTTGAATGTTTCAAAAACAACGATTATTCGTAATATTCTTTTGTAGCTACTTGACGAAAAAGATAAGTTCAGAAAACTTCGATTTATCGAAGCTTTTCAAACTTTTTGAAACTATTGCATCATAATTTTGATGCGTTATTCGGCAAAAGCAATAAATAGAAATTAGTGAATAATGAATGGGAAGAAGCCTCGAAGAGGGTTCTTCTGCACTTGACCGACACTTGTGGCGGTCAATGTGTGGTGAATAGTGAATAACGAATAGTACAGAAACGCCTTCCTTACATTTACTATAAACTATTCATTCTTCACTATTCACTCTTCACTGAGCCTTTAGCTTTAGCTAAAGGCGTTTCTGGTCGGAGTGGCGGGACATTGCTCCAGTGGGTTCAATTCCCGTACCGACCGATGAGCAAAAAAAGAATACCTCTCGATTTCCTCGAGGTATTCTTCTTTTGCTGGTCGGAGTGGCGGGACTTGAACCCACGGCCTCTACCACCCCAAGGTAGCGCGCTAGCCAAACTGCGCCACACCCCGACGGCCGTATTATACCATAAAAGCGTAAGCGTTATGGTATAATTGTCCGATACGTCGGAAGCAGACCTTTTGGTCTGCGTATCGACGAGGACATAAGAATAAAATCAAAGTGATTTTATTATAACATACATTTTTATATTTTGCAATACCTTTTGCAAAAAAATTTTGCGGCACTTGCTAGTGTATGCGCCGCCCCATTTTTCAGGGGCGACTGCACTGCCTTACTTTACAAACACCTTTGAACTATACCCTTTAAGCGTTACGGGCTGAGAAAGGTCAGCCTCTTCGCCGGTGAAAACATCTTTCCAGCCGCCGCCGTAACCTACACTGAACGTATACTCGCCCTCGTCTGCGTTTATCATAGTCACTGCGCCTTTTTCGCCTGCCGCGCGCGCGAACGCATACTGGCGGTTGGTAAGCGCAAGCTGGGTATAGTCGCCGCCGCAGAGGGCATCACTCTCGGTATGCGCCTTTGCCAGCGCCGCAATATGCTTCGTAAGCTCGGTATCTTCTCTCATTTCAAAGGGTTTGCGCAGCTCGTCGTCGCCGTGGGCTTTATCGCCCTGCTCGCCGAACTCGCTCATATAATACACTGACGGAATACCGGGCATAGTGAACAGCAGGGTATATACAAGCGGCAGGTGCGCCTTGTTTGTGAGTATTGTAGCAATACGGCTGACGTCGTGATTGTCTACAAAACAGTACAGTTTTTTGCCGCGGTAGAGACACCAGTTTTCCTTGCCGAACTGGCGCTGTATTGAGTGCGCTATCTCGAACATATTCATTGAATTGAACGCGGAATAAATGCCCTTATAGCATTCGTAATTTGTCACGCTGTCGAGCATTTCGGGGTTCATCCAGCGGTTGTAATCGCCGTGAAGCGTCTCGCCCAGCAGCCAGAAGTCCTCTTTCAGCCACTTGCAATGACCGCGCAGCTCTTTCAAAAACTGCGGTTCTAAGCAGTACGCAACATCGAGGCGCAGACCGTCAATATCGAACTTTTCGACCCAGCCTGTAATACACTCTTTTATATAATTCTTCACATCGCCATTCCAAAGGTTTAGCTTCACAAGCTCATAGTGACCCTCCCAGCCTTCGTAATAAAAGCCGTCGTTATAGCAGGAATTGCCATCTCTTATCTGAAACCAGTCTTTATAGGGAGAGGAAAACTTCTTTTCCCTGACATCTTTGAACGCCCAGAACTCTCTGCCTACGTGGTTGAAAACGCCGTCCAGCACGACCTTTATGCCGTTTTTGTGGAGCTCGCCGCAGACTTTTTTGAAGTCGTCGTCGGTGCCGAGCCTGCGGTCAATTTTTGTGTAATCTGCGGTATCATAGCCGTGAGCGGAGGACTCGAACACGGGGCCGAAATAGACCGCTGTAAAGCCCATTTTTTTGATATGCGGTATAATGTCAATGACTTTCAAGATGTCGTGCGTGGGCTGAGAGGCAAAGTCGTTTTGCTTCGCAGCGCCGCAGAAACCCAGCGGATAGATGTGATAAAATGTCGATCTTTCGTACCAGTACATAAAATAACTCCTTGTGATTTAAGTAATATGCAGTAATAAAAACGGCAAGGCGTAAAATTTTTGCAGCACGCAAAAGTTTTAAGTCTTGTCAAGAAAATAAAAGTTTTCGATCGACCCTTTTTCAAAAGGGTCGTCAGGTCGAGGGTGAAACCCTCGTCGCCGTCCGCAGACGGCGAAATCCCCATACGGTAGGCGCTCCGCAAAGGGTGAATTGAAAAACAGTCCTGTGGACTGTTTTTCAAGAGGGAACGCCCTGCAAGAGAGGGCGTTCCCTAATGAGAAGCCATATCTCTCTTTCCGCGTTCCATTATGGAACGCCGTACAATGTGAAAAATCATAACAAGTAAAATGCGCTATAATTGCAGCACACTCAAATTGAGGGAAACCAAATTACAGTGTGGCGTTGAATGAAAAAAGCCCGTCACACCGCAAGGTGTGCGCCGCCGACCGTTTTTGGCGGCGAGGGGTTTTGAGATACGCGCTTTGTTGCTAAGCATGGAAGAAGCCTCGCAGAGGGTTCTTCTGCACTTGACCGACATTTATGGCGGTCAACGTGTGCGCTCCTGCGCTGCGCGTAAGCGCGAAACATATTTAGTATACCACTATTATACACTAAAACTACCCGTCTGTCAAGAAATCACGAAAAAGAAAACTCCATCTGCTTGCCCTCGGAGAGCTTCTGTTCAAAGCGGTCTTTCCTTGTGTCTGTGGGTATCGGGGTGGGGTAGTCGCCGCTGAAACAAGCGCGGCAGTAACCCTCCGTTCTCGCAAGCGCCCCAAGCTGCTCCTGAGGCAGATAGCCAAGACTGTCAGCCCCTATTATCTGCGCTATTTCATCTACGGTATGATGAGCCGCTATCAAATGCTCCTCCGAGTCGATATCGGTGCCGTAATAGCACGGGTGCAAAAACGGCGGCGAGGATATCCTCATGTGTATCTCCTTTGCGCCTGCCTCGCGCAGAAGTTTTACTATTCTGCCGCTGGTAGTGCCGCGGACTATGCTGTCGTCTATCAGCACTATGCGCTTATCTTTCACTGTTTCTTCAATGGCAGAAAGCTTTATGCGCACCTTGTCGATCCTGTCGCCCTGCTGGGGTGAGATGAACGTTCTGCCTATATACTTGTTCTTTATAAGACCTATGCCGTATGGTATGCCCGACTCTAAGCTGAATCCCAGAGCGGCATCAAGACCCGAATCGGGTACGCCGACGACTATATCGGCATTTGCAGGGTGGGCTTTTGCAAGTATCCTGCCTGCCTCGAGCCTTGCAGAATGCACAGAAACGCCGTCTATGACAGAATCGGGTCTTGCAAAATATATATACTCAAAAATACAAAGTTTCTGCGGTTTTTTATTGCAGTGCTCGGTGCGCGAAACTACGCCGTTTTTGCTAAAAACAAGTATCTCGCCGGGCAGCAGTTCTCTTACAAGCTCCGCACCCACTGCTTTCAAAGCGCAGCTTTCAGATGCCACAACATACACTCCGTCAGCGGTAACGCCATAGCAAAGGGGTCTGAAACCGTATGGGTCGCGAGCGCATATAAGCTTCTGCGGAGACATAAGCACCAAAGAATACGCACCGTCAAGCTTGTCCATGGCTCTGCTCAAAGCTTCCTCAATAGACGGCGCTTTCAGCCGCTCTTTGGTAACTATATAAGCTATCGTCTCGGTATCGCTGGTGGTGTGGAAAATTGCTCCCTCCAGTTCCAGAGCGTTTCGCAGCTGTGCAGCGTTACTGAGGTTGCCGTTGTGCGCCAGAGCC
Source organism: uncultured Clostridia bacterium (assembly GCA_947630555.1). GTDB lineage: Bacteria > Bacillota > Clostridia > Oscillospirales > Ruminococcaceae > UBA7477. Next base: position 19,616 of record CANRIA010000018.1, read on the forward strand.
ATTCTGCCCTTTTGGTGGTTGACCTCGATAGGCTGGCAGTTGTTGCGGTTGTTGCCGCCCGTTGTGCCGTATCTGCAATGACCGACTGCCATACTGCCGTTGGGCAGGCGAGAGAGCACATCGCCCGAAAAGACCTCGCTGACAAGACCCAAGTCTTTGTGCGATACAAACACGCCGTCATCGTTCACAACAATGCCGCAGCTTTCCTGACCGCGGTGCTGAAGCGCATACAGCCCGTAATAGGTTATTCCCGCAACGTTTACAGGCTGCGGCGCAATAACGCCGAACACACCGCATTCTTCATGGATACTCATTTTTACATCACCGCTCCTTATGTGCTTATATGGATCACTTGCTTTCTCTGCGCTTAATTGCCGCTCCTACAAAGCCTTTAAATAATGGGTGCGGTCTGTTGGGTCTGCTCTTGAATTCGGGGTGATACTGCACGCCGACGTGAAAATCTCTGTCGGAAAGTTCTACCGTCTCAACAAGTCTGCCGTCGGGGGAAGTACCGCTTAAAGTTAAACCGCACTCTTGCAGTTTATCGCGGTAGTCGTTGTTGAACTCGTATCTGTGGCGGTGGCGCTCGCTTATAAGATCGCTGCCGTAGCATTTTTCCATAGTGCTGCCGCTCTTTATCTTACATGGGTACGCTCCCAGCCTGAGCGTGCCGCCTTTGTCGATATCGTCGCTTTGACCGGGCATAAAATCTATGACCTTGTTTTTGCAAAGCTCGTCAAACTCGCCCGAATTTGCATCTTTATAGCCTGCGACATTTCTCGCGTACTCTATAACAGCTATCTGCATACCAAGGCATATGCCGAAGTAGGGAACGCTGTTTTCTCTGGCATATTTGGCGGCAAGGATCATGCCTTCGATACCTCTGCTGCCAAAGCCGCCCGGCACAAGTATGCCGTCTATACTGCCCAGCCTGTCGGCGATATTATCGGGGGTAAGCTCTTCGGAGTCTATCCACTCGATATCTACATGATAGTTATGGAAATAGCCTGCGTGGCGAAGAGCCTCCGCTACCGACAAATACGCATCGTGCAGACCGACATATTTGCCCACAAGACCTATGGTGACGGTCTTTTCGCTGCTCTTTACGCGCTCTACCATCTGTGTCCACTCTGTCAGATCGGGCGCAGGCGCATCTATGCCAAGTTCGCGGCATACCACCTGTGAAAAGTTCGCTTTTTCGAGCATAAGCGGCGCTTCGTAAAGAATAGGCAGCGTAAGATTTTCAATAACGCAGTCGGGCTTTACGTTGCAAAATAGCGATATTTTCTTGAATATGGATTCTTCCAGCGGCTCATCGCAGCGCAGCACGACAATGTTGGGATTTATGCCCATGCCCTGCAATTCCTTTACAGAGTGCTGCGTGGGCTTTGATTTATGCTCGTCCGAGCCGCGCAGGAACGGCACCAAGGTAACGTGTATGAACATACTGTTTTCCCTGCCGACTTCGAGATATATCTGCCTTACCGCCTCAATAAACGGCTGCGATTCGATATCGCCTATCGTGCCGCCTATCTCGGTAATTACGACGTCCGCGCCCGTTTTTTTGCCGACGCTGTAGACGAACTCTTTTATCTCGTTGGTGATGTGCGGGATCACCTGCACCGTCGAGCCAAGGTACTCGCCGCGGCGCTCTTTGTTCAGCACGTTCCAGTACACCTTGCCCGTTGTGAGGTTTGAGTATTTGTTGAGATCCTCGTCGATAAAGCGCTCGTAGTGACCGAGGTCAAGGTCGGTTTCGGCGCCGTCCTCGGTGACGTATACCTCGCCGTGCTGGTAGGGGCTCATAGTGCCGGGGTCAACGTTTATGTAGGGGTCGAGCTTTTGCGCCGCGACCTTCAGCCCACGGGCTTTGAGAAGCCTTCCCAGCGATGCGGCGGTAATGCCTTTTCCGAGACCCGAAACAACACCGCCCGTTACGAAAATGTATTTTGTCATGACTAGATTCTCCTTTTAGAAGTTAGATGTTAGAGGTTAGAAGTTAGAATTTCTTTTATAACTTTTGCGCGAAACCGTCATTTCTGCGGTTCAGAGTCAGAGGCAAGAAGCAAGAAGCAAGAAATTGCTTTTTATAGTTTTGCGCAGACTTTTTAAACCAAAATTCTTGCCTCTTGCTTCTAGTCTTCTTGCTTCTAGCAGCTGCGCCTCCCCCTTGTTGTAGCACAACGCTCTCTTTCTGCGTTCCATTATGGAACGCCGTACAATGTGAAAAATTCATAACAAGTAAAGTGCGCAAACGTTTTGACACACTCAAAATTAGAAGAAAACCAAAATACAGTGGAGCGTTGAACGAAAAAAGCCCGTCACACCGCAAGGTGTGCGCCGCCGACCGTTTTTGGCGGCGAGGGATTTTTTCTGCACTTGACCGACTGCTCGCAGGCGGTCAACGTGTGCGCTCCAGCAGGCTTGCGCGTAAGCGCAAATTTTTAACAATGCTATTGCGCACGCAAGCGTGCGCAGGAAAAATAGTTTTTTCTTCTCAAAAGAGAGGCTCTCTCTTGCAGAGCCTCTCCTCTTTCTAAACAGTCCACCGGACTGTTTAGAAATTCACCTCTTGCAGAGCGCACGTTGTATTTGTGGGGCGCTGCCCCACACCCTGCAAGCCTTTTGAAAAAGGCTTGACCGAAAACTTTTATTTTCTTGACAGGGTTTAAAACCTTTGCGCATTGTGGGCTGACTTGGAGGCAAAGCCGACAAGTCACTGCGCTTCGGCGATGCCCTCTTGCGGTGCCCGAAATCTGTTTCGCTTCGCTCACATCTTTCGACCGCTGCGCAATAATCGCCTCGCTTCATCTGCCACAGGCAGCGCTTCGGCGATTATTCCCACTCGACCGTAGCCGGGGGCTTTGAGGTTATATCATACACCACCCTAGAAACGCCTGCGACCTCGTTGGTTATGCGGCTGCTGGCACGCTCGAGAACCTCATACGGCAGTCTTGTCCACTCGGCGGTCATAAAGTCGTCCGTAGTTACCGCTCTCAGCGCGATAGTATACCCATACGTTCTTGCATCGCCCATAACGCCCACGCTGCGCAGACCCGTAAGCACCGCAAAATACTGGTTAGTCATCTTTTCAAGCCCTGCGTTTGCAACTTCCTCGCGGAAGATAGCATCTGCATCGCGCAGAAGCTCCAGCTTTTCTTTCGTTATCTCGCCGATAACTCTGACAGCCAGTCCGGGGCCCGGGAACGGCTGCCGCCACACGAGCTCGTGCGGTATGCCAAGCTGCTCGCCTGCACTGCGCACCTCGTCTTTGAAAAGCTCTCTGAGCGGCTCGACTATCTCGTCAAACGATATGACATCGGGCAGACCGCCGACGTTGTGGTGGCTTTTTATCACCGCGGAATCGCCCTTGCCGCTCTCTATAACATCGGGGTAGATAGTGCCCTGCACCAGCACGTTTATCTTGCCCAGCTTTTTAGCCTCGTCCTCAAAAACGCGTATAAACTCCTCGCCGATTATCTTGCGCTTCTGCTCGGGTTCGGTAACGCCTTTCAGTTTGCTTAAAAACCTATCCTCGGCGTTTACGCGTATCATATTCATGCCAAACTGCTTTCTGAACGTTTGCTCTACAAAGTCGCCCTCGTTCTTTCTAAGCAGTCCGTGGTCTACAAACACGCAGGTAAGGTCATTGCCGATAGCCTTGTGCAGCATAACAGCCGCAACGGAGGAATCCACTCCGCCCGAAAGCGCCAGCAGTACCTTCTTGCCTGCGAGGTACTCTTTATATTTTTCTATAGAATTTTCGACAAAATTTTCTATCTTCCAGTCGCCCTTACAGTCGCACACTTTAAACACGAAATTTTCTAGTATCTGCTTTCCGTACACGGTATGGGTAACTTCGGGGTGGAACTGCACGCCGTAAAGCTTTCTGCTCTCGTCTGCCATGGCGGCGCAGGGGCATTTATCGGTATGCGCAATAGTTTTAAACCCTTTGGGCGGCGCGGATATAAAGTCGTTGTGGCTCATCCAGCAGACACTTTCGTCGGGCAGACCCTCAAAGAGTGTATTACTTTCAAAATACACATTAGTTTTGCCGTACTCGCTGCTGTTTTCGGCACTTGATATTTCGCCCTGTGCCATATACGCCATAAGCTGATCGCCGTAGCATATACCAAGTATCGGCACGCCGACATCAAGTATTGCAGGGTCGTAATGCGGCGAGCTTTCGTCATAAACGCTGTTAGGACCGCCCGTGAAAATAACGCCCTTATATTCCTTTACCTGCTCCAAAGTTACTTTGTCATACGGTTTTATCTCCGCATAGACGTGCTGCTCCCTTACTCGCCTTGCTATCAGCTGGTTATACTGACCGCCGAAGTCAAGGACGAGTATTTTCTCCAAATTGTCAATGTTCTGTGTGTTTGTAATACCCTGCGAATTTGGCATTATGCGCTCACTCCATATATTTATTTCCCACTGTCACCGTAGTTTGAAAGCACTCTCGCAGAGGGGTCGTTGACGTTGCAGCCTTCCCACGCCTTGTTAGGCATCCAGAAGTCAACTATCATTTCGCCCTGGTCGGGGTAGTACTTTTCAAATATCTCACGGTACAGCAAAGATTCTTTGGTAAACGGCGCAGCGTGGCTGTACTGCTTTATCTTCTCTTCAAACTGCTCGTCGCTGTAAAATTCTTCTGCATACTCTTTAAGATAGTCCACCATTGAGTGACCTACGGCATCCGAAAAAGCTGCCTTTTCTCTCCACAAAATGCTTTCTGGCAGATAGTCGCCCTTTTCAAAAGCATGGCGGAGCAGGTATTTTCCCTTGCCGTATTTGTTCAGCTTCTTTTCGGGGTCTACAGACATAACGTACTTTACAAAATCAATATCGCCAAACGGCACGCGCGCTTCGAGAGAGTTTACAGAAATACACCTGTCGGCTCTTAAAACGTCGTACATATGAAGCTCCCTTACACGCTTCTGGGATTCCTCCTGAAAAGCCTGTGCATCAGGGGCAAAGTCTGTATACTTATAGCCGAAAAGCTCATCGGAAATTTCACCCGTCAGCAGCACACGAATATCAGTCTGCTCGTGGATAGCCTTACATATAAGATACATACCCATGCTTGCTCTTATAGTGGTTATATCGAACGTGCCGAGCAGGTGTATGACATCTTCAAGAGCGTTCAGGACGTCATCTTTTGTGATGATTATCTCCTTGTGGTCGCTGCCTATGTAGTCAGCTACCTGTTTTGCATACTTCAGGTCTATGGCATCTTCGCTCATGCCTATGGCAAAGGTTTTTATAGGCTTATCGCTATTTTTGGCTGCGATAGCGCACACCAGAGAGCTGTCCAGTCCGCCCGAAAGCAGAAAACCGACTTTTGCATCTGCCACGAGGCGTTTTTCAACACCTGCGACCAGTTTGTCGTGTATCTTTTGGCAGACTGTTTCAAGGTCGTCATAGCAGACCTCGTCAACTTTCGCAATATCCATATAGCAGGTAAACTTGCCGTCCTTCCAGTAGTGACCGGGAGGGAAGGGCATAATCTTCTTTGTAAGACCCACCAAATTTTTAGCCTCGCTTGCAAATATCGGCTCTCCCTTCTCGTCAAGACCGTAATAGAGCGGACGTATGCCGATAGGGTCGCGCGCGGCGATAAAGCTGTCAGATGGCTTATCGTAGATGATGCAGGCAAACTCGGCATCAAGCATGGGGAACATATCGGTGCCGTACTCGCGGTAGAGCGGCAGAAGTATCTCACAGTCGGAGTCGCTTTTGAAGGCATATTTGCCCGATTCTTCAAGCTGTTTTTTCAGCTTTTTGAAGCCGTATATTTCGCCGTTGCACACTACATAGCTGCCGTCAAGTTCAAACGGCTGCATACCTTCCTCGGTAAGACCCATTATAGCCAGTCTGTGGAAGGCAAGAACCCCTTTTCCGCTTTCAAGTTTGATTATCCTGCTGTCGTCGGGGCCGCGGGATTTGGTCTGATCAAAACCCGAAACAAAAGAATTATAGGCGACGCAGCTGCCGCAATAGCCCATTATAGAACACATAATGATTACCTCCGTATATTTCAGCATTCTATAGGGCAAGTGCTGTACTCGCTGTGCCACCTATATTTTATCTCATTTTGACCGTTCTTGTCAAGTGCATAGCGCACAAAATTGAAAGAACGCCGACTAACGCGCGGTAACGGCTCGCTTAGTTAAAGCGTGGTGCGCTTTGTTCAGCTCGCAGCTCGAAAAGTGTTATTCACGCAGTTCTTCCGCACGGCTCACACCGTCCCATGCTCGCTGATGGAAGCTAAGGCTGCGCTACTTCTCTTTTCTCAAACGCTTTTTACACGTTGACCGCCTGCAAGCAGTCGGTCAAGTGCCGAAGAACCCTCTGCGAGGTTTCTTCAATAAATTATTTTTTCATTGCCCCATAGTACGCAAAGGTTGTAGCCCCTGTCAAAAAACTAAAAGTTTTCGGTCAAGCCTTTTTCAAAAGGCTTGCAGGGTGTGGGGCAGCGCCCCACAAAAACAACGTGCGCTCTGCAAGGGGTGAATGCTAAAACAGTCCTGTGGACTGTTTTAGCAGAGGGCAGCGGTCGCAAGCGACCGCTGGAAGAATTATTTCGCTTTTAATTTTTGGAACGAAATAATTCTTCGGGCGTTCCCAAAGGGAACGCTGTGCTCTTGCAAGAGAGAGCCTCCCCTTTTAGAAGCCCCAACTATTTTGCCTGCGCGCGCTTGCGTGCGCAATAGCCTTGTTAAAAGTTTGCGCTTACGCGCTACCTGCGGAGCTGTTCAACTCCACTGTTCTCGATATGAACTTCTCATATTGCACGGCGTTCCATAATGGAACGCGGATAATTTGATATGGCTACTACTTAGGGAACGCCCTCTCTTGCAGGGCGTTCCCTCTTTCAAAATAGTCCACAGGACTATTTTGAAATTCACTCTTTGCGGAGCGCCTACCGTAAGGGGATTTCGCCCTCTGCGGAGGGCGACAATGGGCTCCGCCCCTTGACCCTGCGACCCTTTTGAAAAAGGGTCGATCGAAAACTTTCCGTTTTGGCAAGGCAACTTTTGTGGGGCGTTGAGCAGCTCCGCAGGCTTGCTGCGTAAGCAGCATTAAAAGTACCGATTATCTAACACCGAAAAGCAAGTCGCCATATGTAGGATACGGCCAGTATTTCTTCGAGGTGACTTTCTCTGCCTCGTCACACGGCAGTCTGAGCTCTGCCATTTTGGTGAGCACTGTGTCTCTGATAGCCTCCGACTCCTTGATTATGCCGTCGCAGTCTGCAAGCGCTATAACAGCCTTTTCAAGCTCGTCTGCCTTTACTGCTATGCTGTCGGCAAGGTCAGAAAGCTTCTTCACAAGACCCTTTTCATACGCGCAGGCGATAGTTTCATCAACAGCCTTTTTCGCGGCGGCGGTCTTGGCAAGCTCTGCGGCATAGCCCTCAATAGCAGGGGCTATCTGCGTTTTAGCCATTTCTATCATCGTGTTAGCCTCGATAACTACCGTCTTGCAGTAGTTTTCAAGCATTATGTCAACTCTCGACTTCATCTCTGCCAGCGTGAACACCTTATGCGATGTGAGCATATCTACATTCTTCTGATCAAGCAGGTGAGGCATACAATCGGCGGTGGTGCGGTAATTGAGCAGACCCCTCTTTTCGGTCGCTTCCTTTATCCACGAATCGTCGTAGCCGTTGCCGTTGAATATGATATGCTTATGATCTTTGATAGTCTTCTTTATCATTTCGTGCAGGGCGGTCTCGAAGTCCTCTGCACCCTCAAGTCTGTCGGCATATATCTTCAGCGATTCAGCCACCGCGCTGTTGAGCATTATGTTAGCGCAGGCTATGCTGTTTGAAGAACCCAGCATACGGAACTCAAACTTATTGCCCGTGAACGCGAACGGCGATGTACGGTTGCGGTCTGTAGTATCTCTGTTGAACTTAGGCAGAACGTTTACGCCCAGTTTCATCTGAGTAACTTCGGTGCCCTTATAAGGTGTATCATTCTCGATAGCCTCAAGCACAGCGTTGAGCTCGTCGCCGAGGAATATAGATACCACAGCCGGCGGTGCTTCGTTAGCGCCGAGTCTATGGTCGTTGCCAGCGGTAGCAACAGCCAGTCTCAAAAGATCCTGATAATCGTCAACAGCCTTAATTACAGCGCACAGGAACAGCAAGAACTGCGCGTTCTCATACGGTGTTTCGCCGGGTGAGAGCAGGTTTACGCCTGTATCTGTAGAGATAGACCAGTTGTTGTGCTTACCGCTGCCGTTTACGCCTGCAAAGGGCTTTTCGTGCAGCAGGCAAACTAAACCATGTCTCGCGGCGACCTTCTGCATTATCTCCATAGTCAGCTGGTTATGGTCGGTAGCGATATTCGTAGTAGTATAGATAGGTGCAAGTTCGTGCTGGGCAGGTGCGACCTCGTTATGCTCGGTCTTGGCAAGTATGCCGAGTTTCCACAGCTCTTGATTAAGGTCTTCCATAAACTCTGCTACCTTGGGCTTTATAACGCCAAAGTAGTGGTCGTCCATTTCCTGACCCTTGGGCGGCTTTGTGCCGAACAGTGTTCTGCCTGTAAATCTCAGGTCGGGGCGCTGGTCGTACATTTCTTTTGTTATAAGGAAATATTCCTGCTCGGGACCTACAGATGTACGAACGCACTTTACGTTATCGTTGCCGAAGAGTTTCAGTATTCTGAGAGCCTGCTTATTAAGAGCCTGCATAGAGCGCAGCAGCGGTGTTTTCTTATCGAGAGCCTCGCCGCCGTAAGAGCAGAAAGCGGTAGGTATGCAAAGAGTTTTGCCCTTTATGAACGCATACGAAGTCGGATCCCACGCGGTATAGCCTCTTGCCTCGAATGTTGCTCTCAGTCCGCCCGAAGGGAACGAAGATGCATCAGGCTCGCCTTTGATAAGCTCTTTGCCCGAAAATTCCATTATAACTCCGCCGTCGGGAGAGGGTGAGATAAAGCTGTCGTGCTTTTCTGCCGTAATGCCGGTAAGCGGCTGGAACCAGTGGGTATAGTGGGTAGCTCCGTGCGCCACAGCCCACTCTTTCATTGCGCTGGCAACGGCATTAGCAACGCCTATATCAAGCTTAGCGCCCTCGTCGATGGTCTTTTTCAGCGACTGATAAACCTTTGCTGACAAAGTAGCTTTCATAACTCTGTCGTCAAACACCAGACAGCCAAAATACTCCGGTACTGTTGTTACATTTTCTCCCATTTCAAAAACTCCTTTACATTAAAATATAGTTCAATAGTTTTTCTATAGCAAAAAAGACGCCTTTAAAGCGCGGTGACCCACGCGTTAAAGACGTCCTTGCCTTTACGTTATTAAAACTGTTATGCTATTTTACTTTTATCTCAAAGCTATTACACAATGCCCTGAGCGTTCATAGCATCTACTACCTTCTCGAAGCCTGCGATGTTAGCGCCTACAACATAGTTGCCTTCAAAGCCGTACTTCTTAGCGGCATCATCAAGGTTATGGAAGATATTTACCATAATGCCCTGAAGCTTGCTGTCAACTTCCTCGAATGTCCAGCTGAGTCTCTCGCTGTTCTGGCTCATTTCAAGGGCGGAAGTAGCAACGCCGCCTGCGTTTGCAGCCTTGCCCGGCAGGAAGAACACGCCGTTTTTCTGGAGGTACTCGGTAGCTTCCATAGTGGTAGGCATATTTGCGCCCTCTGCAACAGCTATAACGCCGTTAGCAACAAGAGCCTTAGCATCTTCAATACCCAGCTCGTTCTGAGTAGCGCACGGCAGAGCTATGTCAGCCTTTACAGTCCAAACGCCCTTGCCCTCGTGATACTCGGAATTAGGTCTGTAGTTCTTATATTCTGTAAGTCTTGCTCTCTTAACTTCCTTGATTTCTTTAAGAGCGGCAACATCTATTCCGTCGGGGTCATACACCCAGCCTGTGGAATCGGAGCAGGTAACTACCTTAGCGCCCAGCTGCTGAGCTTTCTGTATTGCATATGTAGCAACGTTGCCTGCGCCTGAAACTACAACAGTCTTGCCCTCAAGGCTCATGCCCTTGCTCTTGAGCATTTCCTGAGTGATATAGAGAAGACCATAGCCGGTAGCTTCTGTTCTTGCAAGCGAACCGCCATAGGTAAGACCCTTACCTGTAAGCACGCCCTCGAACACGCCTCTTATTCTCTTATACTGACCGAACATATAGCCTATTTCTCTTGCGCCCGTGCCGATGTCGCCTGCGGGAACGTCGGTATCTGCGCCTATATACTTGCACAGCTCTGTCATAAAGCTCTGGCAGAATGCCATTACTTCTCTGTCAGACTTGCCCTTGGGGTCGAAGTCCGAACCGCCCTTGCCGCCGCCGATAGGCAGACCGGTGAGCGAGTTCTTGAAGATCTGCTCAAAACCGAGGAACTTGATTATACCAAGGTTTACAGAGGGGTGAAGTCTGAGTCCTCCCTTGTAAGGGCCTATCGCGCTGTTGAACTGAACGCGGTAGCCGGTATTTACCTGAACCTGACCCTTATCGTCTACCCACGGAACTCTGAACTTGAACTGTCTTTCGGGGTTTACAAGTCTTTCAAGAAGTGCATCCTTTCTGAACTTCTCCTCGTTGGCATCAACTACTACTCTGAGAGATTCGAGTACCTCTTTAACTGCCTGATGAAATTCGGGCTCGTTAGGGTTCTCTCTAACAACTCTCTCGATGACCTCGTCAACATATGACATACTGTTTCCTCCTATGTATTTAATATATTCTGCGATGCGGTCTTGCAACATCAGCCGCCTGCCGCCTTCAAAACCGATTGCGGCAAATTTCGGCACACAACGCGCTTAAAACGCCTTATTACCCAAAGACCACACACCTTTACGTTATGAATTATACACTCTTCAAAACGATTTGTCAAGACCTTTTTTGCAACTTTTTAAAAAAATCCTGCAAAAAGTTAAAATTTCTTTGCTCTCGCCTATTGACAAACAGTTGTTTTAGTTGTATAATACAGATTGTGAGCAATGGCGTTCATTTCAAAACGGTATATTATGCCTTAATGGCTAAAATTTGCCGCTTTGAAGTGGGCGCTTATTGTTTTTTCGCTGTAAAACACACGATATACATTATTTTTAATGAAAGGAAAGTTCTGATATGAAACGAGAGGGAGAAGTCAGGATACCGTCGGGCTGCGCAATTGCGGCAGTTATAAGCAAAGACGGCAACAGAATGTCGGGTCAGCTGATAGCCGATGCCATGGTGCCCATGCACGACCGCTCAAACGGCTTGGGCGGCGGCTTTGCAGGCTACGGCATTTACCCAGAATACAGGGATTACTATGCACTACACATATTCTTTGACGACAGACCGTCGAGGATAGACTGCGAGACATTTTTAAAGGAGCGCTTCGAGATAGTAAAATCGGAAGTTATCCCCACGCGCAAGATACCGCAGATAACTGACGAGCCGATGATATGGAGATATTTTGTTGCGCCGCTGCACTCGGTAATGGCATCAATGCAGCTGGACGAAAAAGCTTTGGTTTCGCGCACGGCGGTGCAGATAAACACCGAGCACAAAGGCGCATATGTATTTTCAAGCGGCAAGAACATGGGCGCATTCAAGGCGGTGGGTTTCCCCGAAGATGTGGGAAAATTCTACAGGCTGGACGAATACGAAGGATACTCGTGGACTGCGCACGGCAGATACCCGACAAACACCCCCGGCTGGTGGGGCGGTGCGCACCCGTTCACGCTGCTTGATTACTCGGTAGTACACAACGGCGAAATTTCCTCTTATGATGCTAACAGGCGTTTTATAGAGATGTTCGGTTACAAATGCACGTTACAGACGGACACCGAAGTTATAACTTACATACTGGACTATCTGCTGCGCGTTCAGGGACTTACGCTTAAAGAGGCTGCGAGCGTTATAGCTGCGCCGTTCTGGAGCACTATAAACGACAAGTCGGACATTGAGGACAAGAACAAGCACATATATCTGAGAACTATGTTCCCCAGCCTGCTTATAACGGGCCCGTTCTCGATAGTGTTCGGCTACAACGGCGGTCTTATGGCTCTTAACGACAGGCTGAAACTGCGTTCTATGGTGGTAGGCGAGAAGGACGACAAGGTGTTTATAGCAAGCGAAGAAGCTGCGATAAGGGTAATGGAGCCCGATGCGGAGAACATATGGTCGCCTGCCGGCGGAGAGCCCGTAATAGTTGAGGTAAAGGAGGGTGCGTACTGATGAACGATATATATGTTTATCCCGAATTTGAGGTAATAAGAAACAGTGACCGCTGCATAGCCTGCCGCGTATGCGAAAGACAGTGCGCCAACGAGGTACACTTTTTCAGCGATGAGCACGGCAAGATGATGAGCGATGAGACAAAGTGCGTAAACTGCCAGAGGTGTGTATCGCTATGCCCTACAAAGGCTCTTAAAATAGTAAAGAGCGACTGTATGCTGCGCGAGAACGCAAACTGGAGCAACGACACTATTAAAGAGATATACAAACAGGCGAACAGCGGCGCGGTGCTGCTCTCGTCTATGGGCAACCCGAAGCCTTTTCCCGTATACTGGGACAAGATACTTATAAACGCTTCGCAGGTAACTAACCCGCCGATAGACCCTTTGAGAGAACCTATGGAGACGAAGGTATTCCTTGGCAAAAAGCCCGACAGGATAAAGCGCGACGAAAACGGCAAATTAAAATGCGAACTTCCGCCGCAGATAGAACTTTCAATGCCGGTAATGTTCTCGGCAATGAGTTACGGTTCAATAAGCTACAACGCGCACGCTTCACTGGCGAGGGCGGCAACAGAACTCGGCATACTTTACAACACGGGTGAAGGCGGTCTGCACGAGGACTTTTACTGCTATGGTGAAAACACGATAGTACAGGTAGCTTCGGGACGTTTTGGCGTTCACGAAGAATACCTGAAAGCAGGCGCGGCAATCGAGATAAAAATGGGTCAGGGTGCTAAACCGGGCATAGGCGGACATCTGCCGGGGGCTAAGATAGTAGGCGATGTATCTCGCACCCGTATGATACCCGAAGGTTCTGATGCAATATCGCCTGCGCCGCATCATGATATATATTCTATAGAAGATCTGCGGCAGCTGGTGTTCTCTCTCAAAGAGGCTACAGAATACAAAAAGCCTGTTATAGTAAAGGTAGCGGCGGTGCACAACATTGCTGCCATTGCAAGCGGTATTGCAAGGAGCGGTGCGGACATTATAGCGATTGACGGCTTCCGCGGAGGAACGGGCGCTGCGCCGACGAGGATAAGAGACAATGTGGGCATACCTATAGAACTTGCTCTTGCGGCTGTTGACCAGCGTTTGCGCGACGAGGGCATAAGAAACAACATCTCGCTGGTGGTAGGCGGCAGCATAAGAAGCGCATCTGACGTTGTAAAGGCGATAGCTTTGGGTGCAGATGCCTGCTATATAGCGACTGCTGCGCTTTTGGCTCTTGGCTGTCACCTGTGCAGAACTTGTCAGAGCGGCAAGTGCAACTGGGGCATAGCTACACAGCGACCCGAGCTTGTAAAGAGGCTGAACCCCGACATGGGAAGTCAGCGGCTTGTAAACCTTATGAACGCATGGAAGCACGAAATAAAAGAACTTATGGGCGGCATGGGTATAAACTCTATAGAAGCTTTGAAGGGCAACAGGCTGATGCTGCGCGGTATAGGTCTTACGAACGCGGAACTGGAGATACTGGGCATTGCGCACGCAGGTCAGAGCTGATAGGATAGGTGATAGATATGAAAAGAGTATATGTAAACGAAGAATGGTGCTTGGGCTGTCACCTTTGCGAATATAACTGCGCGTTTGCAAATTCGGGTCTTAAAGACATGGCATACGCGCTGAAAGGCAAGCCCATATACCCCAGAATACACATTGAAGAAAACGACAAGATAAGCTATGCGGTATCATGCCGCCACTGCGACGACCCGATATGCGTTAAAAGCTGTATTGCAGGGGCAATATCTAAAAAAGACGGCGTTGTACACATAGACAGCGAAAAATGCGTGGGCTGCCACACCTGCGTGCTGGTCTGCCCATATGGAGCATTAGCACCCGGTGAGAGCGGCATTATGCAAAAGTGCGAACTTTGCCTTGCAAACTCCTGCGGAGAGCCTGCGTGTGTAAAGGGCTGCCCCAACAATGCGATAGTATTTGAGAGCAGAGATGAGGAGGTATGAGGCGTATGAAGCAGTATATTATTATAGGAAACGGCGTTGCCGCGGCAGGCTGCATTGAGGGCATACGCAGTGTTGACAAAGACGGCAAAATTACCGTAATATCGGAAGAGAAACACCCCGTATATTGCAGACCGCTCATCTCATATTATCTTGAGGGAAAGACGGACACTAAGAAGATGAACTACCGCGGCGAGGATTTTTACACCGCAAACGGCTGTGATATTATATACGGCAAAAAGGCAGTGAAGATAGACAAAGCCGCCAAGAAGATAGAACTTGACGACAAGAGCAAACTGCCATACACGAGCGTATGTGTTGCGGTGGGTTCTTCGCCTTTTGTGCCGCCGATGGAGGGGCTTGAAAGCGTTGAGAAGAAGTTTGGCTTTATGACTTTGGACGATACGCTGGCTCTTGAAAAGGCGGTAACGAAAAACTCGAGGGTGCTGATAGTGGGCGCTGGACTTATAGGTCTTAAATGCGCTGAGGGCTTGCACGGCAGGGCGGCATCAATAGTAGTTGCTGACCTTGCAGACAGGGTGCTTTCGAGCATTCTTGACAAGGACTGTGCGGCGTATATGCAGAAATGCCTTGAAGAAAACGGGATAGAATTTTTGCTTTCGGACAGTGTAAAGAAATTTGATAAAAACAAGGCTTATATGCAAAGCGGCAAGGAAGTTAACTTTGACGTGCTTGTGCTTGCGGTAGGCGTAAGGGCGAATGTGGCTCTTATAAAAGATGCAGGCGGAGAAGTGAACAGGGGCATTATAGTTGATGAGAAACTTCGCACAAGTATTGAGGACATATACGCGGCAGGCGACTGCACCGAGGGTGAAGACATATCTCTTGGCGCGAAAAGAGTTTTAGCGCTGATGCCGAACGCATATATGCAGGGGCACGCGGCAGGTGTGAACATGGCAGGCGGCGAGGAGCTTTTCGACAAGGGCATACCTATGAACTCTATAGGCTTCTTCGGTCTGCACTGCATGACGGCGGGTACTGCTTACACCTCGGAGCAGGGCGGCTGCACATATGAAGAAAAGTTCGACAGCGGAATAAAAAGGCTGTTCACAAAGGGCGGCTTGCTTACGGGCTTTATGATCATAGGCGGCAGCGAGAGGGCAGGCATATACACCGCCATGATTCGCGAAAGGACGCCTCTTGACAGCGTAAACTTTGAAATGCTGCGCAAGGCGGCGACTTCGGCGGCGTTTGGCAAAGAGGCAAGAAAAGAAAAATTCGCTATGCCTCATTAAGGTGTTGCATGGGCGGAAAAAGTATGTTATAATACTGTAAAGGACTGATAGTATGGTACTTATAGATGTAAACGGTCTTGACTTTAAGGCGGTGAACGAAAACCTGCGCGAGGCTAAGGGCGACTGCCGTCTTACAGGCTGCTGCGGACAGAGGTTTATAGCGGCAGGAATGTCGGGACGTGCTATAACGATTGAGGGCGTGCCGGGCAATGCGCTGGGCGCGTATCTTAACGGCGGCGAAATTGTTGTTAACGCAAACGCACAAGATGCGGTGGGTGACACGATGAACGAGGGTAAGATAGTCATTCACGGCAACATAGGCGATGCGGCAGGTTACGCCATGCGCGGCGGAAAGATCTTTGTAAAGGGCAATGCAGGCTATCGCGCAGGCATACACATGAAGGCATATAAAGAAAAAGTGCCGCTTATGGTGATAGGCGGCAGCACGGGCAGTTTTCTTGGCGAATATCAGGCAGGCGGCGTTATAGTGGTGCTGGGTTTGAATATTGGCAGCAGGAAGATCGTCGGAAACTTCCCCTGCACGGGCATGCACGGCGGAAAGATGTTTTTGCGAAGCGACTGCAAGGACGTTAAGTTCCCTTCGCAGGTGACGGCTAAGAGAGCGACGGCGAAAGAGCTTGACGAGGTGCGAAAGTATGTAACGCAATACTGCGAGCTGTTCGGCGGTGATGTTGACAGCATAATGGACAGCCCGTTCACGGTTGTTACCCCCGACAGCAAGAACCCGTACAAGCAGATGTATGTCCCCAACTAGAGGCAAGAGGCAAGAGGCAAGAGGCAAGATGAGCGTTTTGAAAAATTTGCGCTAAACTGTAAAAAGCAATTTCTTGCTTCTTGCTTCTGAATCTCTTGCTTCTAGTAGCTGAGGCAATAGGCAAGAAGATGTGACTTCTGCTTTTGTGCGTTGTTAATGTTTTGCGTATTATTTGCGCTGTCGCGCGGCGCAGGAGCGCACACAACGCACTCTGTACTTCGGTTATTTCTCATTTTGAGTGGGCTGATACGTTAGCGCACCTTCTTGTTATGGATTTTTCGCTTAGTTTAGCGTTCCATAATGGAACGCAGAAAGAGAGCGTTGCGCTACAACAAGGGGAGGCGCAGCTGCTAGAAGCAAGATAACGAGAAGCAAGAGGCAAGATGAGCGTTTTGAAAAAGTTTGAATTAAGCTATAAAAAGCATTTTCTTGCTTCTTGCCTCTATCTAAACCGCAGGAAAAACGGCTTTGCTCGAATGTAGCAAAACTATTTCTAACTTCTAACTTCTTACCTCTAACCTCTAGCAGCGGAGCGCACGCTGTGTTTACGGGGGCGCCGCCCCCGTACCCCCGCAAGCCTTTTGAAAAAGGCTTGACCGAAAACTTTTCCTTTCTTGACAGGGTTTAAAACTTGTGCGGTTTAACGCACTCGCTGAAAAAATACAATTCAGTTACGCACAAAGTTGGGCAGCAAGAAAAAAAGCCCGTCACACCGCAAGGTGTGCGCTATTAGAGGTTAGAAGTGAGAAGTTAGAAATAAGAAATGTTTTTTAAGGCTTTGTGACGATTTTTAATTTCTGCGGTTTATAGCTGGAAGCAAGAAGCAAGAAACGCGCCCAGCAACTACAGCTAACCGCCACACTTTCGCGCGCCCATTCACCCCATAAAAGCACGTTCCATTTGTGCTGCCGGAAGAATATTCTGCCGGGTAGTTCTTTGTCAAAGGGCTTTGATGGCAAGGGATTTTTAGATATGCGCTATTTATCTAAACGGACTGTGCAAAAGAATTACGGTTTCAGAATATGCGAGCTTTCGAGCATATTTTGAAATAGCCGCCACGCTTTCGGCGGCTAAGTAATTCTTTCATCGTGGCTTGTGTCTGCTTAAGCAGACAGCAAGACACTGCGCTCCTGCGTGGCGCGTAAGCGCGAATATAAAAAAACAAACAAAAGTTGAAAATACATTTTCTAACCTCTAACATCTAACTTCTTAGCGCTAACTGCGCCTTTTATTACTTGTGAAAAATTGTTTCAAATTTGCTATAAATCATTTCTCTTATTCTAAAGGGGGATAATAATGAAATATTCAAACGACGAGATACTGCAATATGTCAGGGAGGAGGACGTCAAGTTCATCAGGCTTGCGTTCTGCGATGTTTTCGGCAAGCGAAAAAATATCTCTATCATGCCCGACGAGCTGCCGCGCGCGCTGGAGTACGGCATTGCTATTGACGGCTCATCTGTGGCAGGCTTTGGCAGCGATGTTCACTCTGACCTGCTTTTGCACCCTGACTGCTCTACAATAGCGCAGCTGCCGTGGCGACCCGAGCACGGCAAGGTGGTTCGCATGCACGCGACGATCTCTTACCCCAACGGCAAGGTGTTTGAGTGCGACACGCGCAGCCTTCTGATAAAGGCTATTGAAGAAGCACGGGCGGCAGGAAAGCGTTTTGCGTTCGGCTCTGAGCAGAAGTTCTATCTGTTCAAGCTGGACGAGAACGGCGAACCCACCAAAATACCCTACGACAACGCAAGCTACATGGACATTGCCCCCGAGGACAAGGGCGAGAATGTTCGGCGCGAGATTTGCCTTATGCTGGAGCAGATGGGCATTCGCCCTGAAAGTTCTCATCACGAGGAAGGGCCCGGTCAGAACGAGATAGCCTTCCGCTACTCTGATGCTCTTAC
>CANRIA010000019.1 GCA_947630555.1 uncultured Clostridia bacterium
CGTCTTGGCGAGAAATTAGAGGCTCTGCGTGAAAAGCATGAGCAAGGCCTCATCACCAGCATTGAGTTCCTGAAGCTTCTGCTCGAACTCGCAAAGGAAGCGGCACAGGCAGAAAAGGAAGTCGTGCCGGAGCAGGAAATTGACAAAGGCATCGCTGCTCTTACCGAGCTATTTAATGGCATCAAGAATAAGAGCACCCCGGTTATCGTTGAGCGCATTGTAGCAGACATTGACAGCATCGTTAAAATCGTCCGTTTCGACGGTTGGCAGAGCACGACAGCCGGTAAGCAGGAAGTCAAAAAGGCCCTGCGCAGCGTAGTCTGGATCAAGTACAAAATCAAAGATAAAGAGGTTTTTGATAAAGCCTATAACTATATCGAGCAGTATTATTAATCATTTGGAAAGCGAGGTTTTTAGATGATTGGTGCAATAATTGGTGACATCGTCGGATCACGTTTCGAATGGCACAACCACAGATCAAAGGATTTTGATCTGCTAACACACAAATGCTTCTTCACCGATGATTCCGTTATGTCGCTTGCCGTCTGTGATGCCCTCATGAGATGCAAAGCAGACTACAGCAACTTGAACGAACAGGCTGTACACTCCATGCAGAGTGTTGGACGTCATTATCCTCACTGCGGTTACGGCGGATCATTCCGATGCTGGATGTACTCTGACAATCCAAAGCCTTATAACAGTTATGGCAATGGGGCCGCAATGAGGGTCAGTGGGTGCGGTTACGTTGGAAGAACCATTGATGAGGTCAAGCAGCTATCAAAAGCTGTTACCGAAGTGACCCATAACCATCCGGAGGGTCTGAAAGGAGCCGAAGCTATAGCTGCAGCCGTGTTCCTTGCCCGAACCGGAAAGAGCCTGATTGAGATACAAGATTACATTATAAAAAACTATTATCCGCTGGGTTTTACCCTTGACAGTATTCGTGAGACATATCAGTTTAATGAGACCTGTCAGGATACCGTTCCGCAGGCATTAGAGGCTTTCTTTGAATCAACCGACTTCGAGAATGCCATAAGAAATGCCATATCAATCGGCGGCGACAGTGATACACTTGCTGCTATTACCGGCTCTGTTGCCGAAGCCTACTACGGTGTGCCAACAAACATAAGGAAGCATGCTATTACTTTCTTGGACGAGAGACTTCTTAAGCTCCTGCTGGAATTTGAAAACCTGTATCCGGCTAAAATTGAGAAAAAGAATGAAACCGGCAGCGTGGGCATTGCTCCTTCTACCGGCAAGAAAGCAAAAACAGGAGGTCGCGCAGAAATGATGGAATCAGCTATGGATATTGCCGATCTTGAGCTTGAAGCCAGCACAGCCCATTCTGAAGAAACGACAAGTCAGAAGCTCTTTTCTCACCTGTTTGAGGCCTGCAATATTCTGCGTGGTCCCATCAATCAGGATGAATATAAGAGCTACGTGACACCGATTCTGTTTTTCAAAAGGCTCTCGGACGTTTATGACGAAGAGACGCAGGCAGCCCTTGAGGAGTCCGGCGGCGATGAGGAATATGCGAGCTTTGCTGAAAACCACCGCTTTGTAATTCCTGATGGTTGCCACTGGCAGGATGTTCGTGAGGCAAGCGAGAACGTTGGAGTTGCTATCGTCAACGCAATGAATGGTATTGAGCGGGCAAATCCGGATACCCTTAGCGGCGTGTTCAGCAGCTTCGATGATGCGAACTGGACAGATAAGACAAAACTTTCAGACGAAAGGCTGAAGGATCTGATCGAGCATATGTCCAAGCTCAAAGTCGGCAACAACAATTATTCTGCCGATGTCATGGGCGACAGCTACGAGTTTCTAATTAAGAAATTCGCTGACTTATCAAAGAAAAACGCAGGTGAGTTTTACACCCCTCGTTCTATCGTTAAGCTGCTCATTATGCTGCTGACCCCCAAAGCCGGCGAAACTGTGTACGACCCGGCATGTGGAACGGGCGGAATGCTAATCGAGGCCATTCGATTCATGCACGGCGATAAACTTACATATGGCCGCATCTACGGTCAGGAGAAAAACCTCGCAACCTCTGCAATCGCACGGATGAACCTGTTCTTGCACGGAGCTAAAGACTTCAAGGTTACACAGGGAGATACACTCCGCTCACCAAATTATCTGGAAAGAGGCTCTCTGCAAACCTTTGATTGTGTGGTAGCGAATCCTCCCTTCTCTCTGAAGAACTGGGGCTCCGAACAGTTCAGCAGCGACATCTACGGTCGTAACATCTGGGGATGCCCGACTGATTCCAACGGCGACTTTGCATGGCTGCAGCACATGGTTAAGTCGATGAATCCGAAGACCGGCCGCTGCGCTGTTGTACTTCCGCAAGGAGTCTTATTCAGGAGCGGAAAGGAAGGCGAAATTCGCAGACAGCTGGTTGAGTCGGATAAACTTGAAGCTATCATCACAATGGCAAGCGGTGTATTTTATTCAACCGGTGTGTCCGCTTGTATCCTTTTTTTGAACAACAACAAGGCTGTCTCGCACAGGGGTAAAATCTGTATGATCGACGGTTCCGGCATCTATACTCCGCAACGAGCGCAGAACATCATGTCGGAAGCTGATATTCAAACCGTTTTCGATTACTACACCGCTTATGAGGACGTGATCGAAAAGGTCAAGGTCGTCACGATTGCCGACATTCGAGAAAAGGACTATTCTCTGGCAATCAACAACTATATCGAAAAGAAGGAACAAGAAACAGTTCCTCCGGAAGAAATCCGCAGACAGTACTTCGAGGCCTATGACGAGATGATCGAGGCCGAAACCCGGATGAGAGAACTGCTGCTTAAGGGAGGCTACATCAGTGAGTAAGAGAATAACCATTGAAGAACTGCAATCTTATCTCTGGAACTCTGCTGTTCTTCTCAGAACCAACATTGATGCCGGTGCATATAAACAGTACATTTTTCCGCTTCTCTTCTTCAAGCGCATCTGCGATGTATATGACGAAGAAACCGCAGCGGCCATTGAAGAGTATGGCGATGATGCAGCCGAATTCGACGAAGATGAGATACATACCTTCATTGTTCCTAAGGGGTATCACTGGAATGATGTTCGTGCCGTTTCAGAAAATGTCGGCGCAGCTATTGTTGAGGCATTCAGAAAGGTTGAAAATGCGAACTCTGATAAATTACAGGGGATCTTCGGTGACGGGGCTTGGACAAACAAGAACCGTCTTCCCGACAGGCTTCTGAAAGACCTGCTGGAGCATTTCAGCACAAAAACACTGTCTATTGCTAACTGCCCGGAAGATGAGCTCGGTCAGGGATATGAGTACTTGATTAAGAAATTTGCAGATGACAGCGGTCACACGGCACAGGAGTTCTATACCAACCGAACCGTTGTACATCTTATGACTGAAATGCTGAAACCTGAATCCGGCGAGTCAATATACGACCCAACCTGCGGAAGTGCCGGTATGCTCATTTCAGCCATTGCATACTTGAAGGCACAAGGAAAGGAATGGCGAAATGTGGCGGTCTACGGACAAGAGATCAATTCTCTGACATCAGCAATCGGTAAGATGAACTTGTTCTTGCATGGTGTTAAGGACTTCAGCATTGTCAACGGCGACACACTTGCCGCTCCTGCGTTTATTGAGAATGGTCGTCTTAAGCAGTTTGACCTGATCCTAGCTAATCCTCCATATTCCATTAGCCAGTGGGATCGTGCCGCTTTTGAGAGCGACAAATACGGACGTAACTTCTTAGGCGTTCCTCCACAGGGCCGTGCTGACTATGCATTTCTCCAGCACATTATTGCAAGCCTCAAAGAGGATACCGGTCGATGCGCTATTCTGTTTCCGCACGGAGTCCTTTTCCGTAATGAGGAAAGCGCAATGCGTGAACGGCTGGTTCGCAGCGACCGTGTGGAATGCGTTATCGGTCTTGGACCGAACTTGTTCTATAACTCCCCGATGGAAGCCTGTATCATGATCTGCCGTATGACAAAGCGACCGGAACGGCGTGGACAGCTGCTCTTCATTAACGCCGTAAACGAAGTTGAGCGTAAGAACGCACAAAGCTATCTTGAAGAACGGCACATTCAACGAATTGCAGCGGCTTATAAGAACTATTGTAACGAAGGCGATTTCGCAAGGATTGCAACCATTCAGGATATAGCTGATAACAATTTCTCTCTCAGTATCCCGTTATATGTTAAGCCGGAAGTGAACAAGGAGGAAACAGACAATCGCACGGTTCAGGAACACTATGACAGCTGGAGGAGTGCATCTGAAATGATGAAGCTGAGTTATGAAAAACTCAACCTTCTTTTAGAAAAGGGGGCAGAACATAAAAATGAGTAAGTATTTATTTGGCGATTTAGTTAGAGAAGTCAAAGAAAAAGTTGACAGACAGAACAATCCTTATGAGTATTTTGTTGCAGGAGACCATATGGATACAGATGAACTTCACATTCTTCGTCGCGGCACTTTTGCCGGAAGTGATGTTGGTCCTGCTTTTATTCGTATTTTCAAGCCGGGGCAAGTTCTCTATGGTTCAAGGAGAACTTACCTTAGGAAAGTGGCCGTTGCTGACTTTGAAGGTATAACAGCTAATACAACTTTCGTTTTGGAAACAAATGACGATAATATTCTTGCTCAAAGATTATTGCCTTTTATTATGCAATCGGAAAGATTTACACAGCACTCCATCAAAAGGTCAAAAGGATCCACAAACCCATATGTCTTGTTCTCCGACCTTTGCGATTATGAATTGGAACTGCCTGATAGAAAGGCTCAAGAAAAAATAGCGGATATTCTGTGGGCTATAGATGCCACAAAGAAATCCTATCAGAAATTGATCGCGGCAACGGATGAACTGGTGAAATCTCAATTTATCGAGATGTTCGGCATACCTGAAACAGATTCACATGGTTGGGGACTTACCACATTAGGGTCGTGCTGTGAACTTAATCCTCGGAAGCCAAAGGACATAAAAACTGATATTGACTACTCATTTGTAGCAATGCCATCCGTAAGCGAGGATGGTCGTATTGATACTTCGATAGAGAAGCCGTATCAGGAAATCTGTAAAGGTTTTACATACTTTGCAGAGGATGATGTACTCTTTGCAAAAATTACGCCTTGCATGGAAAACGGTAAGGGTGGGGTGGCAAAAGGACTGAAAAATGGAGTAGGTTTTGGTTCTACAGAATTTCATGTGCTTAGACCTATTAAGGGTATCAGTAATCCATACTGGCTATATATCATCACGATGTTTCCCAAATTCCGTTCAAATGCCGAGAAAGTGATGACCGGTACTGGCGGTCAGAGACGAGTACCCATCACGTACCTAAATGAATATCGGATAGCATTGCCGCCCATTGAACTTCAAGAGCAGTTTGCGGCGTTCGTCCGGCAGAGCGATAAATCAAAATTTGAACTGGAAAAAGCTCTCTCTGAGCTGACCGCAACCTACAAACGCATCATAGAAGAGAATCTCGGCTAAATAATAATTTGCCGCTCTGAAATGGTTAAATCAAATTAACACCCTTACCCGTGTGTTTGCCGATTTAAAGATATACACCGATTCATTCGGAGCTAATTTTTACCACTATCGTGATTACAACAACAAAGAAGCTGATGCAGTTATTGAACTTTCAAATGAAAATTGGTGCGCGTTTGAAATAAAACTCGGTGCAAATCAAATTAATAAAGCCATTCACGAAATGTGGATGGCTTTTTATACTTTTTTGAGCATTGGAGATGATATTTATGCCAAGCAACCCGTTTCACAAGGCGAAACTCATGGCGAGAGCAATCTGATTAGCCTGTGCAGATGAGGACTACCACGCACTCAACGTGGCTTGTGCGCGGAAACATATCCACGGCGCAGAGCCTTTGACAGGTGTAGCCGTACTGCGCGAGGCGCTTTACATCGCGCGCGGCTGTGGCAGGGTCGCAGGAGACCAATACTATTCTTTTGGGGGCGGCTTTCGCTATCGTTTCAATAGTCAGCTCCGAGCAGCCTTTTCTCGGCGGATCTACCACTATCACATCGGGCGCGCAGCCTGCCTCTCGCAGATTAGAGAAAACCTCGCCTGCATCGCCGCAGTAAAAGTTTGCGTTTGTTATGCCGTTGCGTGCGGCGTTGCGTTTTGCGTTCTCTACCGCCTGCGCCACCTGCTCAACGCCTACGATCTTCACATCTTTCGCGCGTTTTGCCATTGAAAGACCTATCGTGCCCGTGCCGCAGTAAAGGTCTGCGATAACATCACCACTTTGTGGCGCGGCATACTCAAACGCCTTGGCGTAAAGCCGCTGAGCCTGCGCGGTGTTCACCTGATAAAACGACAGCGGCGAAAGCTCCACCACGTTTTCGCACATGGTGTCCGTTATAGTGTCACTGCCAAAAAGGGTCACGCACTTTTCGCCGAGTATAACGTTTGTGATTTTGGAATTTATGTTAAGCACAATGCTCTTTACTTCGGGGAAATTTTGCACAACTTCTCGGCACATCTGCATAAGCTTTTTTGAAATATCGCGTGCGGCAACAATACACAGCATTATCTCGCCGCTGTTATGCCCCCTGCGCAGATAAATGTGCCGCACCTCTCCCCTGCCGCTTTCTTCGCTATATGCCGTTATATGCGCTTTTTCCATACATTCAAGGCATACTTTCACAATAGCGGAAAACACCTTCGGCTGCAACGGGCAGTCTTCAATAGCTATCACCCTGTGGCTGCGCGAGGCGTAAAAACCGCAGGCAAGTTTGCCGCCGACCTGCGTTACAGGGTACTGCGCTTTGTTGCGGTAACGGTCTACCTCGTCCGCTGAAATAATGCCGTCGCACTGAGGTGATACACCTGCAATTCTTTCAAAAGCATCTGTAACAATTTTCAGCTTTGCCTCGCACTCTGCTGCGTAAGAAATATGTCTGTAAACGCAGCCGCCGCACTTGCCGTAAACGCCGCAGTCTGCTTCAATACGAAACGGCGAAGGCTCAATAAGCTGCTCGGTTTTCCCGTAGCAATAACTTTTGCATACCTTAACTATCCTGCACTGCAATTTATCGCCGACAGAAGTAAACGGCACGAACACCGCCATGCCGTTTTCAGCCCTGCCTATGCCGCTGCCCTCGCTTGTAAGAGAGGTTATTTGCAGTGAAATTATATCATTTTTTCTAAGCTCTTTCAAGACCGAAAAACTCCCCGACTTCATTTTTCTTTTCAATCATAAGGTCAAAATGCTTGTTGTATTCAAGCGGAAATTTATAGTTGAATATTCTTTGCAGTCTGCCGCCGCTGCGGTCAACAAGCTTTGTCGAAGCCCCTGCGCCAACGGCAATTATCGTCTGGTTTTCTTCCATTATATATACGTTATAGAGCCCCTCGCGCCCAGGCAATGCCCAGCCTATGTTTTCCTGACCGTCAAGCTGATCCTTCTGCCTGTAAAGATAATACGGAAAATACCCCGAAACTATCAGCCTGTCACAGGCGTAGTCTATCATCTTTTCTGCATCGGCGTTAAGGTCGTATTCACCGCTGTGATTTAAGTTTGCGGCGCGCTTTATCGAAAGCGTATGCACCGTGATATTCTCTGGCGCAAGGCTGATAATGCCGTCAACCGTGCGTTTAAAGCTGTCAAAATCATCTGTCGGCAGACCTGCGATAATATCTGTATTTATAACATCAAAACCAAAGCCCTTTGCCATTTCATACGCCTTGAAAAACTGCTCGACCGTGTGCTTTCTGCCGATAGCTTTCAAAACATCGTCGCTCAGCGTTTGAGGATTTATCGAGATGCGCCGCGCGCCGCCGTCATAAATAACGCGAAGTTTCTGCTCTGTTACCGTGTCAGCTCTGCCTGCTTCAACGGTGTATTCGCGCACCTGTGACATATCAAAACTTTCTGAAATTGTCTTCATTATAGCTTCTAAATACGCCGCATCGATAGCCGTGGGAGTGCCGCCGCCTATGTACACAGTATCAAGCCGCTTGCCTATTTTTTGCATAAGCTGACCCGTATAACGTATCTCAGCGCAGAGGTTTGAAACATAGCTTGGTATCAGCGGCAGACTGCTCTCTACAGACTGCGAAACAAAGCTGCAATACGAACATCTCGAAGTACAAAACGGTATCGAAACATACAGGCTGAACGTGTTGTCGTCAAGGCTTGCGAGGATATCCTCCTGCACCTTTGCCACCGCGAAAGCCATGTTTATTTTCTTGTCCGAGCAAAGGTAGACCTCTTTCAGCCTGTCGCGTATCTGCTCGTCTGTAAGCCCTGCCGCAGCCATCGCGTTTATCTGCTTTACAGGGCGTATGCCTGTTATTATCCCCCATTGCGGCTTTTTGCCCGTAAGCTTTGAAAGGCAGCGATACAAGTATGCCGCCAGCTTAAGCTCGCACTCGCTCTCGTTCTCGCTGAGTATCACGCCTGCTTCATTCGCCACCTGACCGTCCAGTCTGCAATATACGAAAAGCGAGGTCATCAGTGCTTTCTTTTCGCGCTTTACAAAGCATATGTCGCCCTCCTGCCCTTCGTGAGTAGAAGCGACTGTCAGCTTAAAGCTCTGCGCAGGCAAAAACAGCTTCACCACTGCTTCAAGCTCATATTTCAAGTCCAGTGAACTAAGTATCAGTTTCATTTTGTGCTCCTGTTCTATTTCTGTTTATATTCTTTTAAGATAGTAATTATTCTCTTTCTCAAAGTCAAGGCTCGTCATGTCCTCGTGTCCCGGGTACACCGTGTAATCTTTATCTATAGCCGCAAGCTTTTTAAGCGACTGCCTCATTGCATTTATATCGCTGCCGGGAAAATCCGTTCTGCCTATGCTGCACCTAAAAAGCGTATCGCCGCTGAACATATTATCCCCTGCTATATAGCAAACGCTGCCCTGCGTGTGACCTGGCGTGTGCATAACTTTTATCTGCACCTCGTCAAGCTGCAAAATATCGCCGTCCGAAAGCGGCAGAGCGTTATCCACTCTTTCAAAAGCGCCGCCCGTCATATTGTTTGCAAGGTTTAGCCTGCCGTCTGTGAGCATTGCCATATCACCGGAATGTATATACACCTTGCAGCCCGACTTTTTTTGCAGCTGCGCCGCGGCTTCTATATGGTCTATATGCCCGTGTGTCAGAAGTATCATTTTCAGCGAAAGACCTCTCCGTTGTATCTCGCCCAGCACAAAGTCTGCGTTTGCAGGCGCATCAACCAAAGCTGCCGAACCTTTTTCAGAAGCTATAATATAGCTGTTCGCGCCGCACAGTCCCATCGGCGGAAGTATAAAAATATTCATCTTGATCACCTTATTTGCCCGTTCTGTCTACAGACAAAACGCTTGGCACCTTTTTAAGCCTTTGTATAACGTTGTTCAGCTGATTTACCCCTGCAACGCTTATAGTTACCATAACGCTGGCATTGCCGTTTTTAAGCTCTCTTGCCGTTGCCTCGTGCATAGGTATGCGAATATTTGAAAGCTCTACCGATATATCGGCAAGCAGACCTATCCTGTCTGTTGCCAGAATATCCAGCGTAACTTTGAAATAGCTGTTCTCCTCGCTGCTGTTTGCCCACCTTACCGCAAGCCAGCGCTCCCTCTGCGCCTCGCTGCTCATCTGACCGAGATAATTTGCACAGTCGGTCTTGTGTACAGAAATGCCATGACCGCGCGTTACAAAGCCTACAATATCGTCGCCCGGCAGGGGGTTGCAGCACTGCGCGAATTTTATCTCGCAGTCGGGTATGCCGTCAACTATAACGCCCGACTTGTTTTTAACGCTGCTTTCTTTTACCTGCTCTAAAACTCTTTGCTGTTCGGGCATTTCCTTTTCCTGAACGCGCTTGCTGTAGGCAGTCTTCAGGTGCTGCATCAGTTTTGAAACTTGTATTCCGCCATAGCCTATTGCGGCAAAAAAGTCATCAAGCGTTTCGCAATTGTGCTTTTTCATATCCGCCGAGAGGAACTCTTCCAGTTCGTCTTCGGGTATTCTTATAAGGTTGCGTCTAAACTCCGTTTCAAGCGTTCTGCGCCCCTCGAAAATATTTTCTTCACGCCTTTCACGCTTGAACCAAGTGCGTATTTTTGAACGCGCCTCGTTGGTGACACACATTTTCAGCCAACTTCTGCTGGGGGTGTGGTTTGGGTTTGTTATTATCTCAACTATCTCGCCCGTTTTCAGTTTATAGTCCAGCGAGACCATTTTCTTGTCCACCTTTGCGCCGCACATTCTGTGACCCACCTGCGTGTGTATAGCATAGGCAAAGTCAATAACATTAGCGCCGTTGGGCAGAGTTATCATATCGCCTTTCGGGGTGAACACAAACAGATCTTCGGTCGAAAGATCGCTCTTTATAGACCTTACAATATCTTCCACATCGTTGGTGTTCTGCTGCGTTTCAAGTATCTGCCTTACCCACGCCAGACGGTTGTCATCTTTGGTGTACTTGGTGTTTATGCCCTCTTTGTATTTCCAGTGGGCTGCTATTCCGTATTCGGCGGTGCGGTGCATTTCTTTGGTGCGTATCTGCACTTCAAACGGCGAACCCTCATTACCTATAACTGTAGTATGCAATGACTGATACATATTCGCTTTCGGCGTTGAGATATAGTCTTTGAACCTGTTTGGTATCGGGTTGAACATATCGTGAATAATGCCCAAAACATTGTAACATTCATTCACCGTATCTACTATTATCCTAACCGCATATCTATCAAAGATCTGGTCAAACTCCTTGCCGTCGCGGTATATCTTTTTGTATATGCCGTAGTTGCTTTTTACCCTGCCTTCTATTATAAACTCCTTGTCAAAATCCTGCGAGAGCCGCGCGCGAATCTTTGCCATAATGCCGTCAATAATGCGCTGCCTGTCAGCCTTGCGCGTGGCTATAAGCCGCTCTATCTCCTCATAAGCATACGGGTCAAGATACATAAAAGACAGATCTTCAAGTTCTTCTTTTATAGAACGTATTCCCAGCCTGTGGGCTATCGGAGCGTAAATGTTCATCGTTTCAAGAGCCGTTGCCCTTTGCTTATCCTGTGCGCGGTATTTCAGCGTGCGCATATTGTGTATTCTGTCGGCAAGCTTTATTATCATAACTCTGATATCCTCGCTCATTGCCAGCAATATTTTGCGCACATTCTCGGCGGTCTGCTCCTCTTTTGTAAGCAGCGGTATCTTTTTCAGCTTTGTAACGCCGTCAACCAGCATTGCTACGTCAGCGCCGAATTTTTTCGATATATCATCTATAGAAAACTCGGTGTCCTCCGCAACATCGTGCAGCAGCCCCGCGCAGATAGTATCGGTGTCCATACCGAGGTCTATCAGTATGCAGGCTACCGCTATAGGGTGAATGATATACGGCTCGCCCGAATCGCGCTTCTGACCTGTGTGGGCGGTGTTTGCAAACTCATATGCCGCGAATATTTTCTTGGTATCGTACTGCTTTTCACTGTCTTTAAGTTTTTGTTCCAGATAATTTTTAGTATATTCCTCAGGCATACCCTAAACACCCTTTCTTAAAAATTTTTGATATTATGCGTTTTGCAAAGCCGCAAGCCTTTGCATGGTATTTGTCGCCGACAGATCAGCCTTGCCCTGTATTTTCACAGTCTCAATATATCTGCAGCCGTCAGAAAGCCGGGCTATTCCTGCCTCACAGAAAATATCAGCACAGGCACGCGTTTTGCCAAAGTTTATGTTATATTCAAGATACATTCTCTGCATCAGCATATCTATACTTATGCCGCCGTCTATAGCTTTATATACCGCAAGCAGTTCTTTCCTTTCGGGCATTATCAAAGAGGCAAGCTTGGGCTCAACATTTTTGCCGCACACAATGTCATCGTAACACCGCATTGCCGCAAACGCCTTTTGCTGCTTTATGCCGCTCAGGCGTATATCCTCTGCCCTCAGCGATACCGACTTTTTTCCATTAAACTCGTTGATGCCTGCCCTTACCATTATATCTACCCTGTCGCCCTGCCGCAGACCCAGTTTATCGGGCGATTTGCCAAACAGCAAAATATCCTGCACGGTGCTGTCGTAAGAAACCTCCAGCTTTGTGTGCTTGCCTTGCGAGAGCGGAACTATCCTCTGCACCCTTGCGCCCACCATTGCAAACAGCGGTTCGGGGTTGCTCTCACCAAACGGCTCAAGTTTTTCAAGCGACTGCACCTGACCGCAAGTAAGGTCTTCTCGCGTGAGCAGCTTGTCGGCTTTAAGCTCGGTGTACGGCATACTTTCAGCCTTGTCGGCATACTCGCGCACCATCTGCCTGAAAGCCGCGATATTTTCTTCTTTTATAGAAAGACCGCCTGCACATTCATGACCGCCCGACTTTTCCAGAAGGCTTTCGCAGTATGTAAAGCATTTGAAGATATTGAACCCATGCATACTTCTTGCGCTGCCCCGTGCCATGCCGTCTTCGTCTGCCGAAATAAGCACGCACGGCTTGCCGTATGCTTCCATTATCTTCGAGGCAACTATGCCTATAACCCCGTGGTGCCAGCCCTTGCCGTCTATTACAAGCACTTTGTCAGAGAGCAGGCTGCTGTCTTTGTCTATCGCTTCTTTTATCTGCGCGATAATTTCTTGTTCGCTTGCCTTGCGGCTGCTGTTAAGCTCATGCAGTTCCTCTGCTTTAAGCTGTGCTTCCTCGTCCTCTGCAAGCAAAAGCGCCACCGCCGATTTTGGCGAGCCGAATCTTCCTGCGGCATTTATGCGCGGTGCAAGCCTGAAAGCTATATCTGTGCAGGTCATTTTCTGCGCCTTTTCACCGCCTATGCCGCTAAGCTCCATAAGTTCCAAAAGACCTTGATTTTCGGTATTTTTTAAAAGCCTCATGCCGGTGTTGACTATTGTTCTGTTCTCGCCTTTCAGCGGAACAACATCAGCCACCGTGCCTATCGCTACAAGATCACCATACTGCTCTAAAACTGCATCATAACTGCCGCCGTCAAGAGCCGCGCACAGTTTAAGCGCAACGCCCACTCCTGCAATATCTTTAAAAGATGACGGGCAATCAGCTCTGTGGGGGTCTACTATTGCAACTGCTTTGGGCAGCGCTTCGGGCGGCTTGTGGTGGTCGGTAACTACCAGCTTCATGCCAAGTTCTTCTATAAGAGCGGCTTCTTCTACAGCCGAAATGCCGTTGTCAACGGTAACAATAAGCTTTACGCCGCTTTCTGCCAGCCTGCGCACCGCATCAGCGTTCATGCCATAGCCCTCTGAGCGCTCAGGTATATAATAAGTAACATTAGCGCCGCTGTTTTCA
The DNA here is from genome assembly GCA_947630555.1 of uncultured Clostridia bacterium. Taxonomy (GTDB): domain Bacteria; phylum Bacillota; class Clostridia; order Oscillospirales; family Ruminococcaceae; genus UBA7477. The sequence goes on from CANRIA010000019.1 coordinate 13,244, forward strand.
AGATAATTGTAAAGCACCGCCGTTGCAGTAACGCCGTCGCAGTCATAGTCGCCGTAAACGCATATAGGCTCAAAACTGTCTATCGCATTGTTTATAGTATCAACGGCTGTCTGCATATCTTTCAGCATAAACGGGTCTTCAAGAGGCATATCTTCAAAAAAAGCAGCAATATCGTCAAGATCTTTACAACCCCTTGACAAAAGCACCTTTATGCACAGCGCCGAAAGATCGCACTGCTTTTCTATTTCTTTTGCAAGAGCCTCGTCGGGCTTTCCCACAGTCCAGCGGTTCATTATCCTACCTCCGTCAAAATAAGCTTAGTTATTTTTATTGTATCACATATCAGATAAATTTTCAAGAGCGCGCAGGCGTTTTTATTTGTTCTTGATTTTGCAAAAGTTATGTGCTATAATAATAAATGCAGATTTTTAAAAGGAATGAATAATATGACGGAAAATAAACGTACAAAAAATATTACCACGCTGCTGACCGAAACGGTCTCGGCGGCGTTTGAAAGCTGCGGCTACGACCCCTCGCTGGGCACGGTGCTTGTGTCTGACAGACCCGACATCTGCCAGTTTCAGTGCAACGGGGCGTTCGGCGGCGCAAAACTTTACCACAAATCGCCTGCCATAATAGCGCAGGAAGTTGCCGACAAGCTTAAAGAGGACAAGCGTTTTGCAAAGGTAGAGGCGGTAAAGCCTGCATTTATAAACATAACGCTGACTGACGAATTTTTAGCTTCTCAGTGCCGTGCCATTGCCAAAGATGAACATTTAGGCGTTGTTCAGGCTGAAAAGCCTTCTGCAATAGTTATAGATTACGGCGGGCCCAACGTTGCCAAAGCGCTTCACATAGGTCATCTGCGCAGTGCGATAATCGGTGAGTCGCTGAAAAGGCTTGCACGGGCTTGCGGTCATAGCGTTATAGGCGATGCGCACCTTGGCGACTGGGGTATGCCCATGGGACTTGTTATTTCGTATCTCTCTGAAAAACACCCCGACTGGAAATGTTTCAGCGATGATTTTGACCCCGAAAAGGACGTTATACCCGATCTTGACGTGGCGCAGCTCAACGAGATATACCCTGCGGCAAGCAAGCTTTCAAAAGAGGACAGTGACGAAGGCAGGGCTTTCAAAGAAAAGGCTCACGGCATGACGCTTATGCTGCAATCTCACAAAAAGGGCATTTACGATCTGTGGAAAAAGATCGTCGCTATTTCGGTCGGCGACGTTAAAAGAATATTCTCGCAGCTGAATGTTGATTTTGATTTTTGGTACGGCGAAAGCGATGCTGACGAGTATATACCGCAGCTGCTTGACGTGCTTACTTCAAAGGGTCTTATGCATGAGAGCATGGGCGCTATGGTGGTAGATGTGGCACAGGAGGACGACAAAGCCCCGATGCCGCCTGTTATGATAAAAAAGACCGATGGTTCGGTGCTTTATGATACCACCGACCTTGCAACGCTTATACAGCGCGAGAAAGATTTCAAGCCCGATAACGTTTGGTATGTTGCAGACAAACGGCAGACTTTGCACTTTGAGCAGTGTTTCAGATGTGCTAAGCTTTCGGGCATTGTGCGCGATGAAACTCAGCTTGAATATATGGGCTTCGGCACTATGAACGGTGCAGACGGCAAGCCATATAAAACGCGTGACGGCGGCGTTATGCAGCTGCAAATGCTGCTAGATACCGCCTTTGATGCCGCTAAGGCAAGAATGCAGGCAGATAAGTTTGACAATTTGCAAGAGCTTGACGACACCGCGCGAAAGATAGCTATAGCTTCAATAAAGTTTGGCGATCTTATAAACCACCGCTCTAAAGATTATATCTTTGACCTTGATAAGTTTCTCTCTGCTGACGGCAAAACAGGCGTATACCTGCTTTACATGGTAACGCGCATATGCTCGGTGCTTCGCAAGCTTGGCATTGAAGATGAAGGCGAGATAGAGCTCGGCGAGATATACACAGACAGTGAGCGAGAACTTATGCTGAATATTCTGCTGACGGACGAAACATTCAGGCACGCATTCACAGAGCGCGCGCCGAATTACGTTTGCGAAAACGCCTATCAGCTGGCGGTGCTGTTTTCAAAATTCTATCAAGAAAACCACATCATGAACGAGAGCGACGAAAAGAAAAAGTCGGCGTGGATAAACCTTTGCCGACTTGTAAAACGAATGCTTATAAAACATCTTGACGTGCTGGCTATTGACACCGTTGAGAAGATGTAAACCCAAAATGAAAACACCTCTTGCTGCTAGAGGTTAGAGGTGAGAAGTTAGAGGTTAGAAACGGTTTTGCGACTTTTGAGCAAAGCCGTTTTCTTCTGCGGTTTAGATAGAAGCAAGAAGCAAGAAATTGTAAGGCGGCGTTTGCGCATTGCTTTAATAGTGTGTTTATTATTTGCGCTTACGCGCAAGCCTGCGGAGCTGTTCAACGTCAACATTTACATATTCCATAAGTATATACCAATAAACTCCTCCCTCCCACTAACCACCCCCAAGAAAGAGCCGCCGGCGGAATATTCTTCCAGTTATGGCTTTTAGGGCGTGGTATGTTGTTAGGTTATTTGCAGTTATTGTTAAGCAGCAGTGTTAAAAATTTGCTGCTGTCGCAGCCAACCTGCTGGAGCTGTTCAACGCCCAACTAAACACCATAACTCCCTCAAATCATAAATCACAATCTCGCGTTGCCGGAAGAATATTCTGCCAGATGCTTTCTTTTGGGAGAGTTATGGGTGGGCTACTAGAAGCAAGAGACAAGATGTTGGGAATTTTCACTTTGCACGGCGTTCCATAATGGAACGCGACAAAATAGCTATGCACTACAACAAGGGGAGGCTCTCTCTTGCAGAGCCTCCCCTCTACTAAAACAGTCCACAGGACTGTTTTAGTATTCACCCCTCTCAGAGCGCACGTTGTGTTTCGGGGACTCTGTCCCCGTACCCCTGCGACCCTTTTGAAAAAGGGTCGATCGAAAACTTTTATTTTCTTGACATGATTTCAAATCTTTGCGTAAAGCTGCTTATTTCTTATAGCTCTCCGCAAGCGCTTTGAACGCCGGCAGCGAGTTTACTATGGTCTTCTCGTCCACGCAGTAGGATATCCTCATATACCCGGGGCAGGCAAAGCCGTCGCCTGCAACAAGCAGCAGGTCGTATTCCTTAGCCTTTTCACAAAATGCCACCGAGTCTTCCTCCAGTGTTTTTACAAACAGATAAAACGCGCCGTCGGGCTTTACGCACTCATAGCCCAGTTTAGTAAGCCCATCATAAATAAGGTCGCGGTTTTTCTTGTATGCCGAAATATCGGATACGCAGTCAACGCATTTTGCTATGACCTGCTGGAAAAGCGTGGGCGCGCACACATAGCCGAGTGACCTTCCTGCGCCGCAAACCGATGCATACACATTCTTGCTGTCGGTAACTTCGTCGGGAACGACTATGTAGCCTATTCTCTCTCCCGGCAGAGAGAGCGACTTGCTGTATGAATAGCACACCAGCGTGTTTTTGTAATACTTAGTGACATACGGAACTACGGTATCTTTATCATAAACCAGCTCTCTGTAAGGCTCGTCTGTTATCAGAAAAAGCTCTTTGCCAAGCTGCTGCGATTTTTTGTTCATTATCTCCGCAATGGCTTTTATAGTCTCTTCCGAATACACAACGCCCGAGGGGTTGTTCGGCGAGTTTATTATAACGCACTTTGTGTTTTCGTTTATGGCTTCTTCAAAAGCCTGCAAGTCGGGCTGAAAATCGGCTCTTGGCGGAACTATCTTAGCCTTGCCGCCCTGACCTTCAGCAAACACAACATATTCAGGAAAAAACGGCGCAAAAATTATAACTTCCTCGCCCTGCAAAAGCAGCGCCCTTAGTGATATACAAAGTGATGCAGCCGCGCCGCAGGTCATATAGATATTATCGGCATTTATGTTTGTGCCGTGCAGTTTGTTTATGTGCTCTGCAATAGTTTTTCTTACATTAGCATCACCCTGCGCCGATGAATACCCGTGCAGAATTATCGGGTCCTGCGTGTCAAGCAGTTCTTTAACCGCTTCGTTTACCTCTTTCGGCGAGGGTATACTGGGGTTGCCAAGGCTGAAATCATACACCTTGTCATCTCCAACTATCGCCTTTCTCATCTTGCCGTACTCAAACAGCTCTCTTATAACGCTGCGTTTTGTTCCCAGCGTAAGCATATCCTGTGGCAGCATAAATCATCTCTCCGTTTCAATATATTTAATAATATTTTATCATTTTTATTGTCCGCTGTCAATCGCGGCTTTTTTAAGCTTAGCTTTTCTTGCAGTTTTGTACTGCTCATAAGCCGCTGAGCGCTTAGTTTCTTCGGGGGTAAGTTTGCCGTAAAATGTTTCTTCAAAAACATTTGCAAGCACGTCTATATCAATGCCGTATTCCTGCGCAAATGTGCACACCTGCATTACAGTATAAGCCGAAAGGTCTGTGTCTGTCTTCTTTGCAAACCTCTTTACCGTGCGTTTATACATAAGGCATATGGCTTTAGCGGCATCGCACTTTCTTACATACAGCCTGAAAGCTCCCTCGCTTACGGGTCTGTACAAAACAAGCAGAATTATCGCGGCGGCAAGCACCATACCTACTCTTATATAAAATCCATACTGCGTGAGAAAGCTGAACGCATTGCCGTTTTCCTCAGGCGGCGCGTTCATTATCTCTTCAAAGCCGGGCACAGTGGGTTCAAATACTACCCAGCCCACCGCAGGCAGATATACTTCAACAAAAGCGTGGGCGTTGCTGTCGGTCACCATATACCAGCTTTCACCAAACGGCACATCAGGATTATATGTAAGATACGGCAGCCTTCCGCGAAGCTGCTCTGAAGTCACCGGGTTTGAGGCAATATACCCTTCGCAGTAGCGCGCTTTCAGCCCTACCGACCTTGCCATAAGTGTCATAGCCGTTGCAAAGTCTGAGCATATACCCGTTTTGCTTTCAAAAATGAAATACTCAATGCTCTCGTCATCGGGAACATAAGTCATATCATAAGTAAACCCTGCCTGTTCAAAATAACTTTCCAGTGCCGCAGCTTTTTCGTAATCAGAATCGCACCCCTGCGTTATCTGCTGTGCAAGCTGCCTTATGCTGTCGTCATATTCGTCATACTCGCCGCTGTCTATTTCATCAGAAAAACTTTTGTCGCTGTTTACGTCGCTGTAAAGCTGCCTGCTAAAGCCCTCGTCATTTCTTCTTTCAAGATACCAGTTCATTATATAGTCCCAGTCAGCAGATGTCATATCAAGTTTTTCAGCAAGTTCTCTTACCTTGTCGTTGTCGGCATATTCGGCTTTGTACTGATATGTATCGTTTCTCATCTGCCACTCGCCGTTGCAGTAAACATTGCCGTTTTGAACATTGTCGGGAAATATCTCTCCACCGTATCCCATAAAAACCCTGAGAGTATTTTCGGGCAGCGGCAGATATGAAAATCTTATGTCCGCCACGGGATATACGGTAAGGAACTTGTTCTCAGAGCTTTGCCGGTAGTCGTCTATAAGCTTCATAGTCTCTTTGTCTTCATTATACTTAGCATATGTATACAAAAGCTCCAGCTTTCTGTCAGGCAAAAGACCCGGTACAGTTGTTTCCGGCTCTGACCACACATAGTCTGCCTCTTCGTATTTGTCGGTGCCGTAATGCCAGTTGTTGTCTGCAAAATAGCTGTAAGACTGATTTTTAAGATACACATATCCGTCCTGCGTTGTGTTTACCACAAAAAGCTCCTGCCCCGTGGGGAACTCTCCGTGATGCCTTGCGGAAGAATCCTGAAATTCGTTAAGCGTTTCAACGACCTCTTGCTGAGAAAACAGCCCGAATCTTTCAAAAACGCTTGCGTCCCTTTCCTGCACGGATTCTATTTCGGGCTTTGGTACAATAAACAGCACGCCCACAACCGCAGCAGTAAAAGCAAGTATTGAAACTATGTATGCCTTGTTCGGCACTACAACTATTCCGCTGTCTGCCGCCGTCTGCCTGTTGTGCACCATTACAAGAAGATACAAAAGCAGTATCGCAGCAAGATAGCCGTCCAACATAGTATCCAGCCTTTTTGCATATATGGCAAACGGGAATATTACCAAAAGCAAAGTGAAAAGCCCTCTGTACCGCACCTGTGTAAAGTAATACAGCGCCGAGTAAAACAAAAATCCTCCGCCAAAAACAAGCGCATACAGATAAAGCGGAACATAGTCTGTTACCGAATAGAACCATGTATTGAATGACACGCCGCTCGTATTATAGCCGCTGAACACCATATTGAACGAAACAAATACCGCGGCAAAAAGCAGCAGCAAATATACACAGCCGCTTAAAAATTTATGCTTTCTTTTATATAAAATATCAAGAAGGACAAACGAAACCAGACCCTCAGCGGCGGACAGCACAGTAAGCGGCACAACGCTAGTGGTTCGATAGTCATATATGATAGACGACATTATTGCCACGCCAAGTAAAAGCGGCAGCAAAAATCGGCTGAGTATGTCTTTCAGACTTTTCATATCACGTTCACTTTATCCTTGTAAAATCAATATCACTGTTTACGCTGTAGCAGCAGTCGGTGTCCATATCGTCGGCATACTGCGATGCACCTACTGTATAGACCTCGCACCCTGCCTGCCTAAGCTCCTCTACCCTTGGCGACAGCGTGCCTTTTCTGTTTGTAAAATACATTACCACCCTGTGATGCCTGCTTTCAAGCTCCTCAGTCGGCAGCGAAGATGCCTCACTGTCGGGCTCATAGTCAGCAAGCGCAGTCTGAAACTGTGTAAGTTCGCCCTCATTAGTAATCTCATAGCACTGCCAGCCGCCCTTTTGGCAGTAAACATCACACCGCAGACCCTGTTTCAGCATCAATGCCGCCATTGAAAGCGCCGCCTCGGTAATAATATCGCAGCTTTCGCTGAAACCGTCACTGTCTTTTCTCTCGTCTGAAAGTTCAAACAGTATTCCTTGGCTCATTGCGGCAAGTTTTTCGTCAAGGCGTATCATGTAAATATCACGCTTTGTTGAAAGCTTCCAGTTTATTCTCTTTATCGGGTCGCCGGGAACATACTCTCTGTGCTCATACCCCGGCACACCGCTGCCTATAGTCGCAGATTCGTCCGTTTCTTCTGCGTTATCGTCATAAGCCGAGGCATCACAGCATATCCTTAAAAGCTCATTTTGCTGATTTATCTCGTGTATCATAGGTATAATGCCGAACCTGCAAACGCCGTCGCCCGATACCATAAGCTTGCCCACACGCGCCGTAAACACGCCCATGTAGTCGATAATTTCAGGCATATTAAGCTCCACGCTTGCGGCGGTGCAGTATTTTGCAAGATATTTTACGCTGTAGCTGCTTTTTTTCTTTGAAAACCCCATAGCTATCCTGAATTTTTCGGGAGTTACGGGCTCTAAATTTCCCTGTGACGACAAACTTATCTCAATAAACGGCGTGGGCAGCCATGTCTTTTTAGAAACGGTAAAGTCAACGTCCACGGTGTCGCCCTTGTTTACTATCTCATTTCTCGATACGAAAGATATTTCAACTTGTTTTACAGTCACCCATGTAAGTATTGCGGATATTACCATTGCCAGCGCCAAAAGCAGCGCTACATAAAGCCCCAGTCTGCCATTCATAAGAAAGCAAAACAGCATCATTATGCCTATGCACAGCAGCATACTTAAAAAGTGCTTCATATTGACCCTTATTCCGCTTTTCTGCTCTGCTTTTTCCTGCTTTTTAGACTTCACCGCTGTTTCACCGCCCTTAGTCTGGTATATTCTTGCTTATCCTATCGGCACTTTCACAAAAGATGTGATGTGCTCTATTGCATCTTCCTGCGTTGCGAACTTTGATTTGCCCTTTGGCGAAAGTATCACTCTGTGTGCCAGAACGCTTACAGCCACCCTTTTTATATCGTCAGGCGTTACAAAATCTCTGCCGTCTATAAATGCTATAGCTTTTGACATTTTAAGTATGGCTATGCTGCCTCTGGGGCTTGCACCCAGCTTTAAAAACTCGTTGTTTCGCGTTGCAGTTACAAGCCGCAGTATGTAATCTCTCACCTCGTCAGAAACGCGCACATTTTTTACCTGCTCCTGAAGTGATACTATATCTTCAACGGTGCAGCAGCTTTCAAGTTTTGCTGCCTCCGTGCCATGTTCCGAACGCGAAAGTATTTCCAGTTCGTCGCTCACTTCGGGATAGCCTATGCTTATCTTAATAATAAATCTGTCCATCTGTGCTTCGGGCAGGTGATATGTGCCGTATGTTTCAACGGGGTTTTGCGTTGCAAGAGTCATAAACGGCAGCGGCAGCAAGAATGTCTTTCCGTCAAGGCTTATCTGATGTTCCTCCATTACTTCCAGAAGGCTCGACTGCGCTTTAGGCGATGCTCTGTTTATCTCGTCCGCGAGCAAAAAATTGCACATAGCCGCGCCGCTGCGGTATTCAAGCTCGCCGGTATCTTTGTTTATCATTGAAAAGCCGACAATATCGGAGGGCATTACATCGGGCGTAAGCTGTATTCTGTTAAAGCTGCCCTTTACCGACTTTGCAAGAGCCGAAACGAGCTGTGTTTTGCCCACTCCCGGCACGTCCTCAATAAGAACGTGACCCTCGCACAGCATGGCGGCTATTACGTTTACAATAACATCTCTCTTGCCGACAATTACTTTTTCTATGTTCTCAACTATTTTCAGTATCTCAGCGTTCATACAATGACCTCCGTGCAAATTTATATACAATTTAATTATACAACATTTCTATATATATTGCAAGTACCAAAAACAAAATTGCCATGCATAAGTACGATACGTAAAATTGCGCTTACGCGCAGCGCAGGAGCGCATTCAACGCTCCACTTTGTTTTGGTTTTCTTCTCATTTTGTGTGTACCAATGCTTTAGTCATTTTACTTGTTATGATTTTATCACATTGTACGGCGTTCCAGAGTGGAACGCGGAAAGTTTGATATTGCTATCACTTAGGGAACGCCCTCTCTTGCAGGGCGTTCCCTCTTTCAAAATAGTCCACCGGACTATTTTGAAATTCACCTTTTGCGGAGCGCACGTTGTGTTTGTGGGGCTCTGCCCCACACCCTGCAAGCCTTTTGAAAAAGGCTTGACCGAAAACTTTTAGTTTCTTGACAGGGTTTACAACTTGTCAGGTTAAACGCACTCGCTGAGAAGTTACGTTAAATTACGCGCTAAGTTAGGGTAGAACAGGAAAAAATCCCGTCACACCGCAAGGTGTGCGCCGCCGACCGTTTTTGGCGGCGAGGGATTTTTAGATACGCACAAAGTTTTTAGAGAACGGGAAGAAACCTCGAAGAGGGTTCTTCGGCACTTGACCGACATTTATGGCGGTCAACGTGTGCGCTCCAGCGCGCTGCGACAGCAGCAAAATAAATCTTGCCTATTGCTCTGAATCTCTTGCCTCTAGCCAACAAAAACGCCACAGCGCTTTTGACTAAAAATCACAAGCACTATGGCGAAAACTTTTTTACTGCATCTTTGCTCTTTCCTTGGCTCTTAAAGTGTTGGAGAGCGTGCGTTTTCTTATCCTTAAAGACTTCGGCGTTACTTCTAAAAGCTCGTCATCTGCAAGAAATTCAAGGCAGTCCTCCAGCGACAGTATCCTCGGCGGTATCAGCCTTAAAGCATCGTCACTGCCGCTTGCTCTGGTGTTGGTAAGATGCTTTTTCTTGCACACGTTTACAACAAGGTCTTCAGCCTTGGGCGATGAACCTACTATCATTCCCTCATACACGGGCACGCCTGCGCCTATGAACAGTTCGCCGCGCTCCTGCGCATTATAAAGACCATAAGTGATAGCCTCGCCCGTTTCAAACGCCACAAGAGAGCCCGTTTTTCTCCTCGGTATATCGCCCATATACGGCGCATACTTTGCAAACACCGAACTCATAATTCCCTCGCCCTTGGTGTCGGTCAAAAACTCACTTCTATAACCGAACAAACCTCTTGACGGAATAAGAAATTCCAGCCTCATTCTGCTGCCGACGGGTGTCATCTGTGTCATTTCGGCTTTTCTGCTGCCCAGCTTTTCCATTACCGAGCCTACACAGTTTTCGGGGACGTCTATAACAAGGCGCTCTATCGGCTCGCACAGTTTGCCGTCTATCTCTTTCAGCAGCACGCGCGGTGTTGAAACGCCCATTTCGTAGCCCTCGCGGCGCATACTTTCAATAAGTATAGAAAGGTGCATCTCGCCCCTGCCTGCAACCTTAAAGCTGTCGGTGCTGTCGGTCTCTGTAACTCTCAGCGAAACGTCTTTCAAAAGCTCTTTGAAAAGCCGCTCTCTCAGCTGGCGGGAAGTAACATACTTGCCCTCTCTGCCTGCAAAAGGCGAATCATTTACCGAGAATGTCATTTCAACAGTCGGTTCGCTTATCTTCACAAACGGCAGCGGCTCAAAGCTTCCAAACTCGCATATCGTATCGCCTATAGTAATGCCGTCAATACCGCTTATGCAGATTATATCCCCTGCTTTTGCGCTTTCAACCGGCACACGCTCCAGTCCTTCTATCTGATATATAGTAACTATCTTTCCGCGGTATGGCTTTTTGCTCTCGTGATAGTCGCCTATTGTCACTTCCTGATTTACCTTTATCTCGCCGCGCTCCACTCTGCCTATGGCTATTCTGCCTACATAGTCGTTATAGTCTATAGAAGAAACAAGCATCTGCATAGGGCCGTCGTTGTCGGCTTCGGGCGCAGGTATATAAGAAAGTATCTCATCAAACAGCGGAACGAGATCGCTGCCCATGCTGTTTGGCGAAAGCGAAGCTGTGCCGTCTCTGCCGGAGCAATAAAGTATCGGGCTGTCAAGCTGCTCGTCAGTAGCATCGAGATCCATAAGCAGCTCCAGCACCTCGTCTCCGACCTCATTAAGGCGCGAATCGGGTCTGTCTATCTTATTTATAACAACAATTACCTTATGACCCATTTCAAGCGCTTTTTGCAGCACGAATCTTGTCTGCGGCATAGGGCCTTCTGCGGCATCAACCAGCAGAATAACGCCGTTCACCATTTTAAGTATTCTCTCAACCTCGCCGCCAAAGTCCGCGTGGCCCGGGGTATCGATAATATTTATCTTTACGTTCTTATAGACTATAGACGTATTTTTGGCAAGAATGGTTATGCCTCTTTCCCTTTCAATATCGCCTGAGTCCATAACTCTTTCATCAACAGCCTGATTTTCTCTGAAAGTACCGCTCTGTTTGAGCATTTGGTCAACAAGCGTAGTTTTGCCGTGGTCAACGTGCGCTATAATAGCAATATTTCTCAGGTCTTCTCTTTGCATATATATTCCTCCGTTTTTTCTTCCTTGACCTTTATCAATTTCAACACACAAAAAGCAACGACAATTCCCATTACGAAAATTGTCGTTTCTCGGTGACGTTTTACGTCATTGGTGGGAGAGGACGGATTCGAACCATCGAAGCGAAAAGCAACAGATTTACAGTCTGCCCCCTTTGGCCACTCGGGAACTCTCCCATTAGAAGCTAGAGATTTAGAAGCAAGAAGCAAGAAGATAGGCTAGAGATTAAAAGTTTGATTATTGAGGTAAGGTATGAGAAGTTAGAGGTTAGATGTTAGATGTTAGAAACAAAACTTTGTGATAACCCTGCCCTGCTTTATGAAGCTAGAGATTTAGAAGCAAGAGGCAAGAGGTTAAAAGTAAGATATTAGATATTAGAAACCTTATCCCTGCCCTGCTTAGTGCTGCTGGAGCTGGTGGACGGACTTGAACCCCCGACCTGCTGATTACAAATCAGCTGCTCTACCGACTGAGCTACACCAGCATTACAGCTAACAAGCCGCATCAAATCAGCCTCCGCTTTAAACAAGCAAGGTATATTATAACACATTCAAAGCGACTTGTCAAGCACTTTTTTCAAATTTTTCTTTTCTTGCGTGATTTTTATTCCGTGTCCGTCGGTCTGTAAAGATTATTATACAGCCCGTGAGGCATTTTTTCGCTTATATCTCCCTCTTTTACAGCTGCCGACTGATCTTCGCACGCATATATTTTTGCATCTATATTGTCTATATAATGCAGCATATAAGCCTCTGCAAAAGCAGGCCCTCTCACTGCGCCCCACTCTGCCAGCCCGTGGTGAGAAAGTATCATATGCGTAAGCATCATTATTTTTTCCTTATTATAATCGCCGTTTTGCGAATGTTCCTTTATAAGCGCCGCTCCCATATACATATGCCCAAAAAGCACCCCATGTTTGGTAAACTCAGCGCTGCCCACAGCCGAGGTTTTATACTCCCATATCTTGCCTATATCGTGCAGAGCCGTAGCGCAAAGCAGCAGTTCTCTGTCAAGGTTTGTATACACCGCACACAGCGCATCGGCTGCCAGCATCATTCTGTATGTATGATACAAAAGCCCACCGCGCAGATTATGATGCATAAAAATAGATGCCGACGACGTTTTAAAACGCGCTTCATTCTCCTCTATTATCTCCAGCGCAAGGCAGGCGAGCGGTGTAAACTCGCCCTCGGTCTTGGTGCTTTCCAAAAGTTCGCACACCTTGTCATACATCTCGTCTATATCAACAGGAGGCACTTTTACAAGGTCTTCTACCGTCATGCCGCAATTGTCAAGCTCAATTTTTTCTGCCGTATAGCTGGGCGCGCCATTGAAAAGCTTTTTGTGCAGCGTTGCTTTTACCACCATGCCGTCATTTATACCGTTGTTTTTAAGAGTCACGGCGGTCATATCAAACATTTTTACCTGTATCTCGCTTTCGCCGTCAAGCATATTTATATTCAAAAACGGTTTGCCGTTTCTTGCCTGAGCTTCGCTTATCGAAGTTATCAGCACGGGTCTTGTAAGGTCACTGTCAAGTTCCTGTTTTGAAAATTTTAAATATTTATCTTCCATATAAATTCCTCTTTCCTTAAAAATGATGTTATATTTATTATAACACTTTTTCATGAAATTGTAAAGTGAAATATTTTATTTGTTTTTCACAAGAAATTTTGTACATTAAGGATCTCTTGAGGCGCTGACAGCTTTAAACTCTACGCCGCGGTTTTCGGTATATACATAGCGGCTTCAACGCTTGTTATGCTTGTTATGGTAATACATACCGTCCGCTCTCACAGCCTTGTAGATATGAAAAAGTCTGCAAAGTCTGCAAACAAATTCGGCATAATGAAAGTATTTGAAGTGCTGCAATTTGCAATAGTTCCGGCTGTTATGCTGATTGCAGGCAAGCTGACTTTCTTTAAAGAAACTGTTATAACTTTTGGCGTATGGCATTTTGCTGTATGCGCTGTGGTGATAGTTTTGTACTTAGCGCTTTCAAGGATAATGCCGCTGATGATTATCGGTTCAAACGAGCCGAAAGAAGTGCTTAAAGAGGAGTGAATACTTATATGTATCGGGAAATGGCATATGCTGTTTTCCGATGTTTTTGTTTTATTAAATGCTATAAACTTTTCGGCACGCGGCGACAATGAGGCTGTCAATGTGTGGTTAAGAGTACAAAAAATTCCCTAACTTGAGTTAAGGAATTTTCTTTAAACTGAATTTATTCGCTGCCGAATTTGTTCGGCAATTATACATTTGAAAGTATAAAATGCACCGTGCCGAATGAATAAGCAACAGGCACATCTACAGATGCCTTGTCGTACTTGACCTCCGAGCTGTAAACGAACTCCTGCGGTTCAAGAGTCATTTCCTTGCCAAATTCGTTTGACTGGTTTACTATAAACAGTCCGTTGTGCAGGTTCAAAAACTCACCCACAGTGGCGTTTACAAAGTCGTCTGCGGTGTCAAGCTTCTCTTCCGAAAATCTCTCAGCAAACTTTATGTAAACGTCGGTGTCGCAGCATATGGCAGTATAGGAATTTATCGTTTCGCTGTCGATCTTTTGGCGCACCATGTTCTCATAATCTGCGCTGTCAATAAGGCTTGCGGTCATCGGCGTAAAGTCGTCGCCCACAAAGCGTATCAGATTCTTGAAAAGCAGCGTTAAATATGTAACATATTCGCCTACTTCCTCGTGACCCTTTATCTTGTAAAAATCAGCAATTATCTTTTCCAGCTTGTCAGTCTTGTCGCCGCTCATATCGCTTTCTGAAAGCGCATTGAAGCTCTTGTAATCGTTAAGAGCCTTTTCAAACTGCGCGTTCGTCAGCACGTTGTTATTAACCAGTGTTTGACCCAGTATCAAGTAATCCTGTGGCTGCTTTGAGAGCAGTTCGTCAACCTGCTCAGGCGTAATAAAGCCCATTTCTACGGCAATATCGCCTATTCTCTTGTCAACGGTAGACTGCACCTGATGTATAAATTCCACCTGACCTGCCGTCATGTAGCCTGCGTTTATAGCAAGCACGCCAAGGCGCGTTTTGGTGTTTTTCTTGTCTTCCAGCGCTTTAGCAAGCTGCGGAGCGGTAACTATACCCTCGTTAAGCAGATAACTTCCGAAAAATTGTGCAAACATTCAGATCATACTCCTTCCGCAACTGTTTCTATGAGCTTTTGCACCTGCTCGTTAGAGATAGGCTTCTGTAAAAATTCAAACGCGCCTGCGTTTATAGCATCTTTCAGGTGGTTCTGCGTGCCGACCGACGAAGCCATTACTATCTTAGCATCGGGGTCAAATTCAATTATCTCTTTTACGGCATCGATGCCCGTCTTTTTCGGCATTACAATGTCCATAAAAACAATATTCGGCTTGTATTCTTTGTAGTTGTCAACAGCCTTTTCGCCGTCCTCAGCCTCATAGCAAGCCTTTACCCCAAGTGACAAAATGTAGTTTGTCAGCTTTTTTCTTGCAAACATCGAGTCATCGCACACCATAACTGTTACTTCGTTTATAGTCATAAAGTTTTCCCGCCTTTTTTAAAATTGAACGGTATTAACCGTCATTTAATATATTATAACATAAAATTTAACAATTTGCAAGTACATAATGCACAAAAACCGTTGTGATTGTTCACAAATTACAGGCTGATTTTTTGGCAGAGCGCCCACACCGCGCTATTTTCATAAAATTTATTGACAGGGAAAGTTTTTTGTGTTATAATATCAAAGTAACGTTTTATATGCCGGTGTGTTGGAATTGGCAGACGAGGTGGACTCAAAATCCATTGCCAGCAATGGCGTGCGGGTTCAAGTCCCGCCACCGGCACCAGAAACGCCTTTAACTAAAGTTAAAGGCTCAGTGAATAGTGAATAATGAATAGTGAAGAGTTAATAGTTATTTGTAAGGCGACGTTTCTGTACTATTCGTTATTCACTATTCACTTTTCATTATTCACTAATTTCTATTTATTGCTTTTGCCGAATAACACATCAAAATTATGATGCTATAGTTTCAAAAAGTTTGCAGATTCTTCGATTAATCTGATCTTTCATAATTCATATTTATTGTTAAGCAGCAGCACAAACACTTTACACACAAAAAACTCGCTTCCGGAAATGTGATTTGCAGTTACAAAATTTTTGAAAATGTATTGCTTTTGTACGCACAAAGGTGTATAATATATTTAAGAAAACAGAAAGGGGTGTCGGATATATGGCGACACGAACAGCAAATCTTTATGCAAGGATAGAACCGGAGGTAAAGCAGCAGGCTGAAGAAATACTGACCTCGCTTGGCATTCCGGTCTCAAACGCAATAAATATGTTTTACAGACAGATAATACTTCAAAGAGGACTGCCGTTTGAGGTAAAACTCCCTGTTGAAAAGCCGTTATCTGTCGGCGGCATGAGCGAGGAACAGCTTAACAAAGAACCGGAAAAGGGTTATACGGATATTCTGAACGGCAGAGCAAAGCCTGCAAAAACCGACTTGGGCTCGGCTCTCCACTGCTTAGACGATATGCGTCTGAGCCTTGGAAATCAAGAGGACTGAGGCAAATGCCCGTGGGCAGCTTTGTTGTATTCTATATACCTGACGAAGAACATCTTTCCGTAAACATAAAGAGTTATGTACGGCGGACGGGATATTGAAAACGAATTGCAGAACATGGGTATTAGCGGTAAAGGCAGGCAAGGATAATATTTATACAAAAAACGGGACACATATCAGTGCCCCGATTTTTATATACCTGCCATTATCAAGCCGCATTATGTATATACGCCACCTCACCTGTTTTGCAGTCTACCAAACCTATTATAGACGGGTCAAGGTCGAAATAAAACGTCCAGAACGGTGTGAGCTCATATACTTGTGTCGTTTCGGGGTCTGCTCCCTCAATTCGTGGTTCGGCTTGTATATCGCCAACATAATACGGATAGTATGAAAGCCCCATGCCGACTATCTCGTTATCCTGCAAATTAGGCGCAAGATGTTCTGAGAGCAGTTTTGCAGCCTTGTCGGGCGCAACTATCTTGTCGTATTCCTCTATCGTTTTATAGTCTGTAAACTGTGAATGGATATAGATATACTGAATAGTCTGTCCATTTGTTGTTAAGGCATACTGAGTGGGCATAATACCATAATCAGATACTTTAAGTATACATTCTGAATCTGCCGAATCAGATGACGGCAAAGAATTGCATATCGGCAGTGACTTATAAAGATTTGCAAATTTGCTTGTAAGCATTACAGTGCCGTTTTTGTCTTTTTCGGCAATTATAGCAAGCTGACCTACGTTTCCTTTGTAACCCAGCAAACTCAGCATATTGTCTAGGCTGTCATCTACCATTTTGGCAAACTGCGATATGCTCATATCATTTTCACCAAAGCTGTATGTTTCATCTGTGTAGTCAGCCTGCAAAAAGTACGTTTTTTCTTCTGTAACATCGCTTGATCCGCCAGAATAAAGGTCTATGTTTTTCTGATCGTCAACATATGATATTGCCCCATTATTTCCTACAAATATACTAACGCCCGAAGTCTGAACACCTTCTTCATTATGTTCACCGTCCTTATAGTTTATGCTGTAAGGAGTATATATCGGATCATCAAGCTTTCTGTAGTCTTTGATGCAGCTTTCGTCAAACGCTTCCCCTACAAGAAATTTAATGACTTCTTCCGCTTTTTCAAGATATTTTTCTATGCGCTGTATCTGATACCTTCCTATCTCGTCGGGCACGAATATATCGGGTCGGGCGGTGAATACTATGTTCCCATAATCCTCCGACATGATATTGTCCTCATAAGCTTCCTTGTTTTCGGCAAGCTGCGCAAGAGTTATCATATCTTCATCTGCAAGTTCGGGGTAGCTGTGCGACTTGTAAATGTCAACGTTCTCTTTAAGAGTGGTGTCAATACCGTTGTCGGTGCTGCTGTCAACAGAAGAATTTTCTTCAATGCTGACAGATGAACTTTCGGGCATGGTGTTATTACCGCCGCTTTTGAAAATAAACGTCAGCGATACCCCTATGCCTGCCGCCACCGCCGCGCACGCCGCGATTGCCAAAATTTTTTTCTTGCTTCTTTTCATAATAAAACCTCCTTGATGTTTTGTTTTTTACATTAAGATACCTTTTTAAAATTTACCCAAAAGACATAGCCTGCCTTTTGTTTTTTAAAAAGTGCTTTCATAAATAAGTACACCTCAAAGGCGCAAAATGTTACAACAAAATTTAAAAATCAGCAAATTATACAAACGTGTAGGCTCATAAAGAGTCATCTTTGACATTATACACAAAATTACGATATAGAATGAGGCGCAACAGGCAAAACAAAAAAGCCAAGCTATTGCTTGACTTTAAAAATCAGTATGATTTTTGTGCTTGCAGTGTCTTATCAGCTTGCGGCAGATGCGCGCAGGGTGTTCTCAATATACTGCGGCACTGCGCTTTTGTCAATGTCCAGCACCACAGAAAACTCCTGACACATAATTTCCTCGGCATCATGCATAGCTTTTTCGTCCGAGAACGTAAGCCGCCTGCCGTTTGAAAGGCGCGCCTGCTTTTCGTCGTGCAGCATTTTTATCATCGGCACAATTCGGCTGTAGTCGCCGCTTTTCAGTATCAGGTTGAAGGTGTGCTTTTTTGCCCTGCTGTCGGTAATTTTAAGGCTGTCGGTGTTTGGCATATTGTTTATAACGTTCATTATTTCGTTTTTTGAAAGCAGGCTTCTCACCGTGCTCTCTAAAATTGACGACGGCAGGTAATATTCAAGTCCTGTGCCGAAAAGCGGCACCAGCTTGCAGTATTCATCGGTGTTTTTGCCGTCAAAACTCTGCGTTTCAATCGAGGCTATCTCGCACACACCTACACCGCCGTACAAAACATAATCTCCTGTTGTCAGCATACATACGCTCCTTTCGCATTATATCAAAAATCTTCCTAATATTATTATACCATAAAAGCGAAAGCGTTATGGTATAATTGTCCGATACGTCGGGAGCAGACCTTTTGGTCTGCGTATCGACGAGGACATTAGAGTATAATAAAATCATTTATGATTTTATTATACCACATTTTTAAAGAAGATGACATAGGCATTTTTACCGAAAAAACGTCTTTTTTCAGCAGGTATTAGTAATAATTTTGCGCAAAAACGGCTTCGTAGATAAAAATCAATTTTGTATCTCGGAGGTTTTTTCTTAATATATTCTTAAATACTGTATTTATTGTTGACTGCACCAAACTGCCATGTTATAATTAAATAAAAAAGGCAGGAGGCGCGGCAATGTTTTCACAGCTTTTGTATACGATGAAAAATTCTTTGCGTGCAAAACCGTACATTTATTTACTCATATTGTTCACGCAGATAATATCTCTGCTTTGCGTGTTTGTGTGTTGCGGACTTATTTACAACGCGTTCACAAAATACAAAGAAGCATCGTTTGAAAGCAGATGTATCTACGCAGAGTTTATAAATGTGTACGACGACACGGTAAGCGACGAGGAGAAGTTCAGCGGCGGTATGCGATACGATGAATTTCAGCATGGACTTAATAGCGTAAAAGAGCTTTTTGAAAATAACAAGGCGAATATTCTAGTCCACGGGCGGATAAAAATGGACGGCGAATATCTGTCGGCGAGCGTTTTTTATAATGGCACAAGTGAATATCAGCCTTATGATATAGTTGCGACCCTCGACGGCTATAATACTAGCGATCACATAAATATAGACGGCACAAACTACCGCATTGCTGCGCCGTCGGAGACTTCTGCGATATGCTTTCCCGTCGGTGAAAACACGCCGCCTAGCGTTGTGCCGTGCGACATTCAGATAGAACTAGAGCACCAGCCAACCTACAAGGAGTGCAAAGCCATTACCGACAGAATTACAATGCTTTTCGACCCGATAAACATCGCCGAGCCGGAAAATCTGAAGCTTTTAGATGTGCAGATGAACAACACGCAGGTGACGCTTTCGGCGGTAATGCTTGTTATTGCGGCGCTCAACTGCGGCATTTGCTACAGCTACATAAATGACAGCAGGCGAAAGCAGTTTGCAATATATAAAATTTGCGGTGCGAAAACGCGCGATTGCTTTGCGGTATGCATAGCAGAAGCGGCGCTGTATATGGCGTCAGGTTTTGCTCTCGCGTATCTGATCTTTGAGTACCTGCTGAAAAATATTCTGCTCTCTTTTTATCCGAATATTGACTGCGTGTATAATGCAAAACTGTATATATGCGTGCTTTGTGCGTATGCGGCAATTACCTTAGCAGTTATGTCTTTCAGTACAATTAAATACGCTAATACGCCTATTGCGGAAGAAAGGAAACAGCCATGAAAATTTTTGCATATATAAAATACAGCCTGCTGTTTTTTGCAAAGCACTCTGGGCTCTACATACTGATAATATTGCAGCTTGCGTTTTTGCTGCTGACTGAAAATATACTTATCGCAAACCTCAACAGCCGCGATGTCCTTTACAAGCCGTATGAAAATATCATCTCGCACGACGGCTATTATTTTATGCAGCCGTATGCCTCTGACGGCATAAGAGATGAAAACGGCGATATGATAAAAACTAACGATGAAATTTTACGGGAAACGCTGGCAAAGCTGAAAGGCAGTTACAAACTGTATTGCTTTTATCACGGTACTCTTGAAGACAAGGGTATAAATATCAGGGTAATAGATGACACGGTTTTCAGCGCACTTTCGCTGCCGCTGGAAGAGGGAAAACACAGCAAAAACGCCTGCCTTGTGACAAAGAACAACATAGGTCTTAAAGCAGGCGAAGAGATAGATATTGACGGTGCGAAGATAAAAATCTCGGGTGTTCTGACAGATAAAACGTACCTGCCCGACTACTCTCTGTTAGCTGCCGAAATGAGCGTTGAGCAGCTTTATCAGGCGTACTCGTTTTCAAAAGATTTTGACAGCAATGACAGCGATATGCAGTATATGGAATACACCGAAATAATTGCGCCTTATTCGCTGCTTAAAGAGTGTATAGAAAACGGCGGCACAATACTTTACCGCAGCGGAAAAATGCTGATAGCTTTTGACGGGCCGCTCTCATCAGAGGATATGGCATACAACGAGCAGGTGCTTACCGCTGCCGACTGCGACGAACCCGGCTGGCTGATAAGCTTTGAGCAGATCAGGCGAAAAGGTGAAATTTACCGCAGCGAGGATTTTTACAAAATGCTGCCGATAGTAGCTTGCATACTGGTAGTCACGATCGTCGGCGTGGTGTGCTCGTCGGCGATGATAAGCGCGCGGCAGATGAAAAAATTCAAGGTGCTATATCTCGGCGGTGCAACGTCTGCTGACTGCCTGCTGATAAGCTGTTTAACTGCGCTTGTGTCCTCAATAATCGCGCTTGCCCTCGCCGCGGCTGTGCTGAAACTCGGCATAGCAAATTCTTTCGCCAACGAGCTGGGTTTTGTTATCGGTGTGAACAACGTTTTTGCAACAGCCGCCGTGATAGCTTTTGCGGTGGTGTCATTCGGCATAGTGCCGTCGGTCATTCTGCGCAAAAAACGCCTCGCGGCAAACAGTATTGAGTAATGCACTGTGCCGCGCGTAAGCGCAATAAAAAAGACCCATAAGGGGTCTCTAGGCACGTTAAAAGCAAAAAGCGATTAACTATAGTATGTGTTGTTTTGTCATTGCTGGTTGTTAATTAGTTTGCGCGCGAATTTATCTCAATTATCTTCGGCTGTCATTTTGTCGGCTTTCTTCTTTTGCTGTAGTTTTGCAATAAAACTAAATATTATAGTTGAAAACAAAATAACAGCATTTAACGATATGCTTATTATCACGCCCAAACCATCGCCTGCACCGGGTTCTCCATAGTCGCTGTGAAATATCATAAACAAGTAATAAAACAAGTGCACTCTATAAAATAATAAATATATCAAGAAAGAAAATATAACTGTAAATATAACAGATAAATAGTATCTGTCGGTCTCGCTCCAACGCATGAAACAAACAAGCTGAACGAAAGCATATATTATATCAAAGAAAATAATAGAAAAAACAGAAGCAATAGCGGCACCTGAATATGCAGTAATATTAAACAATAAACCGCATAAAAAACATTTGAACAGACTAGCAGCAATGTGCGAAATACGGTTGTTGAATTTGTTCATAATATTCACCCCCCTTATGCTTATCTGATATCAATTTCGCAGATAGTACAAATATCTTGTATCTTTCCCTTGTCCTCTTCCGGGGCTTCAGAATTGACTCTACAGTATATAAGCTGAGGATTATTTTCAAAAAAATCAAACGTTGTTAAGTAAAGCCCCACTCCTCCTATATACTTCATTCCGTACATATCGCTCACCGCATCTGTTGGTATCCCGGCAAGCGGATACAGAACATCTAAAGTTGGAGATATTATCTCTGAATCATTGCTGCTTTTTGAGATAATATAGTTTGTAAAATTAAACTCATGATATACAAGATCATCACTGCCGTTGTTATTATCAGCAAAATGAAGTTTTATAGCTTTGTCTGAATAATAAAACTCTTCGTCATTTGCAAGATAATCGTTGATCTGCGCTCTCAGGGCAATAAACCCACTCATCATTTGCTGTTTTGAAACGGCTGCAGGACGGGCGTATGTGCAATTGATAGTCAAAACATTATTGCTAAAGGTAATATCTTTTAGTTTTATCTTCGTAATAGGATCATCATATTCATCAATGATCTTTACTATCTCTTTGCATTTTTTGAACTCATCATAATGACGTATGCGGTTGCGGTAGTAAAAAGCAGTACAAGATATGATACAAAATATAATTGCAACAAGAAATATAACTGCTTTTTTTCTTTTTATCATAATTACCTCCTGTTACAGTTATATAATGATCATTTATATATTCGTTTTTTACAGACGTTTTATTTTACAATGATCTCAATATCACCAAACGCATCTTTAAGCTTTGCGATATCGGTGTCATTTGGTGCTGTTTCTCCATTATAATAGTGACAATCGATAAATTCCAGTTTCTCTATATTATCAAGCGACAAAAGTGTATCAACATCAAAAATAGTATTCTTATGCAAACTAAGATAATTCAAGCCATACTTTAAATTGACCAGACTGCCGTAGACTGACGAGTTTATATTCGACGAGGCTGCAATTACAGTAGTCTTTCCGCTGCAATAACTTATTTCTATCTTGCCAAAAGAAATACCGTATTTATTTGAATCAACATATACGGTCATGTCTTTGTCATGCATCGGAAAGTCATCATGTTCATCAGCAAAGTCTGCAATGTCATTAAAAACCTTGACAGCATCTTGAAGCGCACCAGCATAGACTAATCCCGCAGTGTTAGTGTGAAAAGAAACTTTATATCCATCTCCATAGGATTCGATTTTATAATAATTGAGTGAAACATCAGCGTTCTCACATACCTCTATAAGTTGTTTTTTATACGACCATTTAAACGGTCTGTTGGCATTACGGTAAGCTGCATATAAAAAAAGCATTAATATACATATCAGAATGCCTATAATTACTTTAATTAAAACTCTTTTAACACTGCTCCTTGACTTTTGCATATGTCAATCGCCTGCTCTCTTGTTATTCTAAGTATGTTTATGAAAGGTGACATGACACTTGTATGATCACTGAATTTAATGTAATATACATCGCTTACGGTGCTGTTTTCATCATTATATCACAAAAACAGCAGATTGTCAAATTTGGTGTCACTCACAAGTCATACTACATAAGTACATTGTTTTCATTGAGACTGCCGCTCTGTATAACATTTGCAGTATTTTTTCATAAGAAAGCGGCTTTGAAATAAATCCGAGGTTCTGAACGTCCAACAGCTGTCTTTCATCTTTTTGAAGTATCTTGCAGCAGGAGGCAAAAATATTACATCTGTCACTTATCATCCTCCGAGCCGAACACTTCTTCAAAAGTCGCAAACTCTCCCTCACCGCGAGCAGCTTTCTCAGCATCAGAAATAAGTTTATCTATTGCGGGTCTTACCTTAGCCTGTCTTGCCTTGAATTCATTCAAAAGCTCTTCGCCTGAGTATCCCTCACTGATCAGATCGGCAAGGATCAGCTCTGCAAACTCTCCGCCCGTTTCCTGCTTAATAGGGCGAATTATCAGCTCGCCGTTTCTGACCATGCATTCAGCTTTTCTCTCAAATCCGAGTATAGTGTAAAAACTCTTCGGTATTGTGATCTGCCGCTTTGCAGATATACTCAAAGTTTTCTTTTTAATAACGTTATTTGCCATGTATGCCACTCCTTTGTTGTATGTGTCAAATAACCATTAGTGCATATTTCTTAGCTTCTTGGTAATTTGATTATATCACAACAAACACGCTATGTCAAGTTTTTCAAATATCTATGCCAAACCTCCTGTTTTAATGCCGTCAAACTTATCTGACATCTCTTTCACCTCCTGTTTTTTGGAAATAAAAAAGTGTTCGTGTGACTGCTTAACGAAAAAATAAGTTTAGAAAAACTTAGATTTATCGAAGCTTTTGCAACTTTTTAGAACGATTGCATCATAATTTTGATGCGTTGTTCGGCAAAAGCAATCAACAGAAATTAGTGAATAATGAAAAGTGAATAGTGAATAACGAGAAAGTTGTATAATAAAAGTGGACACACGGAACAGAGAATGATATAATAAGAGTAAGGAGTGTGTCTAAATGAAAAGGAAGTACAGTAAAGAATTCAAGGTAGGGGCATGTGAACTGGTGCTCAAAGACAAGCTAAAGCCGCAGATAGTAGCGGAAAAGATGGGCTTGAATGTGGTA
>CANRIA010000020.1 GCA_947630555.1 uncultured Clostridia bacterium
GCCGGGGCTTTGCTCTGTGAGGGAGCAACTTCTCCCTTAAGAACTTCGCCTCTGTATATCCATACCTTAACGCCTATGCGACCGTAAGTCGTGGCTGCTTCAGCAAAGCCGTAGTCAATGTCGGCTCTTATCGTCTGAAGAGGTATAGTGCCTTCGTGGTAGCTCTCAGCTCTTGCTATTTCAGCGCCGCCCAGACGTCCCGAGCATCTTGTCTTGATACCCTTAGCGCCAAGCTTCATCGAACGGCTGATAGCCTGCTTCATAGCACGTCTGTAGGAAATTCTGTCCTCCAGATCCTGAGCTATCTTTTCAGCAACCAGCTGTGCGCTGAGATCGGGCTGAGCTACCTCTACAATATTTATGTTGACCGACTTGCCGGTCATTTTCTCGAGTGAAAGACGAAGCTTTTCAACTTCCGCGCCGCCTCTGCCGATAACGATACCGGGCTTAGCGCAGTGGATATGGATCCTTATCTTTCCATTTTCCTTTTCGTTGTCAGCCATACGTTCTATCTCGATAGTGGGAACACCTGCATAGACCGTCTTGCTTTCAGGATTTTTAGATCTTGTGTTGAGAGCGTTCATAATAAACTTGCGTATCTTGTAGTCCTCAACCAAGGTATCGCCAAAAGCAGCTTTGTTTGCAAACCAGCGGGAGTCCCAATCCTTGATTATACCAACACGAAGACCGTGCGGATTAACTTTCTGTCCCATTCAGTTTACCTCCTTCTAGCTTAATCCTTCTCTTTAAGAACTACCGTTATGTGCGAAGTTCTCTTAAGGATCCTGTTTGCGCTGCCTCTTGCTCTTGCGATAAATCTCTTCATGGTAATACCGGGGCTTACATAACATTCCGCAACATAGAGTCTGTTCTTGTCCATGTTGTGATTGTTTTCCGCGTTAGCGGCGGCGGACTTCAGAAGCTTTACCAGATATTCGCTTGCAGCCTTTGGTGTGTGATTAACTATTGCCAATGCCATTTCCAGATCTTTTCCTCTTATAAGATCAAGGACGATCTTGACCTTGCGGGGAGCGATCCTGGCATTTTTCAAAATTGCCTTTGCTTCCATCAGAACTCCTCCTTTCCGCTATTTACCGTTGTTAGATACTTTAGAGCCTGCATGACCTTTAAAAGTCCTTGTCGGCGCAAACTCACCAAGCTTATGACCGATCATATCCTCGGTAACATAAACGGGAATATGCTTCTGACCGTTGTGAACAGCAAATGTGTGACCAACAAAGTCAGGGAATATCGTCGAAGCGCGGCTCCATGTTTTCAGTACCTTCTTCTCTCCGGCGTCGTTCATAGCTTTAACTCTTTTCAAAAGGACTTCCTGAACGTAAGGTCCTTTTTTAACACTTCTACTCATTACAACTGCCTCCTTTCAGATTACTTACCGTTGCGGCGCTTTACGATAAATTTATCGGAGCGGTTGTGCTTAGCACGGGTCTTGTATCCCATGGTCGGCTTGCCCCACGGAGTAACAGGTGACGGACGGCCGACAGGCGACTTACCTTCACCACCGCCGTGAGGGTGGTCGTTCGGGTTCATTACCGAACCTCTTACAGTAGGTCTTATACCCATGTGACGGGTCTTGCCTGCCTTGCCGACGTTCACGTTCTCGTGGTCAATGTTGCCCACCTGACCGATAGACGCCATGCAGTTTACAGCGATCTTTCTCATCTCGCCCGAAGGAAGTCTTACCAGTGCGTAATTATCCTCCTTGCCCATAAGCTGAGCCATATTACCGGCGCTTCTTACAAGCTGTGCGCCCTTGCCGGGATAAAGCTCGATGTTGTGAATGAAAGTACCAACGGGAATGTTGGCAAGTGCCAGCGCGTTGCCCGGCTTTATGTCGGCATCAGCGCCCGATCTTACAACATCGCCAACGGCAAGACCGTTCGGTGCGATGATGTATCTCTTCTCTCCGTCCTCGTACTGTACAAGAGCGATAAATGCCGATCTGTTAGGATCGTACTCGATGGTCTGAACCGTAGCGTTCATACCGGTCTTGTTTCTCTTGAAGTCGATAACGCGGTACTTTCTTCTGTTTCCGCCGCCATGATGACGAACGGTTATCCTGCCGTAGCTGTTTCTGCCCGAAGTCTTTTTAAGAGGCTCCAGCAGGCTTTTCTCCGGCTTTACCTTGGACAGGCAGCTGTAGTCGGTAACTGTCATACCTCTTCTGCCGGCTGTCGTAGGCTTGTAGCTTTTTATAGCCATGTGTTATTTCACTCCTTCTGAAGTTTTGCGAGAACGTCGCTTCGCAGCCCGCGGAGTCGTTCCCATACATACGCCCGACCAAAAATCGTCGGGGTATCCGCTCTCTTTGGCGGATATTTATGCGGCTCTCACCTTATATTATATAAGGTTATCGAAGAACTCAATAGACTTTTCGCCCTCTTTAAGAGTAACTATAGCCTTCTTCCAGTCAGGGGTCTTGCCCTCATATCTGCCCATTCTTCTCTTTTTGCCGTATACATTAAGTGTGTTGACCTTTTCTACCTTAACGCCGAAAAGCTCTTCAACAGCCTTAGCTATCTCAGACTTGTTGGCATCTTTTGCAACCTCGAAGGTGTACTTGCGCATTTGCAGGTTGTCTATCGAAGCCTCAGTGATTATAGGTCTTATAACAATGCTCTGAGCTGTCTTTGCCATTACGCGTATACCTCCTCGATCTTCGCAACAGCATCCTTAACAACAATAAACTTATCGTAGTTGAGAATGTCATATACGTTCAAAGTATTTACCAGCGTGGTCTTTACGCCGGGAATGTTGTTTGCGCTCTTTATAACCTTTGCATCAGCCTCGGGCATAACTATCAAAGCCTTGCCTTCAACGCCGAGTGCGCCGAGCATATTGACAACCGTCTTTGTCTTGAACTCATCAAGTTTAAGCTCGTCCAGAACAACAATGTTGTCGTCTATCACCTTTGTCGAAAGCGCAGACTTCATAGCAAGCCTTCTCAGCTTCTTGTTGAGAGCGTATCTGTAGCTTCTCGGCTTAGGGCCGAGAGCAATTCCTCCGTGTGTCCACTGCGGAGCTCTTGTAGAACCCTGTCTTGCGCGGCCTGTACCCTTCTGTCTCCACGGCTTTTTGCCGCCGCCCGAAACTTCCGTGCGTGTCAGAGTGGACTGTGTTCCCTGCCTCTGGTTGGCAAGGTAATTAACTACCATAGCGTGCATAGCCGGAACGTTCGGAGTAATACCGAAAACCGCCTCGCTAAGCTCAGTATCAGCGACCTTCTTGCCGCTCATATCGTAAACTGAAACGTTTGGCATCGTAACTCCTCCTTCCACTAAGCCTTCTTAACGCAGTCGGCAATGGTAACTACCGAGCCGTTAGGACCGGGTACCGCGCCTTTTATAGCGATAAGATTGTTTTCAGCGTCTACCTTGACTACCGTCAGATTCTGAACAGTCACCTTTTCGGCGCCCATGTGACCCGGCATACCCTTGCCCTTGTAAATTCTCGAAGGCGAGGAGCAAGCGCCCATAGAGCCTGCCTGTCTTACAACAGGGCCCGAACCGTGAGTTTCTTTCAGTCTGTGGTTGTTGTGACGCTTTATAGTGCCTGCAAAGCCTTTACCTTTGCTTGTGCCGCTAACGTCAACTATGTCGCCCTCCGCGAATGTGTCAGCCTTGATTATGTCGCCAACATTCAGCGAAGCCGTGTCGTCAAGTTTGAACTCTCTCAGAGTCCTCTTCATCGCAACGTCAGCCTTTTTGAAGTGACCCTGCAAAGGCTTTGTCACGTTCTTTGAACGGATCTCGCCGAAGCCGAGCTGAACGGCATCGTATCCGTCGTTCTCAGCCGTCTTCTTCTGTACTACTACACAAGGACCGGCCTCGATAACTGTTACGGGAATGAATTTTCCCGCCTCGTCGAAGATCTGTGTCATACCGATCTTCTTTCCGATTATCCCTTTTTGCATTTTCTTTTCCTCCTAAAATAGGTTATTGGTCGGAATTTTCCGACATGACCTGCCGTAAAACCGTTGAGAGATCACCCTTTGCGATCTCTTTAGGAGATTACTTGATCTCCATTACGATCTCAACGCCCGCAGGAAGTTCCAGCCCCTGAAGAGCTGTCATTGTGTCGTCTGTCGGTCTGAGTACGTCAATAAGTCTCTTGTGCGTTCTCAGCTCGAACTGCTCTCTGCTGTCCTTGAACATGTGAACAGCGCGGAGAATGGTCACGATCTCTTTGTCTGTCGGCAGAGGTATAGGGCCGCTTACCTTAGCGCCCGAGCGCTTTACAGCGTCAACTATCTTTCCTGCCGCCGCGTCAACAACAGCGTGTTCGTAACCTTTGATCCTTATCCTGATCTTTTCATTGACTGCCATTTTAATTCGCCTCCTTAAAAACTTTGAAAATTTGTTGGGGGCAAGACCTTGTTTTACGAGCCTTAAAGCCCGTCAGATCTTTTACACTACTCCATGTGTTTCGCTTGTAAGCCGAAAAAATATCCGAAAACCGTGAATTGTTTTCGGGGCTTACACAGCGCACACATAAAGCCCGTGCTTTAGCGTAAAAGCGGCAATGCCGCCATCGCAAGAAACGCAAAAGCCTTGATGTGTAAATATCGGCCGCCCGGTTTAAAATCGGACATACTCTGCGGAAATTCCCCGACTCTTTGGTCGGCCACCTCCCGCTTCATCGCATATCTTTGCCACACACCATACATAATATATATAGTATACAGCTTCACGCGTTTTCCTTAAATAGGCATAAAACGCGCATAGCAGTCACGCAAATAATATTTTAACATTTCCTGCCCGATATTTCAAGCATTTTTTAACGCCTTCACTATAGAATTTTTACCCAAAATTTCACGCCTTTTTGTGCACCTTGCACACAATTGTGCCTGCCCCTGTCTTTGCCTACAATATCTTGGGTATACTATTATATATTATATATAAATATACAAAAAAATTACGCCGATGTGGGTCAATCATCAGCGCATATATTTTGTATTTTATTAGCCGTTGCTCTGTGCAAGCCTTTTC
Organism: uncultured Clostridia bacterium; assembly: GCA_947630555.1. Taxonomy (GTDB): domain Bacteria; phylum Bacillota; class Clostridia; order Oscillospirales; family Ruminococcaceae; genus UBA7477. The sequence continues at coordinate 5,010 of CANRIA010000020.1, forward strand.
ATCAGCTTGGACTTTTTATTGGCGGCTGTATTCTTATGAAGTATGCCCTTGGAGCAAGCCATGTCTATCTTCTTGATAGCAGTCTTTACAGCCTCGTTCTTGTTGTCGGTGTTCTCTGCAATAGCAGTGTCAGCCTTCTTTACAGCAGTTCTGAGGTCAGACTTTATCATCTTGTTCCTGAGAGTTTTCTTCTCAATAACAACAGTTCTTTTCTTTGCGGATTTAATATTCGGCACTCCTTACACCTCCCGTTAAACATAAATTTTCCACTCATTCTCAATGCTATCTGCATACTGAGAGGGAAATGCAATAACACTAAAACAAGCATCAAGTCTTATCATACCACATCTTTTAAAATTTTGCAAGTGTTTTTTGCAAAAATCTCAAATAAAATAAACGCCCTGAATTGTGTAATTTCAACTAAAAACCTCAAAAGGAGCAAAAAATTATGCCTGTACGCACCGACTTAGCCTATGAAAGCGCCGCCCGTTCGCCCCACCTTTCGGGTATCTCACAGCAAGAGCGCGAAGAAAGCGGCCTTAACATCAGCCGCATATGCGTTGAAACAAAAGAAGCCTCGCAAGCCCTTGGCAAACCGCCGGGCTGCTATGTAACCATTTCATCACAGGAATTTTCCTTGCAGTCGTCGCCCGAACATTTTGCCGACCGCGCCGCAGTCATCTCAAAAGAAATATCTTCACTTTGCGGCAGTGTTTCTTCCGCGCTTGTGGTCGGGCTTGGCAACCGCAATATCACCCCCGACCGCCTCGGGCCTGCCGTTGCAGATAAAATAATAGCCACGCGCCATTTAAAGCGCCTAGCAAAAGATATTGACACAGGCGGCATGGCGGAAGTTTCGGTGCTTGCCGCAGGAGTGATGGGGCAAACGGGCCTTGAAGCCGCCGAGACCGCCAAAGCAGTCGTTTCTGTCGTCCGCCCCGATGTTCTGATAGCCGTTGATGCCCTTGCCTGCTGCGAGTATGAAAGCCTTGGCAGCACCATTCAGCTTTGCGATACCGGCATATCACCCGGCAGCGGCGTAGAAAATGCGCGTGCCGAGTTTTCGGCAAAAACCATGGGCGTGCCCACCGTTGCCATAGGCGTGCCCACCGTTATGGACGCGCAGGCACTCTCCGACAGCCCTTTATATAATGGTATGTTTGTCACTCCGCGAAGTATTGATACGCTTATAGAGCGCACATCATCACTTATCGCGCTGTCGCTGAACCTCACACTGCATAGCGGTCTCACCGCCGAGGAGATAATCTCTCTTTGGTAAATTGCACATAAACGGGTCTGCAAATTCGTCGCATTTCACATATGAAAATTTCTCCCGACCTATAGACATTTACAGATAAATTTGATACAATTATTATGTATAGGTATGTATAACATCTTTTGTTTTATATAAGGAGGAACTCATATGAAAAAGCTGTCGGCAAAAATAGCCGCACTTACAATATCGGCAGCGCTCTGCTGCTCTCTTAGCGGCTGTATCTTTCTGCCGGACGAAGAAACCATTCTCGCTGCGCCTTCGGTAGAGCAGGCTGACGTCACATATTCTACCATAACCGCCAAAAAGCGCGATATTGTAAATCAGGACATCAACACAGGCATAGTCGCTTCTCAAACGCAGTATAACCTCAGTTTCAAGGAGCAGAGCGGCACTATCTCAAAAATATATGTCCACGCAGGCGATAAGGTCAAAAAAGGCGACATCATCTGTGAACTTGACACCAGCGACCTTGCCTATTCTATAAAAGAAACGGAACTAAAACTGCGCAGTGCACAGCTAGATAAACAGATATTGCAGGAGGGCGGCGCATCTCAGGCAGAGATAGACAGAGCACAGGTAGAAGTTGACCTTGTGCAAATGCAGCTAGATGCGCTTTACGAGCAGCGCGACAGCGCAAAACTCTACTCTGCTATTGACGGCACCGTTTCAGCGCTGGGTATGGGCGTTTCAGCAGGCAATTATGTAAATCAGGGCGATACCGTTGCCACCGTTATAGATACAAACAGCCTCTATGTTGCCATTCAGCCGGAGACCGACAATTATAAACTTTATAAAATAGGCACTAAAATGAGCATACGCATTGACGGTGAACTTTACGATGCCGAAGTTTTCATGACACCCGACGAAGTGGTCGCAAGCGATTTTGAGGAAGAAGAAGTTATTTACGAAGTATATGACCCTGATGCTAAAGAAGATGCTCCCGACGAAATGCAGTTTGACCGCGAGCATGTCTATGTTAAATTTACCGGCACTCCGCCCGATGACTGCGTTGGCGGTCTTGCAGACTGCATTCTTGTGCTTGATGAGCGCAAAGACGTTGTGGTAATTTCAAACAACCTTATAAAATCTATAGACGACAAAAATATAGTATACCTTTTAAAAGACGGCAAAAAGGTCGCACAAGAGGTAGAAGTCGGCTTGCAGACAGGCTCTCTTTCCGAAATAGTTTCGGGAGTTGAGGAGGGCGACACCGTTATCGTAAGATAGCGCATCTGAGAAAGGACAGATATGCTTACTTTGCTGCTCCGCAAAATGCGGAATACAAAATGGATGGTGCTATGCCTGCTTATAGGCTTTGTAATGGCATCGGCAATGCTCAGTACCATACCTATCTATATGAACGCCTCGCTGAAACGTATGCTGGTCAAGGATATGGAAAATTTGCAGCTTACGCAGAACGTCTATCCGGGCATATACGGCGTGCAGTCGTCAATATCTTTAACTTTTACTGTAGATGAAGCCGCCGAAAGAGTAAAAGAATATACCGAGCTTACGCGGAAAAACTTTGCTCAGCTTGGTCTGCCTTCGCTGGGCGAAAAGCTTGTTCTTATAGATGACTATGACTACGTTACTTCTATAGTTTCTTCCGAGGGCAATTCAAGGTCGTCGGTAAAAGTCGGCTCAATGACGAATATTGAAGACCATATAAGTATTGTTGACGGTCGTATGTATACCCCCGGCAGGCGCGATGACGGCGTTTATGAAGTTATAGCCACCGAGCAGGCTCTTAAACTTTCGGGGCTTACCATAAATACCGTCTATGATGTCATAAGCTCTTTTGATATAGAAGGCTCAAACCCCATGAAAATAGAGATAGTAGGTATGTTCACCGTCGGCGATAACAACGATGCCTACTGGTCAGAAGGTCTTGACAGCACCTATCTCAATACCGTTTTTATGGATCACGATACCTTTTTAGAAGGCCCCGTGGCAAACCAAAACTGCACCATTTCCAGCTTTTCTATGAGATATTCGATAGACTATCAGAATATGGATATGACAGACCTTGAAAGCCTCAACGAAATGCTCTTGCAGCAGAAAAAATCATTTACATATAAAAATATAAAATTCACATTCCCTGCTATGGAGATACTGCAAGACTATGAAGGCCGTGCCCACCAGCTTAAACTGATACTCTGGCTGATACAGATACCCGTCATGCTTATGATAGTTTTCTATCTGTTCATGGTGTCTCAGCTGAATGTCGAGCAGGAAAAGAACGAAATAGCCGTCTTCAAAAGCCGCGGCGCATCTTCATTCCAGATATTCAGAATATACGCGCTGGAATCCATTGTCCTTGGCATCTCAACCGCGATACTCGGACCTTTCCTCGCTATGGGCTTCTGTACAGTGCTTGGCGCTTCAAACGGCTTTTTGGAATTTGTAAACAGAACAGCCCTGCCTATAAAACTTACACTAGATGCCTTTTTGTATTCTCTGCTGGCGGCGGTCGTGTTCTTTATAACCACCATGGCACCTATAATCCCTGCCGCGAGAGTTTCAATAGTCGAGCATAAACAGCGCAAGGCACGCAAGAAAAAACGCCCCCTGTGGGAAAAGCTTTTCTTAGATATAATACTTATCGGCGGCTCTGTCGGCTGGCTTTACTACTATAATTACAGTCAGGAAAATTTGGTCGAAAGCGGCATGGTAGAAGCCTCGCAGACCGTTAACCCTATGCTTTTTGTCGCATCAACCGCTTTCATACTCGGCTGTGCACTGTTTATAGTAAGGCTCCACCCTCTTATAATAAGACTTATATACCTCATCGGCAAGAAAAGATGGTCGCCTGCCGCCTATGTATCACTGAATAACATCGGCAGGTCATCTACAGGGCGTGAGCGATTTCTCATGGTGTTTTTAATACTTACCGTGTCACTGGGCGTGTTCTTTGCAAATACCGCAAGAGCTATCAACCGCAACGCCGAAGAAAGAGTTATATATTCTATGGGCTGCGATGCCGTCATAAGCGAAAACTGGGAAACACAGGCGGTAACCACTTATAACGACGACGGCGAAGAAGTCACTTCCCTTGCTTATACCGAGCCCGTTATCGAGCGTTTTTCAGACCTTAAAGGCGTAGATAACATAGCGCGTGTTTTAAAAATCGACGATGTAACTATATCGGGCGCTTGCATAGCAAAACCTGTGGAGAGATCAAGACAATACGGCAGAGACAGCATGGAGCAGCCCACTGTGGATACCGTTTCAGGCTGCAACATAATGGCGGTAGTGCCCGGCGAATTTGCCAAAGTGGTGCAGCCTATCGACAGACTTCTGCCCGTGCATATAAATAACTATCTCAACGGTCTTAACAATTGCAGCTCAGGCGTTATACTTTCAAATTCTTTTAAAGATAAATATACCGTAAAACTCGGCGATACCGTTACCGTTAAAATAGGCGAAAATTCTGAATTTGAAGCGGTAGTAATAGCCTTTGCAGAGTTCTGGCCGTCGCTCAACCCCTATGAACATCAGGATTTTGCAGTGTTCAATTATAACTATGTATCGGCAAATACCGAGCCTTTACCCTATGAAGTATGGCTAGACCTTGACGACAGCGTTTCCACCGCGGACTTTTATCAGTCTATAGAAGAAAGCGATATAGACTTAGCAACAGTCACCGCCGCCAAGCAGGAGAAAATAAACGAAAAGAACGACCCCCTGCTGCAAGGTCTCAACGGCGCGCTTACTCTGGGCTTTATAACCATAATGATAATGTGTATCATAGGCTTTTTGATATACTGGATACTCTCTATAAAGGGCAGAACGCTCCAGTTCGGCATACTGCGCGCTATGGGCATGAAGTTCAGAGAGATAATCGCCATGATAATATACGAGCAGCTTTTGGTTTCAGCCGTCGCTATAGTAATGGCGTTCGTCGTCGGCTACTATGCAGGCAAACTTTATATACCGCTGTTTGAGAGCGTTTACGGCGCGCAGACAATGGTGCCGCAGCTCGAAGTCATCTCACAGCGCAGCGATTATTATAAGATATACGCTATAATAGCCCTCATGCTGCTTATCGGCATAGCAGTCCTCGGCAGGCTTATATCAAAGATAAACATCAGCAAAGCCCTAAAACTCGGCGAAGAATAGTAGCAGCGAAAAGCCAATCCCAAGTCGGTTTTTACAGGCATCTTTCCGCCAATACGTCGCCCTGCTCCCTTGCCATACGCCAGTATGCCTGCGGTTGGTCGCCTAGTCTTGACGAAAATCTGCTCTGTATAAACTGCTGCGCACCTCACGGTGAAAACTTTTTAAGATAACATTTTATTTTATATTTGTGAATGTCGAAATAACACAAAATTATCGGCGTGAGGCGACTCGGTTTGGCTCTCCGCTGCTATCAATAAAAAATAATAAAGCAGGTCTGCTTCACCTAAGAAACAGACCTGTTTTTCTGTATATTTTTTAGTATGCCTTACCGCTGCGCACCGCACCCCTGAGCGGCAGTATAGTCTTTGGCGAGACCGAAAATTCGTCCGCGCCCATTTTTAAAAACTGCTCCGTCAGCGATGTGTCAGCCGCCGATTCACCGCAAATGCCTGCCCATATGCCGTTTGCGTGTGCCGCCCTTATCGTCTCTTGAATAAGTTTCATCACCGCAGGGTGCGCCACATCATAAAACCGCTCCAGAGCGCTTCCCTGCCTGTCAGCCGCCAGAGTGTACTGCGTAAGGTCGTTAGTGCCAACCGAGAAAAAGTCAGCCTCTTTTGCAAGGTCATCAGCAATAAGCGCCGCAGCAGGCGTTTCTATCATTATGCCTATAGGTACATGCTCATCAAACGCAACGCCCTTTTCGCTGAGTTCCTCGCGTACCTCGCGGCATATCCGCTTTGCATCTATAAGCTCCCAAAGTCCTGCCACCATCGGGAACATTATCAGCAGTCTGCCAAAAACCGATGCCTTGTAAAGCGCCCTCAGCTGCGTTTTGAATATGTCGGGTCTTGTCAGGCACAGCCTTATGCCCCTCATGCCAAGTTCGGGGTTGTGCTCTCTTTCAAGACCAAGATATTCAGCGTTTTTGTCCGCGCCAATGTCCAGCGTGCGAATTATAACTTCCCTGCCTTCCATTTTCTTCAGTACCGAAGAATACGCCTCAAACTGCTGCTCCTCCGTCGGCAGTGAACCGCTTTCCAAAAACAAAAATTCGCTCCTGAAAAGCCCTATGCCTGCCGCATCATTTTCCAGTACGTATTTCACATCAGCAGGCGATGCTATGTTAGCATATACCTTAATGTTCTTTCCGTCCTCTGTAACGTCGGGCTTGCCGCGCAAAGCGTCCATTCGCCGCTTCTGAGCGTTTTCATGCTGCCGCTTTTTTTCAAGCTCCCTCATCATGCGCTCATCAGGGTCTATAACAGCCATGCCTTCGCTGCCGTCCATCACCGCGTAACGCCCGTCAAGTTCACTTGCAAGCTTGTCGCCTATGCCTATTATAGCAGGTATGCCTAAGTTTCGCGCCAGAATAGCCGTGTGACTGTTCTTGCTGCCGTTTATAAGAATAAAACCGAGTATAGTAGACCTGTCAAGCAGAACCGTCTCGCTGGGGCTTAAGTCATCAGCCGCAATAATCACCGGCGAGGTCGGCACACCGCTTTCCTGCTCTGAGCTTCCCGACAAAATATTTATCAGCCTGTTGCTGACATCGTCAACGTCCGCACTGCGCTCTCGCATGTAGTCGTTCTCCATCGAAGAAAACATCTGCGAAAAACGCTTGCCTACCACCTCAACAGCAGCCTCAGCGTTTACAGAGCTTTCAACTATCTCTTTCTCTATTGCCTCAACAAAATCGGGGTCGCGAAGCATTAGCCTGTGCGTTTCAAAAAGGTCGGCAGCATCGCCGCCCTCCTGCCTCTGAGCCATTTCAAGCAGCTGTGCCGAAGCATCGTTGGCAGCCTCTCTCCAGCGTTTTATCTCCCTGTCGGTGTCTGAAACGCTTATCTTCTCCACCGCGCATTTCGAGTGCCTGAAAAACCGTATCTTCCCGTATGCAATGCCCGAAGATACCCCTGTTCCGTTCAATACTATCATACAGCTCACCTCTTCAGATGCTGTGTTCCGTCATAAACCGTTTTATTCCGTCCGCGGCAGAGCTCTCGTCGCTGCCCTCTACCTTTATTTTTATGCTGTCGCCGCACTTTATGTCAAGCCCCATAAGGGCGAAAAGCTGCGATGTCTGAGCGCCCCTGCCGTCTTTTTCGACTGTTACGCAGCTTTTGTACTGTGCCGCTTTTCTTGCCAGCTGCCCGGCAGGCCGTGCGTGTAAGCCATACGCGCCGCATACCGTGTATAAAAATTCTTCCATATTCTTTCTGCCTTTTTTATATTCGCGCTGTTTTGCTGCTGTCGCAGCAGCCTGCGGAGCTGTTCAACGTCCCACAAAAGTTGCCTTGCCAAAACGGAAAAGTTTTCGGTCAAGCCTTTTTCAAAAGGCTTGTGGGGCGTGGGGCAAAGCCCCACAATACGGAGTGCGCTCCGAAAAAGGTGAATTGAAAAACAATCCGGTGGATTGTTTTTCAAGAGGAAAATCCCTGCAAGAGAGGGATTTTCCTTTGAGAAACCCCGACCATTTTGCCTGCGCGCGCTTGCGTGCGCAACAGCTTTATTAAAAATTTGCGCGTTTCTTGTTATGGATTTTTCACTTTGTTCGGCGTTTCAGAATGAAACGCTGAAAGATAGCGTTGCGCTACAACAAGGGAACGCCCGAAGAATTATTTCGCCCCAAAATTTAAAAGCGAAATAATTCTTCCCGCGGTCGCTAGCGACCGCTGTCCTCATTGTGAAATAGTCCACCGGACTATTTCACAATTCACCTTTTTCGGAGCGCACTCCGTATTGTGGGGCTCTGCCCCACACCCCGCGACCCTTTTGAAAAAGGGTCGATCGAAAACTTTTAGTTTCCTGACAAGATTTAAAACCTTTGCGTACTGTGGGGCTTTTAACAGCTCCGCAGGCTTGCGCGACAGCGCAAACATCAGCAAACCACATCTTACCTTTTAAAGTTCAAACAATTTTCCGCTCACCCCCGAAACCGCCAGCGCAAACTCCTCTTCTTCCGGGAAAAATCTCGTCGATACCACCGCTTCACCGCCGTTTAAATATATCTCAACCGCCGTCGTGTCAAACAGCGCGCGTATGCTTTGGCAGTTTTTCAGCAAAGTCTTGCGGCTGTCCCTTCCGCCGCTCGCCCTCACGTCAAAATGCTCCAGCAAAAACACTCCGCCGTCAAAGCTCAGCCGCAGCGCGTTTCCCAGCGTTATGCAAAACTTCTCCTGCGTGTATGCGCTTATCTCAAACGGCAAGCGCACATTATAAACACCTGTGCTATTTATATGATAACACTCTTTTCGCAGTTTTTCAAGTTCTTTTATAGGAAATCGGCAAATTTTTCCGTTTTTCAACACAAGCTCACACGGCACAGATAAACAGTGCTGCCGCTCAAACCCCTCTGCGTATGACGTGTATCCGCAGTCTGTCATGCCCAGCCAGCCTATCATTATCCGCCGCCCGTCAGGAGAAAGAAACGTCTGCGGAGCATAAAAATCAAACCCCGTGTCCCATTCCGTAAAGCCAAAAGGCGTTATGTCATCTGTAAAAAAGTACCCCGACTGATACATGTTGCAAAAGCGGCTGTCACAGTGTATAAGCCCCTGCGGACATACACTCAGCACCTCTTTTCCGCCCAGCTCAAACAGGTCGGGACATTCCCACATATAGCCGAAATATTCCTGCGTTTCTATGCGCGATGAATACCGCCACTTTATGCCGTCGCCGCTTTCGTATATCAAAGCGCAGCCTGTGCCCTCGTCAGTGCGCCCACCAAGTATCATTTTGTATGCTCCGCCTTGCCGCCATACCTTCGGGTCACGCACGTGGCAGGTCATGTCAGCAGGAAAATCAGCATTAGTCATAAGCAGCCGCTTGCCCTCAAACACCTGCCCGTCCGCACTATGAACGCAAAGAACATTTTGCTCCCTGCCGCGTGTGATGTAGTCATAATCACCTTTGTGCATAACGTTTCCCGTGTAGTATAAATACAGCTCGCCGTCTTTTTCTATAGCGCTGCCCGAGTATGCCCCGTCACGGTCATATCGGCAGGCAGGGCGCACAGCTATGCCGTCATACCGCCAGTTTATTAAGTCCTCGCTTGAGTAATGCCCCCAGCAGCGCGGCGTTTCACCCTCGGGGCTTTTGGGCGAATACTGAAAAAACACATGGTATCTGCCTGCAAAAAAGCAAAGCCCGTTGGGGTCGTTGAGCCACCCGTCAGGCGGTTCCAAGTGAAAACAAAGTCTGCGTTCTTTCATAAGTATCTCCCTTTTGCCGAAAATATAAAAAATATCATTTATAGTTTAACCTGCACTATATAGGTATATTCAAAGATTATTATATCATCTTAAATTGTATCTTGCAACATCTGCAAAAATTATTTTACTTTTTGTAAGAAAAAATGTTGCAAAACGCCGCCGAATATGTTATACTATATGTGTATAGCCGCGGTTTTGCGCGGTATTAAGGAGGCGTTTTTATGGCAGTTATAGACAGAGTAAAATTTGACGGGCTTGCCTCGCGCGACTGGATAATCTATAAGCACCCTACCGATAAACTCGTAACGGGTACGCAGCTTATCGTCGGCGAAGGTCAGGCGGCAGTGTTTGTAAAGGGCGGCAGAATATGCGACAGCTTCGCCCCCGGTACATATACCCTTTCAACAGGCAACCTGCCTATACTCAATTCAATAGTAAATATACCGTTCGGCGGCAAAACACCCTTTACGGCTGAGATATATTATGTCAACACCGTAACAAAGCTCGATCTGCTGTGGGGCACATCAGACCCGATACAGCTTATAGACCCCAAGTACCATACAAGACTGAGAATAAGAGCTTTCGGTCAGATGGGCCTGAAGATAATGAACGTCAGAGACTTCATCTCCAACATTGTCGGTACTATGAACCCTGCCGACGTTGTAAAGTACTACAAGGTAATGGACTACTATAAAGGCATACTTGTAAGCAAGGTAAAGAGCGAGATAGCCGATATAATCATCAACGATAAGATCTCCGCGCTCGAGATATCCGCACAGCTGGACGATATATCAAAACAGCTTGAAGATATTTTAGCGCCCGAGTTTGAGACCTTCGGCTTTAAGGTAGTAAACTTCTTTATAAAGTCAATAAACTTCCCCGATCAGGACTTTGATAAGATAAACGAGATCCTTGAAGATAAAGCAGAGTTTGAGATAATGGGCGATTCGCGCTATGCAGTAAAGCGTTCGTTCGATGTATATGAAAGCGCTGCCAGTAACGAGGGCGGCGGTCTTGCAGGCGCAATAGTCGCAGGAGGCGTAGGTCTTGGCGCAGGCGCCGCAATAGCAGGCGGTATGCAAAACCTCACGCAGGCTTCTGTTCCCGAAAAAGATTCCGCCTTCTGCCCCAAATGCCACGCCGCAAACCCTTCGGGTTCTAAATTCTGCAACGAGTGCGGCGCGCTTATGACAAAGGCTACCGAAGAAACTATAGCCTGTCCGCAGTGCGGCAAAGCAAACCCCGTCGGCTCAAAATTCTGTAACGAGTGCGGCGCCAAAATGGAACAAAACGTCTGCAAAAAGTGCGGCGCACAGCTGCCACAGGGCGTTAAGTTCTGCAACGAATGTGGTGCAAAGGTCGGTGAATAATATGAAAAGAAGTAATAATAACGGTTTTTCTACCGCTTTGGTAATATCTCTGTTTCTGGCGTTTTTCCTTATCGCTATAATACTTGTCGCAATGCTAGGCGTTATGAAAGTTACCGACTATGACGCAGGCGTGCCGGCAATTATATTTTCAGCAATAAATATGCTCGCACTTGCAATAGTATATGGCGCAGGAGGGGCTCTTTCCAAAAAGCTCGGCGTGGGCGGCTATGCACCCGTCGCCGGAATGACGGCAGTGTATACCATAGTTCAGCTTGTTTATATGTTCGTCGCGTATAAGACCGCCAGCCCCATTATGTATACGCTTATAAGCCTTGTAATACTTTTTGTTTACTGTGCAATTATTTTGCCGATAGCTTTAAACGGCGCAAAGAATAAAAACAACTGACCCCGAAAGGAACGATATAAATGGCAGAAAAGAACTGTTCACAGTGCGGCGCACCGCTTGAAATGAACGCGACCGTGTGCCCTTACTGCGGCACCCCCGTTGAAGTCGCACCGCCGCCGCAGCCTGTATATGCACCGCCGCAAAACTATGTGCCGCAGGGAAGTATATTTCAACCGCAGATGCAAATGCCCTATCAGCAGCCGTTAGATGCAGGCGTTGACCCCTCGTGGCCGCTGAAAAACAAGACCGTTGCAGGCATACTTGCAATACTGCTGGGCTCGCTGGGCGTGCATAAATTCTATCTTGGCAAAACGACCATAGGCGTAATTTATCTTGTGCTCACCTGTACCGCAGTGCTGGCATTCGTGCCTGCGGTGCTCGGTCTGGTAGAGGGTATTACATATCTTACCCAAAGCGAGCATAATTTTCAAGTCAATAATCACGTCCGCACGCATTGACCGCCACAACATGCAAAGGTTTTAAATCTTGTCAAGAAACTAAAAGTTTTCGGTCAAGCCTTTTTCAAAAGGGTTGCGGGGTGTGGGGCAGCGCCCCACAAAGACACAACGTGCGCTCCGAAAAAGGTGAATTAAAAAACAATCCGGTGGATTGTTTTTTAAGAGGAAAAGCCCTGCAAGAGAGGGCTTTTCCTAGTTGTAGCGCATATCTCTTTTCCCTGCGCGCGCTTGCGTGCGCAATAGCTGTTTAAAAGTTTGCGCTTACGCGCAGCGCAGGAGCGCACACATTGAACGCCACTTTGCGCAAAACTTTTATTTTCTTGACAGGGTCTAAAACTTTTGCGCAAAGAAAATTTTTTAAGAAATTTGCAAAAACCCCTTGATTTTTTTGCAAAAAGTGTGTTATACTATTGACAATATCTTTCAACGAAAGACTGGAAGCTCGACTTTCGGTCTTTTGCTTTTGTAAAACAGCGTAAGGAGGTAGTTTTTTGGGCGGTAAAACTATGGGAGGAAATGTGGCAGATAAAGTGCGGCAAATGGCTCAGCCGCTGTGTGATGCGCAGGGCGTGTTTTTGTGGGACGTCCGCTTTGAAAAAGAAGGCGCATCATGGTATCTGCGAGTCTTTATAGACAAAGACGAAGGTGTGGACATAGACGACTGCGAGGCCGTTTCAAGACCATTAAGCGAACTTTTGGACGAGAGCGACCCCATACCGCAGTCATATGTGCTGGAGGTAGGAAGCCCGGGTCTTGCAAGAGAGCTTCGCACAGCCGAGCATTTTCAGTGCTGTATAGGCGACGAAATAAAAGTGCGGCTCATTCGCCCCGACGAAAAAAGTGGCGAGAAAGAGCTGATAGGTACGCTTATCAGCTTTGAAAAGAATATCATATATATGAAACGGACAGATAACGGCAGCGAAGTCACTCTTCCGCTGAGCAGCTGTGCATTTGTTAAGCTGCACGACGACGAAGACCTTTTTGCCGATACAGAATAAGGAGGAATTGAGAAAAATGAAAAACGAGATCAAAGCACAACAGAAAAGCGAGTTTTTTGAAGGGTTCAGACTGCTTGCAAAAAAGCACGGTATGTCACCTTCCGAGCTTGCATCTATGGCAGCAAATAATATCGCCGCAAAAGTTAAGGCAGACTACCCCGACTGCGGCAATATATCCGTAAAAATAGATGCGGAAGAAAACAAAGAAAAGGTCGATATAAGAATAATAAAGACCATAGTTGCAAACGGCAGCGTTAAGGACAGCGGAAACGAAATAAGCCTTGATGATGCGAAAGAACTTTCACGCTCTGCGGATATAAATAAAAAGGTGCGCATAAAAGTGCCTGCCGCGCGCTATCTTGAAGAACTGGCTGAGTATTGCGCACGGGCAAGACGTGAAGCAGAGTTTTTCATAAGCATGAAACTGCTTGCAGAGAAAAACCAGATATCTATTGACGACCTTGCCGATAATATCGGTCAGAACATTCTGAAAGCGGCTAAAAAGTATTATTCAGAAAACTCCGATATTCGTGTTGAAATAGATACGCAGAAAGAAACTTTCGACGTTAAACTTGTAAAGAAAATTGTTGAGGGCGAGCCCGAAGACACAGCAGCAGAGATAAGCCTTGAAGAAGCAAAAGAGCTCGACGAAAACGCCGAGGTCGGCGGCGAATATGTAATACTGCTGGATACAACGACATTCAACAGAGTTACCACTTCAAGCGCAAAGCAGTCTATAAAGCAGGATATACGCATGTTTGAAAGAGAAAGACTGCTCTCGCAGTTTGACTCAAAGCGCGAAGAATGTGTTGCAGCCGTTGTTACTAAGGTAGAGCCTGCAACGCTCAATGCAATTGTTACTATAGACGGCAGCGAAGCGTATCTGAGAAGAAACGAGCAGATACCCGGCGAGACCCTCAAAGCAGGCGACAGCATACAGGTATATGTCGAGACCATTTCAGACAGCGAAAAACGCCCTGCAATTAAAATTTCCCGTACCAAGCGCGAAATGGTGCGCAAGCTTTTTGAAAGAGAAGTTCCCGAAATTTATGACGGCATTGTCGAGATAAAGTCTGTTGCAAGAGAAGCAGGTTCACGCACAAAGCTGGCAGTTTTCAGTAAAGATAAAAACGTTGATGCAGTCGGTTCATGCATAGGGCCTAAACATACAAGAATATCGGCTGTTATAAAAGAGCTCAAGGGCGAGAAGATAGACGTTATCCCCTATTCTGAGGACGATGCCGAATTTATAGCAAACGCCCTTTCGCCTGCGCAGGTCTTGCGTGTTGATATTCTTGATGAGGACATAAAGAGCTGCCGCGTGGTAGTGCCAAACAACCAGTTGTCGCTCGCAATAGGCAATAAGGGTCTTAACGCCAAACTTGCCCACCACCTTACAGGATATAAGATAGACATAGTACCCGAAACACCGGTAGAGGATTAAGGGGCGCTTTATGAAAGTAAGAAAAATACCTATGCGTATGTGTCTGGGCTGCGGCGAAATGAAGCCGAAGAAAGAGCTTGTAAGAATAGTAAGATCCCCCGAAGGCGATATAACTATAGACCTTACAGGTAAAAAATCGGGCAGAGGCGCATATATATGCAAAAATGCCGAGTGTTTAGAAAAAGCAAGAAAAGCGCGCAAACTTGAAAAAAGCTTTTCCTGCCAAATTGAGCAGTCGGTCTACGATACAATGGAGGCGGAGCTTGAAAGTGCCGAGTAACAACGCAAAAAATATGGGCGGTCTGTTTTCAATGTGCCGCAGGGCAGGCAAGCTGTGTATGGGCATGGATATGGTCAAGAATGCCTGTGCAGGCGGCGAGGCGTGCGGCGTTTATGTCGCAAGCGATCTATCGGAAAAATCGCTCAAAGAAGCAAAGTATATCTGCTATAAAAACGGCGTTAAACTTTATGATGCAGATATGACCATGCAGCAGATAGCAGACAGTGTAGGCAAACGGTCGGGTGTTTTAGCAGTATGCGATAAGGGCTTTAACAAAAAAGCATCTTCTTCGCTTTGTGAGATACCCATAGACCCTACCGCGTTTCATTTGTGATTTTCATTTCAGAGAGGAGTATAGCCTATGGCAGCAAAGGCAGTCAAAAAATATAAAGTAAGCGATCTGGCTAAAGATATATGTGTCAGCAGCAACGAAGTCATTCAGCTTCTTGCAAACGCGTTCGGTGACACAGGCAAAAAAACAGCTTCATCGCTGAGTGACGAGGAGGTAAATTATATCCTCGAATATTATACACAAAAAACTCAGGTAACGGGTTTTGAAGAATATTTCGCAGCAAAAACCACTTCCAAAAAGCCTGCGGAAAAGAAAGCTTCACCCAAGAAGAAAGAGCAGGAAACGGCTCAGGAAAAGCCCAAGGCGGAAGAAAAAGCAGATAAGGCAGATAAGGCTGAGAAGGCAGAAAAGGCTGAAAAGTCCGAAAAAGCGGACAAGAAAACCGATAAGCCTGCCGCGCCTGCGCCTAAGCAAAAGCCCAAAAAGGAAGTCGCCAAGAAGAAAAATTCGGGTCAGAAAATACTTTTCGGCGGAAAGAGCGATGACAACGCAAAGGGCTACACCGTTTCTGAGGGCACTAAGGACAGCAAGCGCAAGACCGTCGATACAAGGGGTTCGTATATAGAGCTTGATAAGTATAACGAAAGATACGATAATCTTGCCGATAACAGAAACCATGGCGGCAGCAAGGATAACTTCACTAAGAAGCAAAAAATAACACAGAAATCGCAGCAGTATAAAAAGCAGCAGCACTCAAAGAAAGAGAGCGAGAGCGAAAAAGACCGCCTGCGCAGACTGGAGCTTGAAAAGGCAAGAAAACAGCAGCTCAAAGTTATGATACCCGACGAAATAGTTGTTTCAGAGCTTGCCGCAAGGCTGAAAGTTACCGCTACCGAGGTCATCAAAAAGCTGATGATGCTGGGCGTAATGGCATCTATAAATGAAGTTATAGACTTTGATACCGCGGCTTTGGTTGCAGACGAAATGGGCGCTAAGTATGAAAGAGAAGTTCACGTTACTATTGAGGAGCGCCTTATAGTAGACGAGGAAGACAAGGAAGAAGACCTTGTTGAAAGATGCCCCGTTGTTGTTGTTATGGGTCACGTTGACCACGGCAAAACTTCAATTCTTGACAGAATACGCCATGCAAATGTTGCAGACGGCGAGGCAGGCGGTATAACACAGCATATAGGCGCTTATCAGGTAAAAGTAAACGGCAAGGATATAACTTTCCTTGATACCCCGGGTCACGAAGCGTTTACTTCAATGAGAGCAAGAGGCGCGAATATTACAGATATAGCAATACTTGTTGTAGCCGCCGATGACGGCATTATGCCGCAGACTGTTGAGTCTATAAACCACGCAAAAGCGGCAGGCGTTTCTATAATAGTTGCAATAAACAAGATGGATAAAGTCGGCGCAGACCCCGATAAGGTAAAGCAGGAACTTACCAAATATGACCTTGTTGTTGAAGACTGGGGCGGCGACGTTATAGCTGTTCCCGTGTCTGCTAAAACAGGCGAGGGCATTGACGAACTGCTTGAAAATATCCTGCTTGTTGCCGAAGTTAAAGAGCTGAAAGCCAACCCCAACAAGCTTGCTAAAGGTACTGTAGTTGAAGCAAGGCTCGATAAGGGCAAAGGCCCGGTTGCAACGGTGCTTGTGCAGAACGGTACACTGAATCTCGGCGATATAATAATAGCAGGCACAGCAGTGGGCAGAATAAGAACAATGACCAACGATAAAGGTCAGCAGGTAACAACAGCAGGCCCTTCCTGCCCCGTTGAGATAACAGGTCTTGCTGAAACACCTGCCGCAGGCGATATTTTCAACGCCGTTGCAGATGAAAAACTTGCAAGAGAGCTTGTTGAGCAGAGAAAGCATAAAGCCAAGGAAGAAGAGTTCAGCCAGTATCAGAAGGTAACTCTCGATAACCTGTTTGCGCAGATCTCAGAGGGCGAGATAAAAGAACTGCCGATAATCGTCAAAGCAGACGTTCAAGGCTCTGTTGAGGCTGTAAAACAGTCTCTTGAAAAGCTCTCTAACGAAGAAGTAAGAGTAAAAGTTATACACGGCGGCGTGGGCGCAATATCCGAAAGCGACGTTATGCTCGCATCTGCTTCAAACGCTCTGATAGTGGGCTTTAACGTAAGACCCGACCCCGTTGCAAAAGAAAACGCAGATCACGACGGCGTTGACATAAGACTTTACAGGGTAATTTATGACGCTATTGAAGAAATTGAAAGCGCCATGAAAGGTATGCTCGCGCCTAAATTCCGCGAGAGCGATACCGCAAGAGTCGAAGTGCGTCAGGTATATAAGATCACAGGCGTGGGCAACGTTGCAGGTTCTTATGTACTCAGCGGCAAGATAGGCAGAAATGACCTTATAAGAGTTGTGCGTGACGGCATAATTATAGCCGACGACAAGATGAGTTCTCTCAAACGTTTTAAAGATGACGTGAAAGACGTTGCCGCAGGCTATGAGTGCGGCATAACTCTTGAAAAATTTACCGACATTAAAGAAGGCGACATATTTGAAGCTTATGTAATGGAGGAATATCAAGAATAATGGCTAATTTTAAAGCAGGCAGAATGTCGGGCGACATACGCAGGATAATCTCAGCAAAAATGCGCGACCTCAAAGATCCCCGTATAAAAAACGCCGAAATGCTTACCGTTGTGCGCTGCGATGTATCTTCTGACGGCTCATACTGCAAAACGTATATATCGTCATTCGAGGGGTACGCCAGCGCAAAAGAGGCTGTAAAGGGCTTAAACAGCGCAAAGGGCATATTAAAGCGCGAAATATCAAACGTTTTAAAGCTTCGCAAATGCCCGGAGCTTGAGTTCATAGCAGACGATTCAATGGAACATTCCGCGCATATAAACAAGCTTTTGAAAAGCGTTCTGCCCGAAAACAGCGGCGAGGAGGGCGAAGAAGATGACGTTTGATGAAATTGCAGCCTTTCTTAAAGATGACAGCATAAAAAACTATATCATACTCACCCATAAAAGCCCCGACGGCGACACTTTGGGCAGTGGTTTTGCCCTTTGCAGAGTGCTCAAAAATATGGGCAAAAAGGTCAAAATTCTGGGCAGCGACGGCTTTCCCGACAGATATTATTTTCTGTATGAAGGCTACAGCGAGGACAGCTGGCAAGATACCGAGCCGCACAGGGTAATAGCTGTAGATATCGCTGACACCACCCTTATGGGCAAAAATCTTGAATACTACACCCGCCCCGGCACTGTTGACCTTTGCATAGACCACCATGTCTCAAACAAAATGTATGCTAAGCAAACTTATGTTGATGCCAAAGCATCTGCCACAGGGCTTGTGCTTTTTGAGCTTTTCAAGTCTATGGGTATAGATATAGACAAGCAGACCGCTGTTTGCCTCTATACCGCAATAGCCACCGATACAGGCTGTTTTAAGTATGAAAACACCACTCCGCGCGCGCATATTGCGGCGGCGGCGCTTATGGAAAAAGGCGTTGACTACACACGCATAAACCGCCTTATGTTCGATATAAAAAGCCGCAAGCGCATTAAAGTCGAGCAGGCGGCACTGGCACATCTCGACCAGGCGGCAGACGGCAGAGTTACCCTTTTGTGCGTTACCAAAGAGCTTTTAGAAACCAGCGGCGCTGATGAAGCGGAAATTTCGGGTCTTTCGGCTGTTCCCCTCACGGTAGAGGGCACAGATGTTGGCATTACCATACGCTATAAAGATGAAAACCGCTATAAGCTCTCGGTGCGCACTACCGACAAAGCAGATGCTTCCGCAATATGCAAAGAGTTCGGCGGCGGCGGTCATATACGCGCGGCAGGGTGCGAGATATGCGCCCCTCTTGATGAAGTAAAGCGCATGATAATAAACGCCGCTGAAAAACATCTGTCATAACATTATGAGTAATACAAATGATAACATCTGCGGTATAATACCCGTAAACAAGCCGCAGGGCTGGACATCTTTTGACGTCGTTGCCAAACTGCGCGGCATACTGCATATCAAAAAAATAGGTCACAGCGGAACGCTCGACCCCATGGCAACAGGCGTGCTGCCCGTGTTTGTCGGCAAGGCAACAAGGGCTTGCGATATGCTCCCCTTTGATAACAAAAGCTACCTCGCAGGCTTTAAAATGGGCGTTAGTACCGATACGCAGGACATAACGGGAGAGGTGCTGAAAACTTGCGATAATTTGCCCTCTTTTGAAGAAATAAAAGAAGCTGCAAACAGCTTTCTCGGCGATATAATGCAGCTGCCGCCCATGTATTCCGCCGTTAAGGTGGACGGCAAAAAGCTGTATCAGCTGGCAAGGCAGGGCAAGACCGTGGAGCGCACACCAAAACCGCGCCGCGTTGAAAAAATAACCGTGCGCGAGTATGACGAAACTACCGGCGAGGGCGTTTTGTATACAGTAGTCAGCAAGGGCACTTATGTCCGCACGCTTATTAACGATATAGGCGAAAAACTCGGCTGCGGCGGCTGTATGACAAGTTTAGAGCGGCTCTCTGCGGCAGGCTTTGTAAAGGCGCAGTGCTATACGCTGGAGCAAATTCAAGCCTTTGCAGATGAAGGCAAACTCTCGCAGATAATAATTCCCGTGCAGAGCGTTTTTTCAGCCCATTATGATGAGCTTACTTTGGGCGAACGCGCCGCGGCTATGTATAAAAACGGCGTAAAACTGCACGGCAAGCAGGCAGGTATAAAAAATCTTTCTCTTGCAGATGGCGTAATATTTTTAGTGTGCGACAGCGAAGATAATTTTTTAGGTCTTGCTAAGTTTAGCGCAGAGGCGGACGAGCTTATAAGCCTGCGCAACTTTTACTGATATTTTGGGTGTATTAGGTGTGTGATATGAACGTTATAAACGACATCAGAAATATAAACTTTTCAGCCCCCACAACCGCGGCTGTCGGCATATTTGACGGCGTACATATCGCTCACCGCCGCGTTATAAGCACCGCCGCCAAACTTGCAAAAAGTATGGGCGCGCAGTGCTGTGTTTTCACGTTTGATACAAAGTCTGTCAGCACAAAAGGCGGCACACCGCTTCTCACCGAGGGCGAAAAACTTCGCAGGCTTGAAGAAAGCGGCGCGCAAACGGTGGTATCGCTAGATTTTTCATCACTGCGCGATATGCCGCCGCAAAGCTTTGTAAATGACATTCTTCTCAGTAAAAACGCGCTTAACTGCCGCGCGGTAGTCTGCGGAAAAGACCTGCGCTTTGGCAAAAATGCCTCGGGCGATATACAGCTTCTTGAAACGCTTTGTACTAAAGCAGGCGTTAATGTTACAGCTTTAGAGCTTATGCAGTCAGGCGGCGAGGTAATTTCAACAACGCGCATAAAAAAGCTGTTTGAAAACGGCGAGTGCGAAAAAGCAAACTCCCTTCTCGGCGAAGATATATGCTATACACTGCCCGTGACACACGGCAACGAAATAGGCAGAAAAATGGGTTTTCCTACAATAAATCAAACCTTTCCCGAAGGTCTTTTCCTGCCGCGTTTTGGGGTGTATTGCTCCAAAACCGTAATAAGCGGCAAGCAGTACTTCAGCGTTTCAAACATCGGCGTAAAGCCGACCATAGGCAATAGTGCTCCCTGCATAGAAACGCACCTTTTTGATTTTTCGGGCGATCTATACGGCGAGTGTGTTACGGTAAGCCTGAAAAGCTTTCTGCGGCGCGAGCAGCGCTTTGAAAGCCGCGAGAGCCTCTTTGAGCAGATAGCCAAAGACAAGCAGCGCGCCAAAGAATATTTCAACAGTGATAAATAACGAAAGGACGGTAATATAAAAATGGACAAAAAAGTAAGAACAAGATTTGCTCCCTCCCCCACGGGCTATATGCACATAGGCAACCTGCGCACCGCGCTTTTTACCTATCTTATAGCGAAGAAAAACGGCGGCGATTT
>CANRIA010000021.1 GCA_947630555.1 uncultured Clostridia bacterium
TTTTTGGGGCGAAATAATTCTTCAGGCGTTCCCAACGGGAACGCTACGCCCATGCAAGAGAGGGCGTTCCCTAGTTGTAGTGCAACGCTCTCTTTCCGCGTTCCATTATGGAACGCCATACAATATGAAAAATTCATAACAAATAAAATACGCAAACGTGTTGGCACACTCAAAATGAGAAGATAACCAAATTACAGTGGAGCGTTGAACGCGCTCCTGCGCCGCGCGTAAGCGCAAGTAAACGTGTGCTATACTCTCTTCATCTGCTGCAATAAAAGCGTTACCGCCAGCCATATCAAGTTATACGCCAGCACAATTGTTGCCGAAAGCTGACCAAGCGAGCCTATTATCACCATAATAAGCGCTATCAGCGCACCAAGCGCCGAGGAAGTCAGTTGCAGCATCATGCCCATTACCGCCATTGACTGAATGTTCTTAACACCGCATATCAGCATGGCTATCGAGTGGAATCTGCCGCTGCATATAAGCGGAGATGAAATTCTCGGCACATATGCGGTCTCCTGCGCGTACTCACTGTGAAAACGGAACGGCAAGAGTTTCAGTTTGCTGGTGTCGACCTCAAACAGTTCCGACAAGAATTTTGCAGATATAAACGAATCCACCGTTCTTATAACCACCGTAACGTTCTTGTCGGTAAGCTCTTGCAGCCACTTGCTGACCGTAAGATTCGGGCTTACGCGAATGAAGAATATCGCCGCTACCACGCCCGAAATTGAAAGATATATGGGTATGTTGCCCTTTGAATATTCCGACTCCTTTGCAAGCGTGGGCAGACCCTCTATCGAGTGGTTCTGCATAAGTTCCCTGTTGCCGAAAAGTATCCTCTTGTGCTCTATCCAGCCCGAAAGTCCCAAGCCGTCTTCATAGATGTAGCTTTCTACAGGGTATAGCATCTCTGTCTTTCCGCGAAGCATCTTGTAAAATGTCGGTTTCATAATGCCCCCTGCCTGACATGAAAGGCTCGCGGCGTAAAGTATGCAGTCCTCTATAAGCGTTGAAGACATAGCTTTCAGGTTTACTAAGTCTACCATGCCGTCGGGGAAAAGCTGCTCTGCATCTATAAGCACCGAGTTGGTGTCTGAATATTCCTCAACGCCCGAATAACCCAGCAGCACTGCCGAAGACTGCAAATACTTCTTTGAAGCCCTAGCCAGCGGCAGATTTACTATAAGCATCAGCGCAAACGATGAACAAAGCGTTACAAGTCCGCACATAGCGCTAAGCGCCGTAACTATCTTTTCAGCCATGCCAACATCTGAACGATTCAGCAGCAGACTTATCAGCGCCGCCGCAACACCTGCAATTGCCATTATCGGGGCTGCCTTTTTGCTGTATTCGTCAGATATATCAGAAGAATACGAATTTTTCAAAAAATCGTCAACAAACTCAGTCTCACGCGTGGTAACAAGTTCTGCAAAATCGTCAAGAGTACCCTTTGTAAATTTGTAGGCAACATCTTCGTCCTCTACCTTTGAAAACGCGTGTTTTTCAAATTCCCCTGCCGCAAATCTAAGGTTCCTGTCAGCGCGGTTCACCATTGAAAGCTTGCCAAGCGTATTGAACAGCATACCCAGAATTGCAGCCGCCGTGTAAATGTGGTAGTTTCCCGTCTGTATAGAATCGGGTGCAAATAAATTTACAATGCCCGTAATTATAGTTACCACCATGCCAATCGCAGCAATACTGTCGCAGTCGGCTTTTAAAGAAAACAGCTTTTTCAGTCCGCTGAATATTACCGTGTATGATACGAACGCCGAAATAATTCCCAGTATCGTCAGCGTGAACACAAAAGCTTCGGGGCTGTAGTTGCGGCTGAACATAGAAACTATCGGCAAGCCTAAATCGTTTGCCACCGTAAGATATACCGAGAAAAGCGATGTGAACACCAGCACACACAGCCTTACCACAATGTTGCTTTTCAGCTGCATTATGTCCGCCAGCACGTCCTGCGACTGCTCAAACGACGTAAACTCATCTATAGGCAGCGCCTCTCTTGCTTCATTAGCCGCCGCGCGTGACTTTTGCTCCTCGTCGTTGCGGTCGTTGTCAAGCACAAAATTCTGAACCTTTTCCTCGCGGCGTTTTTCAAGTATCTCCATTTTCTGCTCGTCGGTAAGGTCGTCGCTTATTTCAAGCTGTTCTGTCTTAGGTATGATCTTCCCCTCCAAGTCCATGTCAATGTCCTTAACGCTTGCCCTGTTCACAGGCGGAATAGCGCCCGTCGGGGTATATCCTGCGCCGCTCTTTTTCTCCATTACCATATTCTCAATAACAGATGTGTTTATGCGGCTTTTTTTCCTATCGGCGTTTTTGCCTTTCTTTGAATTATCGAACCTCACGTCGTCAAGGCTGACTTCCACGGTTTCTTCCTTCAAAGCAGGGTCACTTTCTTCGGCAGCCTCAACAACGCTTTGCGGCGTAATTATTGCCGAAACAGCCGCTTCTTTCGGGCTTTCGGGCTCAGGAGCAGCTTCTTCGGTCTTTTCTGCCGCCTTTGCCGCACTGCTCAGTATGCTTTCAAGCTCTGCCTCGCTGCTTTCGGTCTTCTTAACAGCAGCGCCGTTTGCCTTTTTCGCAGAATATTCTTCAAGAATATCGTCAAGCGAAAATTTATCTGACATATCGGGTAACCTTCCCTTCCTGTAATTTACTGTTTCATTGTCCTCTGCCGCGCTATCTCGTACATAAATATACCTGCCGCCACAGATGCGTTAAGCGAATTTATCTTTCCTTTCATCGGCAGGCTTACAATGCAGTCGCACTTTTCTTTCACAAGCCTGCCCATGCCAAACCCTTCCGAGCCTATGACCAAGCCTATCGCGCCCGTAAGGTCTGCTTTTGTGTAGTCCTCGCCGCCGCCGTCAGTGCCATATATCCACACGCCGCACTGCTTCAGCTTGTCAATAGCCGAGGGCAGATTTGCCACCCTTGCCACCGGCAGCCAGCTTGCCGCCCCTGCCGATGTCTTGTATACGGTCGTGTCCAGTGATGCGCTCCGCCTTTTCGGTATTATAACACCGTGCGCGCCTGCCGCCTCAGCCGTGCGTATTATTGCTCCTAAATTATGCGGGTCTTCTATCTCGTCGCAGATTATTATAAACGGCTCTTCGCCCATTTGCCTTGCCTTTTCAAGTATGTCCTCTACCGTAACATACTCAGCACACGCCGCCGAGGCTATCACCCCCTGATGCGCCGCGCCGCCGCACATAAACGAAAGCTTGTTCTCCTGCGTGTCCTTTATCGGTATTCCGCGCTCTTTCGCAAGCTTTATTATGTTCTTTACCGAGCCTCCCGAAGTGGGATTAACATACAGCTTGTCTATCGCCATACCAGATTTTAAAGCCTCCGTAACGGCGTTCCTGCCTATAATAAGCTGCCTTTCCCTTTCATCTGCGCCCGTGTTTTTGGTATTATCATTTGCCATAAATATGCAGTTTTCTCCATTTTAAAATATACACTTTTAATTATAGCACATATGTCGTCGAATTACAAGTGCAAACGGCGAATTTTTTTCTATTTTCTCTCCTGCACACCCGTGCGTATGTAGTGAAACAAATACTGCTGCGCAATGCCCTCTATTCCCTCGCAGCACTCTGGCAGCCCCTGCGGATACCACATCTCAAGCACCCTTTTTATCCATACATCAACAGGAAAAGCCTCAACCCTGTGCATACCGTAAAGCAGCGCGCACTGCGCCACCTTGGGCCCCACGCCGCATATTTTCATAAGCTCTTTCTGCGCAATTTCTATCGGCGCGGTTTTTATTTTTTCAATATCTACCTCGCCGCCGCGCAGCTTCTTCGCCGCATCTATTATGTATTTTGCTCTGAATCCTGCCCTTAAAAACGCAAGGTCGTCGGGTGTGAGGTCTGCAAGTTTTTCATATGGCGGAAAACCCCCGAAATGCTCGCACAGCCTGCCTATTATGCCCTTAATTCGCGGTATGTTGTTATTTTGCGATATTATAAAAGAGCACAGCGCCTCCCAGCCGTCCTGCCTAAGCAGCCTTATGCCGCCTGCATATTCGCACGCCTTTGCCATTGTTTCATCTGCCGACAGCCGCTTTTTTATCTCGCCATAGTCGGTCTCTAAATCAAAATAGCCGTACCAAACGTTTTTAAACGTATCTTCATCTGTATCTTTCAGACGAAAAACACCCTCGCCTTCCTGCGATATGGTAAGCGGCACGTTTAAATATGCCCCCACATATATCACATTTTTCTGTGTATTATCCCTCTGCCAGCGAAAAGCCTGTCCGCAGTCAAGCGTTTCATCTAAATCAAAGTCCTGCTGATATAAAATTATGTCACGTCCGTCTTTTTCGCATTCCAAAACACGCGCCCTCCTTGACTTTTTTGTCATATTACATTATACTTGTTTTAACGGCAAATTGCAACAAAAATATTCTGAAAGGAAGATAACTATGCGAGAGAGCATACTTACAATACCTATAAACGAGGTCTTTGAGCCCAAATGCGGCTGCCCTGTCTGCTCCATGCGCGACACTTTAGAACAGCGCTGTGTTGAGTACATAATGGGCGCGGCTATGATGGAGCCCGACGTGCGAATTGAAACCAACGCGCAGGGCTTTTGCCATACCCACTTTGAGCAGATGAAAAAGTGCAAAAACCGCCTCTCTTTGGCGCTAATGCTGTCAACGCACCTTAAAAAGCTGGAGTTTGATACCTTTGAGCACAAACCGCTTTTCGCAGGCAAAAACGCCAAACAGCGCAAAATATCGCAGATAAACGAAGCTTGCTTTGTGTGCTCTAAAATAGACTGGGGCATGGAGCGTTTTATGGTAACGCTTTTTGAGATGTATTCAAAAGACTCATCTTTCCGCACGCTGTTTTCTCAGCAGGAGTATATCTGCCTGCCGCACTACCAGCTTCTTTGCTCTCTCAGTGCCGAAAAGCTCGATAAACCCACCGCCAAGCAGTTTGAAAAGGAGTGCGAAACTCTTGTGCGAAACTATCTGCATACCCTGTGCGAGGACGTTGCCCACTACTGCGATATGTACGACTACCGCAATACAGGCAAAGATGCCGACTGGGGCAATTCCAAAGACAGCATAGAGCGTGCAATTAAATTTCTGACCACAAGATAATGTATTGTCATCTTTAAAAATGTATAAAAGAGATGTTTTTTGTACAGCACTTTTTTCATTGCCGATTTTTCGGAAAATATTTCTTTTGTAAGCCGATTTATTCGACAGCTGGCGACAATTTACGCAAACTTTTCAAAACAAAATATAAGCCCCTTAAAGCCCCTGTTTTCGCCCCTGTTTTGAGGGTGTTCCAAAATGTAATATTTGTTCACAGTTTGTTAATAATATTTTAGGCGTGAAACATAAGTTTTTTATACATTTTTACAACATTTCAAATCGCAAAGTTTTTGAATGTTCTTTTCAACAGTTTAAAAAACCGCCGCAAAACAGGCACTTTTACAAGATTTCAACCGAGTTTTCAACAATCGCGACCGCATTTTCACTAGTTTTCAACCAAGTTTTCAACACTTTCGCGTTTGAAAGCGGCATTTAGCATGATTTTCCACATATCCCTTGCTGTTACAAACTACCCACCGCAAGCGAAAATCGAGCAGAAAAAGTGTAAACTCACCGTTAAAATATCTTTAATAAAATATTAACAAACAGTAAATATTGCGTGAACACCATTCCCTCTCCGCCGCCGTTTACAAGCAGTTTTCAACATATAAATTTTAACGCCTCTGCCGCTTTTGGCAAAGGCGTTTTTGTCGCTTTGTAAATTATTTTGTCGGCGTGTCATAAAGCGTTATAGATACATTCTCACTGTCGTAAAGCGCTATGTAAGAATAGGTTATGCCCGTGCTCTTGCCGCTTTGGTCAAACGTGCCGGTAACTATCTTTTCAACAATTATCTCGCGGATCTCGCCGGGGTAGTTGTTGTCATATATCTGCAATATAAACCGCCTTGGGCAGTCTGCATCCTGAATCATGGCAATGGCGTTAACTGCGTGCCTGTTGTTAAGCATTATAACCGACGGCTTGCCGTCCAGCAGGTCTTGCTCAATCCTGTCAAAACACTCTCTTCCTGCCGAAAGTTTATAAGTGCAGTTCTCGGTGTCCTCCCACCGCAGAATGTGGTATCTCAGCAGTGCCTTGTAAAGCTCTGCCTCGTCCTTGCCATAGTTTGCCTCTATTGCAGATGAGTTGCCTATAACGTCCAGCGCCAAAAGCTGTGCATACTTCCATTGCAGTCCAAGGTCTTCAATGTTGTAGTCGGTAGTGCCAAAGCCCATTTCCTGCGCCTTTTTCAGTATATCGCTCTTTACCTGCAAGGTCATATTGCCGCCGCTTGTATAGTCAAGATATTCCGAAGGCTTGCTGAACTCGTTGTTGTTTACGGCAGTTATGCCAAGCGTGCTCAGGTTTTCGCTCTTTGTGTATGCATCGCCTGCCTTAGTGCCCGTCAGGTCATACTTCGGCGCGGTATATACCAAAGTGCTTGTATATGCAGGTCTGTATTCTTCCAGCGAAAGCGCCAAGTCACCCGTATACCAGTCTCTTGCAAACATTGCCATGCCAAAGCAGGTGCCGTTTGAAGAAGTCGTCCTGAAATTCGCAAAGCTAAAGCCGTTGTTTGCAGGCACAAAGCCCGTGTTCGCTATTGAATAGCCTGCCTTGCCCTCCTCGCCATAGCTGGTTATATCATAGTTAAAGGTCGTTTCAATCTCTTTAAATACCTCGTCAAGCGCATCGGCATTCGCGGCGGTATAGTATCTTCCGCCCGTTGCTTCTGCAATTTCCTGCATTCTCTGCGCGTTTACTGTCTGACCCAGACCTATCATCAAAATTATAATGTCGTTGTCGTTTGCGGCTTTTATTATCTTTTCATTGTTAAATTCAAATTCGGATGTCGAATATCCGTCGCACAGCGCAATTATCATGTTGCTGTAGTTTCCGTCAGAATCTTTAAACTCCCCTATTGCGCCCAGCAAAGCCGTCTGAAAGTCCGTTCCGTTAAATACTTCCTTGTCGGTCTTTATCTTGCCTATAACGTTTTTAAGCTTGCTTTTGTCGGTAGTAAAGTCAGCAAGTTCTGTATATGTAGCGGTAAATTTGCTGACGCCCACCAAACTTCCGTCCGATACCATATCTACAATATTATTTGAAAGATCGAGCCTTTTGAAGTTTACGTCGTTCTCTTCCGAGTTCACGCACATTTCTTCGGGATACATCGAGCCCGAATTGTCTATCAAAAGCTGTACCCTCATTGTGGGCGGCTCGCTTATTATCTTCGTGTTGCCCACCATATATGTAGCGCATTCGGTTATCTTTGCAGATACCGTCAGCGTGCCCTCGTCGACTTGCGAATCTATCTTTTCAAATTCCTGCGTGTCGGCGTTGAATTTGTATATAGAAAGATCCCCTGCCTTAACGCGCTTTGCATCAAGGTCGGCTTTGTCCATAGTGAAAGATATTTCAGCATCTTCAAAAGTATAGTCGGTGTAAAAACTCATAGCATCGCTAAGTATGCCCATGTTGTTTTTAAATCCCACAAGATCAAGATTATCAAAAACCGTGTCGCTAAGGTTTGCACTGCCGCTCACCAGCAGATGTGCATTGTTATACTCTCTCTCAACGTCAAACAGCCGCAAGCCGTCCTCCTGCGTGCCGTCGCTCTTTGCCTTTGTCGGGTCAAGACCCATTATAAGCTCATATCCGTCCAGAATGCCGTCACCGTCAGTGTCGCTCTTTGTCGGGTCAGTGCCTGCCGTAACCTCGTCGCCATCGCAAATGCCGTCCCTGTCAGTGTCGCGCTCCTGATAGTCGGTAAGCATTTCTTCTTCCTTGCCGTTTGTAACGCCGTCGTTGTCATCGTCGTCCGAAATATGAAAATCTTCTTCAAGTTCCAGCGAATCATTCTTTATGCTGTCCAAAAGATTTTTCATCTTGTCGCTCTGCTGTTTCTTGCTAAGATTGCCCACCAGCGTCATTACGCCGTATATTACAGCAATTATTATCGCAACAATAACGAATATTTTCAGGCGCTTTTTGTATACGCCCTTCATATACGCCTTGTATTCGTCCTTTGACATAAGATCCTTATCTACAGCCATTATCTAAGCACCCACCCGTTTTTTCAAAATATTCCTGTCTATTTCAGTATATACAAACGCGGCAAAATTTCAAGCAATATTCATGCACAATTTGTGAATATTTTCTAAACCTTTATCACTCATCTTGCATTGAAGTCCTGAAAGGCGCAAGCGGTATGCCGTTTTTGCCAAATAAGCTCACATCGCCGTAGTTTATGTAGTTATATCTTACATACTTCGGCTCGCTCACCTGCTCACTGCTGACAAATATCCGCTCGCCTTGCACCTGCGCTTTCGCTTCATAGAATTTCTTGTCCGCGCCCGCGATCTCAAAGCCGCAAATATCGTCGCGTATTTCAAAGCCCTTTTCCGCGTGGTCAAACAAAAGTTCCACGCCGCCGTCTTTGTATATAAGCGTTCTATACATAGGCCCGAAAGCATCAATGTCCATGCCGTATACCAGCTTTTCAGCCTGCAAACACAGCCGCTCGCCAACAGGCTTTTTGTCCGTCGGATGAATGTTATCAAGCTCGCCCTTGTCAAGAATAACAGCAATTCCCGTGTTCTTCACCGTCTTAAATACCCTGTACTGCGCCTCGCGGATCTTCGCCCAGTGCTTATAGTCGGGGTCGTGCTTGTATTTGAACATAGGAAGCTGTACCATTAAAAACGGCAAAGTGTCGTCCTGCCAGTCTTCTCTCCACTGTCTTATAAGGCGTGAAAACAGCTTGTAGTATGTGTCGGGGCGGTGGTCGTCGCTCTCCCCCTGATAGTATGTAAATCCCTTTATGGTGTAAGGGCATATCCTCATCAGCATGGTTTCATACAGTCCGCACGGGCGGTATGGGTTTTTAGGCCCCATAGGCCCCGGAAAAAGATTTTTGCCTATCCTCTCCTGCGCCTCGTCCCAGCCTATGTTTGGTTCTTCCTCTAAAAGCTTTGAGTAATCTCTGTACCACTTCGCATCATATTCGCTGTATTCATCATATTCTTTTATGCACTGCTCTGCGGTCTTGCCCTCAATTGCCTTGTCATAATCTTCAAGATATAACGCGGTGTCCTTGTCCTCCGAAAGCGCTTCTCTGCTCATCCATGCGCTTGCCGAAGTTCCGCCCCAGTTACAGCCTATCAGCCCCACGGTAACGCCAAGTTCTTTAGCCAGCTTAAGACCAAAATAAAGCCCCACCGCCGACCACGCGCGTGATGTCTGCTCCGAAGCCGTCTGCCAGCAGGTGTTTTCTTCGTCGCGGTAAAATTCCTCGCACAGCATCGGCTTTTTCTGCGTGTAGTAAAAGCGCACCCTGCACGTTGGCGAAAGCTCTTTCAAAAGATCTTTTCCGCCCCTCGCGTTTTGAATCTCCAGCTCCATGTTGGACTGCCCACCGCATATCCACACTTCGCCTATCGCAACGTTGTAAAATGTCTTAGTTTCATGATCGTTTTCTACTTTCACAGTGCAGTTTTCGCAAGCCTCCTGCGGAGGAAGTATGGCGTGCCATTTTCCGCCGTTATTTTCTGCCTTAACGCTAACGCACCTCTCCGGGATAGATACCTTAACAACGTCGTCCTCGCCGCACGTTCCCCAAATTGAGATGTTCTTTCCCCTCTGCAATACCATGTCGTTTGAAAACACCGCCGCACATTTCAGCATATTTACCGCTCCTTTATTTTCAATATATCCATCTATATTATTCACACTATAATTTACCGATGCTCAATGCCCTTGCCTTTATTTTTGGTAAGACCTTTCTGAAGAAAGGTTATCCCCCAACAATCAAAACAAATGCATAACATCTTTTACCGTAATAACTATCATCAATATCATCAGCAGACCCAGCCCGATAAGGTGTACCATGCCTTCTTTTTCGGGCGGTATCTTCTTTCTGCGTATGCCCTCAATAATAAGAAATACCAGCCTACCGCCGTCAAGTGCAGGCAGCGGCAGCAGATTAAATATACCAAGATTTATCGTTATAAACGCCGCAATGTTGAGTATCTGTGTCCAGAGCGCGCCCCAGTCTATCTTGTGTGTTTCCTCGTCGCGCTGGCTTTCCACCACATCGCCTATAACGTCAACTATGCCCACCGGGCCGGATAGGTCATTTAAGCCGTACTTTCCGCGAATAAGGTCAGCAAGGCTTATCCATATCAGCCGCGAGTATGTGCCGAACTGCGCAGTCGCCTCTTTCATTGTGGATACAAACGTTATCTTCTCGCCAACAACAATAAAGTCAATGTGTATCATGTTGTCGGTCTTGCCAAGCTGCACTGCCGGCAAAGTTACCTTTTCGCCGCCGCGGTCTACCACCATTTCAAAAACGCCGTCACTGTCGTTTTGCAGCTGATAGGAAATATCGGTAGCAGTAAATATCCTCATGCCGTTAATTTTTATTATCTCGTCGCCTGCTTCAAGCCCGGTAGCGTGCGACACCGCACCTTCGTTTTCAAAGCTGTGTATCGTGGTAGAAGTTATCGCATCATCAGATGTCACCATGCATATCAGCAGTATAAAACCGAGTATCAGGTTCATCACCGCGCCTGCAACAACTATTATTATCCTTTTCCATACGGGTTTGTTGCCAAACGCCCTCTCGTCGCTGCTTTCGTCGTCTTCACCCTCCATTGAGCAAAAGCCGCCTATCGGCAATATGCGCAGTGCATACGTCGTCTCGCCCTTTTTGAATTTGAATATAGCAGGCCCCATGCCAAGCGCAAATTCGTTCACCTTAACGCCGCAGGCTTTAGCAGCAAAAAAGTGCCCTGCCTCGTGTATCGCTATTATGATACCAAACACCAAAATGGCAATAATAATGCTCAAATTACCTTACTCCTTATTGTCTATGCTTTGTATCTTTCTTTTACAAACTCTCGCGCCGCTTTGTCAGCCGCAAGCACATCGCCAAGGTTATGTATTTCATGCCTTTGCATCTCTCGCGCCGCCGAAAGCACCGCCTCGCCTATCTGCAAAAAGCCTATCCTGCCTTCTAAAAACAGCCGCACCGCTTCTTCATTCGCGCCGTTTACCGCCGCAGGCAGGTCGCCCCCTGCCGTTATCGCTTCAATGCACGCTTTCAGGCAGTCAAACGTATCTATGTCAGGCTTAGCAAAGTGCAGTACACCATAATCGCACAGCGAGAGCGGTTTTACAGGGCAATCCACCCTTTCGGGGTATAAAAGCGCATACTGAATAGGTATCTTCATGTCGGGCACGCCCATTTGCGCTATTACAGAATGGTCACTAAATTCCACCGCCGAGTGTATCACGCTTTCGCGCTGAACAACTATCTCTATCTGCGAAGGGTTAAGCCCGAACAGGTGCATAGCCTCAATAAATTCCAGACCCTTGTTCATAAGCGTCGCGCTGTCGCAGGTTATCTTTTTTCCCATAGACCAGTTAGGGTGCGAAAGCGCCTGTTCCACCGTAACGCCTTTCAGTTCCTCTCTCGTCTTGCCAAAAAACGGCCCACCGCTTGCCGTGAGTATGACTTTTGAAAGCTGTTCTCTCTTATTCCCCTGCAAACACTGAAAAATCGCCGAATGTTCGCTGTCAACGGGGAATATCTTAACGCCCTTTTCTTTCGCCGCTTTCGTTACAAGCTCTCCGCCTGCCACCAGCGTTTCTTTGTTTGCAAGGGCTATGTCTTTCCCTGCGCCTATTGCTTCTAAGGTAGGTCTCAGCCCTACCATGCCTACCACACTGTTGAGCACCATGTCGTTTTCTTCAAGCCTTGCAATTTCGCAAAGCCCCTCCATGCCGCTGTGTATCTTTATATTCTCTCCTGCCAGAGCCTTTTCAAGCACGGGCAGTTTTTCTTCGTCATATATGCATACGTGCCCTGCGCCCAGCTCTTTTGCCTGTGCGGCAAGCCTTTCTGCATTAGCATTTGCCGCCAGCGCAGTAACTTTCAGACCGTGCATTTTCGCTATCTCAACAGCCTGCGTGCCTATTGAACCCGTCGAGCCGAGTATCGCTATCTTCTTTGCGCCTGCGCTTACATACGACATATTATGCCAACTCCTTGTATGATATGCTTACTGAATAAACGACTTCATTCCTCTTTCGCGCCGAAACTCCAAAAATTCTTCATAAGTGCCAGCCCTGTCAATGCAGCCGTCATCGGTTATCTCTATAATTCTGTTCGATACCGTCTGCATTATCTCGTGGTCGTGAGATGCCAGTATAACAACGCCCTTAAAATCGCGCAGAGCATTGTTCACCGCCGTTATGCTCTCCAGATCAAGATGGTTAGTAGGTCTGTCAAGCATTATGCAGTTAGAGCCGAACAGCATCATTCGCGAGAACATACACCGCACCTTCTCGCCGCCCGAAAGCACCTTAACAGGCTTGTAAATGTCGTCCCCCGTGAACAGCATCTTGCCCAAAAATCCGCGCAAAAACGTCTCTGTTTCCTCAGCCGTTGAGTATTGCCTTATCCATTCAACAATATTCATATCGCAGTCGTTAAAGAACTGCGAATTATCTTTCGGAAAATACGAAACGCTTATAGTGCTGCCCCATTTTATGCTGCCCTCGTCGGGCTCTTCTTCCCCTGCAAGTATCTTGAAAAGCATCGTTATCGCCTGTTCGCTCTCGCCTATGAAAGATACCTTGTCAGTCCTGCCCAGCGTGAAAGAAACATTGTTCAGCAGCTTCACACCGTCAACGGTCTTTGAAATGCCGCTTACCTGCAAAATGTCCTTGCCCGGCTCTCTGTCCATATTAAACTCAATATACGGGTACTTTCGTGATGATGCAGGCATCTCCTCAACGGTTATCTTGTCAAGCAGTTTTCGCCGAGAGGTCGCCTGCCTCGACTTTGATTTGTTCGCCGAGAACCTCGCTATAAACTCCTGCAATTCTTTTATCTTTTCTTCTGCCTTTTTATTCTGCTGTTTTATCATTCTCTGTATAAGCTGTGAGGACTCATACCAGAACTCATAGTTGCCCACATACATCTTTATCTTTGTGTAGTCTATATCAACAATGTGCGTGCATACGTTGTTGAGAAAATGCCTGTCGTGAGATACAACTATAACAGTGCCGAAATACTCCGCCAGAAAGTCCTCCAGCCAGCGTATCGCATCAATATCAAGGTGGTTTGTAGGCTCGTCAAGAAGTATTATATCGGGGTTGCCAAAAAGCGCCTGTGCCAGCAGTACCTTGACTTTCTCGTTGCCCGAAAGCGTCGACATCTTTAAGTACAGTATATCTTCGGGCAGACCAAGCCCCTGTATCAGCTTTGAAGCATCAGACTCCGCCTCCCAGCCATTCAGCTCTGCAAACTCTCCCTCCAGCTCTGCGGCTCTCTCGCCGTCCTCGTCAGAAAAATCTTCTTTTGCATAAAGGGCATCTTTCTCCTGCATTATCTCATAAAGCCGCTCGTTGCCCATTATGACCGTCTGCAAAACATCGTATTCATCAAAAGCAAAGTGATCCTGTTTCAGCACCGACATTCTCTGCCCTTTTGTTATAGAAACCTCGCCCGTAGTCGGCTCTAAACTGCCGCACAGTATTTTAAGAAAAGTGCTCTTTCCTGCGCCGTTCGCGCCTATAACGCCATAGCAGTTGCCGTCAGAAAATTTCAGGTCAACATCCTTGAAAAGATACGTTCCCGAAAATTGCAGGCTCACGTTAGATACAGTTATCATAATTTAGCTCCGTTCATTTTTAAATATCCATACATAATTATTGTACCACATATTGCCCTTCCCGTCAAGCACACATTTGCAGACTGCTTTAGCAGTCTGCAAAGTGCACAAGAATTACTTCGCCGACTTTTATTGGGTCGGCGATTTTGCTTTCTGAAAGTCTGAAGCCTTTCAGAAAACAAAACCGTAATTCTTGCCGCATTTTCATCTTTTTCGTTAAATAGTCACAAAATAAGATACAGCAAGGGCAACAATTTTCGCCGCGCAAAATAAAACGGCACAGCCAAAGCCGTACCGTTTTCAAGTTATCAGATCTTAAACAAGCTGAATGATAGCCATTTCAGCAGCATCGCCTCTGCGAGGACCCGTTCTGATTATCTTAGTGTAACCACCCTTGCGCTCAGCGTAAGTAGGTGCAATTTCATCAAAGAGCTTCTTAGCTACGCTCTCCTTAGTAACATAAGCCAGAACCTGACGCTTAGAATGCAAGTCGCCTGCCTTACCGAGTGTTATCATCTTATCGGTCATCGCGCTTACTTCCTTAGCTCTGGTAACGGTAGTTTCGATCTTACCCTTTTCAAGCAGGTAAGTTACCATAGCTCTGAGCATAGCTTTTCTGTGATCGCTCGCTCTGCCCAGCTTTCTTGTTCCCGGCATAGATATTCAACTCCTATCTTTAATCATTTTCTTCTGAGCTAAGGTCGTAACCTAAAGACCTCAGCTTCTCCTTGACTTCGTCGAACGACTTCTTGCCAAGGTTTCTGACCTTCATCATTTCCTCTTCGGACTTTCCGATAAGGTCGTTTACGGTGTTAATACCGGCTCTCTTCAAACAGTTAAACGAACGTACCGAAAGGTCAAGTTCTTCTATAGTCATTTCAAGGATCTTTTCCTTGCCCTTGTCGTCCTTTTCAGCCATTATTTCAGGCATATTTGCATCTTCCGAAAGGTCAATGAACAAATTAAGGTGCTCGGTCAAAAGCTTAGCCGCCAGTGAAACGGCTTCTTTTGCCGAAATAGTACCGTCCGTCCATACTTCCAGAATAAGCTTGTCATAGTCTGTTATCTGACCTACTCTGGTGTTTTCAACTGTGTAATTTACTTTCAGTACAGGGGTGTATATGCTGTCCAGCGCAATAACTCCTATCGGCGCGTTGCCAGCCATAAGCTGTTTGTTCTTTTCAGAAGTAACATAGCCCCTGCCTCTGTCAATAACGATCTCCATATAGAGTTTCGCGCCAACGCCGAGTGTCGCAATGTGCATATCGGGAACCAGTATATCGACCTCAGAATCGGTCTTAATGTCGCCCGCAGTGACCTCGCACTCGCCCTCTGCCTCTATATATATCGTCTTAGGCCCGTCGCAATAAAGCTTTGCAGTCAGACCTTTCAGGTTAAGAACGATCTCCGTGACATCTTCCTTAACTCCGGGGATAGTGGAAAGCTCGTGGTGTACGCCGTCTATCTTTACAGATGTAACGGCAACGCCCGGCAAAGAGGAAAGCAATACTCTTCTCAAGCTGTTTCCAAGAGTCGTACCATAGCCTCTCTCAAGCGGTTCAAGAATAAACTTACCGTAAGTTCCGTTGCTTTTAAGTTCAGCTATTTCTATATCCGGCTTTTCAATTTTTTCAAGCATTTATAACCCTCCCGTGTCCAAACCTCGATTAGTTTTTACGAATGTGGCAAGGCTTCTTATCGCCTCGCCCAGCTTAACCTTCATGAACGCCCAAAAAGCGCGCCCACGCGGGGTGTTATTATTTGGAGTACAACTCAACGATGAGATGCTCTTCTATCTCGTAATCGAGATCTTCCTTTACGGGAAGTCTGAGTACCTTACCGGCAAGCTTTTCTCTGTCCATGTCTATCCAAGCAGGTACAAGTCTTCCCTCGGAAGCCTCAATAATCTCCTTGAATTTCGGGCTCTGCTTGCTCTTATCTCTCAGAGAGATAACGTCGCCGACCTTAACTCTGTATGACGGAATATCCACTCTCTTGCCGTTTACGTCAAAGTGACCGTGAACTACAAGCTGTCTGGCTTCTCTTCTCGTCATTGAAAGACCCATTCTGAAGACGATGTTGTCAAGTCTTGATTCAAGACACGTGAGCAGGTTTGTACCTGCCTGACCTTCCATTTTCTGAGCGATCTCAAAGTAGTGACGGAACTGCTTCTCCAGTACGCCGTAGATGAATTTCAGCTTCTGCTTTTCTTTAAGCTGCATACCGTATTCAGAAACTTTCTTTCTCTTGCCCTCCGAGGGATCTCTGTACTCTACCTTGCTGGAAATATTGTGCTTTCTTGCATCGGGTCTCTTCTTGCTCTTGTCCTCAAGATCCTCTTTGAGCTTTTCCTTGTAATTATCGGGAACTCTCGGATTTACACCCATAACTGCCGGGCTTATGCCGAGCGCTCTGCAAGTTTTGATGATCGGTTCTTTGTTTACTGCCATAAAAATGTTCCTCCGTTTTTAAATAATATCGGATCCTGCGCGGCTTTTGCCGTTATCCGACGCCGAGCAAACTTTGGGTAACTCGGTCTGTTTCGGACATATCGTCCGTGCGTATAAATTATACTCTTCTTCTCTTGGGTGGGCGGCATCCGTTGTGGGGTATGGGTGTAACGTCCTTTATAAGGCGTACCTCAAGATCCTCCGACTGCAATGCTCTTATAGCTGCTTCTCTGCCTGCGCCCGGACCTTTTACATAAACCTCAACGGTCTTAAGTCCGTGCTCTTTTGCAGCTCTTGCAGCGGTCTCAGCGGCTGTCTGCGCTGCGAACGGTGTAGACTTCTTAGAGCCTCTGAATCCCATCTCGCCTGCTGAAGCCCACGAAATAGCGTTGCCCTGCATATCTGTTATAGTAACGATAGTGTTATTGAAAGTAGACTGGATATGAACCTGTCCGTTTTCAATGTTCTTTCTTTCTCTGCGGCGGCGAACCGTCGTTTTCTTAGCCTGAGCCATACTTCATATCCCTCCTTACTTCTTCTTGTTAGCTATGGTCTTAACGGGGCCCTTGCGAGTCCTTGCGTTGGTCTTGGTTCTCTGACCTCTTACAGGCAGACCCTTGCGGTGACGAACGCCTCTGTAGCAGCCGATCTCAACAAGTCTTTTTATGTTAAGAGCAACTTCTCTTCTCAGGTCGCCCTCAACCATAACGTTGTGATCGATGTACTCACGAAGCTTAGCCACGTCCTCATCGGTAAGATCCTTAACTCTCGTGTCAGGATCAACGCCTGTAGCTTCAAGTATTTTCTTAGATGTCGGAAGACCGATGCCGTAGATATAAGTCAGACCTATCTCTATCCTCTTATCTCTGGGCAGGTCGATACTAGCAATACGTGCCATTGTTTTAGCTGCACCTCCATTATTTTTAGTTTAGCCCTGACGCTGCTTGTGCTTGGGGTTCTGGCAAATGACCATTACTTTGCCCTTGCGCTTTATGACTTTGCACTTTTCACACATAGGCTTAACTGAAGGTCTTACTTTCATATAAATACCTCCTTGAATTGTGGCGGACTTATCCGCCGCGGTTAAAGTTTTCTGCGGAAGACCTACTTAGTCCTCCATGATATTCTTCCCTTTGAAAGGTCGTAAGGCGACATTTCAACCTTTACCTTGTCACCGGGAACGATACGAATGTAGTTCATTCTGAGCTTGCCCGAAACGTGCGCCAAAATCTGGTGACCATTTGCAAGCTCCACCTTGAACATTGCGTTGGGAAGGGCTTCAAGAACAGTGCCCTCCAGCTCTATAACGTCTTCTTTTGACATACTTCGATCCCCTTTCGATCAAAGGCGGTTAGTCGTGTTTTCCTCCTGCACAGCACAAAGCTTCCTTCGCAGACCCTTGTCGGTAAGGTTTTCTGTCTGCAATACAGTGCTTGTCGCTTTAAGGTGCTTTATGTTCTTCCGCTTAGGTTTGCCGATCTTTCTCGTCTTGCCGTCAGCTATCAAAACATCTTTTCCCTGCGCGCCCACTATCACAAACAGTCTCCCCGAATCTCTGCCTGCTGTAGCTTTTACCACCGTGCCAAGGGTGAATCTTTCATCTTGCGGACAGTTCATACTTCTCACTCCGCCGAAAGAACAACGCAGCCGTCCGTCGTCACAGCCACAGAATGTTCAAAATGTGCCGCCGGAGACTTATCTTTCGTTACCACCGTCCACTGGTTTGAAAGCACCTTTATATCGGGCTTTCCCATAGCTATCATCGGCTCAATGGCAATAACCATTCCTGCCGCCAGCCTTACCCCGTGACCCGGTTTTCCGTAGTTGGGAACTTCGGGTTCTTCGTGCATATCCTTGCCTACCCCGTGTCCCACAAACTCTCTTACGACGGAATATCCTCTGTCCTCGTTGTATTTTTGTATGGCATGACCTATGTCGCCCAGCCTTACGCCTGCCTTGACCATAGAGAGCGCAATTTCAAGGCTCTCTTTGGTAGACTTCATAAGCGCAAGTCTTTCCTGCGATACATTACCGACAGCGAAAGTCCTTGCCGAGTCGCCGTAATAGCCCTCGTAGTATGCCCCGGTATCTACCGAAACAATATCGCCGTCCTGTATCACTCTGTCGCCGGGTATGCCGTGTATAACTTCCTCGTTTACCGATATACACGCGCTCGCAGGGAATCCCCCGTAGCCTAAAAATCCCGACTTTACACCATGTGCGGCAAAGAACTTTCTTATAACTTCGTCCAGTTCTTTTGTCGTCATGCCTATCCTTATAGCCTCCTCAGCCGCGTCAAGCGCATCGTGAGTCAGCTTGTTTGCTTTTCTGAGCTTTGCTATCTCAGAGCTTGTCTTGATGATTATCATATCAGTCCTCTAAAGACTTTATCATCATGTCAGCCGTGCCCTCAATGTCGTTAGTACCCTCTACGGTAGCAAGTTTGCCCTGCGCCTCGTAGTAGTCCTTAAGGGGAGCTGTCTTTTCGTGATAAGTCTTCAGCCTGTCGATAACTGTTGCAGGTTCATCGTCCTTGCGTATAGCAAGCGGTTCGCCGCAAACATCGCAAACGCCCTCTACCTTAGGAGCTTTGTTTGTAACATGGTAGGTAGCGCCGCATTTCAGGCAAACGCGTCTGCCGGTAAGTCTTTTCTTTATGAGTTCTTCATCGACCGCCAGCTCTATTACCTTGTCTATCTTAACGCCCATAGCGTCAAGTGCCTCCGCCTGAGGAACAGTCCTCGGGAAGCCGTCAAGAATAAAGCCCTTCTTGCAGTCGTCCTGAGCAATCCTGTCTTTCAGAATACCTATAACGATATCATCTGAAACAAGTGCGCCGCTGTCCATAGCCGCCTTGGCTTTCAGACCATATTCGGTGCCCTCCTTGACAGCCGCTCTCAGCATATTGCCCGTAGATATGGTAGGTATGCCCAGTCTTGCGCTGATGACCTCAGCCTGAGTGCCCTTGCCTGCTCCGGGAGCGCCTAAAAGGATCACATTCATTTTTTTCACCGTACCTTTCACTGACTTGTTTGTCTTTGTTATTCAAGGAAGCCCTTGTGGTGACGCATCATCATCTGGGATTCCATAGTTCTTACGGTCTCAAGCGCAACGCTTACAACTATGAGTATAGAAGTACCGCCTATAGCAAGCTGCATACCGGTTATCCTTGCAAAGAATATAGGTATTATAGCGATAAGTCCGAGGAAGAATGCTCCCACGAGC
Source organism: uncultured Clostridia bacterium (assembly GCA_947630555.1). GTDB lineage: Bacteria > Bacillota > Clostridia > Oscillospirales > Ruminococcaceae > UBA7477. The sequence goes on from CANRIA010000021.1 coordinate 19,425, forward strand.
GTTATCTTTGAAATTACCCTTTGCAGGAAATCGGAAGTAGGTTTGCCCGGTCTGATACCCTGTATAGCGCCGTTGCTCTGACGAAGATTGTTCGCTATCTCAACGGGGTTGTACTGCATCGCAACATAGAAATAGTTAAAGCCTATTATCAGCAGGAAATACAGTATCGCATAAACGGGGTGATTCATGTTGAATACGTGCAAAAGTCCGTGATAGAACCACTTCATGCCCGTCTGTCCCGGGCCCGGGTCTGCAATAAACAGTTCCAATGTCTGCGGTATCGACATAAACGCCATAGCGAAGATTATCGGCAAAACGCCCGACATACAGATCTTTACCGGTATATACGAGCTCTGACCGCCGTACATCTTGTTACCCACAACGCGTTTCGCATACTGAATGTGAATACGTCTCTCGGCGTTGTTCATAAATACTATGAACGCTATCATAGCAATAAAGAATATGATTATCAGCGGCACCATGATAAGGTATCTTACCTCGCCTGTCAGCATATAGGTTATAAGACCTACAACTGCCTGAGGGCCTCTTGCAACTATACCTGCAAAAAGTATCATTGAAATGCCGTTTCCTATACCCTTTTCGTTTATCCTGTCGCCCAGCCATATTATCAGCGAAGCGCCGGCAGTAAAGCAGGCTATGATAATTATCTCCGAGAACATCTTCGACTTCGAGAAATTCTCATATCCCGTGTTGGGTGCATACACCAGAACATTCTGCTTTTTAAGAGTCAGATAGTAAGCCCACGACTGGAACAGTGCAATAAACAGCGCTGTATACTTTGTTATCTTGTTGAGCCTCTTTCTGCCCTCCATGCCTTCTTTCGCCATTCTTTCAAGCGGCGGCAGAGCGTATGTCAGCAGCTGAATGATTATCTGTGCGTTGATGAACGGGCCTATTGAAAGCGCCAGTATGGTGGCTTGCGAGAAAGTACCGCCCGAAAGAACGTTCAGATAGCTGAAGAAGTTACCCGAAGAGGTAGCCGTGTCAGCCCATACCTGAAGCGCCTCTCTGTTGATGTACGGTACAGGTATCGCGCCGCCTATGCGGTAGATGATGATGATAAGAAGTGTGTAAAGAAGCTTTCTTCTCAGGTCTGGAATACTCCATGCATTACGAAGCGTCTTAAACAACTTAAATCACCTCAGCCTTCCCGCCTGCTTTCTCGATCTTTTCCTTTGCCGCCGCAGAAAAAGCAGCAGCCTTTACCGTAAGGTTTTTGGTAAGCTCGCCGTTTCCGAGTACCTTTACTCCGTCGAGCTCCTTTTTGATAAGTCCCGATGCTTTCAAAAGCTCGGTATCAACGACCGTGCCGTCCTTGAACATATCAAGCGATGCAACGTTTACGGTCGCATAATTTGTTGCAAAAATGTTGTTGAAGCCACGCTTAGGAGTTCTTCTTGCAAGCGAAGTCTGTCCGCCTTCAAAGCCCGGTCTTACACCGCCGCCGCTTCTGGCATTCTGACCCTTGTGACCCTTGCCTGCGGTCTTGCCCTGTCCCGAACCGTGACCTCTGCCTATGCGCTTAACTTCCTTAGTCGAGCCCTTGGCAGGTGATAATTCGTGCAATTTCATTATTCAGCACCTCCTTGCGATTATGCTTCGGTTACTTTAATAAGGTGGGAGATCTTTTTGATCTTGCCCTGAGTCTGTGCGTTATCCGGCTGCACAGTCGAATCGCCTATCTTTCTCAGACCGAGAGAAGCGGCGGTCGCGACCTGCACCTTAACTCTGCCGTTAAGGCTCTTTACCAGAGTGATTTTAAGGTCTGCCATTGCAAACTTCCTCCTTAGCCTAAGATTTCCTTTGTGGTCTTGCCTCTCTTGGCGGCGACCTCGTCAGCCGACCTTACCGAAGCCAGACCGTTTATCGTGGCTCTTACAACGTTGAACGGGTTGTTAGAGCGCAGCGATTTTGTTCTTATGTCCTTAATGCCTGCCATTTCAACAACCGAACGAACAGGGCCTCCTGCGATAACTCCCGTACCGGGTGCAGCAGGTTTCATAAGAACTCTTCCTGCGCCGTAAGCGCCTACGATCTCGTGAGGGATAGTCGTACCCTTGAGAGATACCCTGATGAGGTTCTTCTTAGCGTCCTCAATGCCCTTGCGTATAGCATCGGGAACTTCGCTCGATTTACCTGTGCCGAAGCCAACAATACCGTTTCCGTCGCCAACGACTACCAGTGCGGAGAATTTCATGATACGTCCGCCCTTAACGGTCTTGGATACTCTGTTTATAGCAACTACCTTTTCTTCAAGTTCCATGTTTGAAGCGTCTATTAAAGCCAAAAGTAACCCTCCTTATCAGAAATTGAGACCGCCCTCACGGGCTCCCTCTGCTAATTCCATAACACGTCCGTGATACAGGTAACCGCCTCTGTCAAAAACACATTCGGTTATGCCTGCCGCCGCCGCGTTCTTAGCTATCAGCTTGCCGACTTCTCTTGCGCCCTCTTTGTTGCCGCCGTTTTCGAGTTTCAGACTCGAAGCGCTTGCGAGGGTAACGCCATTTTCGTCGTCAATAAGCTGTGCGTAAATATTTTTAGCGGAGCGGAATACGTTAAGGCGCGGACACTGAGCTGTACCTGAAATCTTGGCACGAACTCTGGCGTGTCTTTTAGCTCTGGCAGCTGCTCTGTCGATTTTTTTCACCATATATCATTACACTCCTTACTTACTTCTTAGCGCCCTTGCCGGCCTTGCCTTCCTTGCGGATGATATGCTCGCCCTCATAGCGGATACCTTTTCCCTTGTAAGGCTCAGGAGGTCTTTTCTCCCTTATCTCGCAGGCGAACTGTCCGACCTTCTGCTTGTCTGTTCCCGAAACGATAATTCTCTTTTCATCGGGAACTTCCAGCTTTATGTCGTCGGTGTCGGAAAAGATCACCTGATGTGAAAAGCCGATGTTCAGAACAAGGTTCTTGCCCTGCTTTACGGCTCTGTAACCAACGCCCTCTATAACGAGAGTCTTGGTAAAGCCGTCGGTCACGCCGACTACCATATTGTTGATAAGCGTTCTTGTCAGACCGTGCAAAGACTTGTGAACTCTGTCCTCAGACGGGCGTGCAACGGTTATCTCGCTGCCCTCGTGCTTGATTATCATGTCGGGCTTGAACGTTTTGGTCAGCGTACCCTTAGGTCCTTTTACCGTAACAACGTTGCCCTCGGCAATATCAACGCTTACTCCGGCAGGAACGGTTATCGGTTTAAGTCCGATTCTTGACATATATCGTTTCCTCCTTACCAGACAAATGCGAGAATTTCTCCGCCGACATTCAGCTCTCTTGCCTTCTTGTCGGTAACTATGCCCTTAGAAGTAGAAACTATGGCAATACCCAGTCCCTTCATGACCTTCGGCATATTCTCACAGCTTGTATACATTCTCAGTCCGGGCTTTGAAATTCTTCTCAATCCTGTAATAACAGGTGTCTTGTTTTCGTCGTACTTGAGCGTTATCCTGATGATGCCCTGTTTTCCGTCATCAATTACCTGAAATCCTTTAACATAGCCTTCGTCAACAAGGATCTGAGTAATAGACTTCTTTATGTTGGAAGCAGGAACGTCAACTGTCGGATGCTTTGCTGTACTGGCGTTGCGGATTCTGGTGAGCAGATCCGCTATAGTATCAGTTATCTGCATATGCTGTTAACCTCCTTTAAAAACTCTTTACCAGCTGGCTTTCTTAACTCCGGGGATCTTGCCCTGATGAGCAAGCTCTCTGAAGCAGATACGGCATATGCCGAACTTTCTCAGATAAGCGTGGGGTCTACCACAGATCTTGCATCTGTTGTAAGCACGAGTAGAAAACTTAGGCGCAGCCTGCTGTTTGTTTATCATAGACTTCTTAGCCATGTTCTTTTTCCTCCTCTTTCTTACTTGGCAAACGGAGCGCCCATTAACGACAGCAACTCCTTTGCTTCCTCGTCGGTGTCAGCCGTAGTGATAAAGTTTATATCCATACCGCGTACCTTGTCGATCTTGTCATATTCGATCTCGGGGAATATCAGCTGTTCCTTTATACCGGTCGAATAATTTCCTCTTCCGTCGAAAGAATTGCCGTTTATGCCTCTGAAGTCACGAACACGCGGGAACGCAACATTAAAGAGTCTGTCAACGAATTCATACATTCTTTCGCCTCTTAGTGTCACCTTTACGCCGATTATCTGACCGTCTCTCAGCTTGAAGTTTGCAACCGACTTCTTCGATTTGCACACTACAGGTCTCTGACCCGTGATAGTCGAAAGATCGTTCATAATAGCCTCAATGACCTTAGTGTTGTCCTTATCAGCGCCGCAGCCGACGTTGATAACGACCTTGCTCAGCTTCGGTATCTGCATTACGTTCTTGTAACCAAACTTTTTAACAAGAGCAGGAGATACCGTGCTGTCGTAGTATTCTTTAAGTGTAGACATTACTTTACTCTCCTCCTGTTAAAATTCTTCGCCGCAGCCTTTATTCTTGCAGACTCTTACTTTCGTGCCGTCTTTAAGAATGTTGTGACCTATTCTGGTCGGCTTGCCGCACTTGGGGCATATAGCCTGTACCTTGCAGGCGTATATAGCCTTTTCAGCCTGAACTATGCCGCCCTGTTCCTGAGCGCTTCTCGGTTTAACGTGCTTCGTGGCAATGTTTCTTCCCTCAACAATTACCTTCTGTTCCTTGGGAGATACCTGAAGCACCTTGCCTGTCTTGCCCTTGTCCTTGCCGGACAGGATTATAACGGTGTCGCCTGTTTTAACGTGAATTTTGTTCATATTGTTCATACTCTACGACACCTCCCATCAAAGAACTTCCGGAGCCAGTGAAAGGATCTTCATGTAGTCCTTGTCTCTCAGCTCTCTCGCTACCGGCCCGAAAATACGAGTTCCTCTGGGGTTCTTATCTTCCTTGATTATAACAGCCGCGTTCTCGTCGAAACGAATGTAAGTTCCGTCATCACGACGAAGACCCTTGGCTGAACGAACAATTACTGCTTTAACAACATCGCCTTTTTTAACAGTACCGCCCGGCGCAGCCTTCTTGACCGATGCCACGATAACGTCACCGATGTTTGCATACTTTCTGCGTGTACCGCCCAGTACCCTAATGCACATAAGCTCCTTAGCGCCCGTGTTGTCGGCTACTTTGAGGTATGTCTGCATCTGTATCACAGTACGTTCCTCCTTTCAAACTTTCGTTAAATGTTAGCGTACAAATTACTTAGCCTGTTCAACAACTCTGACCAGACGCCATCTCTTATCCTTAGACAGAGGACGTGTTTCCATAACTTCAACAGTGTCGCCAATGTTGCAGACGTTGTTTTCGTCATGTGCCTTGAGCTTTACAGTTCTTTTGATGATCTTCTTGTAGAGGGGGTGCTGAACGTTGTCTGCAATAGCCACAACAATGGTCTTATCCATCTTGTTTGAAACTACCTTGCCCACTCTTGTTTTTCTAAGATTTCTCTCGCTCATGGTAATCCTCCTTTCCTCACTCAGCAAGTTCTTTCTCACGAATGATCGTCTTAACACGAGCAATATCCTTCTTGACCGCCTTCAGTCTGAGGGGGTTGTCAAGCTGATTCACAGCGTGCTGAAAACGAAGATTGAACAGCTCCTTGTTCAGACCGTCGAGCTTCTCACTAAGCTCTGCCTCGGAAAGATCTCTCAGTTCCTTTATCTCGCTTGACTTCATTATTGCTCACCACCCATTTCTTCGGACTCTCTTTTAACGAATTTACACTTGATAGGAAGCTTGTGCATCGCAAGACGTATTGCTTCTCTCGCAGCATCTTCGCTTACTCCTGCTATCTCGAACATTACGCGTCCGGGCTTAACAACAGCTACCCAGTATTCGGGAGCGCCTTTACCTGAACCCATTCGAGTGCCGAGAGGCTTTTTGGTAACAGGCTTGTCGGGGAATACCTTTATCCATACCTGACCGCCTCTCTTGATGTATCTTGTCATCGCGATACGTGCAGCCTCTATCTGGTTTGAGGTTATCCATGCCGGCTCAAGAGCCTGTAAACCAAACTCGCCGTCCGATACCTTGTTTCCTCTTGTAGCCACACCGGTCATACGGCCTCTGTGAACTCTTCTGTACTTAACTCTCTTTGGAAGCAGCATTACTTGTTACCTCCTTCACGTTTTTCCTCGCGCCTTCTGCCGTTGAAAGGAGCCTTTCCTCTCGGCTTCCTGTCACCGCCGCGCTTCTTGTCAGACTTTTCTGCCGGGGCTTTGCTCTGTGAGGGAGCAACTTCTCCCTTAAGAACTTCGCCTCTGTATATCCATACCTTAACGCCTAT
>CANRIA010000022.1 GCA_947630555.1 uncultured Clostridia bacterium
AAGAGGTGAATTAGAAAACAGTTCGGTGAACTGTTTTCTAAGAGGAGAGGCTCTGCAAGAGAGAGCCTCTCCTTTGAGAAGACCTGAGCTTTCTCTCCTGCGCGCGCTTGCGTGCGCAATTGCTTTACAAAAGTTTGCACTTACGCGCCATATGTGAAACTATTCAACTACACTGTATTCGATTATGAAATTCTCATATTGTACGGCGTTCCAGAATGGAACGCGGAAAGAGAGCGTTGCGCTACAGCAAGGGAACGCCCTCTCTTGCAGGGCGTTCCCTCTTGAAAAACAATCCACAGGATTGTTTTTCAATTCACTCTTTGCGGAGCGCCTGCCGTAAGGGGATTTCGCCGTCTGCGGACGGCGACGAGGGGCTCGCCCCTCGACCTGATGACCCTTTTGAAAAAGGGTCAATCGAAAACTTTTAATTTCTTGACAAGACTTGAAACTTTTGCGCGCTGTGGCAGTCAGCGTGTGCGCTCCTGCGCTGCGCGTAAGCGCAAATTATAAACGCTTGTGTATGAATATACATTTTACAAATGCATAAAATTGTGATTTGTTGTATAAAACCTGTAAAATATAAACTGCGTTATGTATAATTAGCTGAAATTATGCATAAACACTTGCATATCGGGCGGAAATGATGTATAATCATAATAACATATTATCAATTGTTGAAAAGGGGTATTTGCTATGGCAAAAGAGATCAAAAAAGTCGTGCTGGCTTATTCGGGAGGACTTGACACGTCAATTATAATCCCGTGGCTGAAAGAAAATTACAACAACTGCGAGGTAATTGCAGTTTCGGGCAACGTAGGTCAGGGAACAGAGCTTGACGGTCTGGAGGAAAAGGCTCTCAAAACAGGCGCTTCAAAGCTTTATATAGAAGACCTGACGGAAGAATTTATAAACGACTATGTTTTCCCGACGGTGCAGGCAGGCGCTATCTATGAAAACAGATATATGCTCGGTACATCGTTCGCAAGACCGATAATCGCAAAGAGAATAGCAGAAATAGCCCTGAAAGAGGGCGCTGATGCTATCTGCCACGGCTGCACGGGCAAGGGCAATGACCAGGTTCGTTTTGAACTGGCTATAAAGGCTTTCGCGCCCGATATGCAGATAATCGCTCCGTGGAGGATATGGGATCTGAAATCGAGAGATGAGGAGATAGACTACGCCGAGGCGCACAACATACCTCTTAAAATAAACAGGGAAACCAACTATTCAAAGGATAAGAACATATGGCACCTCTCGCACGAGGGTCTTGACCTTGAAGACCCTGCAAACGAGCCGCAGTATGAAAAAGAGGGCTTCCTTGAAATGGGCGTGTCACCCATTCAGGCGCCCGACAAGCCGACTTATGTTACCATACACTTTGAAAAAGGCGTGCCTACCGCTATTGACGGCGTTCAGATGAACGGCACGGGAATAGTAAGCACGCTGAACAAACTGGGCGGCGAGAACGGCATAGGTCTTGCAGACCTTGTTGAGAACAGACTTGTGGGAATGAAATCAAGGGGCGTTTATGAAACACCCGGCGGCGCTATACTCTACCACGCGCATGAAGTGTTGGAGACAATAACCCTTGATAAAGAAACCGCAAGGGTAAAGCAGTATCTTTCGATAAAATTTGCTGATATAGTTTACAACGGTCAGTGGTACACGCCGCTTAGAGAGGCAATGTCGGCATTCGTTACTGAAACGCAGAAAACCGTTACAGGCGATGTAAGACTGAAACTTTACAAGGGCAACATAATAAACGCAGGCGTTACCTCGCCTTATACGCTTTATGACGAACAGGTGGCTACCTTCTCGGCTGATGAAGTATACGACCAGAAAGACAGCGCAGGATTTATCAATCTGTTCGGTCTGCCGATAAAGGTACGCGCAAAACTTGAACAGCAGAGGAAAAACGGCAATAAGTAATAGCCGCAGCGATATAAACGATATATTTTATAAGGAGGAAATCACAATGGTCGACAACATAAAGTATGAGCACGAACTGGACAAAAAGGTGGCTATATCATACGACAGCCTGCCTAACTCTTCGTTTGAGGACGTAAACCTCGGCGATACGAAATTCAGCAACGTAAACCTTAAAGGCGCAGTGTTTGATGACGTAAATATGGAGAACGTAAAGCTCAACAACATAAACATGAGCGGCGCGGACATTACCGACATTTATATGGCTAACACAAGATTTCTCGGCGTTAATATGACGGGCACAAGATTCGGATGCAGCGTTATGAACAATGTAGAGTTCAAAAACCCTGTTATGCGCGGCGCTACGTTTGCTTACTGCGACCTTACCAACGTTGAGATAAACGACTGCATTATTGACGGTCTGAAGATCAACGGCATAGACATCTCAAAGCTTATAGAGCAGCACCTCAAGGAAACTGAGGACAAGTAAACTGCTTGTTTGAGAATATAAAGGGGCAGAGCGGAGCGTGATGTTTCCGCTTTGCCCATAAGTTATTTATGTGCAAAATAAAGTACGGAACGGAGAAATACTATGGCAGATATGATGTGGGCAGGCAGGTTTTCCAAACAGGTAGACGACAGGGTGAACGACTTCAATTCGTCTGTTTCGTTTGATGCGAGAATGTACAGGCAGGATATTCAGGGCTCTGTAGCTCATGCGACAATGCTTGGCGAGTGCGGCATAATAGATATGAAAGAAAGCCTTGCTATAGTCGAGGGTCTGAAAGAAATACTTTCGGATATTGACAGCGGAAAACTTCAGATAGACCCCGGTGCCGAAGATATTCATATGTTCGTTGAGGCGGAGCTTACAAAACGCCTTGGCGATACCGGCAAAAGACTGCATACCGCGCGCAGCCGCAATGATCAGGTCGCGCTTGATATAAGAATGTATCTGCGCGATGAGATAACGCAGATCATATCGTATATAGAGCAGCTTATAAATACCATAGTAAAGCTTGCGGAAGATAACCTGACGACAATAATGCCGGGCTATACGCATATGCAAAGGGCCCAGCCGATAACTTTTGCACACCATGTAATGGCTTATGCACAAATGCTTCTGCGCGACAAGGGCAGGCTTGAAGATACATACAAACGTATGAATGTTCTGCCGCTGGGCAGCGGTGCGCTGGCTTCTACCACATACCCGATAAACAGGGAGAGGGTGTGCGAGCTGCTCGGCTTTGATGAGGTATCGCAGAATTCGCTTGACGGCGTATCTGACAGGGATTTCTGCATTGAGCTTGCAAGCGCGCTTTCAATACTGATGATGCACCTTTCGCGCTTTTCGGAGGAGATAATTTTGTGGTGCTCGTGGGAGTTTAAATTCATAGAGCTTGATGATGCCTTTGCAACAGGTTCTTCGATTATGCCGCAGAAGAAAAACCCCGATGTTACGGAGCTTATAAGAGGCAAAACAGCGCGCGTTTACGGTGATCTGAACACACTTCTTACAATGATGAAAGGCACGCCGCTTGCATACAACAAGGATATGCAGGAGGATAAGCCTGCGATATTTGATGCCATTGATACAGTAAAGCTGTGCCTTAAAACATTTATACCTATGCTTGATACCATGAAAGTTATCCCCGAAAATATGAGAAACGCCGCGGCGAGGGGCTTTATAAACGCTACCGACTGCGCCGACTATCTTGTAAAAAAGGGTATGCCTTTCAGAGATGCATATAAAATTACCGGTACGCTGGTGGCAAAGTGCATTGAAAAGGGCTTAACGCTTGAAACACTGCCGATTGAAGAATACAAGGCTCTTTGCGATGTATTTGACGAGGGTGTGTACGAAGCTATAAGCCTTGATAGCTGCGTTATGCTAAGAAAGGCGAAGGGCGGCCCTGCACCCGAGTGCGTTAAAGAACAGATTGAATACGTTAAGAGGAAATTGCAAAAATGAAGACGAAGATTTTTATAGACGGCAAAGAGGGTACTACGGGACTTCAGATATATGAGAGGTTTGCAAAAAGAGATGACCTTGAAATACTGCTGATAGACGAGGACAAGCGCAAGGACGTAAACGAGAGAAAAAGGCTTATAAACGAGTCGGACATAACGTTTTTGTGTTTGCCCGATGCGGCGGCTGTTGAGGCTGTAACGCTTGCAGAAAACGACAGCACAAGAATTATAGATGCATCTACCGCGCACAGAACAAACGACGACTGGGCATATGGTTTTCCCGAACTTTCAAAGGCCCACAGGGATAGGATAAGAGCAGCGAAAAGGGTGGCAAACCCGGGCTGCTATGCCAGCGGATTTATAAGCATTGTGTACCCCTTGGTGCAGGCAGGTGTGCTGCCGAAAGACTACCCCGTTATATCGCATGCGGTATCGGGATACAGCGGCGGCGGCAAGAAGATGATAGCGGCTATTGAAGGAGGCGGCAAGACAAAAGAGATGTGCTCTCCGCGCCAGTATGCTTTAACGCAGTCGCACAAGCACATACCCGAAATGCAGAAGATATGCGGTCTTGAATATCCGCCTATGTTCAACCCGATAGTTGACGATTTTTACGCAGGCATGGTGGTGAGCGTTCCGCTTATTGCAAGAACCCTGCCAAAAAAATATACACCAAATGATATACACAAAATACTAAAAGAACATTATGACGGTCAGCGGTTTGTAAAGGTCATGGAACTTGGCGGCAGTGATACGCTCCCCGACGGTTTTTTGCCTGCAAACACGCTGGAGGGAACAAACGATATGCAGATATTTGTCTTTGGAAATGATGACAGGATACTTATTGCCTCACGGCTGGACAATCTGGGAAAAGGTGCAAGCGGAGCAGCCGTTCAGAACATGAATATAATGCTCGGTCTTGACGAGGCGACGGGACTGTAAGTTTTATTGCTGAAAGAGAGAAAAATCATGAAAAAGAAAAGGTTTGCTGTTGCAGCAGCTATAATGGCATTTGTTATGCTGTGCGGCTGCTCAAACACCGAGACATCTTATGTGACGACATCGGAAACGACAACAACGCAGACACAAACCGATATTACAGAAAAAACTACCGCTGAAACTACAACGCTGACAACGACACAAACCACAACCGAAACAACCACTACGCAAAGCGAGGCGACCACTGCCGCTGCAACTGCGCCTGAAACAACATCTGCCGCGCCAAGTGTGCAGACAACTGCACCGCCCGTGGCAACGACCACAAAGCCGCAGACCACCGCGCCGCCGAAAACTACAACAACGACAACGGCGCCAAAGCCGCAAAACGACCTTTCACAAAAAACGGTGGAAGAAATTTTGCAGGGCATGACACTTGAAGAAAAGGTGGGTCAGCTTTTTGTGGTAAGACCCGAAAAACTGGGCGGCTCTGCAACACAGTGCGACAGCGGCGACAAAAACGGCATAAGCAAATATCATGTTGGCGGCGTGTGTATGTTCGCGCAGAATATACAGTCGCCTTCGCAGATAAAAGGCTTTATAAACGGTTTGCAGTCGGCTAGTGAAATACCGCTTTTCATAGCTGTTGACGAGGAGGGCGGCAGAGTTGCGCGAATTGCAAACAGCGCAGGTTTTGCAGTGCAGAAGTTTGCAAGTATGCTGTCGGTCGGCAATACGGGCGATACGTCGCAGGCTTATAATGTAGGTGAAACGATAGGCGCGTATCTTAAAACTTACGGGTTTAATGTAGATTTAGCGCCCGTTGCAGATGTGAACACCAACCCACAAAATGTTGTTATAGGTGACAGGGCTTTCGGCAGCGATCCGAGCAGAGTTTCACAAATGGTGGCAAGCGCGGTAAAGGGCTTTCACAGCAAGGGCATGATATGCTGCCTGAAACATTTTCCCGGTCATGGCGATACTACAGAAGATACCCACAAGCAAAGCGTTACAGTATACAAAACATGGGAGCAGCTGAAAGGGTGCGAAATGCTGCCGTTTGCAGGCGGTATAAATGCAGGCGCAGACATGGTGATGACAGCGCATATAAATGTGCCGAATATAACTTCTGACGGGCTGCCTGCATCACTTTCGTATGAACTTATAACAGGCAAACTGCGCGGTGAAATGGGCTTTAGCGGCGTTGTGGTGACCGATTCGCTTGAAATGGAAGCTTTAAGACAGCAGTACGGTGATGCAAAAAGCGCGGTAATGGCTATAAAAGCAGGCGTTGACATAGTGCTTATGCCGAACGATCTGGGTACTGCTTACAATGCGGTGCTAAATGCCGTGAAAAGCGGCGAGATAACGCAGGAAAGACTTGACGAGAGCGTTCGCAGGATATTGAATTTAAAGCGAAAATACGGCATTATATAAGGAGAGAATATGACACAGGTGTATTTGGTGCGCCATGCGCAGTCTGACAACAGCGTGCACGAAAGCAGAGAAAGACCGCTCAGCGAGATAGGTCTGCGCGACACAAAGGCGGTAACTTGGGCGCTTAAAGACAGAAATATAACTTTTATAGCATCATCGCCGTATAGAAGAAGCTGCGACACGGTGAAAGACCTTGCCGATACGCTCGGGCTGCCGATATTCGTAGATGAAGATCTCAGAGAGCGCACCAGCGGAAAATGGTTCGAGAGCGGTTTTTTCGACTTTGCAAAAAAGCAGTGGGAAGACTTTAACTATCGTATAGAAAACGGCGAGAGCCTTGGCGAGGCGCAGGAAAGAAATATCCGCGCGCTGAAAAAGCTGCTTCAAGAGCACGGCGGTGAAAATATCGTTATCGGCACGCATGGCACTGCACTAAGTACGATACTTAATTTTTACTATCCGCAGTTTGGGTTTGAAGAATTTAAGAAGATAGTCAATTTTATGCCGTTTGTTATAAGGCTGGATCTTGAGGGCGAAAAACTTTTGGGCGCGCAGGTGGAGTTTGTGATGCACAAGCCTTACAAGGAATAGGAGAAAAACTATGGCAACATGGCTGATACATCTCATTTTAGCCGAAAAATGCGAAAGAAGTTTGCCTATACGAAGTATTGACGATTATATAGTCGGTACTCTTGCTCCTGACAGCGGAAAGGCGGTAGGTCATGGAAAATATTTTCCCGATTCCGCTGTTACACACTGGGCTGCTGACGGTCACAAGAGAAACAGCGATCACTGTAAATTTTACGAACAAATGCTGAAAGGCAGACAGCTTGCCGCAAACGTAGAAAGCTTTTTGTGGGGATATTTCGTTCATCTGTTATGCGACCATATGTGGAGCAGTTTTATGCGTGACGTTTACACCCGTGAAGGTTACACCGAAGAACAAATGCACGCAGACTATCCGCTTAAACCCGAAAACAGTATGTATGAGAGAATAAAGCTTTTGCAGGGCGAATGCGGAGAATACATTAACAGGCTCAGAAATATAAAGCGTTATGAATGTGATATATTTGACTATCTTGACAGCGATATGATAACTGACAGACTTCGCGGAGCGTCAGAGTATTTCGACTATATAAGGGATAACGACATCGGCGAAATGAAGCATATGACGGTTGAAGAGATAGACAGTGAGATACTTGCAATGCGCGATGCAGTGTGTGAGTTCGTGAGGACAGACATACGCCATTACATGAATTTAGCACCGCAGCCGTTTGAAAAGATAAAGACAGGCGCAAAGACTATAGAACTTCGGCTTTATGACGAAAAGCGGCAGAAAATAAAAGTCGACGACGAGATAGAGTTTACTCAGACACAGACGGGCGAGAAGCTTGCGGCAAAAGTGTGCGGTATGCATATTTTTAAAGATTTTGCTGCGCTGTATTCTTCGCTTGATCTGCTGAAATGCGGCTATGACGAAACAACTGTGAAAAGCGCAAAACCGCAGGATATGAACGAATATTATTCCGACGAGGCGATAAAGAAGTACGGCGCGGTAGGGATAGAAATAAAGCTTATATAAAATATGGAGGAAGACCATGAAAGAGATAACACTAAAGCAGTTTGACGGATATACTTACGTTGAGGGCGGTGTGTGTGCCGCAAAGGGCTTTAAGGCAAGCGGCGTGTACTGTGGTATAAAAAATTCCGCAAAGCCTGACGGTAATGAGCCCAAAGCTCACAAGAACGATATAGCCATGATGCTCAGCGACCGTGTTTGCAGCGCGGCGGCGGTGTATACGCAAAACAAGGTAAAAGGCGCGCCTATAACCGTTACCAAAGCAAATCTTGAAAAAACGGGCGGCAAGGCGAGAGCTGTGATAGTAAATTCGGGCAACGCAAACACAGGCAACGCAGACGGCATTGAAAAGGCTATGCAGATGTGCAGCCTTACTGCCGAGGCTCTTGGCATACAGCCGCAGGAAGTTATAGTTGCCTCAACAGGGGTAATAGGTCAGCCGCTTAATATAGATGCCGTAAAAAGCGCGATAAAGCCCCTTGCAGAAGGTCTTTCTTACACCGGCAACGCAGAGGCTGCGACAGCGATAATGACCACCGATACGGTAAAGAAAGAAGTCGCGGTGCAGTTTTGTATAGGCTCAAAAGTTTGCCGCATAGGCGGTATGGGCAAGGGCAGCGGTATGATACACCCCAACATGGCTACCACGCTGAATTTTATCACTACCGACTGCGCTGTATCAGCCGATATGCTGCAAAAGGCTCTTTCTGAAGTGGTTAAGGTAACGTATAACTGCCTGTCCGTTGACGGCGACCAGTCTACAAACGATATGGTGTGCGTTATGGCGAACGGAATGGCTGAAAATGATGAAATAGAGGCTGACGGAGAGGACTTTGAGGTCTTTAAAAAGGCGCTTTACATAGTTATGATGAACATTACAAGAATGCTTGCCAAAGACGGCGAGGGCGCAACGAAACTGCTTGAATGCACTGTTACGGGGGCGGAGAGTGACGACAGCGCGATAGTTATAGCAAAGAGCGTTATTTGCTCATCGCTTTTCAAGGCGGCTATGTTTGGCGAGGACGCCAACTGCGGCAGGATACTTTGCGCGGTGGGATATGCAGATGCGCAGTTCGATATTGCAGATGTAGATGTGTATTTAAGCTCGGCGGCAGGCAAACTCATGGTGTGCGAAAAGGGAAGTCAGCTTGCTTTTTCGGAGGAGAAGGCGGCGCAGATACTTGCCGAAGATGAGATATATATTGACATATCAGTGGGTAATGGCAGCGGTAAAGCTACTGCATACGGCTGCGACCTTACATATGACTACGTCAAGATAAACGGGGATTACAGAACATAGACCTAGCAAATAAAATAAAAAGGACAGATGAAAATGGAAATCAGCAATGTGACGAGGGGCAGTATACTTATAGATGCCCTGCCTCATATACAGAGGTACAACAACAAGGTAGTAGTTATCAAGTACGGCGGAAACGCTATGACCAACGACGAGCTGAAAGAGAGCGTTATGACCGACATAGTGCTGCTTACCGCGGTGGGAGTAAAGGTAGTTTTAGTGCACGGCGGCGGCCCTGAGATAAACGCCATGCTTGGCAGACTTAACATTGAAAGCAAGTTTATCGGAGGTCTGCGATACACCGACAAGGAAACTATGGAAGTAGTTCAGATGGTGCTTGCAGGAAAGCTGAACAAAGATTTAGTAGCAAATTTGCAGCTGCACGGCGGCAAGGCGCTTGGTCTGTGCGGCGTTGACGGTCAGATGATAATGGCTAAAAAGCTGGAGGGCGAGAATGACCTAGGATATGTGGGAGAGATAGTAAGCGTTGCCACAAAGCCCATAATAGAGGCTCTCAACGGCGGATATGTGCCTATAATCTCTACCGTTGCCACCAGTGAGGACGGTCAGACATACAACATAAACGCCGACACCGCAGCCGCTAGGATAGCCTCCTGCCTGAGAGCCGAGAATTTGATACTTATGACCGACATTGCAGGTCTTTTAAAAGACAAGGACGACCCCGACACGCTTATTCCCACAGTGAATGTGAGCGAAGTGCCGTATCTTAAAAAGCAGGGGATAATCAGCGGCGGCATGATACCCAAAATTGACTGCTGCGTTGAGGCTGTAAGGCGCGGCGTTCACAAGACCTGCATAATAGACGGCAGAATACCGCACTCGATACTGATAGAGCTGCTCTCCAGCGAGGGCATAGGCACGCAGTTCATATAAGGGAAAAGATATGGATAAGGTATTATTTGAGGCGCAGGGCGTGTGCTCCGACAAGCGGCAGTATTTTGAGCTTATAAAAATGCAGAAGCGGCACAGGGACAGAAAACTGCGACCCATACTGCTGACCTGCGCGGCAATAAGCGCGGCGTTTTGCATATACGATATTATAATAATAGAATACGCGCTGGCAACAATGTCGATAGGCTTTGTGTTTTTGCTGACGTATTCTTCAACGTTTTCGTATATATTTGATGCGCAGAAACTTTATGAGACCGACAAGAACAGACTGCTAAACGTTACTCTGCGATATGTGTTTTATGACAACCGCTTTTCGGTGACTATGAAAGGCAAAGAGAGCTTTTACAGCTACAGCAGGATAAACGATGTGCGGCAGTCAAAAGAGAAGATATATTTCTTTACCGAAGATAACTTTTTTTACATTGACAAGAAAAGACTCGACGGCATAACAGCCGACGAGGTAAAAGAGCATTTGAACAAGATGCGCAAAAAGTGAGGGAAAAATATGAGTACAATAGAAAGGTTCAACGAGCACGTTATGCCCACCTATGGCAGGTATGACTTAGTGCTTGAAAACGGCGGCAGCTGCGTGGCTCAAGACGAGAACGGCAAAAGCTATGTTGACTTCGGCTCGGGCATAGGGGTGAATTCGCTTGGCTTTTGTGATGAAAAATGGGCAGATGCGGTGTGCGCTCAGGTAAAAAAGATACAGCATGCCTCGAATTACTACTATACAAAGGTGCAGGCAGACTTAGCCGAAAAGCTGTGCGGCATTACGGGATATTCAAAGATATTTTTCGGCAACAGCGGCGCGGAGGCTAACGAGTGCGCTATAAAGCTTGCAAGAAAATACAGCTTTGATAAATACGGCAAGGGCAGACATAATATCATCACCCTTGTGAACAGCTTTCACGGAAGAACGCTTGCAACGCTTTCGGCAACGGGTCAGGAGGTTTTTCACAACTACTTTTTCCCGTTTGTAGAAGGGTTTGTGAACGTTGAGGCGAATAATACCGAAGACCTGAAAGACAAGCTGGACGATACAGTCTGCGCCGTTATGCTTGAATTTGTTCAGGGCGAGGGCGGCGTTATAGCCCTTGATAAAGATTTTGTAGATGCAGTATTCAGCCTTTGCAAAGAAAAAGACGTTCTTGTTATAGCCGACGAGGTGCAGACGGGCGTTGGCAGAACGGGTAAATTTTTGGCAAGCGAAAACTTCGGCGTTAAGCCCAACATAACCACCCTTGCAAAGGGTATAGCGGGCGGTTTGCCTATGGGCTGCTGCCTTGCAGATGAAACTTGCTGCGACGTTCTGGGCAAAAGTACTCACGGCTCTACCTTTGGCGGCAACCCCGTTTGCTGTGCAGGCGCTGTGGCAGTTCTTGAAAGACTTACAGAAGACGGATTTTTGCAGAGCGTTTGCGAAAAGTCTGAGTATCTGCGAGAAAAACTTATGGAGCTTGACGGGGTAGAAAGCCTTTCGGGAATAGGTCTTATGATAGGCATTACCCTTAAAGACAAAACTGCCGCGGACGTGTGCAAAGCGTGTTTTGAAAACGGTCTGCTGGCGCTTACGGCAAAGGAAAAGCTGCGGCTGCTCCCTCCGCTGACTATAACAAAAGCGGAGATAGATAAAGGCATTGAAATACTTGACAAAGTACTAAATAATAATACATAATATATTACGGAGGTAACAACATGGAACATTTGCTTAAACTGCTGGATCTTAACAAGAATGAGATAATAGATATACTTAACCTTGCAGATCAGCTGAAGTATGAAAACAAAAACGGTATAGAGCACAAGATACTTAAAGGCAAAACGCTCGGCATGATATTCCAGAAGTCCTCAACAAGGACGAGGGTATCGTTTGAAACGGGTATGTATCAGCTGGGCGGTCAGGCGCTTTTCCTCTCCAACCGCGATTTGCAGATAGGCAGGGGAGAGCCCGTTCAGGACACCGCGCGCGTGCTTTCTAGGTATCTTGACGGCATAATGATAAGGACTTTTGCACAAAAAGAGGTAGAAGACCTTGCTGAGTATGGCAGCATACCTATTATAAATGGTCTTACTGACTTTTGCCACCCGTGCCAGGTGCTTGCCGACCTTATGACGATAAGGGAGTATAAGGGAACGTTTGACGGGCTGAAACTGTGCTTTATCGGCGATGGCAACAATATGGCAAATTCGCTGATAGTCGGCTGCCTTAAAGTAGGCATGAGCATTGCAGTTGCCTGCCCCAAGGGTTACGAGCCCGATGCGCAGGTGCTTGAATTTGCAAAGGAATACGGCGATAAGTTCACGCTTACCACATCTCCTGCCGAGGCTGCTAAAGATGCAGACGTTGTTTATACCGACGTCTGGGCTTCAATGGGCGAGGAAAGCGAGGCAGAGGAACGCAAAAAAGTGTTCGCAGGCTATCAGGTAAATGATGAGATAATGTCTGTTACCAAAAAAGATGCAATGGTTCAGCACTGCCTGCCTGCCCACCGCGAAGAAGAAATAACCGCCAAGGTGTTTGAGGCTCACGCTGACGAGATTTTTGACGAGGCTGAGAACCGCCTGCACGCCCAAAAGGCTGTTATGGTAAGGCTTATGGCTGATAAATAGTACGAAAATACACCAAATTGAAAAATTTTAAAAAATTTTTCAAAAAACTATTGCTTTTTAAAAACAAGTGTGGTATAATATATGCGTAAATGAAATTTACATAACCCGTTTTAGGTTCTTTATGAAAGGAGAATACTTTATGGCGGATTACGCGTATATTATCCTGTGGGCAGCGGCATTTGTGTTTTTCCTCGTGTTTGAGGCAGTAACGGTGCAGCTGGTGTCGGTATGGCTGGCTTTAGGCTCGCTGCTTTCGCTTATAGTGGCGATCTTTTTTCCCGAAGTGCCGCTGTGGGTACAACTGCTGATATTCCTTGTGGCATCGGTAGTCTCGCTTTTGGCTACAAGACCTGCTATCAAAAAGCTGGTCAAGTCAAAGCCTGAAACGAACGCCCAGCTTGATGTCGGCAAAACTGTGGTAGTTACCGAAACTATCAACAACGAACTTTCTCAGGGCAGAGCCAAGCTGAACGGCTCTTACTGGACGGCGCTTTCTGTGAACGGTGATATAATCGAAGAGGGCGCGACGGCAAAAATAGTCAGCATAGACGGCTCAAAGCTGATAGTTGAAAGATTAGGGTAAGGAGGAATTTTATATGCCCGATAATTTTGGTGTTATAATACTGATTGCGATAGCGATAATCGCTGTGATATATCTTATCACAAGAATAAAAATAGTTCCGCAGGCGTATGTATATATAATCGAACGCCTCGGTACGTTCAGCTCTGCAAAGGGTACGGGTGTTATCTTCCTGTGGCCTTTTGTAGACAGAATAGCGCAGAAAGTTTCTATAAAAGAGCGTGTTGTAGATTTCAGACCGCAGTCGGTTATTACCAAAGATAACGTTTCAATGCAGATAGATACCGTTGTGTTCTTTCAGGTAACCAACGCAAAGCAGTATACCTACGGCGTTGAAAGACCTATGTCTGCTATTGAGAACCTTACCGCTACCACTTTGCGTAACATCATAGGCGGCATGGAACTTGATGCAACACTTACCTCGCGCGATAACATAAACACGACCATTACTTCGATACTTGACGAAGCTACCGACAGGTGGGGCATCAAAGTGCTTAAAGTTGAGCTGAAAAACATTCTTCCTCCGAGAGAGATACAAGATGCGATGGAACGCCAGATGAAGGCAGAACGTGAACGCCGTGAGAAGATACTCCAGGCGGAAGGTGAAAAGAAGTCGCAGATACTTGTTGCAGAAGGTGAGAAGGAGTCTAAGATACTCCGCGCCGAGGCTGATAAGCAGGCAGCTATACTAAGGGCGGAAGCCGAGAAGCAGGCGCTTATTCTTAATGCAGATGCCGTTCGCGAGAAGAAAATGCGTGAGGCAGAAGGTGAAGCGCAGGCTATCGAGCTTGTTCAGAAGGCGCTCGCTGATGCTATCGTTAAGTTGAATGAGGCTAATCCTAATGATCAGGTAATAGCCCTCAAGAGCCTCGAAGCCTTCCAGAAGGCTGCCGACGGCAAGGCTACAAAGATCATTATCCCCAGCGAGATACAAAGTTTTGCAGGTCTCGCGGCAAGCCTTAAAGGCGTGCTTTCTGACAGCGCCGAGGGTGCAGCTAAGACTGCAAAGTAAGCAAAAGCAAAATGAAAAATTCAGGGCGGTCTTCCGCCCAACGAGGTGTAACTCAGTTTGGTAGAGTGCTTGGTTTGGGACCAAGATGCCGCAGGTTCGAGTCCTGTCACCTCGACCATGAATACTTAACAAAAAAGATGTATGAGCGAAAAAAGTCCGAGTATTCGGGCTTTTTTGCTGTCTGCTCACCCCAAAAAACGCGGTGCGATTCCAAGGATATATTTCCCCGTTTTCTGCTGTAAAGCGGGAAATGAACCGATGCAAAAGGCATATTTCAGACAACTGAAACTGTTTAATACGTCAGAAAGCCGATCAGACGAAGGTAAAAACCTTCAGACGATCGGCTTTTTTTATTTTCAAAAAACGGGAGGTGAAAGAGATGTCAGATAAGTTTGGCGGCATTAAAACAAGAAAGTTCGGCATTGAGATCGAGATGACAGGCATAACCCGATGTGAGGCAGCTAAAGCTATTCAAAAGGTACTGGGAGGTGAAATACGCCACGAGGGCGGAAGCTATGACAAATACACAGTCAGGGACGAGAAATACAGAAAATGGCAGATAGTCAGTGACAGAAGCATAATAGCCAGCAGGAAAGACGGCGGTTATGCAGACAGCTTTTACAAAGTCGAAATGAATTCGCCTGTGCTGGAATAT
Source organism: uncultured Clostridia bacterium (assembly GCA_947630555.1). Taxonomy (GTDB): domain Bacteria; phylum Bacillota; class Clostridia; order Oscillospirales; family Ruminococcaceae; genus UBA7477. Next base: position 14,916 of record CANRIA010000022.1, read on the forward strand.
GAGGACTTTGATCTGCTGCAAAAGGTCATACGAGCTCTGAGGCGGGCAGGAGCTATTACAGGGTCTCAATATTGCTGTGGAACGCACATTCATATCGATGCGGCAGATTTTACGCCCAGGCACCTGATCAACCTTATAAATATTTGGTCAAGTAAAGAGGATTATCTGTGGGATGCCTTGCAGGTTTCCTCGCTGCGGTCGAATTATTGCAAAAAGATAGACCGAAACTTTGTTGCGAAACTCAATCAAAAAAAGCCTAAAACTATGGACGGCATTAAGGAGTTGTGGTATGCAGGAACGTATGATAGTCCACATATTCACTACAATCCCACGAGGTATAATGCCCTTAATTTGCACAGCTATTTCCAGCATGGGCATTTTGAGATCCGCGCCTGCAATGCATCGCTCCATGCAGGTGAAGTAAAAGCTCAGATACTGCTTGCATTGGCAATAAGTAATGCGGCGGTAACAAAAAAATATTGCTCTCCTGCTGTATCTCACAGTGACAACATGAGGTACAGCTTTCGTGTTTTTCTGCTTAATTTGGGATTTATAGGCGATGAGTTTAAAAATTATCGTGCGCACCTGCTGAAACATCTCTCAGGAGATATTGCCTGGCGGCACCCGGAGGACGGCATAGCGGCGAGAGAAAAACTGAAACAGGAGCGAAACGCCGCCCGTAACGAGCGTGCAGAGCCTTTGTGGCAGAGTACGGAAGATGTCGGGATAACAGTCGATGAAGAACAAAACGCCGCTGTGGGCGACTGTGAAAGCGTTTTGGAAAACGAAGCAATGAATTTGAGTATGTAGAGGTGATATGATGAAAACAGAAAAATACAAGCTGCCCGACAAACCTGTGCTGTACATCGCATACGGCAGCAATATCAATCCGTGGCAGATGGCACATCGCTGTCCGCACTCAGATGTGATAGGGTCAGCGATGGTGAAAGGCTGGGAACTGGAGTTCCGCGGTGTGGCTACGATAGTGCAGAATGAGAATGCGGAAGTACCAGTCCTGCTTTGGAAACTAGATCCGCGAGATATCCCAACATTAAATCGCTATGAGGGTTTCCCGAACCTTTATCGGCAGGAAGAAATTGAGCTTGAGTACAACGGTCAAGCGGTCAAGGGCATGGCATATCTTATGAATCGAGGTAGCATTTCTCCGCCGTCACAGCAGTATCTGCAAACTATATGGGACGGCTACAAAGCCAACGGAATGGACACAAGTTATCTGATCGAAGCTGCGGCGAGGGCGTATGATCATGCCTCGGAGATGAATGTTCTGTTTGAGGAATATTACGATCCGCAGCTTGGTGAGGATAGCGATCTTGACGATGATGTTCATATGTCGTTTCAAAGTTAGGGGGTGACTATATGTTATACAAGGGGTTTTATATCAAAATAACTCCCGATGAACACATTATCCGCAGCGACAGCAACGGAAATGATTTGGTTTGTCAGGGTTTTGATTTCAAGGTCTTTGCAGATGAAAACAAGTCTGAAAAAGTCGATGAGTTTACCGCAGCGGTGGGTCACGAAATACTCTATAACAGTGTTGACGAGGCGGAGCAGTTCGCCAAAGATGTGTTTGACTGCGAAACAAAGGGTTCGCTTGATATGGAGTTTTTACAATAAAAGGGGGTGGTAGTATGGAAGTAAAACCGGTGATATATTCCGACCTGCTGAGAAAACGATCGGATTTCAATGTTCATCGCTGCGTGGTTGAAAAGGCTCTGGCTGTTTCTCATGAAGATTTTCTGGAACTTAAAAATCATCCGCTGAGAGATAATGACCTTATAGCTGAAAACGTTGATCTGATGTATTGCGATAGTGAAAATAACTTTCATTGTCTGCTTATTTATGACAACGAGCAGGGCGACGGTATTCTCATTGAATCCGAGGGATACAGCTATGCTAGATATGCGCAGTATATTGCGCAGGCTAAACTCATCTATGAGGAAATGTCACAATGTACACAAGAAGAGATCGAAGAAAATATTGAAATGGAGGTAATGCAATGAAACAAAACACCGTGATCATCGAGGCAGAAATACCTGTTGCACTGGCTGACAGCGTTGAAAACTTGCTCTGCAAAAAAGGAATAACGCTGGACACATTGGTGGCAAGGGCACTCAGAAAGGAGCTGGAAAGATGCCGCAGAAAGGAATTACAGTAAAGGTCGATGCCGAACTTCACGCTAAGGTGCGTGAGTACATAGAATCCCACGGAATGACGATGGGCGAATTTGTAAGCAGGGCATTAGAAAATGAGATCAACCCGAAGGAGGTACAAACTATGGGGAATATGAGGACAATGGCATTTCAGGTGCCGGAAGAAAAATCAGAACATTCTGATTTTTCTTCTTATCATCACCAAAAATAAATCAGCACCTTTTAGGAGAAAAGCTGTAAACAGGCAATTTCTTTACAGAAAGGTACTGATTAAATTATAACTTTTTGATAAAATAATAAGTACATTATTTATCAGGAGGTAGATTTTATGATTTATGAATTTTGGCAAGAAAATCTCGAGGTATACTTAGATCTGTTAAGCCGGAAGGGGTTTTCACCACAAGAGATAGGCAGATACAGATCTATGTCAAAAAAACTTATTGAGAATGGAAAAGATGGAACATGGGACTCTTATGATGATGCAGAAAAATATTATAGAGAAAGGATCGATCTTAGTGAGAAAACACGCTATAGGTATTATAATATTATCAACAAATTGAAGGAATATCACTTCAATAATAGTGTTCCGTGTTGTATGACACGAAAAGAACGTATATCCGAATCAGATACCAGTAAAGGAAAGTTGGATCTTATAGCATCATATGGACAGATAGATAAATTTATTTCCGATTATCGCGATCAGGGTTATTCTGATAGTGTAATTACCAAGGCTCATTCCATTATTGAGAGAATAGTACTGAAGTCAAGGACTATCGAATGGAATACTTTTTCTGAAATAAAAGAATGGTACAGTAAGCAGAACCTGTCAAAAAAATACTTGTATGAAGTTTTTGCGGTTTTGGATAAATATGAACACTGGTTCAAATATGGCATTTTTCCATCCCGTGCAGGAATACAGCCTCAGCTCAAGTGTATTAAACCAAGCATTGGTGAACTTGACTTAACATACTTACAGTCTAAGATGAACGAATTGATCTCTTATATGAAAGAACACGGATACAGCCATGATTATATTAGAAAAATTAAATTTATAGCTTCACGTATTATTGTGCTTTCAAGGACAATTAAATGGGATTCATATGCAGACATATGGAATTGGTATTTAAATGGAAATCATAAAAAAGGTTATCTTAATGATATTCGCAGGGTTTTAGGACTTTTAGAAAATTACCACCTTAAAGGTCTATTTCCACGAAACAGAGAGGTTCAGAATCCTCTGTGTCCTCGCAAGAGCGCTTATTTGAACTTAAATTCAGAATTCAAAGAAATAGTTGATTTTGGATGTCAGATCGAAGAAATGCGGGGCTTAAAACCATCAACGATACGTAAGAAGCGTTCAGAAATCAGTTTGCTTTTATATTCATTGCAGATCATCGGTGAAAATACACTTTCAAAAATATCAGAAGAAGGTGTGCTATTGTTTTTTTACAAAGATGGTGTTTTTCTTCATGACCATTCGACTGCGTCAAGCATTGCTGTTTTCTTAAAAGATGCAATGAATTATGAATCGAATGAATGCAGTAGGATCCTTTCTTATATTCCCAGGATCAGAAAAAGGAGGGTTAATATTCAGTATCTTACGGAATCTGAATGTAATGCATTCTGTCGTGCTTTAGAAGATGATAAAAACGATCTTTCGTTTAAAAATCGTGCTATCGGAACACTTTTGTATTATACCGGAATGAGATGCTCAGATATCTGCGGATTAAAACTGGATTCAGTAGATCTTCATCAGTCTGTTATTAGTTTCATACAACAAAAAACAGGAACTGAAGCAAAGATCCCTCTTACAGCAATAGTTGGAAACGCAATTATAGATTATTGTTTAAATGAACGTCCAAAAACAGATTCACCATACCTTTTCGTAACTGACCGTGCTCCGTATCGAAAGCTAATAAAGGGCGCTGTACAGTGGACTGTTTTCAAAGTTATGAAGGCAGCCTCTATACGTCAGAATAAGGGTGACCGAAAAGGCAGTCATATTTTTAGACACAGAGTCGTATCTCGAATGGTCGAGAATAATGTACCTATTCCGGTGATCAGCGCAATAGTAGGTCACAGCAACCCAAAGTCATTGGATGCATATTTGTATGCAGATATGAAACACCTTAGGGAATGTGCTCTCGGACTTGAAAAATATCCTATATCTGAGGAGGTTTTCTTTTATGTATGAATACAGCATTGAAAGAGAAAGTATAATTAAAGCGTTTGTAAAATACCGTATTGCTGCAAACCGGTGGAATCTTGTGTCTGAGAAAAATTTGGTTTATTTTGATAGATATTGCTCTCGTAATTTTCCTGATACATATGGGATCAACCAACAAATGTTGGATGGTTGGTGCAAACAGAGAGAAACTGAGGCTAAACGATCATTTATCGATAGATGCTATCCTGTAATACAATTGGTGAAATATCTCATAGATCGTGGAGATAATTCAATAAGTGTTCCGGAAATGCCAACAAAACAAGGAAGAAATCATATACCGCATATTTTCAGCGAAGAAGAACTGATTTCTTTCTTTAACGAATGTGACAGGAGAGTAAAAACAGCATCAACTAAAGAAAAGGCATTCAGAGCTCTTACAATTGCCGTAATGTTCCGCCTTCTTTACAGCAGTGGAATGAGAACAACCGAAGCACGTTTGCTCAATCCGTCAGATATTGATTTTGAGAATGCAGTCATTAATATCCGTAAAACCAAAGGTGACATACAGCATTATGTGGCTTTACACAATGATACTGTAAATATGCTCCGGTCTTACGAGTTAACGGCCCGACGGTTTTATCCTAAACGTGCTGTTTTCTTTCCGGGAAAAGGAGGAGAATCTTTATCACCCTCAATGCTGGGATATGAATTTCATAAGGTCTGGGACAGCATCAGTAAAGTTAAAGCGGTTCCATATGATTTCAGACATAATTATGCGGTCACGAACATCAATACTTGGATCGGAAAAGGATTTGAGTTTCATGATAAATTTCTTTATTTGAGTAAAAGTATGGGGCATACATCTTTAGAAAGTACAAAATACTATTATTCTCTTGCACCGGTTATGGCAGATATTCTTGATAATAAAAGCGGCGAAGGATTTAATTCAATTGTTCCGGAGGTGATCCCATATGAGCAGATCTGATCAAGAAGCATTGACCATTGCAAGATATATTTCATCTTTTCTGTGTGAATATGCACCCTCACTGTTGACAAACAGTGAAAATACGATGCGCGGATATGAAATTGCCCTTACGTTATACATTGGATTTCTTGAGGATTTCTGCAATATTAAGCCATCTGAATTTTCAAAAAGCTGCTTTGAGCAAAAAAAGATAGAAGAATGGATAAAATGGCTTTCTACAGAACGCAGATGTAGTCCTGAGACCTGTAACAACAGGCTTTCATCTATTCGCACTTTTATCAGATATCTGGCTTCAAGAGATGCAAAATATTATTATTTGAACTCAGAAGCCACAAATGTTCTGCCCCTAAAGACCACTAAAAAGAAGATCAATGGTCTTACAAGGAATGCTGTTTCGGCTATTTTAGCAGAGCCTGATCAGCATACAAAGACCGGTATCCGAGATCTGACTTTTTTAACGATCCTTTATGGAACAGCAGCACGGTTGGATGAGATATTATCAATTAAAAACGAACGCCTTATGTTAGACTCCAAAAAGCCTTATGTGAATATTGTCGGAAAAGGTGATAAAGCTCGTACATTGTATCTTCCACCCAAAGCAATTGCACATTTAAGGCAATATATTCATATATTTCATGGCGAGGATCCCGATCCTGATGCGTATCTCTTTTATTCTCGTAACTCCGGTGTGAAAAGCAAAATGTCACAAGGAGCAATACGAAAAATGCTAAAAAAATATGCTATATCTGCACATGAAAAATGCAGTGATGTTCCTTTAGATCTTCATGCTCATCAGTTCCGTCATGCAAAAGCAACACACTGGCTTGAGGATGGAATAAATATTATACAGATATCGTTCCTTCTTGGGCATGAACAGTTGAATACTACAATGCGTTATTTAGACATAACCATAGAGCAAGAAATTGCCGCATTATCTACTCTTGAAGAAGAACGACATAAATACATAAAACCAAAGTGGAATCCACAAAAGGATTCTCTTTCAGCAATGTGTAACCTTAAAAAACTAAAGAATTAGTGATTATTAATCAGTACCTTTCTGTAAAGAAATTGCCTGTTTACAGCTTTTCTCCTAAAAGGTGCTGATTTATTTTTGGTGATGATAAGAAGAACTTTTTCAGCAGATCAAGGACTATCTTAGCCGCAATCACATGACTCAGAAAGAATTTGTAATCGGTCTGATAAAAACAGAGATCGAGCGTGATCTTGCTGCTCGTCAGGAGGTTTCTCAGAATGAAACTGTTTCAGACAGCGAGGAAACTTCTGAAGAAGCTGAGGAAACAGAAGAAGGTGAAGAAGAAAACGAAGATGAGATCGAAGAAGAAAGCGACGATGAAAGCGAAGAAGAGATCGAAGAAAATATTGAAATGAATATGGGGTGATCAGGTGTTTTATAACGAAAAGAAAATCGACCGGCTGAAAAGGATCTATCCGCACGGCACAAAAATATGCTGCGACAGCATGGACGACGATCTCGCGCCTGTTGAAAGCGGAACTATCGGAAAGGTCGATTTTGTCGACGATTCAGGGCAGATACACGTTGACTGGCAGAACGGCAGAACGCTGGCGCTTATTCCTGGAGTGGACAGCTTTCACATTGTCAGGGAGCCATCGGATAATGCCGAAGAAGTTGAAGAACAGGACGATATGAGTATGCAAACGGTCTGAGTAACATCAGACTGTTTTTTTATGAAAGGTGGAATGCGATGATAAAATATTTCGATATGTTCGCAGGCATAGGCGGATTCAGATCGGGTCTTGAAAAGGTCGGCGGATTTGAATGTGTAGGGTACTGCGAGATAGATAAGTACGCAAAGCAGGCGTATGAGGCCTTATACAATACGAAAGGAGAGATGTATTTTGAGGACGCAAGAAAGATCGACCCCGAAGAACTGCCGGATATCGACCTTATTTGCGGAGGATTCCCTTGCCAGAGTTATGCCGAAGAAATAGTTATCCCGAAGTTTGAGTTGCACCCCATATAAATAAAGGAATTGCGGGCAAAAACTTCGGGATAATAAAATGTCCATTTATCAAATTAGGCCGGATAACTTAAGAATCATTTCCTCATCATCAATCCAGATTGATGCAGGCTGAGATGCCCCATTACGGACAATATCGGCCTTGTCAATTGCTGCACGTTTCATTTCGGTATCGGCATAAGCGTAAACTTTAGTTGTTTCTTCACTGGCGTGGCCAAGGTATTCAGAAAGAAGCATCATCGGCATCCCTTGATGGTATAGGTGCATTGCTCTCGTATGGCGGAGCATGTGTGCATGGATATGAGCAGGAACTTCAGGACAGGAATTGTGAGCCATTTTACCATATTTCTTAAGAAATAACGCAACCGTATCCGCAGACATTTGCTGTTGTATTCCGTGAATAATGGTATAAAACAAAGGCTTTTCACTGTCCGCCGGTTCATTCGGATGGAATGTGCGCAAATATCGCTCACAATGCTCAACTGTTCTTGCAAGTAATGGAACGGTACGAGTTTTGTTACCTTTCCCGTGTAAATAGGCGACTGGATATTGAACATTAAGGCGAAGATCACGAACCTTCATGCTGAGAAGTTCTCCGCACCGCGCTGCTGTATCGTACATCAGAACCATGAAAAACAGATTACGCAGTTCGGTTCTTTTAGCCGGATTAGGCTGCTTTAATAAACTCTCAAGTGCATGTTCCGAAAGATATTCCACCACCTTACCCTGCGCTGCTTTAAGCGGAACATTCTGGACGGCCACGCTCAACGCAATCTGTGAACAGTCAAGCATTCCAGCGTAATCGAAAAAGGAGCGCAACACCATAAGCCTTTGATTGCGAGTACTCGCGCCACAATGCCGATCAGTTTCAAGCCAATCAAGGAAATTTAGAATCATCTCCCGATTTAAGGTGTCAAACCGTATCTGTCTAATGGTTAGTTTTTGCTCAGTTCGCAAATATAGAATGAATAGATTTAATGCCTGTCGGTATGATCTCACTGTGTTTTCGCTAAAACACCTTTGATTCGGCAAATATTCTAATAGAAAGCTTCTGACAGCATGAAAGAAATCATTCATCGTACTCCACCTCCGGCAAGAGATAGTTTGAAGCTGAATAATCAAATCCTGCCATTTTTTCAAACAAACCCGGTACCAGATGGATATAATAATACGTATCACTAAGCTGCGCATGCCCCATATAGGCACTGAGGTACGGCAGCATGGCGGTTACATCTTTCCCCTCGTGCATCCACTGGTACAAACGGTGCGTCGCAAATGTGTGCCTGAAGTCATAAAGTCTGGGAGAATGCTCGCCGGATATTTCGATGCCTGCTTTGACTTTCACAATGCGAAAAGTTTTTTCAATTCCCACTTTTCCGTAAATATTTCCTTCTGAATTTGGGAAAAACAGTTCGCGTCGTGGCATAATTTTAGAAACGGTTTCGTCATACCGACGGCACATTTCTGTAACATCGTCTGCCATCATTACAATGCGACTTTTGTGGCCTTTGCTCTCCATAATGTCCAAGCGACCTTTTTTCAAATCAACATCGGCAACGCGGAGTTTCCGGGCCTCACAGGGACGCAGACCACAGCAATACAGTAACCGGACAAGAGTTGGAATTACAAAATGGCGTATAGGATACCTTTTTCGCGGCTTGAGTTGATCTAAAGCCTCCCACAGCGCTACAATTTCTTCTTCACTGTAAATGTGTGGAATATGCCGTGGCCCTTTCTTGGCAAAATTGGGGTGAAGTACAAACGCCGGCTCACCACAGCGATTAAGGTATCGGGCAAACTCCCTGACCGGCATTAAACGATTACGAAACGTGTTGTTTCCTTCGGTATCTCTCCGAATTGCCCATGCCAAGCAAATCTCCTTGGTTAAAGTTGCTTCGTTTGGAAATTGCTTAAGGCAGAATCGATCAAACTCGGATAACAAACGGGTTGATTCAGCATAAGGAAACCCGACAGCATTTTTTTGCTGTATAAATTCGTATAGGCGCTGGGCAAAAAGGCTCTCAAAAGTATAGTTCATGCTTGAACACCTGCCTTTGTACGGGCAACAAGACCCAAAGCACAATTTTTCAAGCCTAATTCATCCACGGAGAGATATGGCTTAGCCGAATCTATCTTGGAATGCCCTAAAAGCTGTTGGAGTAATTCAAGCGGTATTTCATTTTTCAGCAAGCGGGTTCCGAACGACCGGCGAAAGCTGTGAAATCCTCTGCGGGGTATGGTTGAAACAATTTCCGCACGATGCAGATATTTAGTAACGATGGCACTGGCACTACGATTGTTAATGGGACGTAGAACCCCGACATGGCATAGAAAAATATATGGCAAATCGCTTTTAGGTCGAGCATTTAGCAAATAATCCGCGATGGCATTCCCGCTTTCGGGTTCAAGGGGCAGGCTCAATGGTTTTCCGGTTTTTTGCTGAACAATGCGAATCTCCCGTGCCCGCCAGTCGATATCCTCTCGCTTGAGATTAACAATATCGCAGGCGCGGAGACCTGTCTGAGCTGCCAAAAGCATAATGGCATAATCGCGCTTACCAATAGGCGTTCCCACATCAGGCGCGTCGAGTAGCCGTTCAATTTC
>CANRIA010000023.1 GCA_947630555.1 uncultured Clostridia bacterium
CCTATCCGATACTTGTATTATATCCTATTTGTCTTTAAAAGGCAATTAGAATACATCTTTATTATACGAGGAGGTGTACATATGATCTATTTTGGTGAAAGACTGAAACAGTTAAGGATCGAGGCAGGCTATTCTCAGCTTGATTTAGCGGAGGTGCTGGGGCTTTCGCGCTCTGCGATATGCTACTACGAAAAATCCAAAAGAAATCCGTCTACCGAGATAATCGTAAAGATATCGGAATTTTTCGACATTCCCGTTGATTCTCTGCTTGAGCTTAACAATAGAGTGACTCTTGATGTTTCCGGTCTTACGGGAGAAGAGATAAAGTCTTTGCAGCGTACTATTAACAAGTACAGAAAAAAACACGAAAAAGAAAAAACGCCTGAAAAATAATTGCACAGACGTAAAAAAGACCCGATCGGAAAAAATACCGAACGGGTCTTATGTTTTGCTTGTTTTAGCTTATCAGCCAGCTGAGAATGTAGAAGTCGTCAGCATCGCCTTCGGGAACGGTGAGAGTTACCGTGTGCTTTTCGGTCTTGTCGCCTTGATAGATAGATTCTATCTCGGTATAGTTACCCCAGCCGTCCGGGAAGTCGCCGTCAAGTGTCGTAACTTCTTCGCCGTCAACAGTAACGGTGGCTTTGCCCGTCAGACCGTTTGTAGTTTTGTAGTACGCAATGCCTATGTTCTGCGCGGTTATCTCCCATGTGCAGCTGCCGCCGCTGTAGGTAGCATAGTCGTTGATGTAAGGCCACTGTTTTGCAGACTGCTCAGTGAAAGTGCCCTCGTCAACGCATTTTACTGCATCGCTGGTTCTGACTCTGTCTATTCTGTCGGCGTTTGCATACTTGTCACCGGTAAGGCTCTCTGTAGCAGGGTCAAAAGGCGTTACCTCAGTGCCTATGGTGTCCATGTTGTCCATGGTATAGGTAACTAAGCCCTCTATCATCTGCGCTACCATAGCGTGACCGGGGTCGTTGGGGTGAACGGTATCGTTTGAAATGTCAGTCCATGCAAACGAGCCTTTCTCTATCTCAGGCATAACGGCATCGTGATAAGAGATGAACGGCACGTTATAGTGCTGTGCGACCGCAAGGTGCTGATCCTGCGGAGAAGCGCCGTTATCGCAGGTGGGCTCAAGAATTATAACGGCAGGGTTGCTGTCAAGCGAGAGAGCCATTCTTACAAGGCTGTCCATAGTTTCTTTGTAAAATTCGGTGTTCTCATCGTTTATGTACTCGATTATGATTATCTGCGGAAGCTGAACGCCGTCAAGGGTGGGCAGGCAGTCAACCTCGGCAACATCGCCTTTAAAGCGGTGCACCGCAAGATAAGAGTCGGTAGCGCCGATGCTCTGCTGATGAACCTGAACGTTTATGCTGATGTTGTCATACCACCATTTCTTGAACAGCTCGCCGTAAGAATTGCTGTTCTTTGAAGCACCCGAACCTGCTGAAATGGAGTCACCGAAATAGCAGATGTTTGTTGTGTTGTGAATGTCGTCCTGCGCTCTTTTTATAACTGCCGCAAGACGGCTGAGGTCGCCGTTGTAAATATACGCCCTTTCAAGCATTTCATCTGTAGCGCCCTGAGTTACGTCGATAGGCGTTACCGGCTCTGCCTGTGAATCGTCCGCCGCCGAGCTTTCGGGAGCGCTCTCGGTGGCTGCCGTTGTTTCTGCCGCGGAGCTGTCAGCAGGTGCGGCTGATGAGCTGTCGTCGCTGCCGCAGGAAGTCATGAACGCAGCGCAGGTACATACTGCCAAAGCGCAGGCGAGAAGTCTTTTTAAAAGCTTATTGCCATGTTTCATTTTATACACTTTCCTTTCATCTTTAAGAGTAAAAAATATACTGCTCAATATAAATATATCACGGCTTTTGTAAAAAATCAAGGGCTTTAACAAACATTTTAAAAGGTAAACGATTACTTTTCTTGACAAGTATAAAAAGAGAGGTTACAATAATATTAACAACAAAAAAGCAGGTGATTTTTTATGGAAAAAGTAAACTTGATACCGTCTGATGACAAACAGCTTTCCTACATGGGGCGAATAGATTTTGCAGATGTGAAAGCGCCGATGTTTTACTACCCGGACTCAATGGTGACGGTGCGTTTTAAGGGTACTTACATAAAGGCAAAAATTCGCAACCGCCGCATATACAACACGCAGGAAGTCGGCGCGGTGATAGACGGCAGGCAGCAAAAATACACCTTCTGCGAGGACGGTGCGTGGCAGGGTGAGTACACCATAACTCTGGCGCAGGGTCTCGAAAACGCAGAGCATGAGGTGATATTCTTTAAAAGACAAGATGCATCGCACTATTTTGCGTTTCTGGGATTTGAAACGGACGGCGAGATACTTCCTGCTAAACCGCAGCCGCAAAGGCGCATTGAGTGCTATGGCGATTCGGTATCGGCAGGGGCGGTGGTCGAAGCAGTTGCAAACGTTGGCGCGCTTGACCCCGAAAATAACGACGGCATTTATGACAACGCGTGGTATTCGTACTCTATGATAACAGCGAGGAATTTAGGCGCGCAGCTGCACAATGTGGCGCAGGGCGGCATTGCTATTTTTGACGACACGGGGTACTTTCACGCGCCAAACTGCGTTGGCATGGAGAGCGTTTATGACAAGCTGTGCTACATACCCGAAGGCGGCTGTACGCAGTGGGATTTTTCAAGATATACGCCGCAGGTGGTGCTGTTTGCGGTTGGGCAGAACGACCAGCACAACGAGGGCAGACCCGACAGCGATATTACTCAGCCCGAATACAGAAAAAAGTGGAAAGAGGGCTATAAGAGCATAATAAACTCTCTGCGCTCTCATTATCCGAAAGCAGTATTTATACTTTTGCTGACGGTGCTTTGCCATGACGGGCAGTGGGATAAGGCTGTAGAAGAAATAAAGAACGAACTTGGCGGAGAGCAAAGCGGCATATACCATTTTATGTTTAAAAGAACGGGCAAGGCAACGCCGGGTCATCCGCGCATACCCGAACAGTATGAAATGGCAGAGGAACTGACGGCTTTTATAAGCTCTATGGGCGACGGAATATGGGCGGAGGATTGAAAACGTTATCACAAAAGTAAAACGTTTTCACGGCGTTTTTGTTATGCAAAATCGCCAATATAGGGCGTAAATAGTATTGCAAACTGCCGATTGACGAAACGAATGAAATTGTGATATAATTATATTAAGCGGCATAGTGTTTTTTGTCGCTTATGGATATGTTTATGATATTTAAGAATCACTATTATTTTAAGGAGGAAATTATAATGAGAAAAGCAAAAAGACTTCTTGCGCTTTCAATAGCTATGATCTCTGCTCTCTCGTTTGCGGCTTGCGGAAATGACGACAGCTCAAATTCTGCACCGGCAGGCAAAGACCTTGATTCCGAGCAGGTTGAGGCTATAAACAGCGCGGTAGACGGCGTTGACTGGGGCAATACCGATCTTGCCAATACCGAGGTAAAGTGGCTTGCACACTATGACATCAACCCTGCTGACGGCAAGGTTGAAGACCCCGGCATAAGACTTTTTAAAGAAAAGTACAACGGACAAATAACATGGGTGCAGACCGACTGGAACGGCAGATACACAAAGCTGGCATCGCTCGTATCTTCAAACGATTCGCCCGATATGTTCCCGGCTTCCGATATGGATGCTTTCCCGGTTGGTGCTGTTCAGGGAATGTTCCAGCCCATTGACGACTACATAGATGTAAATTCTGAATACTGGAAAGACATAAAGCCCACAATGGATATATTCTCTTTGAAAGACAGCCACTATGTTGCTGTTATAGAGAACTCTCCTAACCTTATCTGCCTTTACAACAAGACTGTAATTGAAGAGAACGGTTTTGAAGACCCTGCCGAGCTTTATGAAAAAGGCGAGTGGACTTGGGACAAAATGCAGGAAATGGCTATAGACTTCACCGATGCCGATGCAGACAAGTATGCGTTTGACGGCTACTGGTGGTGGGATGCCATTGAGCAGAGCACAGGTATTCCTCTGATAGGCATGGAAGACGGTAAAGTTGTAAGCCACCTTGAAGATGCAAGTGTTGCTGAGGCTGAAACTCTTATCTACGACCTCACCAAGGCAGGCGTAGGATTCCCGAGACACCTTAATGACTGGAACACTAGAGGTTCTAACGATGAGGGTACTGAAGGTCTCGGTCAGGGACTTACACTGTTTATACCTGTTGGCCCTTATGAAATAGAAGATACTTTGGCAAACACCGCTTGCTGCGGCGATGTTGCTGCCGGCGAAGTTATGTTCGTTCCGATGCCTACAAAGGACGGCTCCGAGCCTTATATGTCTGCAAGAGTTGAGGGCTACTGCCTCTGCTCGGGCGCTAAGAACCCCGAAGGCTTTGCGGCATTCATGCTCTGCAAGAGAGTTGCAAACACTAAAGAAGATGTTAAGGCTATAGGTCTGGCAACACTTACCGAAGAATACGGCTGGACTCAGGAAATGATAGATATGCGCGAGGAGTGCTACAGACTTGCAAACGAGAAGCCTGTATTTGAGTTCTACAATGCAGTATCTGACGAAATGAAAACCGCATTTGGCACGATAGTTACCGCTACTTCTACCACCAACGGCGATGCTCAGACTTGGGCAGAAGTTGTTTCTGCAAACAAGAACGGCGTAAACTACTATGTTGAAGAAGTAAACGGCAAGATAGACAACGTTGCTAAGTAATTAAAAACAATAATAAGGCGCTGTCGGCAGAGATGTCGGCGGCGCTTATTTTTATAAAAACACTTGACTTGTGGGGAAATATATCGTAAAATAAATAGTAGCATATCTGGAAAGGTGAATGAATATGGAAAACACGGAAAAATCAATGGACACAATTGTGAACCTGTGCAAAAACAGAGGTTTTATATTTCCCGGAAGCGAGATATACGGCGGACTTGCCAACACCTGGGACTATGGCCCTTTGGGCGCAAGGCTGAAAAACAACGTTAAAGATGCGTGGAGGAAAAGATTTATTCAGGAGCGCAAAAACAGCTACGAGGTGGATGCCGACATACTTATGAACCCGAGAGTGTGGGAGGCGAGCGGTCACGTGGCAAGTTTTTCAGACCCCTTGCTGGACTGCAAAGAGTGCAAAATGCGCCACCGCGCCGATAATCTTATAGACGATTTTGACCCGAATGCCCACGCTGACGGCATGACAAAGCAGGAGATGTTTGAGTATATAAAGGCGCACTCTATACCATGCCCCCACTGCGGAAAGCACAATTTTACCGAGATACGCGAATTTAACCTGATGTTTCAGACGTTCAGGGGCGTTACAAACGATGCAAAGAGCGTTATATATCTGCGACCCGAAAACGCGCAGGGCGAGTATGTGAACTTCCTTAACGTGCAGAGGACTATGAGGGCAAAACTGCCGTTCTCGATAGGTCAGATAGGCAAGGCTTTCAGAAACGAGATAACCCCCGGCAATTTTACTTTCAGAACGATAGAGTTTGAACAGATGGAGTTTCAGACCTTCTGCAAAGAGGGCACCGACACAGAGCTTTACGACTATTTTAAAGAATACGGCAAGAAGTTTTTTGAAGACTTAGGTCTGCCTGCGGAGCATCTGCGCTTCCACGACCACGAAAAGCTGGCGCACTATGCAAAGGCTGCGTGCGATATTGAGTTTTTGTTCCCGTTTGGCTGGGGAGAGATAAACGGCACGCACAACCGCACGAATTTTGACCTTACGCGCCACCAGGAATACAGCGGCACTAAGCAGGAATATTTAGACCCTGCGACTAATGAGAAGTTTATTCCGTATATAATAGAATCCACCTACGGACTGGACAGAACGGTGCTTGCGCTGCTGTGCGAGGCATATGATGAAGAAGTTATAGACGCCGAGAAAAACGATGTGAGAACGGTGCTCAGGCTGAGCCCTGCGATCGCGCCGCTGAAGGCTGCTGTTCTGCCGCTGACGAAGAAGCTCTCACAGCAGGCGACGGAGCTTTATGAGAAGCTTTCAAAGAAGTTTATGGTAGACTATGACGAGGCAGGAACTATAGGCAAGAGATACCGCCGCGAAGACGAGATAGGCACGCCGTTTTGCATAACATACGACTTTGATACCCTTGAAGACGGCTGTGTTACCGTGCGCGACAGAGATACCATGGAGCAGCAGAGGGTAAAGATTGAAGAGCTTGAAAGCTTTATAGCGCAGAGGGTAGAATTTTAAGGTAATATTTGCGCTTACGCGCTACCTGCTGGAGCGCATACGTTGACCGCCTGCGAGCAGTCGGTCAAGTGCAGAAGAACCCTCTGCGAGGCTTCTTCCATGTTCCCACAGTACACAAAACTTTTAAACCTTGTCAAGAAAGGGAAAGTTTTCGGTCAATCCTTTTTCAAAAGGATTGCGGGGTGTGGGGCGGCGCCCCACAAAACACAACGTGCGCTCCGCAAAGAGTGAATTGAAAAACAATCCTGTGGATTGTTTTTCAAGAGGGAACGCCCTGCAAGAGAGGGCGTTCCCTAATGAGAAGCCATATCTCTCTTTCCGCGTTCCATTATGGAACGCCGTGCTGTATGTGAAGTTATAGCTGGCTCATAAGCGCAAACTTTTAACAATGCTATTGCGCATGCAAGCGCGCGCAGGGAAAATAGTCGGGGCTTTCCAAAGGAAAATCCCTCTCTTGCAGGGATTTTCCTCTTGTGAAATAGTCCACTGGACTATTTCACAATTCACCTTTTTCGGAGCGCACGCTGTGTTTGGGGGCTCTGCCCCCCTTTCCCCCGCGTCCCTTTTGAAAAAGGGTCGATCGAAAACTTTCAGTTTCTTGACAGGGTTTGAAAGCTTTGCGTACTGTGGATAACAAAGGAAAAAGCCCGTTACACCGTAAGGTGTGCGCCGCCGACCGTTTTTGGCGGCGATGGCTTTTTAGATACGCACAAAGTTTTTAGAGAACGGGAAGAAGCCTCGCAGAGGGTTCTTCGGCACTTGCAAGACTGTTTACAGTCTTGCAATGTGTGCGCTCCTGCGCGCTGCGTAAGCAGCAACATAATTACACACAAAAGTTGAAATTACAACCTCTTGCCTCTTGCTTCTTAATTTCTTGCCTCTAATAGAAAAAGCCCGTTCATTATGAACGGACTTTTGTTTTGCTGTTAAGCTTTTGTACGGCGTTTAGTCGTCGCCTTCGCCTCTGATAAGAGCACGGTTAGCTATTGTAGCAAGTATTGCGCCTATAGCAGGGCCTACGATGAATACCCACAGCTGCTTTATTGAATCCCAGTCGGTAGCGCCTGCGGAGAAAATAGCAGGTGCAAGGCTTCTTGCAGGGTTTACTGAAGTGCCGGTAAGGTTAATGCCTAGGATATGAACAAAGGTAAGTGCAACACCTATGAACACGCCTGCGGATTTCATTTTTCTGTCAGTTACAGCGAAGATAACGAGGATAAATACAAATGTGAGTATTATCTCGGTAAGCAGTGCGCCCAGCCAGTTGAGATTGCCAAAACCGTTAGCGCCCATGTTTACGTCGCCCAGATCCATATCTGCGGTCTTGACGAGTATGGCTATAACGCCCGAGCCTACAAACGCGCCTATGCACTGGAAGATGATGTAGTTGAGAAATTCAGCCATCGACATCTGTCCGTCAAGGAACATAGAGAGCGATACGGCAGGGTTTACGTGGCAGCCCGATACCTTTCCGATAGTGTATGCCATTGTTACGATGGATAGACCGAATGCGAGAGCTGTTGCTACTAAGTTGCCGCCGGAAAATACCGCGGTGCCGCAGCCGAAAAGCACGAGCACACAGGTGCCTATCGCCTCGCAAACGCCTTTTTTCAAAGTTGGATTCATGGCTTGTCAGCCTCCTTAATTTAATTTCATACTAAAATTATACTTCATAAAACGGGTTTTGTCTATAAAAACTTTGGAAAAGCAGTTTATTTTGGCTGTTTTCACAAATTATCAAACTTAAATTTAGTGATTATGCAAACGGTTTAAAAGTATGCCGAAAAAGTCTGCTCGCACTCTTGACTTTTCGGGCGAAAAGAGGTATAATAATAAAGTATTTTATTGTAATTGTTTACGACAAAAAATTTTTTATTCGGAGGAATCAATTATGGGCAGAGTTTATAATTTCAGCGCAGGTCCTGCGGTGCTTCCCGAAGAAGTTCTGAAAGAAGCAGCAGAGGAAATGCTCGACTATCAGGGAACAGGTATGTCGGTTATGGAGATGAGCCACCGTTCAAAGGCGTTTGACAAGATAATCAAGGACGCCGAGGCGGATATAAGAGAGCTTATGAACATTCCCGATAACTACAAGGTGCTTTTCCTTCAGGGCGGCGCATCACAGCAGTTTGCTGCTATACCTATGAACCTTATGAAGAACGGCAAAGCGGCATACATAATCACAGGTCAGTGGGCTAAGAAAGCTTATCAGGAAGCTCAGAAATACGGCGAGGCTGTTGCGGTGGCTTCTTCGGCTGACAAGACTTTCTCTTACATACCCGACTGCTCGGATCTCGATATTCCCGAGGATGCCGATTATGTTTACATCTGCGAAAACAACACTATATACGGCACAAAGTTTTGGCAGCTGCCTAACACCAAGGGCAAAGACCTTGTAGCAGACGTATCTTCCTGCTTCCTGTCGGAGCCTGTTGACGTTACCAAGTACGGCGTAATATACGGCGGCGTACAGAAAAACGTTGGCCCTGCCGGCGTTGTTATCGCTATAATAAGAGAAGACCTTATCAGAGATGATATTCCTGCCACAGTGCCCACCATGCTCAAGTGGAAGACACAGGCTGACAACGATTCTCTTTACAATACTCCTCCTTGCTACGGCATATACATCTGCGGCAAGGTATTCAAGTGGATAAAGAAAATGGGCGGTCTGGAAGCTATGAAGGCTCACAACGAGAAGAAAGCCAAGATACTTTACGACTTCCTCGACCAGAGCAAGCTGTTCAAGGGTACTGTTGAAAAGAAAGACAGAAGCCTTATGAACGTTCCGTTCGTTACCGGCAACGAGGAGCTTGACAAGAAGTTTGTTGCAGAGGCTAAGGCGGCTGGTTTTGAGAACCTTAAAGGTCACAGAACTGTCGGCGGCATGAGAGCTTCGATATACAACGCTATGCCTATTGAGGGCGTTGAGAAGCTTGTAGAATTCATGAAGAAGTTTGAGGCAGAAAATTCATGAGTTTTCAGCTAAGCGAAGAAACTAAAGAACGAATAAAAAGGCGAAACAGTATCAGAGGGAAGATAGCCGCTGTGTGCGGCATTCTCGCTGTACTGGGTATTATAATAGTTCGTGTTATTACCTGATGCTGCGCAGTTGAGCATCAGACATGAAAGAGGTCATATAAATGTACAATATTCTTACTCTTAACAAAATAGCCGCTTGCGGCACAGATATTTTCGACAGGGCGGCTTATGCTGTAGGGGATTCTATTGAAAACCCTACCGCTATAATGGTGCGCTCAGCAAAAATGCATGAGATGGAGTTTGGCAGCGAGCTGCTTGCTATTGCAAGGGCAGGCGCAGGCGTAAACAACATACCCGTTGACAGATGCGCTCAGGAGGGCATTGTTGTATTCAACACCCCGGGCGCTAACTCAAACGCTGTTAAAGAGCTTGCTATATGCGCTCTGCTGCTTTCTTCAAGAAAGATAACAGAGGCTGCTGCGTGGGCTGCTTCGCTCAAAGGCACACCCGACGCTCCCAAGACTGTTGAGGGCGGCAAGGCTAAGTATGCAGGCCCTGAGATAATGGGCAAAACGCTCGGCGTTATAGGTCTGGGCGCAATAGGCGGAAAGATAGCTAACGCGGCTATATCTCTCGGCATGGACGTTATAGGCTACGACCCGTATCTGTCCGTTAATGCGGCTCTTAATCTGAAGCCGCAGGTAAAGGTAGTTGCTGATATAAACGACATCTACAAAAACAGCGATTACATCACGCTTCATGTTCCTTACACCCCTGAGGGCAAGAACATGATAGATGAAGCGCAGATAGCTGCGATGAAAGACGGCGTTCGCATAATAAACCTTGCAAGAGGCGAGCTGGTAAACAGTGAAGCGGTAGTAAAGGCTATTGCAGACGGCAAGGTTGCCAAGTATGTTACAGACTTTGCAGACGATGTAGTTCTCGGCGTTGACGGCGTTATAGTTCTGCCGCACCTGGGCGCTTCTACGCCCGAGTCTGAAGACAATTGCGCTGTTATGGCGGCTCACGAGCTTATTGACTACATCGAGAAGGGCACTATAAAGAATTCTGTAAACTTCCCGAACGCAGAGCTTGCCAAGACGGGCGATCACCTTGTATGCGTGCTGCACAAGAACATTCCCGCACTGCTTACGCAGATAACAGGAACGGTTGCAGAAAAGGGCGCGAACATTGAGAACATGGTGAACAAGTCCAAGAAAGACTGGTCTTACACCATGCTTGACGTTGCAGGCAGCGTTGACGTTGAGGCTATAAAGGCTATCGACGGCGTTGTGGGCGTAAGAGTTCTATAATGGAAACAATGCTTTTATATGCAGGACTGCCGTTTGTTTTTACAGCGGCAGTCTGTGCTTTTTTAGGCGCATTTTTAAGGCGGCACGCAAAGAAAAGTGAGCCAAACGAGGGCGGCAAGCTGCGGCAGTGGGCAAGGCGCAACAGGCTTTCGCTTTGCTTTGGCGGACTGTTTTTGTTCTCGATGCTGGCGGCGGCGGTCATCATGGTGATATGCGTAAAGCTGGGGGTATCGGTCAAGGTATACTACGCGGTGTGCGGTACGATAATAGGGGCTGCTGCCGGGGTGGTGCTGACCACTATTAGAGGCTAGAGATTTAGAGGCAAGAAGCAAGATGTTGTTAAGGCAGCCATTGAGTGCTGCCTTTTATTTTGCATAATAATGTTGCTGCTTTCGCAGCGCGCAGGAGCGCAAACAATACACAAAAAACGGCTCTGCTCAAATGATTAGAACCGTTTCTTTCTTCTATAGCTAAAACTTTATGTCCGTATCTGTCCGTTGCCGTTTATCAGCCACTTTATAGTGGTGAGCTCTTTCAGCCCCATAGGCCCACGGGTGTGCAGCTTTTGCGTTGATATGCCTATCTCTGCGCCCAGCCCCATTTGCTCGCCGTCTGTAAACCTTGTTGAGCAGTTTACATACACGCAGGCGGCATCTATTCTGCGCTGAAATTCTTCCGCGGCATACAGGCTCTCGGTAATTATACACTCGCTGTGACCCGTTGAATACTTCTGTATATGCTCAATAGCCTGCGCAAAGTCGTCAACGACCCTGACTGCCAGAATATAATCGTCAAACTCGGTGGCATAGTCCTCCTCGGTAACGTCAACAACATCGCTGCCGAGGATAATTTTTGTCATTCTGTCGCCGCGAATTTCAACGCCGTGTTTATCAAGCCGCTTTTTCAGCATAAGCAGAAATCTCTCCGCAACCGCCCTGTGCACAAGGCAAGTTTCTATTGCGTTGCACACCGAGGGTCTTTGCGTTTTAGCGTTGTCGGTGACTTCTACCGCCATATCAAGGTCTGCGCTTTCGTCAATATAGATATGGCAGTTGCCTTTGCCAGTCTCTATAACAGGCACGGTGGCGTTCTGCACCACGGTATTTATCAGCCCTGCGCCGCCACGAGGAATAAGCACATCTATATAGCCGTTGGCTTTCATCATCATGGTGGCGACTTCACGCGCGGTATTCTCAACAAGCTGAATTATATTCGGGTCAAAGCCTGCGCGCTCAACAGCCGTGCGCATAAGGTCAACGAGGCATTTATTTGAATAGTAAGCCTCTTTGCCGCCCCTTAAAATTACCGCATTGCCGCTTTTAAGGCACAAAGCCGCGGCATCTACCGTAACGTTCGGGCGCGCTTCATATATCATGCCTATAGTGCCCAGCGGCACGCGCGTTTTTACTATTCTTATGCCGTTGGGGCGTGTTCCGCCGCCGTCTACCATACCCACGGGGTCGTCAAGTTTGGTAAGATTCTCGCAGGCGCAGGCTATTGCTTCAATACGGCTTTCATTCAGCGCGAGCCTATCAAGCATTGCCTGAGACATACCGCGTTCTTTGGCGTTTTTTATATCTATCTGGTTTTGAGAGATTATTTTTTCACTGCTTCTTCGCAGAATATGCGCTATCTCGCTGAGTGCATCATTTTTCTGAGATGTCATAGCCGCGGCGAGTTCTGCTCTTGCTTTCTTGGCGTTAACACCCAGCACTTCTATATAATTCAGATCGTTCATATCTATGCCTCCCTTACTTTTCTTTGGCTTTGAACAGTGTGCCTACAGGCTTGCGCTCAAACACATCATACAGCACATCGGGATCTCTGCCGTTGACTATCAGCATATCAATGCCGTTTTCTACAGCTATCTGGGCGGCATCTATCTTGGTCTTCATGCCGCCTTTGCCAAGAGCCGTGCCTGCGCCGCCTGCAAGCTCTCTTACATGGTCGTCTATATCGTAAACTGCCGAGATAAGCTTTGCATCGGGATTCTTTCTTGGGTCGTCGTCGTAAAGACCGTCAATATCAGACATTATAACCAGCATATCAGCCTCTGCAAGCACTGCCACGGTAGCGGCAAGAGAATCATTCTCGCCCACCTCAAGTTCAAGTTCATCAATAGCCACGGTATCATTTTCGTTGACTATGGGAATGACGTTGAATTTCAGCAGTTCTTTCAGCGCGTTCTGCACGTTCTTTTTTCTGTCTTCCAGCAAAATATACTTTGTAAGAAGCATCTGCGCGACGTTGAGGTTATAGTCTGAAAACATCTTGTCATAAAAATACATAAGCTCGCACTGACCCACAGCCGCGCACGCCTGCTTGAGCGGTGTATCTTTCGGCTTTTCAATAAGCCCCAGCTTTGCCATGCCAAGACCTATCGCGCCGCTGGAGACAAGTATTATATCCCAGCCGCCGTTATGCATATCGGCAAGGTTTTTAACTATGCGCTCAATGCGGCGAATGTTCAGCCTGCCTGTTTTATGGGTGAGGGTAGAAGTACCCAACTTTACTACCACTCTTTTCTTTACTTCATTATCGCTTTGCATATTAAAACTCCCTTTGCGGTCAGATTATTATCCATGCATCAATTTCCTCTTTCGAGGGCATCTCAAACATATTTCTGAATTTTTCTATAAGCTTGCCATCGATATAGTATTCTTTATCCTGATGCACCAAAGCAGAGGCGTTTCGCTTTTCAATAAACTTCTCCCAGTCTTCATCGCAGATATCTATATAGTGTATATCGCACTGTATGCCGTGTGAATTAAAAAACGCTTTTGCTTTGTCGCGGTTGTCTTTAGTCCAAAAGCCCCAGTCAAGCACCACGTTCACGCCTGCCTTGACTATCTGCACGGCTTTTTCGCACAGGAATTTATACAGCCTGTGCACATAAATTTCATGCTTTTCGCCTGCATACTGACCGAACACAGCAAGCATTATCTCATCAACAGACAAGATCACCGCGCTGCGCTCTTCACAGAGGCGTCTGGCATATGTAGTTTTGCCGCTGCACAGCTTGCCGCATATGCATATAACTTTTTCGCTATACAATAACATTCACCCTTTATTTTACGACATTATTCCGAGGCTTGCCTTCAAGCCAGCAGTGAAGGTTCTCGGCGACTTCTTTCAAAAGCCTTATCCTTGTCTGATATGGTGCCCAGGCGATATGCGGCGTTATAGTGCAGTTTTTTGCGCAGCGCAGTGGGCAGCCCTCCGTCATAGGTTCATTTGTAAGAACATCTAAACACGCGTGGGCTATTCTGCCGCTGTTTAAAGCATCTGCCAGCGCCTGCTCGTCTATCAGACCGCCCCTTGCGGTGTTTATAAGTACCGCGGTGGGCTTCATAAGTGAGAGAGCCTCACTGTTTATCATCTTTTCGTTATCTTTTGTCAGTGGACAGTGCAGCGACACCACATCTGCTTCACTTAAAAGCTGCGGCAGGGTGCACACCCTTGTGCCGTCTTTAACCTTTTGCGGCGAGCGCGTATAGGTAATAACGTTCATGCCAAAAGCCTTTGCGATCTCGGCAACTTTTCTGCCTATCTCGCCATAGCCTATAATGCCCAAGGTAAGCCCTGCAAGCTCTGTAATAGGTATATAAAAGTATGAAAACAGCTTATAATTCACCCAGTCGCCGTTGGCTACCGTTTCGGCGTATTTAGCGGTCTTATTGAAGTAATTGAGCAGAAAAGCAAACGTATGCTGTGCCACCGAATTTGTTGAATAGCTTGGCACATTGCACACCGCCGCGCCATGCATTTTGGCTGCCTGAATATCAACATTGTTATAGCCCGTTGCAAAAAGACCGACGTATTTAAGATTAGCACACTTTTCAAAAACATCTTCGGTGATAAGGCATTTGTTGCATATTACCGCATCGGCATCACCTATCCTGTCGGCGACTTCATCATTTGGGGTATAGCCGAAAATTTTGCTTTCGCACAGGGCGGTCACTTCATCTAAAGAAACATCACCTTTTGTTACCGTTTCACTGTCAAGAATAACAAGCTTTTTCATATGTTTTACTCGTCGTCGTCCTCGTCAAATGCGTGGTCAACAATGCCTTTCCCGAAATTTTTGTCTATATACTCCTGCTTTACAAAAAGCTTTTCAGATCTCAGCCGCTCTTCACGCTCCATTCGGCGTATTCTGGCTTCCTGCTTGCGCTTTTCTGCCAGCTCTTTGTCCTCCTGTGCGCTTTTATACGCCAGCACGCCTGCTATGATAAGCATTACAACTTCTGCAAAACCTACCGCAAAAATAACCAGTTCGTCCGTCCAGAACTGTGTCATCAGCGTGAGGTCAATGGCTATCATCAGCACAAGGTAGTGCCTTTTGCCGCGCCTGTTGAAAAGCACAGCATACAAAAGTGTTGCCAGCGCGCAGAAAACAAGGTGCGCCACAAACGGCAGCGGCGCGTACACATTCTGCATACCGCTTTTGCCTGCAAGCATTGTTATCATATATATTACCGCCTTTCGGGTCATTACTACATAGTTATATTTATTATATACCATATGCAAGAATTTTTCAAGAGCCGCAGGGCATTTTTTACACAAAACCGTGCAAGGTCTACCAGTCGACCACCTTGTTGACTATCTCACGCTGTTCGGTGGCGGTCTTTCGCAGATATATGCGCGTGGTCTCAATGCTCTCATGCCCCATAAGGTCGGCAAGAAAAGCAATATCGTTGCAGCGCTCTAAAAAGCTTTTTGCAAACCTGTGGCGGAAAGAGTGCGGATAAACCACCGCGGTATCAATGCCATAGCGCCCTGCAAAGCGTTTTAGCTGCCCCGAAATGCCGCGCGTGGTAATTCGTTCTCCGTATTTGTTGAGAAAAACAAAGCCGCTTTTTACGCCGCTTTCCGCAAGCCATTCAAGCGCCTCTTTTTGCAGCGATGAGGGAAAATATATACGTCTCAGCTTGCCTCCTTTTGAGTAAAGATCGAGGTAGCCGAGCCGTATGTGTTCCGCTTTTATTTGGATAAGTTCGCTTACCCGCGCGCCCGTTGCGGCAAGAAAGCGTATGACGAAATACCAGAACATCTCGCCGTCCTCCTTCAGGCGGCTTTTGAAGTATTCATAGTCTGCCTCGCTGATGACGTTTTCAAGAAATGTTTTGTTCTGGATCTTCACAACGGGCTGTTTCCACTTCTCCTTGCCTATGCTCTCAAGATAGCAATTCATTGCCCTCAGCCGCAGGTTTACGGTCTTTGGTTTGTAGTTTTCGATCAGCCACGTTTTGTATGAACGCAGGTTCTTCAGTGTAACAGTGCCGTAGTTTTCGTGAAACTGCCTTACCGCGAACATATATGAGTCTACAGTGTTTTTTGACAGTTCCTGTTCTTTTAAATGTCTTTCAAAATTTTCAAACATAGCGAAAGACCTCCTTTCACTATAATTATACAATATTCGCGGTTTTTTAACAAGAAAAAAGAGCACACCACCTCGGTATGCTCTATCTTGTATGCATAGATTATTCTATGCACAGGACTTTGTATTCTTGTGCCTCGACAGCCTTTTTCAGTGTTTCATTGTCAACATCTTTTGTAAGAGTTACTTTAGCCTCGCCTTTTTCGTGGCTTGCCTCAGCCTTTGAAACGCCGTCAATAGCTTCCAGAGCATTCTGAACGTGCATCTCGCAGTGATGGCACATCATGCCTTCAATTTTTATAGTCTTTTCCATGGTATCAACCTCCTCTCTTGTTACTTGTATATCTGTTTTAGCATTGCCGCTTTTGCGTACTCTGCATTGGCGTATGTTGAACAGGTTCAGCCTTAAAGCATTGGTAACTACACAAAAGCTTGATAAACTCATCGCGGCGGCGGCAAACATAGGGTTTAGCTGCCAGCCGAGCAGCGATATGAACACCCCTGCCGCAAGCGGTATGCCGAGCGTATTATATATAAATGCCCAGAACAGATTTTCGTGAATGTTGCGCAGTGTTGCGCGGCTTAGCCTTATAGCGGCAGGAACATCAGCAAGGCGGCTGTTCATAAGCACTATGTCTGCCGCATCAATTGCAACGTCTGTTCCTGCGCCTATGGCTATGCCTACATCGGCGGCGGTAAGGGCAGGGGCATCGTTTATGCCGTCGCCGACCATTACCACCTTGCCTTGCTCTTTCAGGCGGCTGACGGCTCTTTCTTTGCCCTGCGGCATAACGCCTGCTATGACCTCATCAACGCCTGCCTGACTGCCTATAGCCCTTGCGGTGCGCTCGTTATCTCCCGTAAGCATAACAACGCGCACGCCCATATCTTGCAGCTCTCTCACCGCCTGCGGACTGTCCTCTTTAATAACATCTGCAACGGCTATAACGCCGCACAGCTTATCACCCTTTGCAAAAAACAGCGGTGTTTTGCCGTTTTCTGAAAGCTGCTCGGAACGCTTTTTTATATCGCTCGGTATCTCGGCTGCGGTTTTTATAAACTCATAGCTTCCGCCCGAAAGTTTTTCGCCGTCTGCAAAAGCTGTAAGACCGTTGCCTGCCAGCGCTTTAAAATCCTGCGTATCTGTAAAAGCTATATTATTTTTTTCTGCATACTGAGTTACGGCACGCGCAAGTGGGTGCTCGCTCTTTTTTTCAAGAGAATATGCAAGGGAAACAAGCTCGTTTTCCGAAAAACCACCTGCGGTAACAATGTCAGTCACCTGCGGCTGACCTAAAGTTATAGTGCCGGTTTTGTCAAGAACCGCGATAGTTGACCTGCCCAGATTTTCAAGAGCAGAAGCAGTTTTGAAAAGTATGCCGTTTTTTGCGCCAACGCCGCTGCCGACCATTATCGCAACGGGTGTAGCAAGACCTAAAGCGCAGGGGCAGCTTATAACCAGCACCGAAATGCCCCTTGCTATTGCAAAGCCAAAAGACTTACCCAAAATAAGCCATATAACAGTGGTAATAAAAGCAATGGTTATAACGGTGGGAACGAACACGCCCGACACCTTGTCTGCCACACGCGCTATGGGGGCTTTTGTGGCTGCGGCATCACTTACCGTTTTAATTATCTGCGAAAGAGTGGTGTCCTCTCCGACCCTTGTTGCGCGGCATTTTATATAGCCCGACTGATTTATAGTTCCTGCCGAAACGGGCGAGCCGACCGCCTTGTCAACGGGTATGCTCTCGCCTGTCAGGGCGGATTCATCAACTGCACTGCCGCCCTCGGCAACAACGCCGTCAACAGGTATGCTCTCACCGGGTCGCACTGCAAAAATATCGCCCTTTGTCACCTGCTCAACGGGTACGGTGGTTTCAACGCCGTCTATAATAACGTTCGCTGTCTTTGGTGAAAGCTTCATAAGGCTTTTTAGAGCGTTGGTAGTCTTGCCCTTTGAACGCGCTTCGAGCATTTTACCCAGCGTTATCAGCGCAAGAATCATAGCCGCAGATTCAAAATAAAACTCGTGCATAAGGCTCATTACCTTGTCGCTGTCGCCTTTGATCTGCGCATCGGTCATTACAAAAAGTGCGGCGGTGCTGTATATGAAAGCCGCGGCAGAACCCAGCGACACAAGCGCATCCATATTAGGCGAGCGGTGCCACAGGCTCTTAAAGCCGCTTATGAAGAACTTCTGATTTATCACCATAATTATTGCGGTAAGCAAAAGCTGCGCCAGCCCAACTGCAACATGGTTGCCCTCAAAAAAGCTTGGCAGCCTCCAACCCCACATGGTGTGACCCATTGAGATATACATAAGCACGGCGAGGAAAATAAGCGATGACAGAAACCTTTTCAAAAGCAGCGGTGTATCGCGGTCTTTAAGCTGGTCTTCATCGGCTGAGCGTGTAGTCTTTTCAGCGCCCTTTACGCTTGCGCCATACCCTGCCGCCGTTACTGCCGATATTACGTCATCGGGCTTAGCTTTGCCCTCTACCGCCATAGAATTTGTAAGCAGGCTGACAGAGCAGCTTTCTACCCCCTGCACCTTTGAGACAGCCTTTTCAACTCTGCTCACACAGGCGGCGCAGGTCATGCCCGTTACTATATATTGCTTGGTATTTTCCATGACTGCACCTCTATTTCATCAGCCGCTGCATAACGTCGGCAAGCTCGTCAATAACGTCTTCTTTGCCCTCTTTAAGGTCGCGGACGACACAGCTTTTTATATGCCGCACAATTAAATCGCGGTTGAAAGCATTCACAGCGGCGTTTACGGCGGCGCACTGGGTGAGAATGTCGGCGCAGTAGGCATCTTTTTCTACCATGCCTTTTATGCCGCGTATCTGCCCCTCAATGCGGCTTAGGCGGTTGAGCAGCTTTTTCTTTTCTTCAATACTTCGCTCGGTGGTCTTGTGACATTCACAGCAGCATTTTTTATTGTTTCCTTCCATTAAATATGCGCCTCCCTGATATACCCCCATGGGGTATTTACAGATATATTATAACACTGTTATTTTTGTTTGTCAAGATATTATTTGACGTATTGAAAAAATTATGATAAAATAGCAGGTGAGACATTATACAAAAGGAAATTATCTATGTTTTCTGAAAAAATAAAAAGAGCAATAAATTATTTTTCGCGCGGGGAAAAGGCGCTGTGGCTGTGCTCGGTGGTGCTTATTGCGGCGGCGTTTTTGGTGTTTGACAGGTCAAACTACATAGCGGCGGCAAACTCGCTTATCGGCGTAACATCGCTTATTTTCGCTGCAAAGGGCAACCCTGTGGGGCAGGTGCTTGCAATAATTTTCAGTATGCTTTACGGCTATATTTCATACACATACGCATATTACGGAGAGATGATAACGTATCTTGGCATGACTATGCCTATGGCGTGCTTTTCGCTGGTTTCGTGGCTGAAAAACCCATACGGCAGCGGACACTTGCAAGTCAAAGTCAACAGGCTGAAGGCGAAAGAGTACGCTTTTCTTGCCATGCTGACCTGCGTTGTTACGGCTGCGTTTTACTTTATTCTGCGCGCGTTTGGCACTGCAAACCTGCCGCTGAGCACGTTTTCGGTAACGACAAGTTTTGCGGCGGTGTACCTCACTTTCCGAAGAAGCCCCTACTATGCTATAGCGTATTCGCTCAATGACATTGTGCTTATAATACTGTGGTCGCTGGCGACTTTTGACGATATTTCGTATCTTTCTGTAGTGATGTGCTTTGCGGCGTTTTTAGCAAACGACATATACGGCTTTTGCTCCTGGCGGAAAATGCAGAGAGAGCAGGCACAATAAAAGATCCGACTGCTTAACTAAACAGTCGGATATATTTTTGCAATTTTTCAGTACGGAGCGTATTCATCCATAATTTTCAGCGCGGTCTTTATGCCGTCAACTGCTGATGAAGTTATGCCGCCTGCATAGCCTGCGCCCTCTCCGCAGGGGTAGAGGTTTTCAATGCCGACCGCCTTTGCGCTGTCGTCACGCAGTATTCTGACAGGGGAGGAAGTTCGCGTTTCGGGGGCAGTAAGAATGGCGTTCTCATCTTTAAAACAGTTCATACGCTTAGAGAAAACGCCCAGACCTTTTTTAAGCATATCTGTAACGCGGTTTGGCAGTATTGAAGATATATCACACACAGTCACGCCGCGCGCATATGTAGGCGAAATTTCGCTCTTTAAGTCAGGCGTACCCGACAAAAAGCCGCCGACAGTGCAGGCAGGGGCGGTGTAAGCAGCAAAGTTTCCTGTCGCCGCATATGCCGCTTGCTCTATCTTTCGTGCAAATTCCATTCCGCCAAGAGGTGAAGCGCCGAAGTCGCTTTGGTTCACGGGCACTACCAGCGCGCTGTTGGCGTTCAAGCCTTTTCTTGCATACTCGCTCATGCCGTTTACCACAACGCCGCCGTGTTCGCTTGCGGCAGGCACGACCACTCCGCCGGGGCACATACAAAATGTATAGCACGCCTGACCGTCTTTTTGGGTATAGGACATCTGATACTCGCCGACGGGGAGATGGGGGTCATCGGCGTATCTGCCATAGAGGCTCTCGTTGACTGCCTTTTGCGTATGCTCAATGCGCACGCCCACCGCAAAAGGTTTTGACTGTATAACAGCGCCGCTGTTTTGCAGCATTTGCACCGTATCTCTCGCGCTGTGACCTATTGCAGCCACCAAACAGCCGCTTTGTATATCGCCTGTTTCAGCGCCCGAGAATGAAACCGAAGTTACCCTGCCGCCCGAAAGCGAAATGCCTTCAAGGCGCGTATCAAACATTATATCGCCGCCGCAGCGCAAAACTCGCTCACGCAGATTTTTCACCACATCACGCAGTTTATCGGTACCTATATGCGGTTTTGCTTTGGTGAGAAGCTCTTTCGGCGCGCCCAGCTGAGTGAGGCGTTCCAGCACATATCTGCAAAGTGGGTCTTTAATGCGCGTGGTAAGTTTGCCGTCAGAAAAAGTGCCTGCGCCGCCCTCGCCGAACTGCGCATTTGTCTGCTCGTCAAGCTCGCCGCCGCGCCAGAAGGTTGACACCTTTTCAACGCGCCTGCCGACCTCGCTGCCGCGCTCCAGCACAAGCGGTTTATAGCCGTTTTCTGCTAAAGTCAGGGCGCAGAACATTCCTGCCGGGCCAAAGCCTGCTATAACTATTCTGCCGCCCAAAGGTTTAGTACCCTTGCGCACCTGTATATCGCCATAAGGCGCATAGGTGAGCCCTTTTTCGTCTGCCAAACGCTCTTCGGCATTTTTATCTTTTAAAGAAACGCATACGCTGTAGACAAACTGTATGCCCTTTTCGTCGCGGCGGCGTGCATCTACAGAAGTTTTATAAATATCTGCAAAGGCAATATCGCGGCTGTTTATGCCTGCCGTTTTGAGAGCTTTGGCAATTATTTCGTCGCTTGTTTGAGTAAGCGCGCCTTTTATCTGCGGTATTATTATAGGCATTAAAACACTCCTGTAAATACGCTCCGCTGCACGGGGGCACCCCGAATGGTTCCCCCGTGACCCCCCTCTGGCGTCGGCTCCGTTACCCTCACGCCAAAAATCACTTCATTATGTGATTTTTGGCTGCGCCGACAGCGGTGTAAGATCCGAGAAATGAATTCCCGGATCTTACGTTTTATTTAAAGATCAACGCTCCCGTTTTATGGGGAGCGCATTATTTTTATCTGCTTGGTCTGGGGGCAGCGGCGGTGGTGGTCGTCACTTTCTTTTCTGAAACCGTGAACATTATCTCATAGCTGCCGCAGCACCAAACTGTATTTACCTGCGGCGCATATATCTTCACGCTGCGTGTATAAGAGCCGCTTTCCAGCACAGATGACTGCATATCAAACTCGGCGATAATATCATCAGCCGTAAGGGTATCCATAACGCTTTGAGGGCCGTATATCTTAACGTTTGAAACAGCCTTTGTGGTAAGCTGTATATCCTGATTTGTAGGGGCGTTGATTATTTTGATATTGCTTTCGGGAATGGTAAATTCCTTGCATACAAAACCTGAGGGGTCAAACGTTACCGTAACGGTATTTATGCCCGAAGCGCTGGTTACGCCGCTGTCAAGACTTACATCAAAAGTAAAGGTCTTTTCAAGGTCTATGTCGCTTAAATTTATATATCCCAGATGCAGATCGTCCTGATTTAAAATGTTGTCGTTGGCGGTCATAACGTCAATTGTGTCGTTAGAAAGCGTATATTTAAGAATAGAAGTATCAAAATTGTCGGGTGCGCCCTGATAATCAAACGTGAAATTCAAAGTCTTTAAGAAGTATACGGGGAACTTCACCGAAATGGGGTCGTTGCTTATCTCAAAAGACTTATCGTCAATAAGCGTATTGTCTGCGGCATACAGATACACCTTGCCGTCGGAAGTATCATAAGATTCTGACAGCGTTTTTTTCTGATCTATAGCGAAAATGGCATATGATATTTTATCTACAAGTTTCTGCTCGCCTTTTACCTGAATGGTTTCGGGGGTTATTATCGGTGTGCCTAAAGAATAGCCTTCTTCGGCGCTTATGGCATTTGCCCTTACCGTCAGCGGTATGTCGGCAGTTTTTATATAGTCCAGCTTAACTTTTACGGTAGAGGGCGTTATTTCGGTCACATTCATGGAATCTGCCTCAGATGTGACCTTTACAGGCAGGCTGTATGTTCCTGCCTCGCTTATTCCGCTTGTATCGACCGTTGCGTGAAGGTCTTTTGCTGTAAAAGAGCCTATCTCATACCTCATGCCGCTTATGCTTACTTCAACTTTTGTTTCTTCGTTGAAATCTATAAGCTCAAGCCCCTGCGATTCGGCAGAAGTGCCTTCGATAGCGACCGTGACGGGTACTTCGCCGATAGTCATATAAACGGTAGGAAACAGCGTTATTGAAAGCGCGAACCATATAATAACGGCAAGCACTACCGCCAAGACCCTCAGCGCAAAATCTTTTTTGAGGACTTTTAAGAACCTTAGCTTTCTTTTTTCCATTTTGCCCTCACTTTCTCCTTGAGCGTGGTCTTCTGCGAGGCATTCTTTTCGGGCATAAGCCTGTCGGTGAGCAGTTTTTTAAGGCTGTCTCTTGTATAGCCTCTGGTAAGTTCGCCGTCCTCAGCGACCGATATAGTGCCCGTTTCTTCCGAGACAACTATAACTATCGCATCGGAGTTCTCGCTCATTCCTATGGCGGCTCTGTGGCGCGAACCGAGCTGTTTGTTTATAAGTTCTTCCTTTTGCGGCTTTGGCAGAAAGCACCCTGCCGCAAGTATCATGCCGTCACGCATTATCACCGCGCCGTCGTGAAGCGGAGTGTTCGGGAAGAATATGTTGCCGAAGACTGCCTCGCTCGGTGTGCAGTTCAGTATTGTGCCGGTATCTATCTGTTCGCCCAGCCTTGTCTGCCTCTCGCACACTATAAGCGCGCCTGTTGCGGTTGCAGAAAGGCTTGCGGCGGCATCGCATATTGAGTTTATGGCTTTTGCCCACGCGCTTTCTATATCCTGCGGATCGGCAGAGTTAAAGACGTTGAAGTCCATTATCTTCGCTCTGCCTATCTTTTCAAGTATGCGCCTAAGCTCCGGCTGGAACATTATGATTATCGCAAGTATTCCCCACTGGAAGCACTTAGTCAGTATGAAAGACATTATCGTCAGATCAAAAAAGTCTGCGATAAGGTAGGCGACTATCATTATGCATATGCCCTTTACAAGCTGCTGAGCCCTTGTTTCGCGCACGAGCTGCATGAATTTGAAAAGCAGATATGAAAGCAGTATCATATCGACAATATCCGACAAAGATATTGACTCGCACACGCTTATAAATGCATTAAAAAAGTCTTTCACACCGCTTCACTTCCTCGTATAATAAAGATGTATTCTAATTGCCTTTTAAAGACAAATAGGATATAATACAAGTATCGGATAGGGGTCG
>CANRIA010000024.1 GCA_947630555.1 uncultured Clostridia bacterium
AGAAAGGGCGGTTGGTGCAAGCCCCTGTAAGGCGGTTTGGTGGCTGCTCCCGAGCCTGCGCGGCAAACCGCGCCGTATTTTCTGCGTTAAAGAAAAAGAGCGGCAGAAATTTTCTGCAATTTGGGTGGTACCACGGAGCAGCTTCGTCCCATATCAAGGGCGGAACTGTTTTTGTTTGTAATAAGGTAATTTTTGTTTTTGCGCTTACGCGCAAGCCTGCGGAGCGGTTAAAGCCCAACTGTATTTTGGTTTTCTTTTCATTTTGAGTGCGCTAAAACTTTTGCGCATTTAATTGTTTGGAATTTTTCACATTGTACGGCGTTCCATAATGGAACGCGGAGAGAGAGCGATATCTTCTCAAAGGAAAATCCCTCTCTTGCAGGGATTTTCCTCTTGAAAAACAATCCGCTGGATTGTTTTTCAATTCACCTTTTTCGGAGCGCACGCTGTGTCTTTGTGGGGCGCTGCCCCACACCCCGCAAGCCTTTTGAAAAAGGCTTGACCGAAAACTTTTATTTTCTTGACAAGACTTAAAACTTTTGTATAAATAGAATTTTATATCAAGGAGCTATATTATGAAGTGGACAGGACTTAACGAACTAAGAGAAAGCTATCTGAAATTTTTTGAAAGCAAGGAGCATCTGCGGATGGACTCCGCGCCTTTGGTACCGCAGGACGACAATTCGGTGCTGCTGATAAACGCAGGAATGACGCCGCTGAAAAAGTATTTTCAGGGAATTGAAACGCCGCCGCGCAAAAGGGTGACTACCTGCCAGAAATGCATTAGAACGCCCGATATCGAAAACGTCGGCAAGACGGCACGGCACGGCACTTACTTTGAAATGCTCGGCAACTTTTCGTTCGGCGATTATTTCAAGCACGAGGCGACCGCCTGGGCGTGGGAGTACCTGACGAAGGTGCTTGAGATACCCGAGGACAGGCTGTGGGTGACTATCTACGAGCAGGACGACGAGGCAGGCGACATCTGGGCAAATGAGATCGGCGTGCCTCGCGACAGGATAATAAAGCTGGGCAAAAAGGACAACTTCTGGGAGCATGGCAGTGGCCCGTGCGGCCCGTGCTCCGAGATACATTTTGACAGGGGCGAGAAGTACGGCCCGTTTGAGAGCTTTGAACAGGCAGGCGACTGCGACAGGATAATAGAGATATGGAACCTTGTTTTCACGCAGTTTGACAACGACGGCAACGGCAACTATTCTCAGCTTAAAAATAAGAACATCGACACAGGAATGGGTCTTGAAAGGCTTGCCTGCGTTATGCAGGGTGTTGACAATATGTTTGAGGTCGACACCATACAGAACATTATAAAGAGAATTAGCGAGGTCTGCGGCAAAAAGTACGGCGAGAACGCAAATGACGATATTTCTATACGCGTTATTACCGACCACGCAAGGGCTGCAACGTTTATGGTCGGCGACGGCGTAAGACCTTCAAACGAGGGCAGGGGTTATGTTCTTCGCAGACTTATAAGGAGGGCGGCGCGTCACGGCAGACTGCTGGGCAACACAAAGCCGTTCTTTGCGCAGGTGGTAGATCAAGTTATAGACGAGAACAAAAACGCCTACCCCGAGCTTGAAGAAAAAAGGGAGTATATAAAGAAGGTCATCTCCACCGAGGAGGAGAGCTTCAACAAGACCATTGAAAAAGGCACTGCGCTGCTGGCAGAGCTTATAGAGGGCATAGGCAATGACGGAATACTAAGCGGCGATGATGCTTTCAAGCTGCACGACACTTACGGTTTTCCGCTTGACCTTACAAAAGAGATACTTGAAGAAAAGAACCTCTCGCTTGACGAGGAGCGTTTCAAGGAGCTTATGATAGTTCAGAAGCAGACCGCAAGGGCGAATCAGGCGTTCAAGGGCGGCTGGGACGAGGCTTCTATGAATGCGGTATCAGGCTACACCACCAAATTTGTGGGTTATGATACTCTTTCGCACAAGACAAAACTGCTTGCAATTTTGAAAGACGGCGAGAGCGTTTCGGCTGCAAACGAAGGCGACAGCGTGCTTGTCGTTATTGAGGAAACACCGTTCTATGCTGAAATGGGCGGTCAGGTAGGCGACAAGGGCGTTATAAAGTCGGGCGACAGCGTTATGAGGGTGCTCGATACAAAGAAAGCTACTACGGGTCAGTTTGTCAGCGAGTGCATTGTTGAGAGCGGCAGCTTTTTCGCAGGCGATGAGGTTACTGCACAGGTTGACGAGGAACTGAGACTTGCCACCGAGAGGAACCACACCTGCTGCCACCTGCTGCAAGCGGCGCTGAGAAAAGTGCTGGGCGATCATGTTCATCAGGCAGGTTCTTATGTTGACCCTTACAGATGCAGGTTTGACTTTTCGCATTTCAGCGCGGTAACGCCCGATGAGCTGGCAGAAGTTGAAAGGCTTGTAAATGAGGAGATACTTAAAGGCGCGCAGGTAATAACGCAGGAGCTGCCTATTGAGGAAGCGCGAGAAAAGGGCGCAATAGCTCTGTTTGGCGAGAAGTACGGCAAGGTGGTAAGAGTTGTAAGCGTTGAAGACGGCTTTTCTACCGAATTCTGCGGCGGCACGCACCTTGACAACACTGCAAGGGCAGGCCTTTTCAAGATAGTTTCTGAAAGCTCGGTAGCTGCCGGCGTAAGACGTATTGAAGGCGTTACGGGCATGGGCGTTCTGAAGATATTTGATGAGATAAACGGCAGAGTGAAAGAGGCTGCAACAATTCTCAAACTAAGCGATCCTAATCACCTTGCAGACAGGATAATGGGCGTTCTTGAAGAAAACAAGAGCCTTGAAAAGGTGGCAGAGAGCCTTAAAAAGAAGATAGCCGACGGCATTTTTGCTGATATGATAAAGAACTGCCGCGAGGTTTGCGGTATAAAAGTTATGGCGAACATGATGACAAACGTTGGCTCTGATATGTACGATAACCTAGCTGAGGGCGTAAAAACGATAGACGAACCGTTCGTGCTGCTTATGGCAGGCACTGCTGACGAGAAGCCGAAGTTTATGTGCGCGTGCTCCAAAAAGGCGGTAGAAATGGGCGCAAACGCAGGCAAGCTTGTAAGAGAGGCAGCCGCTGTAACAGGCGGTAAGGGCGGCGGAAGACCCGACATGGCTATGGCAGGCATAGGCGATATAAACAAGATAGACGAAGCGCTCCACGCATTTGACGGAATACTGACAAACATAATAAACGGATAAGGAGAGATAAAAATGAGCGACTGCATTTTCTGTAAAATAATCAAAGGCGAGATACCCTCGACAAAGGTATACGAGGACGACACTGTTTATGCTTTCAAGGATATAGACCCCATTGCCCCCGTGCATATACTGATAATACCAAAACAGCATATTGCAAAGCTGGAGGACATTGACGAGAGCAACAGCGCGGTAATATCGCATATATACGAGGTCGCTGCAAAGCTTTCAAAGGAGCTTGGTCTGACGGGCGGATTCAGGATAGCTTCAAACTGCGGCGAAGATGCAGGACAGACGGTGTTCCATATTCATTTTCATCTTATTGCAGGAAGAAAGCTCGGCTGGAAAGAGCAGTAAGATAGTGTAAAGCAGCTGGGGAGATGTGCGGCATGACGACGGCGAACAGACCGATGATACGCAAAACTGTCACTGTAGGAACGGCGTATGTCAGCGGACTGTTCATAGCATCGTGGGCGGGCGCGGCGCAGTGCTGCGTTATAATGTTCGCAGCGGCAGGCGTAGGCTTTGTTGCGGCACATTTCTTTGATGAGAGATACTGCTTTGTTATAACCTTAGCGTTCGTTTTTGCATCGGGGCTGTATGCTTCGTATCTTGCAAATGAATACAGAACTATAACGGCTTATGACGGCAGTGAGATAGTTTTTACAGGCAAAGTGCGTGAGGCGGATTATCTGGGTGACAGTATGTATTCGCTAACGCTTCGGGGAGATGTCGGCGGCTATGCTACCGACATATCTTTCTATACGGGGGATATCGATGCGCAGTACGGCGATACGGTAACTTTGCAGGCAAAAGTTGCGCTTATCACCGACAGCGTAAAGTATCAGTCAGAAAAGTATTCTGCGCCTAAGGGTCAGCTTTTGCAGGGAGAGTACGCAAAGGTGCTGAAGGTCAGCGGAGGCGGTTTTTCGCTTGCCAAAGTTATACTTGCCTATCGCGACAGGGTGTTTGATATTATAACCGAAACTTTGCCCGGTGATGAGGGCGCTTTTTTGGCTGCAATGCTGTGCGGAGATAAATCTCAGCTTGACGGCGGTTTGCAGACTGCTTTGTACCGCGCAGGGATAGGACATATTTTCAGCGTTTCGGGTATGCACCTTGTGGTTATTGCTTTTGCACTCATGTGGCTGCTTGATGCCATAAGACTTGGCAGCCGCGTGAAGTTTGCCGTTACAGAGACGGTAATTATAATGTTCGTGGTGTTTGCAGGCGGCTCGGTCTCTGTAATACGCGCCGCGCTGATGATGAGCATAATGAACTTGGCGAAAATATTCAACAGGCGTTACGACTGCCTTACAGCCATACTTATAAGTGTTATGATAATGACCGCAGCAAAGCCGTATGCTATAAGAAGTTCATCACTGCTGCTCTCGGCAGGGGGAGCGTTTTCGTTCGGAGTGGCTGCACCAAAGGCTGTGAGAGCGGTGAAGACATACAGATTCGGAGCGTTTTCGGCGCTGGCAAAAAGCTTTATGTTTGTGGCGACTGTATCAGTGGTTACATTGCCGCTGAACATAATGTTTTTTGACGAAGTATCGCTTGTGGCGGCGGTAACAAATATGCTGCTGGCACCGCTGTTTACGCTGTCTTTAACCCTTGCGGCGGCTGTAATGTTTACGGGCGGTTTTATAACCTTTCCGCTGTATGTTGCAGGCGCTGTGGCAAAAAAGCTTATCGGTATATCGCGCTTCTTGGCATCACTGCCGTTTTCATCTGTAGGGATAGGCTATAAAAGCGTTAAAACTGCGGCTTTGCTGTGCTGGGCTTTCGCGGCGTTATTTATAATTTTCAGAAGGAAGATCGACAAATATTCTGTGGCAGCGGCGGCACTGTCGTTTGTGTGCTTTGTGCTGGCGTGCGCTGTTAATTACATAATGCTGAAAGATGTTTTGCGGATATATTCTATAAAATACCGCGGCAGCGAAATGGCTGTTGTGGTTCTGGGCGGCGAGTGCGCTGTTGTGAATATCTCGGGCGAGGGCGAACTTACGCAGAGCGCGGCAAGGCTGTGCAATAGCAAGGACGTGCGAAAGGTGACGGGCTTTTACGACCTTGAAGACACAACGACTGCTTATCCGCAGTTTGCAGAGTATTTCATGGTGGGAAAGACAGACGTGACAATAGGCGGAGAGAGCGTTACTTTCGGCAGCGGCAGTCAGTGTTTTACAATAGACAAAGACGGCATAGCGCTCGATAGCGGCGCATATGTGATATATGTTTATGAAGACGGAGAAACGGTATACAGGAGGCTGAGTGATGGCTTTTCAGACGAGTGAGGCGGAACTTGCAAAAAAGATACGCGCAGGCAATATTGAAAAGGTGTATTATTTTTACGGCAAAGATACAGCCGCGGTGCAGTCTTTTACCGAAAGGCTGGTTACTAAGCTTGCAGGCAAAGACGAAACAAGCCTTGACTTTTACAAGCTTGACGGCAGAAAACTCTCGGTGAGAGAACTGTGGGAGTGCTGCAATATGCTGCCGTGCTTTTCTGAAAAGGTGGTAGTTACCGTAAACGACCCCGACTGCGACAGCCTCTCAAAAGATGATATGGCGTATCTTAAAGAAACGATAGGCGACCTGCCCGAAAGCACAGTGCTTATTTTTTACGTTACGGGCATTGACATATACAAGGGCAGAAACAACATCACTGCCGCGAACAACGAACTAAAAAATGCCTGCGGCAAGGTGGGCGATGTTTATGAATTTGCCTTCAAAACGCCCGAAGAACTTTCTAAGATAATTATATCAAGGGTGAAAAAATCGGGTGGCGTAATAAGCGGCGAAAACGCTGCGTACCTTGCCGAGAAATGCCTTTGCGAACAGGCGGCGATAAATTCCGAGATAAGCAAGCTGACGGCATATGCAGGCGGCAGAGAGATAACGAAAGACGACATAGACCTATTGTGCGCGCGCAGGCTGGAGGCTGACGTTTTCAAGCTGGCAGGGCTTATACTGAAGCGAAACGCCGATGCGGCTTTCAATATGGTCAGCGACCTTTACGATATGCAGACACCCACGCAGATAATTATTGCTGCCCTTGCTCGCTCTTTTCTTGATATATACAGGGCAAAGGCTGCCATGCCTGCCGGCAAGGGTGCGGAAGACATAGCAAAAGATTTTGAGTATGCCAAGAACCGCACGTTTGTTATAAAGCACGCATTCAACGACTGCCGCGGCGTTAGCGAACAGCGCATACGCAGGTGCATAACTTCAATAGCCAAGGCTGATATGCAGTCAAAGCAGATGAGGACAGACGACCGCATACTGCTGGAGCGCTGCATTACAGAAATGCTGGAGAAATAGCCATGCTGCATATAGAACAGGCGATAATAGTTGAGGGCAAGTATGACAAGATACATCTCTCGCAGATAGTTGATGCGGTGATAATAGTCACCAACGGTTTCGGCATATATAAAGACAAGGATATTCAGGCGCTTATAAGGCACTACGCTAAAACTAAGGGCATCATCATAATGACGGACAGCGACAGCGCAGGAAATATGATACGCGGCAGGATAAAGAGCGCTGCAGGCGAGGGCGCTAAAATATACAACGCATATGTGCCCGAAATTTTCGGCAAGGAAAAGAGAAAAACTGCGCCTTCAAAAGAGGGCAAGCTGGGCGTTGAGGGCATTGAGCCGCAGCTTATTTGCGAAGCTCTGCAAAGGTGCGGCGTGGGCTTTTGCGGCGAAAGAAGCGGCGATAGGGTGACTATGCAGCAGTTTATCGAAGACGGCATATCGGGCGGCAGAAACAGCCGCAGTTTGCGCGAAGAAATGTGCAAAAAACTGAATGTGCCGTGCGTTTCATCTAAGGCACTTTTAGATATTGTAAATTCGCTTATGTCGGCAGAGGAATATCGGGTGCTGATAACGTCGTTAAAAGGTACTTGAAAAATCGGCGACAGTGTGTTATAATAAAATGTAATATTACAATATTACAGCGAATGGAGCGAGCAGTATGCGTGATGAATATATAGACCTTATAGATCTGAGCGATTATTCGACCGTTTGGTGGGAAGATATAGTAGTGCTTGCGCATGAGATTATGCAGCACCCCGAAAGGTATACCCAAAGGTGTGCAGGCAAGATAATGGCAACGCTTTTTTATGAGCCGTCAACGAGAACTCAGATGTCGTTTCAGGCGGCAATGCTTAGGCTGGGCGGTTCGCTGATAGGTTTTGACAACCCTTCTACTTCATCGGTCGCAAAGGGTGAAAACCTTAAAGATACCACAAAAATAGTCAGCACATACGGCGATATTCTTGTAATGCGCCACCCCAGCCCCGGCGCTGTAAAGGCGGCTGCAATATCGGCTGAGTGCCCCGTTATAAACGCAGGCGACGGCGGTCATCTTCACCCTACACAGACACTTACAGACCTTCTTACTCTTTATGAAACTAAGGGTAAGCTGAGCGGTCTGACGATAGGTATGTGCGGCGACCTTAAAAACGGCAGAACGGTGCACTCGCTTATAAAAGCCATGAGCTGTATGCCCGACAACAGGTTCGTGCTTATATCTACAAAAGAACTGGAACTGCCGCAGTACATAAAGAAAATACTTGACGAGCACCACGCGCAGTACCGAGAGGTTCAGCGGCTTGAAGATGCTATTGCAGACCTTGATGTGCTTTACATGACGAGGATTCAGAGAGAGCGGTTTGCATCTCAGCAGCAGTATTTAGAGCAGAAAGATGTGTATGTTCTCGATGAAGAAAAGATGAAAAAGGCAAGGAAAGACTTGGTTGTGCTGCACCCGTTGCCGAGAGTTGATGAGATAACAATAGGCGTTGATGATGACCCGAGAGCTATGTACTTCAAACAGGCAAACTGCGGAATGTATGTAAGAATGGCGCTTATTCTGCTGATACTTGAAAAAAGCCTGAAACCTGCGCCGCTTTTTAAAGGCGAGGTGCGCAGTGATATAAAATGCAGCAACGAAAAATGCATTACAAATACAGAAAAATATCTGCCGCATTATTTTGTTATTAAGGACGGACAAGCCGTCTGCGAATATTGTGACGAAACAACAGAGATAGAAAAAACATTGTAGAACAAAGAAACACACGAAGGGAGAAACATTAAAATGGACGAGGAAAGAAACTTACAGCCTGCCCGAAATACCCCAAGAAAGAAAAAATACAAAATACTGTGGGACAGGGTAATAATTGCTTTGGTTGCCCTTATTGCGGTTATAGTGGGCATAGTTATGCTGATAAGTGCGCTTGTGGGGGCTATAAAAGGTGCGCTTAAAAAAGACGACAGTTCATCGGCTGTTAAGGCAAATGCATCTGCGGTATCTTCACAGCAGGAGGTGCCCGAAAGCACTGAGCCTGCAGACAATTCGCTGTTTACGGTCGTTATAGATGCAGGTCACGGAGGCGAGGACATAGGCTCTACAGACTTCAGCGGTGCGCGGCATGAAAATGATGATTGCCTGAGGATAGCAAAGCTTGTTGAAAAGTATCTGAAAAATATGAACGTAAACGTTATTATGACACGAACCGAGGACGTTTATGTAACGCTGGACGACAGGTGCAAAATTGCGAATGATTCAAATGCTGTGATATTTGTTTCTCTGCACAGAAATTATTATGACGGCGAGGCGCAGGGCGTTGAAGTGTGGGTGCACAACGAAAGACCCGAAAATGACACCGCTTTGGCGCAGAATATTTTAGATGCCCTTAAAGAAGTCGGCGTTACGCAGGACAGAGGCGTGAATTTTGGCTACCGCGGCAACGAGTATGTGAATTATCAGGTGAACAGGGAAACAAATATGCCATCGTGCCTTGTTGAACTTGGCTTTATGCAGGACGAGCAGGACAATCAGCTTTTTGACGACAACTGCGATGCATATGCAAAGGCAATTGCAGATGCCATATACAAAACGGTAAAAGAACAAGAACTTGTTCAAAACCTGCCGTGATATAAAGATATAAAAATATAAAAATAATATATCGGCGTTCACTTTGGTGGGCGCCTTTTTTCGGCATTTAAGGACTTGCAATTTCAGCGTAAATGTGTTATACTAAATATATATTTGCATTTTTAGAACTTGGGGGGTGAGGCAATGGATAAGCGTTCGCAGCTGCTTTTTTATGAGAGCGAATCAGCAGACTGGAATGAAGCTTTGCCAGTGGGAAACGGCAGACTTGGCGCAATGGTTTTTGGCAGGGCAAAGTGCGAGGAGATACAGCTGAATGAAGATTCGGTGTGGTCGGGCGGCAAAAGAGAGCGCAACAACCCCTCGGCTCTTAAAAATCTTGACAAGGTGCGCAGCCTGCTGTTTGAAGGCAAAATTCCCGAAGCGGAGAAAATAGTAAATGAGTGCTTCAGCGGAACGCCGATAAATCAGCCTCATTATCAAACTCTTGGTTCTATGTATATAGATATGCCGTTTGAGGGCGATGTTATAAATTATCGCAGAAGCCTTGACCTTTCAAACGCGGCGGCAGTTACAGAATTTACAGATAAAAACACGGGCGCAAGATATACAAGAACTGTTATAGCATCTCACCCCGACAGCATTATTGCGGTGAACATAAAATGCACTCAGCCGCTTGTATCTTTTTCGCTTCGTTTAGACGGCAGGGACGACTACATAGACGAAAACCGCCCTGCAAGTGATGATACTCTTATGTACAGCGGCGGCATGGGCGGCATAAACGGCATAAATTTTGCCTGCTGCATAAAGGTGAAAGCCGATGTGCCCCCGTTTGCAAAGGGCATGAATATATGCGTTGAAGGCGCAAGCGAGGCGACTATCTATTTTGCCTGCGAAACAAGCTATTATCACGGCTGCGAAAATTACCGCGCGGC
Source organism: uncultured Clostridia bacterium (assembly GCA_947630555.1). Lineage (GTDB taxonomy): Bacteria > Bacillota > Clostridia > Oscillospirales > Ruminococcaceae > UBA7477. Next base: position 10,043 of record CANRIA010000024.1, read on the forward strand.
AAGCATAGAAATTTGCGAAAAAGCGGCAGCAAAGGGCTTTGATGATATTCTTGAAGACCATATAAAAGACTATAAAGAACTGTTTGACAGGTGCAGCATTACTCTTTGTGACAACGGCGAAAGCAGCCTGCCGACAGACAAGCGGCTTGAAAATATAAGCGCCGCGGCAGATAACAAACTGGCTGAGATGTACTTTAACTTTGGCAGATATCTGCTTATATCTTCAAGCAGAAAGGGCACGCTGCCTGCAAATTTGCAGGGAATTTGGAACAAGGATATGTGGCCTGCGTGGGGCTGCAAATTCACGATAAACATAAATACAGAAATGAACTACTGGTGCGCTGAAAGCTGCGATTTGTCAGATCTTCACGAGCCGCTTTTTGACCTTATAGAAAAAATGCGCCCTAATGGCAGGCAAACGGCTCGGCTTATGTATGACTGCAAAGGTTTTGTATGCCACCACAACACCGATCTTTGGGGCGATTGCGCGCCGCAGGATCTGTGGACACCCGGTACGCAGTGGCCTATGGGTGCGGCGTGGCTGTGCCTTCATTTGTGGGAGCATTATAGGTACACGCTGGACAAGGATTTTCTTAATGAAAAGTATGGCACAATGCTTGAAGCGGCGCAGTTTTATGAAGATTTTCTTATAGACAACGGCAAGGGTCAGATGGTTACCTGCCCTTCGGTATCGCCCGAAAATACATATATAACGAAAGACGGCGTAAAAGGCTCGGTATGTATGGGGCCTTCTATGGACAGTCAGATAATATACGACCTTTTTACAGCTGTTATTACCGCGGCTGAGATACTCGGCAAAGACGGCGCTGAAAGGTTTATAGCGCTGAGAGATAAGCTGCCCAGACCGCAGATAGGCAAATACGGACAGATAATGGAATGGGCAGAGGACTACGACGAGGCAGAACCGGGTCACAGGCATGTATCTCAGCTGTTCGCGCTGTACCCTTCAGAGCAGATAACCGTTCGCAAAACGCCCGATCTTGCAAATGCAGCAAAAGCGACTTTGGAGCGCAGGCTGAAATTCGGCGGCGGTCACACAGGCTGGAGCAGGGCGTGGCTTATAAATATGTGGGCAAGGCTGTGGCAGCCACAGCAGGTTTATGACAACATAACTGCGCTGCTTTCGCGCTCTACAAACAAAAATATGCTTGACAGCCACCCGCCTTTTCAGATAGACGGAAACTTTGGCGGCGCGGCAGGCATAGTTGAGGCTCTTTTGCAAAGCACCGGCGGAGAGATAACCATTTTGCCTGCGCTGCCAAAGCAGTGGGAGAGCGGCAGTTTTAAAGGTCTGCGCGCACGAGGCGGCTATAAAGTAAGCGCAAGCTGGGAAAAAGGGAAACTACAGCAAGCGAAGATAACCGCCGACTATGATGGCATATGCAAAATAACAGGCAAAGTAAATGTAAATGCCGAAGATGCCGCATTTGACGGCGAGGTCACATCATTTACAGCTAAAAAAGGCAAAGAATATATCATTACCGTGGCATAAAGAGAGGAGCTTTTGAGTATGCGAAAAAAAACAGAAAGCATACATTTTATGAGTATTAAAAAGGCACTTAGCGTATTAACGGCGGCCGCGATAGGCGCAGCGCTTGTTTCGTGCGGCGGCAAGGACGGCAGTTCTTCATCTGCTGACAGCAAGCAGGAAGATGTGGGCACTGCCACCACCGCGCAGGAAAGCAAGCCCGTTACAAGTGCGCCCGTGGAAGAAAAGCCTGAGCAGGTTACTACATCTGCCGAAAAGATCATAGAAGCTGAGCCTTTGGAATATGTAGAATTTACGCAGAATATCGAAGCGCAGGAGGGGCTGTATTCCGAGAATATTGCGGAGAGGGAAGACGAGACTGCAAGCGGCGGAAAGTATCTTATAGGTTTAAGCGACGGCTGGTCATATGATGCCGAAATTCCTGCCACGCAGTATTATAACATAGTGCTGGTGGTAAATTCGCCCGAAAATCAGAAAAGCAATATATCGTTTTGGATAAATGGCAGCGAGTACAACTCTTTCACCACAGACGGCAGCGGCAAGTTTGAGGCGATAGGCTTTGATAATATTCGTATCGAGGCAGGCGTTAGCACCATAGGTTTGCTTGTTGACGACAGCGAGGTAGGGCTTGATTACATTATAATAACGGCGAGCGATACCGTTGCAAAAATGGATCTTACATATAAAGAAATGCCGCAGCTTTCAAACAAAAAAGCTACAGCAAAAACAAGAGCCGTGTATAATTATCTTGCGCAGTGTTACGGAAAGAATATGCTGAGCGGTCAGTATGACACGGTAAGCACCACTGCCGAGACCGATGCCATTTATTCTCTTACGGGTCATTACCCTGCAATAAGGTTTGGCGACTTAAATCAGTATACTGAGAGCGATTCGTATGCAGATGATGTTGAAAACGCCATAGAATGGGCTGAAAACGGCGGTCTGGTGGGTTATGTGTGGCACTGGGCAGACCCCATGGGCGGCGGCGGTTATTATTCAAAAGGCGCGGCTGACGTACCCGAAGAAATGACTACCGACTTTGACATAACGCAGGCTGTTACAGAACTTGACATAGCTAAGATACCTATAAGCGATCTGGAAGTTATGTGCAGCGAAGGCGGCATAACACCGCAGTGCCTTGCAATAGTTAAAGATATAGACACCATAGCTTCGCAGTTTGGTCTTTTGCAGGATAACGGCGTTACAGTGCTGTTCAGACCGCTTAACGAGGCAGGCGGCGGCTGGTTCTGGTGGGGTAAAGACAAAGATGCATATATGTGGCTGTGGAAGCTTATGTACAGAAGAATGACGGAGCTTCATGGGCTCAACAACATAATATGGATATGGAACGGTCAGCACCCCGACTGGTATGTGGGCGACGAATATTGCGATATTATATCGGCTGATATTTATGACGACGGGGGTGCAAGCCAGCTAAGTGCGTTTTTGTCGCTGCACAGAATCTCTGCAAATAAAATGCTTGCTTTAAGCGAGTGCGGAAATGCGCCCGACGTTCAGATGCTTGCAGATGAAAAAACTCTGTGGTGCTGCTTTGGCATATGGGGCGGCAGCTATGTTATAGACGAATACGGAAATTATTCGCAGGAAGTTATACCTGCCGACAAGATGATAGAACTTTATTCAAACAATATAGTTATATGCCGCGACGAACTGCCCGACTTTAATAAACTTGCGGAAGAAATAGAAAAGGCAGATGCCGCTCAGGCGCAAAAGGACAAAGAGAATAACGAAAGCGAGCAGACAAAGCCTGAATAAACCGCCGATTTACTGGCATAATATCTTTGAAACTATCTTAGAGGAGAGATATTTATGCAGCTTAGCAAATCGCAGTATAACGAGATGTATAAAGAGGCAAGCGAGGGCTCAAAAGCGTATATAAACGTGCCGAAAGCCTTTGTTATAGGCGGTCTTATATGTATGCTGGGCGAGTACCTGATAACGCTTTATGGCAGCTTGGGGCTTGATGAAAAACTCAGCGCGGCGGCAGCATCAGTAACGCTGGTGTTTATATCGGCGCTGCTTACAGGGCTGGGGCTTTACAGCAAGCTTGCCAAACACGCAGGCGCAGGAACGCTTGTGCCGATAACGGGCTTTGCAAATTCGGTGGTCGCGCCTGCCGTGGAATTTAAGGCAGAAGGCTTTGTTTTAGGTCTTGGCGCGAAGATATTCATAATAAGCGGGCCTGTAATACTTTACGGTACGCTTGCATCGGTGGTCTACGGGCTTATTTACTGGCTCTCTACTATAGTATAATAAGGGGAGGGAATGGCGCTCGCTTTTGGCGTGCGCCGTACATATATGCTGAGCGAGATATTATCAAGAGAAGAATGTGCAAAGTGCAGAATATGCTGCTGCTTTGATGACGGCGATCTTTGGGAAGCGCCCGTAATGACGGACGAACTTGTCAAAAGTCTTGAAGATACAGAGTTTGAGTATCTTGAAAACGGCAAGCGAATACTTAAAATGCCCAAAGAAGTGATAGGCGGCGAGGAACTTTATTGCTGCAATCTTCTGGATAAAAACACAGGCTGCAAGCTGGGCGATAAAAAGCCGTTTGAGTGCAGTATATGGCCTTTAAGAATAATGCAGCTTGACGGCAGAAGAGTTATAGCGCTCTCACCCGTGTGCCCCGTTTTGCAGACAAGGGCAGTGAAAGATATTGCAGATGTTGCTCAAAGGCTCTCAAAGAGAATTTTTGCTTATGCAGATAAAAACCCCGACATCGTAAAGAAATACGAATCGGGGTATGTGATATTTGTTATTGAGGGTGTCAGCTGATAGAAGCAAGTATTTTGTCGGCAATATCTTCGGGCGTGCCGCCGCCGCTGACTATTATATCGCCTGCCGCGCGGTATATGGGGTAGCGGCTCTCAAACCGCTGCAAAAGCTCGGTGCGGTCGGCATTAGAGGCGAGCGGTCGGTTGCTGTCGCCGCAAATGCGCGAATAACAGGTATCAAAATCAGTATCTATAAACACTATAACGCCGCTGTGCTTAGCCGCCGCGGTGTTTTCTTTTCTCAGCACTGCGCCGCCGCCCAGCGCAACAACGGTTTTGCCGCCAAGCTCGGTTATCAGCCTGCTTTCAACGGCGCGAAAATATTCTTCGCCATTCTGCGCAAATATTTCGGGAATTGTGCACCCCTCGGTCTCAACAATAAGGTCGTCAAGGTCAAAAAAGCTGCGACCCGACTTTTGGGCAAGTATTTTGCCCACGGTAGTTTTGCCGCAGCCCATAAAGCCGCAGAGAAATATAGTCTTATCCATTCAGTATCTCCCTTGTACGTTTTGTAACGCGCGCTATCTGCTCATCGGTAAACTTTGCGCCATACCACAGTGTGTGCGACTGCGCCGCCTGCACCACAAGCATTTCCATTCCGCTTGCACACCGCTTGCCCTGTGCCTCGGCCTTTTGTATGAGCACCGTCTTTTCGGGGTTATATATAGCATCAAAGAACGAGCCGCATTTGTCTATAATTTCATCGGTTATCGGGCAGCCCTTTACTTTGGGGTACATACCCACAGGGGTGGCGTTTATGCAAAGGTCGTATTCGCCTTTTATGCTGTCAATAGTGCAAGCCTGTGCGCTCTTGTAAAGCCGCAGGCAAAGCTCGTTTATGTCGGGAACGATAAGGTCTGCAACGGTGAGCTGCGCGCCTGCCCTTAATGCCGCGGCAGCCATCATCTTTCCTGCACCGCCAAAGCCTAAAAGCAATACCTTTCCGCCAAGAGATAGCCCGTTTGCTTTCAGAGCGTATTCAAAACCCGTTATGTCGGTGTTGTAGCCTATTGCGCCTTTTTCGGTGTTTGCAACGCAGTTTACCGCGCCGCACACCTGCGCAGTTTCGTCAAGACTATCAAGAAAAGGTATTATATCGCACTTGTAGGGGATAGTAACATTGTACCCCACAAGCGTGCGAAGCGTTTTGTATACGTCGCCGAGCTCCTGCGGTTCACATTCGCAAATGCCGTAAGAGCCTTTTTTGCCCGTTATTTCAAAAAGCTGGGCGTGAATCTGCGGTGAAAGTGTGTGCGCCAGACTTCTGCCTAAAAGAAGGTGGTCGCAGTCGTTTGGTGTAAATTTCATATGTATCTCTCCTTATTAAGAAAAATATACTGTTGTAACAAATTATCGCGTATCATATTATTGAATATGCCAAATTTTCAAAAAAGTATTGACGAAGCGTTTAAATGCATATATACTAACTATAGGAGATGTTCACAGCGAACGATACCGAACGATTTGATAAAGGACGGGTGACTATTATGTTTGATACCGTAAAAAAGATAATACTGGAACAGTTTGACGTTGACGAGGACGATATTACTTATGATACCTCTCTGGCGGACGACCTTGATGCAGACTCACTGGAGCTTGTTGAGCTTTTGCTTGCTTTTGAAGATGAGTTTGACGTTAAGATCCCCGATGAGGAGGCTGAGAGTCTGAAGACCGTCGGAGATATAGTTAAATATATCGAAGAAAAGTCAGCCGAATAACATCTGCTTTAGTATAATGCTCTTTCGCTTATCGCGGAGGAGCATTTTTCTTTAATAATTATAATACTCTTTTTTAGTAAAGTCAACAGGGCGGCACGCAGTTTTCACCGAGTTTGCACAAATATTTCTTGCAGTTATCATAAAACTATCACATTCGGGGGGTATCATATAATCACAAAAGGAAAACAAGGCTTGAAACGATCTTTGAAAAGAGGTAATATATATGGATCTTAATAACTTTAACGAAAACAACAACAATATGCAAAACGAATTTCAGCAGCCCGGAATGCCCGAGCAATATCAGTATACCGGTTTTCAAAACGGCTATACTTACTACCCCGAAAACGGCGGCAATAGCAATGGCGGCAAAAAGAAAAAAGGCGGCGCTGCCAAAAAAGCTGCAATGGCAGTGGGAGCACTCGCGCTGGCGGCTGTAATATCGGCAGGTTCGATATTTGGCTATAAGCTTATAACCGGCGGCAGCCTGAGCGACAACCTTGTTGAAAACAGCAGCTCGGCAGCCGATGACACTTCTGCTGTAGATGCCGATGCCCCTGCCGGAAACACCGCCGAGGAAGAAGAAAGACCGCGCAGAGAAGTGCCCAGCCTGGAGCAGCTTGCCGCGCTTGATGATGCCCTGCCTGTTCCTGAGATAGTAGAAAAAGTTTCTCCTTCGGTGGTGGGTGTTACATCGCTTTTAAGCGGCGGCACTTCATACGGCACGGGATTTGTTATTTCGGAAGACGGCTATATTGTTACTAATTACCACGTTATAGACGGCGCGCAGAAGATAACCGTTGCTTTCTCGGTATCCGATGACGACAATGAGTATGATGCCGAGCTTATAGGCGGCGACGAGCAGACAGATATTGCGGTGCTGAAGATAGAAAAAGACGGTCTGACGGCTGTTGAATTCGGCAAATCTTCCGACCTTATCGTGGGTGAGCTTGCAATTGCTATAGGCAACCCTATGGGCAGTGAGCTTTCGGGCACTGTTACAGCAGGCATAATCTCGGCGCTGAATCGTTCGCTTACCATTGAGGAACGCAAGATGAACCTTATACAGACTGATGCATCTATAAACAACGGCAACTCCGGCGGCCCGCTGATAAACAGTTATGGTCAGATAGTGGGCATAACATCTGCAAAAATTGCCAGCTATTATGCCGACGGTCTTGGTTTTGCGATACCTATAGACGAGGCTTTGCCGATAATTTCAGACCTTATAGAATACGGCTACGTTAAGGGCAGACCCATAATAGGCATTTCGGGCGAGGATATTACAGAGGTATATGCACAGTATTATGATGTTCCGCAGGGCTTTTATGTGGCGGCGGTAACAGAAGACGGCCCTGCCGAAAAAGCAGGTGTTAAGGTCGGCGACATAGTTATAGGCATAGAGTCACAGCTTGTAAACAGCATTGATGAGTTCAATGAAATAAAGGCAAAATACAAGGCAGGCGACACGATAACTATATCTGTATACCGCGACAAGGAGATAATAGACCTTAAAGTAACGCTTGCAGAAGATACCTCGGCTATTGACAAGGACAATGATAATACACAGAACAACAATAACAATAACTATAACGATGATTTCGGAAACTTCGGCTATAACCCGTTTTTCAATTTCGGTTATTGATAAGCTTTCTTCAATGATTTGATAATGCCAGATCATTTTCATGTAAACTCCAAACAGCACTGGACGGCGGAAAATTTTCGCCGCCCTTTGCTTTTTTGCTATTTGCTATTGAAAAGAAAGTGAAAATATGTTATACTTATTAGAGGTAAGAGGTTAGAAGTTAGAAGTAAGAAATGGTTTAGCGGCGTTGGCATAGGCTTTTCATTTCTGCGATTTACAAGAGGCAAGAAGCAAGAAAATGCTTTTTATAGCTTTGCACAAACTTCTTCAAAATGCTCGTCTTGCCTCTAACTCTAAACCGCAGAAATAACAGATTTGCGCAAACGTTTGAAAAACATTTCTAACCTCTAACTTCTAACTTCTAAAATCTAACCTTATATAGCGCAGAAATTTATAATAAAAACACTTTAGTATAAAAGGTGATAAATTTTAATATCTAATAGGAGTTGATCATATGAAAAGCAAAAGGATAATTGCCGCCTTGCTTGCCATGATGCTTTCTGTAATGGCTATGACAGCCTGCGGAGGCTCGGACAGCTCAAACGGTGCATCGGCAAACAACAGCGCCGTGCAAAATGCAGACGGCAGCGATTCAAAAAACGAACAGACAGGGGATATTGATATGGAGGGCTTGACTGCCATAAACGACAGCACCGCCAAGCGCGTTGGAAGAACTTATATAGGAGACGACAACACATTGTGGCTGGCGCTTTCGGGTTCGGGTGCGGAGTTTACATACACAGGCAAAAAGCTGGAACTTACTATAAAAGGCGACAATGTTGCAAGACCCGGCAATGACGGCAACAATGCAAGAGTAGCAGTATATGTAAACGGCGAGAGGACTTCCGACGTTATGATAGATGCCCCCGAAGTAAAGATAAATGCGTTTGAGAGCGCTGAGGCGCAAACCGTTGATATTAAGGTAATAAAGCTCAGCGAGTGCGCTATGTCATGCTGCGGCATAATGCCCGTAAAGCTGGGCGACGGCGAGAGCCTTACACCTGCAGCGGCAAAGGAGCGCAAAATTGAGTTCATAGGAGACTCTATCACCTGCGGTTACGGCGTTGACGACGAAGTGAAGGAACATTCTTTCCAGACCAAGACGGAAGACGTTACAAAGGCTTATGCATACAAGACCGCTATGGCGCTCGATGCCGATTACAGCATGTTCTCGGTAAGCGGCTACGGAATAATTTCGGGCTACACCACAGGCAAAGAACCCGTTACGGCGCAGACTATACCGCAGTATTATAACTCTCTGGGATTTTCATACGGTTCGTTCGACGGCAAGGCGCCGCAGTCGCTTGACTGGGATTTTGAAAGCTTCAAGCCGCAGGTGGTTGTTATAAACCTCGGCACGAATGATGCTTCATACACCAAGAGCAACAAGGAAGGCAAGGAACAGTACAAGCAGGGTTACATAGATTTTCTAAAGCAGGTGAGGGAGAAGAACCCTGATGCCGAGATATTCTGCACGCTGGGTATAATGGATAACACCCTTGTAAAGACAATGGCAGAGGCTATGAAAGACTATATGGACGAAACGGGAGATCAGAAAGTTCACGCGGTGCAGTATGATCTTCAGGACGGCAACAACGACGGCTATGCGGCTGACTGGCACCCGACCGAGGCTACCCACGAAAAGGCAAGCGCGAAGCTTACCGAAGAAATAAAGAAAGTTATGAACTGGTGAGTTTATGAGTAATATTAAGAAATTATTTATACTTGCACTTGTGGGCGGAATGTTCTCTTTAACGGCTTGCGGTGCAGGCGACAGCGCTGACAGCACGCCGACTGAAAGCACCGCCGAAAGTACAGCATCTACAGAAAGCGCGGCTGAAACTACAACGCCCGTAACTACTGAAGCTCAAGAGGTGACTACTACGCAGTTTACATATACTACAGAGCAGTGGAAAGAGCCCGAAGAATACGGCAAGGTGATAGCTCTTACCTTTGATGACGGCCCGAACACAACCACCACGAACGAAGTGCTTGACGTACTGAAAGAGTTTGATGTAAAAGGCACATTTTTTGTTATAGGCAACAACATAAACGCCGATACGGTGCCGGTTATGCAAAGGGCGGTATCGCAGGGGTGCGAGATAGGTTCTCACTCTATGACTCATGACTATATGAACAGCATGACCGAAGAAGAGATTACCGCCGACACCGAGCAGGTAAATCAGCTTATCAAAGATGCTATAGGCACAGAGCCGAAGTTTTTCCGTCCGCCGTATATTGCGACCAGCGGCAGAATGTACAGGCTGATAAATATGATGTTCATTGCAGGCTTCGGCTGCGACGACTGGGATCCTGCGGTTGACGTTGAAACGCGCGTTAACAAAACTTTGGAGCAAAGCTGTGACGGCGCTATAATACTTTTGCACGATGCGCAGGGCAACAGCCAGACGGTAGAGGCGCTTAGGCAGATAATACCCGAGCTTCAAAAGCAGGGCTATGAATTTGTCACAGTTTCAGAGCTTTTCCACGCAAAGGGCATACAGTATGTACCGGGCGTTAAGGTAACATTTTCAAAAGTGCCGCAGTAAAAAATATCACCCGACCCGTAAGGTCATGCCTTTCGGGTCTTTATTTTTTGCAAGATGATATTGACAATTGAATATGTATGCTGTATAATCAACATAAAGTTATATAACAGCGGAGATGATAATATGTCTGAAAGACCAAAATGGCTCGATAATGCTGTGTTTTATGAAGTATATCCGCAGTCGTTCAAAGATACTGACGGCGACGGCATAGGAAACATAAACGGCATCACTGAAAAACTGCCCTATATAAAAGGGCTCGGCTGCACCGCCGTATGGATAAATCCCTGTTTTGAATCGCCTTTCGGCGATGCAGGATATGATGTATCGGACTATTGCAAAGTTGCGCCGAGATACGGAACAAATGACGATCTGATAAATTTGTTCAATGAAGCGCACAAACTTGGTATGCATATAATTCTCGATCTTGTTCCGGGGCATACTTCGTGGGAACACCCTTGGTTCAAAGAGAGCATGAAAGCAAAGAGAAACGAATTCACCGACCGCTATGTCTGGACGGACAGCATATGGGAAGAACCTGTGGGCTACGGCTCTTTAAGAGGTATATCAGACCGCGACGGAAGCTGTGCGGTGAATTTCTTTACTCATCAGCCTGCGCTTAATTACGGCTTTTACAGACCCACTCGCCCTTGGCAGCAGCCGACCGATTCGCCGGGAGCGATAGCAACAAGAGAAGCGCTTAAAGATATAATGCGTTTCTGGCTTTCAAAAGGCTGCGACGGCTTTCGCGTGGATATGGCAGGTTCGCTTGTAAAAAACGATGAGGACGGCAAGGGTACTATTGCTCTTTGGCAGAATATCCGTGCTTTTCTTGATGAGGAGTTTCCCGAAGCGGCAATGGTATCGGAATGGGGCGAGCCGTATCAGAGCCTTGCAGGCGGATTTCATATGGATTTTCTGCTGCATTTCGGCTCGTCACATTATAATGATCTTTTCAGATGTGAGAAACCGTTTTTTAACGGCAGCGGTGATGCATCGGCATTTGTTGAAAAATACATCGACAGTTATGAACGCTCGGGCGGAAAGGGGCTTATATGTATTCCGTCGGGCAACCATGATATGGACAGACTTGCAAGGCATATACACGGCGACAATAAAAAACTTGCGTTTGCTTTTCTGCTCTCGATGCCGGGTGCGCCGTATATTTATTACGGTGATGAAATAGGCATGAACTATGTAGAGGGGCTGACCTCGGTCGAAGGTGGCTATGGCAGAACGGGTTCGCGCTCGCCTATGCAGTGGGACAGCAGTGCAAATGCAGGATTTTCGACCGCTGCGGCAGATAAATTATATATACCTATAGACCCCGACAGCGACCGCCCGACCGTGCAAAAACAGCTTGCCGATGAAAATTCTTTGCTTAACGAAATAAATAAACTTATTTTAGTAAGGCAGGCAAACAGGCCTCTGCAAAGCCTTGGCAAGATAGAATTTGTGTGCAAAGGCGAGGCAGGAAAACCGCTTGCATACATAAGAAGTTTTGAAAGCGAGCGGATATTCATTGTAATAAATCCCGGCGTAAATTCGGCTGAAATTGAAGTGAACTTTAGCTTCGGTGAGGTGATCTACAGCTTTGGCAAAGGTGCCGCTCTTTGTGAAAATAAATGTACTGTAAGTGCAGGCTCGGCTGTTTTTGTAAAGATCAAGTGAATATGATAAGACCGCTGTGGTTTTTACCCGTCAGCGGTCTTTTTGTATGTTATCGTTTGTACTTTCTGAGCGATATTGAAAACGCAAGGCAGGTGAGCACGCCCACTATGCCCAGCACGAAAAACAGCAATGCCGCACCGCTGCCTAAACCTGTACCGAATATTTTGCACAGAAGCGGTGGGTGCTGCTCCATTATCGGTTCAAACACTTTGTCGGTCATAAATCCGCCAAGCAGGAGACCAAGCGGAATTGTGAAAAACTGCATGGTGTTGCGGCAGGCGAACACTCTTCCCTGCATATCGGCAGGTATCTCGCTGCGGAAGATAACGTCCATGTTAGCGTTCATTATCGGTATTACTACCCAGCCGAGAACCGAGCCTATGCACCAGATCACAGGGCTTTTGCCAAGCGCAAGAAAGAAGTTTTCGGTACTCATCGAGATGAAAAGGGTTGCCAATATCGCTCTGACTCTGTTTTTTGGCGGCGGAAGAAATGTTACGGCTATGCTTCCCAAAAGCGCCGCTGCCCCTGCGCAGGCGTTTACTATGCCGAGGACTGTTTCGTTGCTTTTTGGTATTATCAATGCGGGCAGGGCGGCGTCGTAAGCCGAGGCGGTAAGGTTTATGCAGGACAGAAAAAGTATCAGCTGCATGATAAGTGGGCTGTTTTTCAGCCACCTCAGCCCCTCGCGCACGGAGGTTAGAAAACTACTCTTGCCTTTGCCGCGGCAGTCGGGTATTTTTATGAATAGCAAAAGCGTCAAAAAAGCTAGTGCGAACGTTGTAAGGTCTACCGCAATAACGCAGTCTATCCCTGCAAACGAGAAAAGCGCGGTGGCGATAATGGGCGTAAGTATTGAATTGAGTGACTGCGAAAACGACCGCAGACCGCTTGTTTTCTGATAGTATTCCTGCGGTACCAAAAGCGTTGCGGCAACCTCGCTGGCAGGCTGCTGCACGGTGTTCATAAGACCGTTTACGGCGTTTATGATGTAAAGGTGCCACGGCTGCAAACTGTCCGTTTTTATAAGTATGAGAACCGCAAAAGTGCTTGCCGCCGCGAACAGGTCGCATAGCAGCATGGTTTTCTTTTTGTTCCACCGATCGCTCAGCGCGCCTGCAAAAATGCTCATAACAACATATGGCGCGTATGAGCACACCGAAAGAAGTGCGGTTTTCAGCGCGCTGCCGCTGTTAAGGTACAGCCACAGCACGAGCGCGTAGCCCGTCATGCCGCTGCCAAGCGCCGACAGCGACTGCGTTGCCCAGAGAAGTAAATATGCTTTTATGTTTTTGTTTTTCATGATGACTTTGCTCCTTTAAATTATTGTGTATGTAAAAAAGCAAAGCCCGAGGACTTCTATCCTCCATGCGGCGTCCTCAGACCTTGCATGGAGCTACATCATTGATGAGCAGCATAATATCACTTCCTTTGCATAATAGATAAATCAGAATTTGACTATCTCTTAACTCGTTTTGATAAATGAAGTTCATTATCATCTACATAACCAAGTTTATT
>CANRIA010000025.1 GCA_947630555.1 uncultured Clostridia bacterium
TATTTTATTATGAACCTGATACGCAATGTTTCATAAGCAGTTTTGATTGATTTTCAAAGCATAATAAAAAGAGCCTTAAATGGCTCTTTTTTGTTATTTCTCCGCCGTCGGCGTGATGAACTGCACCGGGTCTATCCACTCGCCGTTGCGTTTGAGAGCAAAGTGTATGTGCGGCGAAAGCGCTATCTCAGCCGTAGCAGTGCCGCCTGCCGTGCCGATAACGTCTCCCGAATCCACTCTGTCACCGCGCGTTACCGCAAGCTGCTGCGACAACCCGTAGTAATAGCTGTAGACCGAGTTTTGGTGGTCTATCTCCACGCAGCACCCCCAAAGAGGGTCTTCCCAGATGTTCGATACCACACCGCTCGTCATTGCCGCTATGTTGCAGCCGTTTTCAGCCGCAATGTCAATTCCGTTGTGCGCCTCCCACGCGCCAAGAGTCTCGTTGTAAACAAGTTCCCCGTTGCTGAACGCCACAAGTATCTCGCCGCTGGTCGGGAACACCCTCGGCTGTACTTTCGAGATAGCCTCCAGCTCGCTGGTCAGGCTGTCGTCTTTCAGTACGCTGTCAGTCGGCGCTTCGGCAGGCAGTTCGGCGCGGCTGCTTGTTTCGGGCTTTTTCGCCGTAAGACTGCTGTTCAGGGTGTCAACAGTGCGGTTGTAGGCGTAAATGCCTGCGCCTCCCACCGCCGCTATGCAGGCAGCCAGCGCCACGAACGTGCCCTTGCCTTTCATAAAGGCAACCGTTTTTGCAAAGATAGTTTTAATTACAGGCATGATAAACTTTCCTTTCATTAGCCAGAATACGGTCATGCATTTTACAATGCTTTCCAATACTATCTTTGACAGTTTGCAGACTTTTATACGCAATAATTTTGCCGCCTTACGCATACAGTGCAAAGCGGCATTTTAAATATTCTGTTCACCTCGGTAAAAGTACCTGTCCCACACCCCGTAAACCGCCAATGTTGTATATACTTACTATCAAAGAAGAATACAGCGCTATAGCGTATATTTTCAGAACTTCCTTTATACAAAAAATCAGAATATATACGCTTACGCGTGCGCATGGAGCGTACACATTGCCAGACTGTGAACAGTCTGGCAAGTGCCGAAGAACCCTCTTCGAGGCTTCTTCCCTGTTCTTCGGCTTTAGCCTCCAAGTCACCCCGAAAAAATCCCTCGCCGCCATAAACGGTCGGCGGCGCACACCTTGCGGTGTGACGGGCTTTTTCGTTCACCGTCCCAACTTCCTACTTCACTCTCCCTATTTCTCTCCCAACAACCACGCCCACCCTCTCTTTCCTCTGGAAGAATATTCTGCCAGCAGTCTTTTTGGGGCGGTATGTGGGTTGGGAATATAAAAAACATCTAAATTACATACTATCTGTGTTGGTACATAAAATTTTAAAATACGCGGCGTAAGCCGCTCCTTAACTATTCATTATTCACTATTCACCATTCACTATTCACTAATTCTGCTCCGCAGGCTTGCGCGGAAGCGCGAATAATAAACACATTATTAAAATAATGCGCGAAATTTGAAGTCACAACCTCTTGCCTCCATCTGAACCGCACAAACAGCGGCTTTACTCAAACATAGCAAAACCATTTCTAACCTCTAACATCTAACTTCTAGCCTCTAACAGCCTAACCCCCGATTTATCGCATTATTCTCTATTAGAACTTCTTCCTCCAAACGCTCGGTGAAATAAGTATTACCAGCGGCAGACATTCCAGCCTGCCAAGCAGCATATCTACCGACAGCACACACTTTGAAAAGTCCGAGTAGAATCCGAAATTCGCCGTCGGGCCTACATTGCCAAGCCCGGGCCCTATGTTGTTCATGCAGGTTATAACAGACGTGCTCGCCGTCGTAAAATCGCCGTTGTTCGCAGCTATCAGCAGCATAGAAACCAGCAGTATGCCAATGTATATAACAAGGTAATTGAGCACCCCGTGCACCGTGTCAGTGTCCATAGCCTTGTCATCGCTCTTTATCAGCTTTACAGAGTTGGGGTGTACCGTCTTTTTAAGATACCGCGATGCGCTTTTGTATGTTATCAGCACCCTCTGCACCTTGAATCCGCCGCCCGTCGAGCCTCCGCACGCGCCTATGAACATAAGTATTACAAGTATCATCTGCGAGAGCATCGGCCATGTGCAAAAGTCCGCCGTCGCAAACCCCGTCGAGGTCATTATCGAAGCCACCTGAAACGCCGAGTACCGTATGCATTTGAGCACCGAGCCGTATACAGGGTATATGTTTATGCCAACAGCTATCATAGCTATCACAAGTATCCCGATGTAAGCCCTCAGCTCCGAGTTTTTGAAAGTCTCTTTAAACCGCCGCACCAGTATGAAATAGTACAGCGAAAAATTCACCCCGAACGCTATCATGCCGCCGGTAAGCACTGCCTCTAAATATGTTGAATCATAGTCTGCAATTCCCCCGTTGCGCACCGAGAAACCTCCTGTGCCTGCCGTGCCCATCGCGTGGCATACACTGTCAAAAAATGGCATGCCCCCTGCCACCAGCAGTATTACAAGCACCAGCGTTAAAGCCGCATACATTATATAAAGCACTGCCGCACTGTTTCTTCCCTTTGGTACAATTTTTCCTACCTGCGGGCCCGCACATTCAGCGCGCATAAGCGCCATAGCGTTTGATGACGACGGCAGTATTGCTATCAACAGAACTAAAACTCCCATGCCGCCTACCCAGTGTGTAAAGCTTCTCCAGAATAATATTCCCCTCGGCAGATTTTCCACCTGCGAGAGTATTGAAGAACCGGTTGTCGTAAATCCCGAAACGCTTTCAAATAAGCTGTCAACAAATGATGGTATAGCGCCGCTGATGTAAAAAGGCAAAGCCCCCAGCAGCGGAAATATCACCCACAAAAACGCCGCAATTACCAGCGCTTCTCTGTTGTACATCTTTTTGTTCTTCGGCTTAATTATCGCAAGCGGCGTTGATATTATCGCCACCGCAGCCGCAACTATCAGAAATGTGAGAACAATGTCTTTTTCGCCGTAATAAAGACTTACCAGCGCAGGCAGCAAAAACAGCGCCGAGCCGTAAAGAGTCGCTCTTGAAACATAATGAAAAACAATGCTTTTATTCATATATCTTTATGTCACCTTTGCCTAGTCAAGAATATCGCTCAGCGAGCGGAAATGATGATCTTTAGATACCACTACTACCGAATCTCCCGTCTCAATGGTGTCCGCACCGCTCGGTATCAGAATATTTCTTTTCCTTATAATAGAGCATATCAGTATGTCTTTTTTAAGTGTCATATCTTTCAGCGGTATGCCCACAAGCCCCTCAATGCTGTCGCGCACCTTGAATTCTATCGCCTCAACGTTGTCACCAACAAGGTGATAAAGCGCCTCAATGTCGCTGTTTGTGGTGTTCTGCAAAGACCTTACATAACTTAATATCCCTGCCGCCGTCACATATTTTGGCGATATTATGCTGTCCAAACCCAGCTGTGCAGTCAGGTCAACATAGCTTTCTCTGTTTATCTTCGCCACCACTTTCGCATTTGAATTTTTCTTCGCGTATAAAGCGGTGATTATGTTCACTTCGTCTATTCCCGTCAGCGATACGAACGCATCTGTGTCTCGCAAGCCTTCTTCCAGCAAAAGTTCCTGATCCGTTCCGTCACCGCATATTATAGATGCCTTGTCAAGCCCCTGCGCCAGCACATTGCACCTTTGCAGGTCGCTTTCTATTATCTTTACATTCATTCCTATGTGTATAAGCTGCGCCGCCAGATAATATGCTATCTTTCCGCCGCCCACTATCATAACGTTTTTTATCTTCGTCCTGAAAGAGCCTGCGTTCCTGAAAAACTTTTCAAGCGAGCGGTGAGTAGATGCAATGCTTATCATGTCGCCTGCCATAAGTTCAAACGTACCCGAGGGTATATAAGTCTCCGCCGTGCCGCCAACATTTCTCTGCACCGCGCAGATAAGGCAGTTCAGCTTGAACATACCGTATATATCCATAAGCTTCTTGCCCACCAAAGGAGATGTTTCAGGCAGCTTGTATTCAACAAGTTCCACCCTGCCTTTCGCGAAAACTTCCACCCTTGAAGCCGCCGAGAACGCCAAAACCCTGAATATCTCATCAGCCGCAGTGCGTTCGGGGTTTATTACCATAGAAAGACTTAAGTCTTCGCGTATCAGGTCTATCTGACTGTAGTATTCGGGCGCCCTCACGCGTGAAACAGTCCTCTTTGCGCCCAGCTTTTTTGCAAACAAACAGCACAGCATGTTTATCTCATCATTCGGCGTTGTCGCAATAAGCATATCGGTCTTGCCAACGCCTGCCGCCTTCTGCACTTCAACCGATGCCCCGTTGCCCTCAATGCAAAGCACATCGGCAGTGTTCTGTATTCTTTTAATGTTCGCAGGGTCGTTGTCAACTACAGTAACATCATGACCCTCTCTGACAAGCTGCTGTGCAAGATTGCTTCCCACCTTGCCGCCGCCTATAACAGCTATCTTCATTTCGCATTTACCTCGTCTGCATTTTTCTGCTGCTTTAATAGCAGCTCCCTGAACGCCGTTTCGCTCATCGGTGTGTAGTAATAATAGCCCTGAACCGCATCGCAGTCATTTTCTTTAAGGAAGTTCACCTGCTCGTCGGTCTCAACACCCTCCGATATTACCGAAAGTCCCAGCTTTTTCGCCAGCATAAGTATCGATTCTATGACCTTGCGTGTCTTGTCCGTCAGTTCGTTTTTCATAAAGAAATTGCCGTCCAGTTTAAGTACATCTACAGGCAGAACGCTTATCAGATTCAGCGTTGAATACCCCGTTCCAAAGTCGTCTACCGATATCTTGAATCCTCTCGAACGTATGTCGTTGAGTATTCCCACCAGCCTGTCAAAGTTCTTAACAAATGTGCTCTCTGTCATCTCAACTTCAACATTGCTGTGCGGCAAACCGTAATTATCAACAATTCTTTCAAACTTTTCGGGGAATTTCGGGTCTCTCAGATGCAGCCGCGATACGTTTACCGAAACCACAGGCAGCTTTATACCGTCCTCGCTCCACTGCCGCATATTTGAAAATACTCTCCTGTATACCCAGTGATCCATTTCCAGCACAAACTCGTTGTCCTCAAATATCGGCACGAACGTTCCCGGCTGCAATACCGTGCCGTCGGGTTTGTTCCAGCGAATAAGCGCCTCCGCACCATATACAAGCCCCGTGTGCAGGTCAACTTTCGGCTGATATACCGTCTCAAACTCACCGCTGCGCAAAGCGTTCACCATTTCGCTCTCTATCTTCTTGCGCTCTTCCAAAGCCTTGTTCAGCTCAAAGTCGTAGACTTCCACCGCGCTGTTCATCATATATCTGCCTTTTGAAAGATTCTTTATAACAAGGTTTGCCTTGTCAATAGCTGCCGAAAGCTTGTAATTTTCTTTTTCTATAGGGTATAAGCCGCATACAAACGCAAAAGATAAAAGCGGATATTTCCTCGTTATGTCGTCCTCTACTACCTTGAAAAGATACTCAAGTTTAGCCTTCAGTATCCTTATGTCAGATAGCTTCAAAAGCGCCACAAAGCTTGAACCCGAAGACCTCGCCGCCCTTTCGTTCTCGCCCATGATAAGCATAAGCTTGTCAGCGGTCGCTTTCAGTATCTCATCACCTATCGCATAGCCGTATTCATCATTTATATTTCTGAAATTGAATACCTTGAACAGCGCAAGGCAGCATTCCTGCTCAAACCCGTGCACTATCTTGTCCGTCTCAATTTCAAAACCTTCATAGGTAAGCAGTCCCGTCAGCTTGTCTTTTGTCTTAGCGTTGTCCATAAGCTCCGAAATATCCGTCGAGCATATCAAAAACGCATATTCGCCGTTGCTGCGCCGTGTGCATACTATCGCAGTCGAGAGCCATTTTTGCAGCTGCTTTTCAAACGTGTCAAAGTGGAACACCCCTCGGCTGTCGCAGTCTGTTTCCTCACCGCTCTTTATCCTCTCAAGTATCTCTCTTATCGGCTGAGGGCACTGCGCGCCCAGCTTCATTCCCTGCAATATTTTTTCCGCATATGTGTTGTAATATACTATCCTGTAGTTTTCGGTATCTACCGTGTAACACGCCGTGCGGTTCTCTTCCAGCGCCGCGCGCGAGTATAAAAGCTCGTCCTCTGTCGATATGTTCTTTATAATATTTACCTGATATACCGAAAACATCTTTGAAAGCGTAACAAGTTCTGTCACCAGCCGCTCGTCCGAGGCAATATTTATCTTAAAATTCTCAAAGCATACCGCTCCCACAAGTGCAAATCCCTGAAACAACCCTGCGCTTACCGTGCCGCCCTGAGCAAAACATTTTCCTGCGCTGTAAAGTTTCGTCTTTTCGGGCGTAAAAATTTCAGCCCTCTGCGCCTGCGATACCGCATCAGTGTCGCGGCTGTTCCACTGTATCATGCCGCTTAGCACCGTGCTTGCAGTAACTATGTATATCCTGTCCAGCTCATAAAGCTGCCCTAAAAACGCCAGTACGTCCTTTACTACCGCACTGCTTTCCTCGCCCGAAGAAAACTTGTCAAACGAAAAATCAAGCGCCTGCTGCATGCGGCTTACGCCCTTCTGCTCCTTGTCAGATACGCCCCCTTCGCTTTCTTCCTCGCTTTCATATATCGCAAATCCGTTGCCCGAGCTGTTTTCTTTTACCTTAAAAAGCGCAAGTTCCGCCGACTTAAAAAGCTCCGATACCGTCATCTTGTTCTCTAATACCGCCGCGCCTGCCTCCGCCGTAGGTCTCACACCGTCTGCAAAATCAGCCGCCCTTACCCTGTATACTATCTTAGAGATAAGCTTTTCCAGCTCTATCCTGTTTGCAAAACCGCTAGTGAACACCGCAAACCTGTCCACACCCGCAACGCCAACAATATCTCTCTTTCCGCACGCGCCAACTATCACCCTCGCCACCAGCGCGAGCGCATCACCCATCATGTCATAATAGTCCACACCGTCAGGCAGTTCCTCCTGAGAGGGCAGCGAAATGCCGCCTATGTCCACCAGTATAAGGGCGTGCGACATACCCTTGTTCTCGGCAATTCTCCTCGCCGCCGTTTCAATAACAGTCTTGGTGTCGGGCAGCCAGCTTAGTTTGTCGCCGTATATTTTCATGTTTACATTATTTATACCTGCTATAGAATTTGTGCTTTTGTTGCTTTCCATGTTGGCGCTTACCTCTCTTCAGATAAATAATTACATTCCTTTTTATTTTATCACATTTTGCCCTTTTTGTAAAGTCGCTATAGCCCATTTTGCCTGCCGCAGCTTATTATTTGTACAATATGCTAAAATTTTGGCAGTAAAAATGTCATTTAAGCCGAAATTTCCGTTTACATCTTTTAAATAGCTACAATAATCGTCCTTTATTGTCCGCACCTGTGTTTTACGACATTTTTTGACAAATCATTTAAAATAGATTATAATAAATACTACGAAAGGTGATGTTCATAATTGAAACTATATAAAATACACAAACTCGCCGCCGCTTTGGCAGCCGTAATATGCGCTTTAACGCTGGCTTCCTGCGGTTCAAATGGCGGCTCATCTAAAGCAAATGCACCCGTTACACAGCAAACCACCATTACCACTACAGCTTCAACCACCACAGCCACCACCCCCAAAGTTACCGAGCCCGAGACCACCACCGCTCCCGAAGAAAAGCCCGTCCCACAGGGCAAATATAACAATTTAACAGGCTTATATACTTTGTCAGACGAAGCCGTAGGCAAACGCCCCGTGGCAGTAATGGTAAACAATATAACCTTCTCGCTCCCTCAATACGGCATTGCCGCCGCTGATATGATAATCGAATGCCCCGTCGAGGGCACAATAACGCGCCTTATGGCAGTCTATGGCGATATGACTAAAATACCAAACGTCTGCTCGATCCGCTCCTGCCGATATTATTTTCCCATTTTAGCCCAGAGTTTCGATGCCGTCTATATGCACTGGGGCAAGGACGAAACAATAGCCAAAGATACCCTCGAAAGCCTTAATATAGATAGGCTTGACGGCTATAACAATTCGTTCGTTTTCGGGCGCGACGAAGAAAGAATGAAAACTTTCGCATACGAGCATACAGGCTATTATAAAGGCGCCCTCACCGAGCAGGCTCTCGATCAGGCAGGTATAAGAAAAACGCTGAAAGATGATAAAAATAAGCCCGTATTCCCCTTCCGCGAGGAAGCGCAGGCAGTCTCAGATACCAAATGCACCAACTGTAAAGCAGTATTTTCGGTCGATTATTTCAGCGATTTTACCTATAACGCCAAAGAAGATGTCTACTATAAAAGCCATAACGGTTCGCCGCATATCGATAGTTCAAACGGCAAGCAGCTCGCCTTTGAAAATGTGTTCATACTGGGCACAACAACAAAGATAATAAACCAAAATAACCTGCTTATCTCGCTAGACTGGCACGGCGGCGACGGCTGCTATATCTCGCACGGCACTATAACGCCTATAAAGTGGTCAAAAGCCGATGAATTTGCCGATATAGTCATAACCGACCAAAACGGCAGTGTAATAGAAGTAAACCCCGGCAAAAGCTATCTCGGCTTCACCCCGCGCCTCAGCGATACTATCTATAGCTAAAATTTCACCCCGAACGCTCCTCAACGCTCGGGGTATTTTTATTTGCCTATGCGTTCAACAAGCTCTCCCGAGCCCTCATCAAATAACCATATATATTCTCCGCAGACCGTGAAAACATAGCTTCCGCCGCTTTTGAGCTTATCCACCGTTCGCTCTTTTATTTTTTTAAGATCATCGGTCGAATAAGTAATGCAGCGGCTTTTATAGTATGTAATTATTTCGTCCTCATCTGCATAAATTATCTTCTCGCCTTTTTTGGTCTTAAAATTCTTAGCCTCATTATCTTTAATATCATACACAGTCAGAACGTCATATTGATGTGTCTTCAGATCAGAAGAATATGACTCATCGCCTTTCCCCGATTTCACACCAAGTATCAGCAGCACATCACCGCATAACATGATATTTCTTGCAGGCTCTTTGCTGTTCGGCGTGTCAAAGCGTTCTGTTTTGCCGCTGCCTGTTATTTCAATTGTTTCACCGTCAGCATTATCATAACGCTTTACCTGATAAACACAATCGTCATACACAAACAAAGGCTCTGACCCCAACATGAACGAGCCGTTTTTACATATCGCAGCAATGCTGTTTTCACTGCCGAGTATAGTCTGGCAGTTATCGCTTTCGGTAAAGGTGTATTCGGAAGATCGCGCCGCGCCAGACTTCTGCTTGACCGTCAGGTCGGGTACATTATATTGTAAAACGGCTGTACTTTGATCTTCATATACGCATTTTACATATAAGCTGCCGTTTGTGATGAAAATATTTTCTATCTTCCCCTCGACCTGCTTCTGACTTACAGGCTTGTATAAAGTATCGTATATATAAACAGAGCTCCCGTCAGACAGTGCAAAAAAGCCGCCGCCATATTGAGCCAGTATCACACCGCCCCTATCTATAACTTTATCTTCAAACGATGAACTCTCATCTGAAAACAGATACAGACCGTCATCTTTTACTTGATAATAACTGCCGTTTTCGCCTTGAAGTACTATAGTATTTTTCGTGTAAGCCGCATAACTGTTTTCGTTTATTTCATTTACAGATATATTAAGATCTTCGGAATTTTTTTGCCTGATAATAAAACAAACACACACCGCAGCCGCTATTATGACAGCCGCCGCCAGTATCGAAATTACGCGCTTTTTCATATAATTTCCCTCCGAAAATTTCCCTGCCCAAACACTCATTCCGCACGGCTTTAGTCAGGGTTAGCCAAATAGAAATCTCCTAATTTGAAAAAGCCGTCATCACATTCTATATCAATTTCAGATATACCGACGTATTGTGCATTATCTGAATTTACGATATATTCATAATATCTGATCTTATAACTTTTTCCGGCAGATGTTTCAACGTCCTCGATATAAGGTGAAACATGAAGCTGAATTGTTTTGCCGTATTCGGCTTTTTCTTCACTTCCTATGGCTGTAAGGTCATATGAAGTAACTTCGCCTTCAAAAAACTTGACAGCCTTTGAAAGTTCTTCATCAAAGTCATCGCTTTCCGAAACGATAGTGCAGAACATATTTTTTATACTCTCTGTGTCGTCTTTGCTCAAATAGCCAAACAATTCTTTTACCGTCTCATTTACTTCTTTTTTTACATTTATACGGTCTGCTGGGTTCTTCTGAGCTTCTTCACTTATTGAAGTTTCCTTGTCAGATTTGCTTGTCGTGCTGTAACTGCTGTCATCACTTAACACACTGTCCAAAGCATCAGACTCAGCCTGCGAATCTTTTGATACATTACTTGACGATGAAATATCTTTTTGGGGTGTGCTGTCAGTGCTGTCAGAACAGCCGACTGTTGCAGCTCCCATCACTGCCGCTAGCAGTATTGAAATTATACGCTTTTTCACCATGCCACTCCTTCACGTTTTTAAGTATCTCCAGTTGTTGCAACCAAAAAAGGCACCTCGGCTTTTTTGCTGAGATGCCCTTTGTTTACATATCCATTCCGCCCGAAGCAGCAGCAACGCCGCCTATCATCTCTTCAAGGTTCGGTCTGTTAGGCGAGTATTCAAGCGCATCAGCGCGTGAGATCTTGCCCGTCTGGAACAGCTTTCTCAGGCTGTCGT
Organism: uncultured Clostridia bacterium; assembly: GCA_947630555.1. Lineage (GTDB taxonomy): Bacteria > Bacillota > Clostridia > Oscillospirales > Ruminococcaceae > UBA7477. Next base: position 10,720 of record CANRIA010000025.1, read on the forward strand.
TCATAAGGCACATACCCGACTTCGAGTTCGACATAAGCGAAGGCAGCTGATGACCCTTTTCTGTTCTTATCATGTTCGCCACCGCATCGCTTCCAAGCAGTATCTCAAGTGCCGCAACTCTTCCCTTGCCGTCACGCGTCGGCACAAGTATCTGAGATATAACAGCCTTCAGCAGCATAGAAAGCTGCGAACGCACCTGACCTTGCGAGTTAGTCGGGAATACGTCTATGATTCTGTCTATAGTCTGCGGCGCGTTTGTAGTGTGCAGAGAAGCAATAACAAGGTGTCCCGTCTCAGCCGCCGTAATTGCCAGCGAAATGGTCTCATAGTCTCTCATCTCACCAACAAGAATAACGTCAGGGTCTTCACGCAGCGCACTCCTCAGCGCCCCGTCAAACGAGTCAACGTCTGCACCTATCTCTCTTTGGTGAATAGTCGCAACGCTCGCAGCGTATTTGTATTCCACAGGGTCTTCTATCGTCAGAATGTGAACAGGTCTTGTCTTGTTTATGTGGTTTACCATAGCCGCCATAGTCGTCGACTTACCGCTGCCCGTTGCGCCCGTTACAAGCACCAAGCCTTTTTGAAGAGTGCACAGGTCGCTCATCAGCTTTGAGGGCAGCCCAAGCTCTGCAAACGAAGGCACCTTAGAGTTGAGCAATCGTATGCTTGCCGCTATCTTGCCCATCTGCCTGAACACATTAACTCTCTGGCGTGAGCCGTCAGAAGTTTCCATTGAAAAGTCAAGATCCTGACCCGCTCTTAAAGCCTTTTCCTGATCGGCAGAAAGCATCGAAAGTATCGTGCGGCTAACTACCTCATCGTCAATATCCTCCAGCCGTTCCAGCTTGCCGTTTATTCTGAAAACGGTAGGCGCGCCTACTGTAAGGTGAATATCAGAAGCCTTCTGCTCCCTTGCGAACATTATAAGATCTTCAACCGTAAATGATGACATATCTTTTTTCCTCCGATCATCTTATTCTGAACTGTATTCCGCTTGCAGAAAGATAAACTTCCTGCGCTATGTTTGCAATGCGCTGATTTACAAAACCAATTATCTCGCGCTCTGTCGCCAGTGCCTTGTCGTCCGAGGGCAGCGAGAAGCCCGTCTCAACGGTAATTATCACCATGTCCCCGTGAACCTTCTCAACACAAGCTATCATAGCCTGCACTTCGTCAATTATCTGCTTTTCAATGCGCTTTTTCTGCTCGTATTTAAGCTGCGAGGCATCTTCACATTCGCGCTTTATAACTTGCCTTGTGTAGGATACAAGCCCGTCAAATATAAAGAACTTGTGGTCTTTAACAAGCTCCAGAGGATCTTTAACGTCCTCCTGTATATCCCACATGACGTCGTTTTTGCTGTTATTATACTCTATTCTGCGCTTTATATCCTCCGAAAGCTGCTTGTCGGTATGAATGTAAAGCACATTGTCGCAGGCGGCAAAATAGTTTATAGCCCAGCGTGTCTTGCCGCTTGAAGCTCCGCCTGTAACCACTGTTATCGTGGACATATTATCCCTCCCTGAATTTCAGCGTATCAGAATATTTTCCCCTTTTGCGAAAATAACGATATATATTTAATTTAACATATTAACTTTCGTTTGTCAAGAGGCATTAAAGGGCATACAAAAACTTTATGACTTCATACAAATAACGCGCCCGTCTTTTGGCGAAAAAACACATATACACAGCAGTGTATAGCCAAGCATATAAAAAGGCACGCCCCATACTTTTGCAAAGCGTGCCGTTTGTGTATTTTAAAGTGCACCGGTGTATTCGTCACCATAGCACCATAAAGTTGTAAGCGTTCCCTTGCGGCTTGCCGAAAGTTCAATGCGGCTTATCTCTCTGCCCTGTGCCTCAACGCCCTGCGCCGAAAAATTCACCGCCTGCCTTATATCTTCGCCGTTATATCCGTTGTAGCATACCTTTATATACTCAGCCGCACGCGCCGCATAGTCAGCCCTGCTTTTCATCGCCTCGTCAGGGTCGCTTAGCCACTGCCTGTCAAAAGCAATGTGCTTGTGGCGTATAATGTCCATGTCAACGGCATTTTCATCTGTAATGTTGTAGGTGTTGTAACTGCCCTCAACATCTCTCATGTGGTAGTGAGAAATAATGTGTGAAAACCCCGCGCCGCTCGATACCGAAACTATGTCGTCCCCGGGAACGTCAAGAACGGGCAAAGTCGTATCTTTCGTAACTCTGACAGTGTTGCTGCCTGATATGTATGGGTACTCTTTGCAGTATTTTCTCGCAAATGCCGCCGCCGCGCCCCACATTGTGTCGTTGTCTTTTATGTATACATAATTTATAGGCTTCTCAAGCTGCTCGTAACTTACATGCGGAAGAGCTATAGTGCTGTTCATAAGCTTTTCAAACGTCGTGTTCGAGTACATTCCCGGGGTAAGCTGGTTTTGCCCCAGCGCCGCCGAAAATCCTTTTGAGGAAAAGCTGACCATACTAATGCCGTTTTTGTAAGTCCACTGTACTTCGTCGGGCAAACCGTAATGCATAAGTATGCCGTCTCTGAAAAGCGCTATCGACTTTATCACATCTCCGGGTTTAGATGAAACCAACGTCTGCCCCGAAAACGTCGTGTACGGCGTGTAGCGTTCTTTGGTGTAGCGCATAGTCACAATATTCGTTGTAAAAACATTGTCGCCGTTTTTCAGCTCATATTCCACCGAGAACATTTATATTCCCCCTTTATTTTTTATACATGAAAAGTCATAGAATACTTAGCAAAACCGTCAGCCGCCTCAGGTTCAATAACAAAACTGTCCAGCATAGCCGAAGGGAACGATACCCCGTCAACAGTAAGGTCATCGGTATATGCCACCATAGCCTTAGCAGTGTCTAAAAGCTCCTGACATTCAAACGAAGGCAGTTTTCCGCTCACTTTTATAGTAGTCGCCGCCTTGCCCACTTTCATCGTGCGAATGTTGCCGTTTATCAGCGCAATTTCGGTCAGCTTGTCCTCAGCCGTAACATTATATCCCGAAATATTCAGCGTAATAGTGCCATATGTAAAAGAAATTTTTCTTCCGTTCATATCATGCCTCCTGTGCCGCCGCATATGCAGCAGTTATCTTTATCTCGCACTGTACCCTTTTGTGAAGCTCGTTTCGCTTCGGCGCAGTTACTTCAAAATGTATGTCGTAAAGCGTTTCGTCCGCCGTAAAACAAAGCTGCAATTCCTCCACCATGTTAAGCAGGTCTTCCGTCCCCAAAGGTGATGCCGCCAAAGCCGTTGCTTTCAGCTTTTTGTTTATGCCTAAGTAGTTTTTACCCGAAAGCGCCAGCCACTGCTCCACAAATTCGCTGCCCTCATCACTTATGAATATAACAGGCGTGTCATAAAAAGTAACAGGGTCATTGTCTACAAAGCTCTCAATAGCCTTAAAGCCTGCTTTTTCGGCAGCCGATGTAATACATTCTTTAAGCGTAATAGTTATCTACCCCCTGAAAATAAAAGTCGTCAGCCGTTTCATTCTCTTTTAGCATATCGCCCAGCCTCGCCAGTGCATCTTTTTTAAGCTTTTCAGCTTCTTCTGAGGTAACACTGCTTTTGCCGTTTGCCGCAAATACCCCCGTTTCAGTCACCGTGGGCTCCAGCGCCGCCGCACCTAGGCGTGCTAGATCACAAAGAGCTATGCAAGCCGCCGCATGGCAAACAGCAACAGCCTCTTTCGGGCTTTCGGGCTCGCGAATAAGCTTTGTGCATAAGTAACTCGCCGCGCACTGAGCAAGTTCGGCAGCCTGTGCGCGCCTGCTGTGAGGCAAACGCGCATATAAGCATACCATTTCCACTACCTTGTCATTATCGATAACAAACATCACATCACCTGCTATTATTCGGCAGGCTTCATTACCGCTGCCGCACCTGTAGCTATTTTAGAAAATCCCACCATAACACTGCAAGAAATTTCCTCGCACTGAGTAGAGAGCAGCCTGTCGCTGTCAATGCAAACGTCGGTAGCAAATACAGCTTCAAGAGCATTTTTGCTGTCAATGCCCACCATCTGCTCCGTTTCCATGCCTGCGCACTTTATAATAGTAACTCCATAAGGCGTTTTCACCTTGCCGGAGGTCATAAAGTCGCTTACGCAATACTTCATCTCATCAAGAGCCAGTATGTCAGCCATTATAGCAGGTGTGGCAATAATAGTCGTCATGTCATAGCCGCTCAGCTTAGACCAGAACGCCGCCAGATCAGCGTAAGTGACCTTTGCGCCTGCCATATTGCTGCTATCCGCACCGTTGGCAAGAGTGTTGACTGCCTCAAGGTCTACAGCCCTTGCAATGTCAGCACCAAGTGAGCGCAGTACCACTGCCAGAGCTTCAATTCTCTGCTTGCGAATTGCTTCATATGTTACAGAAAGCTTTCTTGCATACTTCTTAGCAGCAGTCGCTTCTCCTGCCAAAGCCACCGATGTTGCCGAAAGCTGCGCACCCTGCTCGGTGACCTCGCTGCCTGCTTTAGAAACAGTTATGCCTCTGAAATCAATGCCGTCGGTGTAGCCCTTAGCAGCCGTTATGTCGTCAAGAATACTGCTCTCATCAAGCCCCTGTTTTATGCTCCTGCGAATAAACTCAGGAAAAAGCAGAGCCGACTGCGTGCTTACAAAAAACTTTTCCACCCTGTCGCAGTCCTTGCCGCTTACCTTAATGTCAAAGCGTTTAAGCTGCCTTTCAAAAGCGTCCAGCCCTGCAAGATCTGTCGAAGCATAGTTTTCGTCAGGGTCAAGCTCTGCAAGTGCCTGTGTAAAGGTCTTTCCGTTCACGTTGTAAAGTGATTTTTCAAGTCTTATATCTTCGTACATATTTTTACCTCCAAAATTTTTATATTTTGTAACTGTTGTTGCCGTCTTTCCTGTCCTCTTTTTTAACGCCCGCAATGCACGGCGAGTCATCAAATACCGCATTTTCATGCGCCCTGTCGGTATCCTGTTTTACCTTGTACAGCTTTTCTGTAGAAAGTGTTGTCAGGTACTCCCTGAACCCCTTCAGCGATACCTTCGGGTCGCCCAGCCAGCTTTTGCGCATAATGTCGCTTATAAGCTGCTCTCTCACCAAAAGTTCTGCCGCCTTTTCTGCGTTTTCGGTATTTTCTGTACTTTCTGTGCTGTCTGCCGCCTCCATGCGTATGCTCTTTGATACCCCTGCACCGACCTGTGCCGGCACAGCCACAAAGCTCCATTCATATGCATCATCAGGGTCTTCAAGAATAGTGTGGCATATCCTGCCGCCGTATGTCTGCCCCTTGATGTGCCTGCATTTTACCGCACCGCATACCGAGCATTTCTTTCTCTTTACCGAGCAGCTCACGCTTACTTCCTTTTTAATGCCGCCGTCAATTTCGGCAATAAGGTCTGCATTTCCTGCCGTGCGCACCATGTATGCCTTCGCTGTAAGACAGGTATATACCTCTCCTGCTTTGGTAATGCGCTTTTCGTCCTGCATAACCGCCGTGTCAAATATCCGCGCACTTTGGCTGCTGCCCTTAGCATCGTGGTCAAATATCCCCGTTTTGCCTATAAAAAGCTTTGCCAGTCTGCCAAGTGCCGCCACCGAGAATCTCTCCCCGTCGCGGTCTATCTCGTTGTCGCACAGTATAACAGGAAAACAGTATACCTCCTGCTCCGTCAGTTTTTTGCGGCTGAAAGAGTTTATCTTTTCAAGAAGCTGCTCGTTCAGGGCAAATTCAGTCGTCATAAGTCTTTTCACGCTCCTTTGTCTTTTGGTTGCGAAGCTCAATTTCCTCCGCCTGCGCGTTATAAAGCCGCGCCTTTGCAAGCTCCGTCTCGTCCTGCAAGTTTATGTTCGCCCACTGCACCTCAATATCGCTGTCACTGCCGCTGAGAGCCGCGAATATAAGACCTATGCGGCGTAAAACGGGCGTAAGTTTGCGGCGGTATGATTCCAGCTCGCTTGTCAGAATATCCACCTGCTGCGTGCTCATGCGCTCTGTGCTGCTCCAGTTGAGACCCAGCAAAAACGGCGGTATCGAAAGCTTTGAAAGAAGCTGTTCCAAAAGCTGCCGAACGGGTATCTCAGTGTCAATTATCTGATTGTCCGCGCCTATTACTTTAATGTCAACGTCGCCCACAGCAATAAAGTCTTTCACCCTGCCGTATCGCGCGCTGTTCATGCCGTCAGCCCACTGGCGAGCTATCTGTTCAGCGTGTTCTTTCGCAGCAGTGCCGTCGCAGCCGTCAGCCGAGGGCTTGTAAGTAACCGCGTACCTTACGTTGCCTACTCTCTCAAAGTTCTTGCCTATGCAGCCGTATATCTTCATAAGCGCCTGCGAAAAACACGGCAAACCGCGCAGCATAGAAACCCCCTGCGGATTCTTCGGGCTCTCAGAAAGCATCGTGCAGAATATCCTCTCAGGGTGCGCTATATGTACTTCGCTTGCGCCGTCAAAGAAGAAATACCTCGCCGTCAACGGGTCTTTTCCGCTGCGTACAGTAAACATCGTCGGGTCAGCATTTGCAAGACCCAGCACCTCGCCGTTTTCACTGTCTATGATTATCTCTCCCAGCGCCTTTCCGTATGTAATAAGGTCATCTAAATATACATCAATAAACGACCCTATTGACTGCCCCGAAGTGTTCACTTTTACGTTTTTGCAAAATCCGTCCAGCGCCGTCTGTAACCGCTCGTCCGCAGCTATAAGCTTAAAGTCCCCCACAAGACGTACTATCTTGCCTATCGCCGCATCAATAAGCGGCACCTGTTCCCTCAGCGCCTCGTAAAGCGATAAATCGAGATAACTAGAATTATGCGCTATGCGAAACAAGCTGTGCTCTCCGCTTCTCTCCGCCGAAACCGCTTCGCAAAGCATCTTTGTATCTTTGCGCTTTTTTCTGTTAAGACTGTTTATGAAAGCTATGTTGTCATGCCCCCTTTTTTTAGTATTGCTTTACGCCCTGTCTACCGAAAGAGCGTAAAAGCCGCTTTTCTCACCCATGCACTCAACTGCAAAATACCTTATGTCGTCCATGGCATGATCGTTTTCCTTGACGGGAACGTCCGACCTGCAATTGTCGTCCCAGCGGTAAAGAGAAAACTCGCGCAGCGTGTCCTTGCATGAGCTGCTGAAAAACAGCCGCCCGTCGCATAAAAGGTCAGATACCCTGCGTATGCCGTATACAACATCATTTTTTGCCGCTTTTACAGAAAACTTCCCGTGCCTGCGTATGCACTCAATGAAAGAGCGTGCCGAAGGGTCGCATACCACAACGTCTATGTCATACCCCTCGCATAGCTTTTCCAAAGCCGCATAATGCTCCTCGTCGGTGCGCTGCTGCCCTGTTATTCGCGATGCGTAGTAGTATTCTTTCAGCCTGTATGCCTTCCCCGTGTCAGTTATCCCCCATAACCCTATGCTTGTGGGATTGACAGTGCCGTAATCGCAGCTTGCCGCAAATCTTACGAATGATACATCGGCAGGTAAAGTATCAAATACGTGACGTTTTTGCGAAAAGCCAGGATATACCGCCCCCGTTACTGCCGACCACTTTCCCAGTACGAAACGCTCGTAAAACGCTCCCGAATATAAAGTCTCATAACGCTCTATCATATCGGGCGAAAGTGAAGGGTTGTCAGTCAGCAGAAAGTGCAGGTGCAGAATGTTCTTCTGCTCAGCCTTGTCTATCCATTCCAGCTTGAACCAGTGGTAGGGGTTGTCGGGGTTGCAGTTGAACCACAGCTTTGAGCCGCTCACCGAGCACCTCGCCACCGCCTGTTCAACAAACGAGCGCGGCATAAGCACAGCCTCATCAAGGTATACGCCGCACAGCGTAACGCCCTGTATAAGCGCTGCACTGCCCTCGTCTTTGCCCCCGAACAAATAAAGCTTCATCTTTCGCTGTCCAAGCGTGATGTCCACGGTGTTTTTCACGCGGTCGTCTTTTACCGTGAAGCCAAGGCGTGAAAGCTGCACCTTCAGCGGCTCTAAAACGTTGCGCCTTATCGAAACTATCGTCTTGCCGCACATTCCAAACCGTCCGTCTTTAAACGCCGTTATCCCCCACAGCACAAACGAAAGCGACATACATGTGCTCTTGCCCGAGCGCACCGCCCCGTCGCATATTATGCCGTCGTAGCGCCGCAGTTTCGGGTCGTGCCACCAGCCTAGAAGTTTTAACTGCTTTGGCGAGAACCTGTAAAGGCTAGTTTTCATCTTCGCCGCCACCCTCGGTAATACCGCTCTCTTCAAAGTTTTTCTGCGTTACAGCCGCCAAAAATTCTTCCGCGCTGCCGCAGGAGCTTTCTGCCTCGTCCAGCTGCATAAGCACTTCAAGAGCGCGCTGGCGGTCAAAGAACTTCATGTCCACACCGCCGTCCTTGTCGCGCTTTATAGCCGATATGCAGCTAAGGTCAAGGTCTTCAATGTCCGCGCTGTCTTTGCCGAAAAACGCCAGCTTCACAGCATCATTGCAGCGGTTGAAAGCTATCCTCTCCAAGCCGCTTCTCACCGTGCCGTATATCTCGCGCCTGTTTTGCAAATACCTGTTTACCTTTCGGCGAATAGCCTTTTTGTCCAGAATGTCTCCGCACTCACACGGCTGAAGTCCGCACAGCCTCGCCGCTAAAACAGGGTCTCCGCTCAGCGATAGAATATCAGCAAATTTCCGCCGTTTTTCACGCATTTCTCTGCGCCTCTCCTTCTCGTCAAGCTCTGTGATTTCCTTTTGCATACGTTTCCTCCTTTTATTGTTTTGCAGGTCTTGCCCCGTCATAATCAGCCGCTAAAACGCAATTGTTATACGTTTTCGTTTAACATTTCTTAAAAAATTTTTTGTATTCCTGCAAAATCGTTATAATGCACAAATTTTCATGCTTAAATTATAGCACTTTGCGCCGAAGCGGCAACTATCGCCGCCATAAAAAGGCTTTTTTGCCGCTTTCCACATCTTATATATATAATAAATGTATGTTTTCACGCCCGAAAGTGCGTGTTTTAAGATAAATAAATGAACTTATTCATAAAAAATTGTTGAATTGAATTGATTTAATATGTATAATAATATTATCTTTTGCCTATAAACAAGCGGCAACTGCCCGTTTTTTCAGGGCTTTAACATAATTCTAGGAGGAAATATCATGGCACAGACCACCAAAACAACATCAAAAACCATCACCAAAAAGGAGCTCAAAGAAAAATTTGAGGCCTATATGCACGACGAAATGCAGATGACCCCCACCGAAGCTTCCGATAAACAGATATATGAGGCTCTCGCAAGCGTTGTAGTAAAGCTTTTAAGAGATAAAAGGCACAAATTCACCATAAGAACCGAATCAGCAGGCAAGAAGAAGGTATACTACCTCTCCATGGAATTTCTCATGGGTCGTTCGCTCAAAACCAGCCTCTATAACCTTGAAATGGTCAAAGAAGCGACCGATATGCTCAAGGATTACGGCATAAACATAAACAGCATCTACGAACAGGAGCCCGACGCAGGTCTTGGCAACGGCGGTCTTGGCAGACTTGCCGCCTGCTACCTCGATGCACTGGCAGCACAGGGCTTCCACGCAACCGGCTATTCTATATGCTATGAGTACGGCATTTTCAAGCAGAAAATTGTCGACGGCTGGCAGACCGAGCTTCCCGATAACTGGCTGCCGGGCGGCAAAGCATGGCTGCTCCCCCACCCCGAAAGAGCCGTAGAAGTGCATTTTGACGGCGTTTTGAAAGAATACTGGGATAACCAGTATCACTGCGTAACGCACGAAGACTATACCACCGTCCTCGCCGTTCCTTATGACATGATGGTTTCGGGCTACGACAGCAAAGCCGTTTCGTGTTTAAGACTGTGGAGAGCCGAGTGCCCGTCTTTTGATATGAATATGTTCAACAAAGGCGACTACCAGAAGGCTCTCGGTCAGAACATCATCTCGCAGGCTATCACAAAGGTGCTGTACCCCAACGATAACCACGCCGAGGGCAAATCGCTCCGTCTGCGCCAGCAGTATTTCCTCTGCGCGGCATCTATCGGCGATATTGTTGACAGACATATGAGAGCATACGGCACACTCGATAACCTCCACGAAAAGGTAGCTATCCATATAAACGATACCCACCCCACGCTTGCTATCCCAGAGCTTATGAGAGTTCTGCTCGATGACTGCGGCTATTCATGGGATAAAGCATGGCATATCGTTACCAATACTTTTGCATATACCAACCATACCGTTATGCCCGAAGCCCTTGAAAGATGGGACTGCAACCTGCTAAAGAGCGTAACGCCTAGAATTTTCTCAATAATCGTTGAAATTAACGAGCGTTACTGCCGCTCTCTGTGGGAGAGATATGAGGATCAGGCAAAGGTAACAAGTATGTCTATTATAGAGAATAACCAGTGCAAAATGGCAACACTCTGCTGCCATGCCTGCCACTCTATCAACGGCGTTGCTAAAATTCACTCCGATATTATAAAGAAAGAAACCTTCGCCAACGAGTATGCCGATACTCCTACAAAGTTTAAGAATGTTACAAACGGCATAGCCTATAGGCGCTGGCTGTACCAGTCAAATGAGGGTCTTACAAAGCTGCTTACAGAGAAAATCGGCAAGGGCTTTTTGAAAGATGCAAGCGAGCTTTCAAAGCTTACAGTATTTAAAGATGATAAAGCAGTGCTCGAAAGCCTCTATAAAATAAAGCAGGATAACAAAGCAGCTTTCGCGAAATATGTCAAGAACCAGTACGGCGTGGCGCTCAACACCGAATCTATCTTCGATGTTCAGGTAAAAAGACTGCACGAGTATAAGCGCCAGCAGCTAAATGCCCTGCATATAATCTCGCAGTATAACTACCTGAAAGAAAACCCCGATGCGCCTTTCACACCTAAGACTTATATATTCGCCGCAAAGGCAGCACCCGGCTACTATATGGCAAAGCAGATAATTAAGCTTATATGGAATATCTCGGAGGAGCTGAAAAAGGATAAGAAACTTTCCGAAAAGCTGTCTGTAATATTCCTTGAAGACTATTGCGTATCGCTGTCAGAGATACTCATGCCGGCAGCCGATATATCGGAACAGATATCACTTGCAGGTACAGAGGCAAGCGGCACGGGCAACATGAAGCTTATGATAAACGGCGCAGTAACGCTGGGTACGCTTGACGGCGCGAATGTTGAGATACACGATGCCGTAGGCGATGATAATATCATCATCTTCGGTATGAATGTTGACGAGGTAAACGCGCTGAAGAGCAGCTATGACCCACAGAGCTATTATAACAACGACCCCGTTATAAAAAAAGCAGTCGATACCCTCCAGTACGGCATAAACGGTCAGGAGTTCAACGAGATAGCTGCTATGCTCAAAACTTCCGACAGCTATATGACACTGGCTGACTTCCAGTCTTACGTAAACGCGCAGAGGTATGCTTCCGAGTGTTACGAAGACAGAATGAAGTGGCAGAAGATGAGCCTTGCAAACATCGCAGGCGCAGGCATCTTCTCAGCCGACAGAGCCGTAACCGAGTACGCCCGCGACATCTGGGGACTTACCAAATAACAAAATCACACTATCATGCAGGGTACGGGTAAAATCTCTACCCTGCTTTTTTGTGATATTAAGAATTATTTAAGACTTTCAGCAGTTGCAATTTAAGAAATGAGTGCTACAATAGGTATAGTGAATTATTGTTGCGCTTACGCGCAGCGCAGGAGCGTACACGTTGCCAGACTGTAAACAGTCTGGCAAGTGCCGAAGAACCCTCTTCGAGGCTTCTTCCATGTTCTTCGGCTTTAGCCTCCAAGCCGCCCCGAAAAAATCCCTCGCCGCCAAAAACGGTCGGCGGCGCACACCTTGCGGTGTGACGGGCTTTTTCATTCACCGCCCCACAGTACACAAAACTATTAAACCCTGTCAAGAAAATAAAAGTTTTCGTTCGACCCTTTTTCAAAAGGGTCGCAGGGGCACGGGGGCGGCGCCCCCGAAAACACAGCGTGCGCTCTGCGGCTAGAGGTTAGAGGTGAGAAATTAGAGGTTAGAAACGTTTTTTAAACCTCTTTAAGCAGTTTTCCATACCTGCGATTTACAAGAGGCAAGAAGCAAGAAATTGCTTTTTACAGCTTTGCACAGATTTTTCAAAATGCTCATCTAACCTCTTGCTTCTCGTTATCTTGCTTCTAATAGCTGAGCCTCTCCTTTGAGAAGACCTTAGCTTTCTTTCCGCGTTCCATTCTGGAACGCCATGCAGTATGTGAAGTTTTCGCTGCTGCGTAAGCGCAAACTTATAGATAGCTATTGCGCACGCAAGCGCGCGCAGAGAAGAGAGCGATGCGCTACCACTAGGAAAATCCCTCTCTTGCAGGGATTTTCCTCTTGAAAAACAATCCACAGGATTGTTTTTCAATTCACCCTTTGCGGAGCGCCTGCCGTATGGGGATTTCGCCGTGCTGCGGTAGCGTTCGCAAGCGACCGCAGGCGACGGGGGGTTCACCCGGCGTATGCTCACATACGCTACGACCCATGACGACCCTTTTGAAAAAGGGTCGATCGAAAACTTTTCTTGACAAGATTTTAAAATAAGCGGCGCAAGCCGCAGAAACCTGTCAAGTATTGTGGACACATAAAACAGTGAAAAACTCGTTTGGTATCATATATCCGATGCCCGAGTGCAG
>CANRIA010000026.1 GCA_947630555.1 uncultured Clostridia bacterium
CTTTTCATTAAGACACACTCCTTACTCTTATTATATCATTCTCTGTTCCGTGTGTCCACTTTTATTATACAACTTTCGCACCTTAACTATTCACTATTCATTATTCAATATTCACTATTCACTAATTCTGCTCCGCAGGCTGGCGCAACAGCGCAAAAAATACAAAGAAGGAGAACCACCATATGACCCCAACCACCGAAAATGCCGTAATACTTGTCGTTGACGACGACAGAGATATAGTCAACGCCATTTGCAAACTGCTGGAGATAGAAGGCTTTAAAACCATAAAAGCCTACGACGGTATGCAGGCGCTCGACTGCCTCGCACAAAACGATATCCAGCTCATTTTAATGGACGTCATGATGCCCAAACTCGACGGACTCTCGGCTATGATGAAAATTCGCCAGAGCAGAAATATCCCCATAATCGTCCTCTCCGCCAAGTCGGAGGATACCGACAAAATACTCGGTCTCTCAATCGGCGCGGACGATTACGTCACAAAACCCTATAACCCCATGGAGCTCGTCGCCCGTGTGCGCTCTAACCTCCGCAGGTATTTAAGCCTAGGCTCGGCAGGCGAAACTATGGGTAAAATGGATATAAAAAACGGCAGCCTATCGGTCGATAAAGCCGCCAAACAACTCTATATAGACGGTGAACCCGTCCGCCTTACAGCAACAGAGTATAAAATAGTCGAACTGCTTATGGAGAACGCAGGCAGGGTCTTTTCCGCCGAGGAAATATACTCAAAGTGCTGGAAAGAAGAATCCTATGCCGTTGAAAATACCGTCATGGTGCATATACGCCATATCAGAGAGAAAATTGAGATAAACCCCGCCGAACCCAAGTATTTAAAGGTCGTCTGGGGCATAGGCTACAAGATAGAAAAGTTCTGATCTATCGCACTTTTAGCAAAGCAGGTGAATTTTATGAAAGTCCTTAAAAAGAGAATATCACGCGCCGTTCTTATAGCAATAATATTTGCAATTGTCACTTCTACCGTGCTCGGCTTTCTCACTATCGCAGTAAACGCCCCCGAAAACGAAGAGCACTACGATAACTACCTCTACAGTTCCGACTATATGCGCGACTTCTCCACCCTGTATACACAGCTTTGGGTCGCGTGCAATATGTATCTTGCCAATATCGACGAAAACGGCAACTATACCGTTAATGAATATCATCAGGCAGCTCTGGAAAAACTCCTCGGAGAATGGGGCATTATCGAAGACGGCGCGATAGTTACAGATGATTTTGAAAACCTTGAATACCACGCTATCTGCGGAAATATAGATCTTTCAAATACCGATAAAACGATAGATGACCTGCGCAATACCGGCTATGCCGTTGAGGCAACGTATAACGGCACTGCCTATCCGCAAAAAGGAGACTATGTGAGTCTTCCCGATTGCTATATCTATAACACATCATACGGTCTTACGCAGTATGTCGTATACGGCACCGTGTATAACGTGTATGATTTTGATACCACCGATCTTCCGTATTATTATGAAGATAACCTAAAATTTTACTATAAAACAGACGGCTCAACTCCCCTGCCCTCAAGCGATGACCTCATTCTTGACTGTACCCCCTATTTCATTTCGGATACATCACAGCTTTCCGAAGTCCTTGGCGATATAATGCAGAATAATATAGAAGATGCCCGTATTTTCCGCACTGATGAATATGACATTACCGTCGCCATTTATGACCTTGAAGCCCATAAATGGATAGAAGCACGCGAAGACGGCAATATGTTTTCATCGTCGGGAAACTACGGCATAGCACGCAGCGATATGAGAATATGTATCGCACCTACCAAAGAAGTCATACAAAACTATGAAGCAAATGAAAATATCCTTGCAAATTATTATACCAAAGAAGCACGCTATATTATAACCCTGTTCGCATTTCTGGCAGCAGCATTCGTTATAGCAATTGTCTACTGGGTGTTCTGCGGCTATGATATAAAACAAGGTTGCTATAGATTGTCTTTCCTCGATAAAATGTTTACCGAAGTATATCTGGCAGCATTTGCGTTCCTCGTCTTTTTTGCAGTCGTGCTGGTAGACGAATTTTTGGGCGGCATAGGTATGTATGGTTACTGGTATGACTACGCCGCCGAAGCCATGGCAGACTCTCTGCTGAGCGATATGTTCATACGCATCGCTGTCTCAGCAGGCGTGGGCGCCGCCGCTATAACAGGCGTTCTCGTAACAGGCGCGATAGTCAATAAGTTCAAAACCAAGCATTTTATCAAAGATTCTCTTATTGTCAAGCTTCTCAAAATCCTTTGGCGTATTACAAAAAAAGCTTTCAAAGTCGTCAAAAATGCTTTCCTCTCATTCGGAAGAGCAACCCATACCGCCTTTATGAAACGCTTCCTGCTAAGGCTCGGCATACTCGCTATACTCGCGTTCTTTGTACTGCTTGTAACTATGGATCCCGAAGTGTTCCTTGTCGCCTGCATACTGCTTGCAATAGTCTATGTATTTTTTGAAGTCGTAGATGCCGTGTCGGTAGCAAAACTCACCAAGCGTATTGAAGATGTCCGCAACGGCGATTATTCTGTGACCGAGGTCAAAGACTGGGACGTAAACTATAAAGCACAGCAGGATCTTAACAACATCTCCGAAAGCGTTACAAAAGTCGTCGAGGAGCAAATAAAGTCCGAGCGCATGAAGATCGACCTCGTCACCAACGTGTCGCACGACCTAAAAACTCCGCTTACGTCTATTACAAGTTATGTTGACCTGCTCTCAAAAGAAGACTTGCCCGATGAAGCGAAAGATTATGTAAATATTCTTATAAGAAAAACCGAGCGGCTCAATGCTATGATAGGCGATCTGTTCGACCTCGCCAAAGCCACCAGCGAAACAGACGTAAAACTAGAGGAATTAGATGCTGTAATTTTGGTGCGGCAGGTGCTTGCCGATATGGAAGATAAAATAAACCGCTATGGCAGAGATGTAAGATCAGAGATATTGCCGCAGTCTGTAAAGGTCATCGGCGAGGGTAAAAAACTGTACAGAATAATACAGAACGTAGTAGATAACGCGCTTAAATATTCTCTCGAAAATACGCGTATTTATCTCACGCTGACCGAAAGCGAAAACGAAGCGATAATCACCGTGAAGAATATCGCATCGTATGAAATGGATTTTACGGGCGATGAGATAACAGAGCGGTTTGTCCGCGGCAGTAAGTCACGAACGGGCGAGGGCAACGGACTGGGGCTTTCAATAGCGAAGAGTTTTACGCAAGCGTGCGGCGGCAGTTTCACCGTCACCCCCGACGGCGACGTCTTCACAGCAGAAATAAGGCTGAAGAAGGTTTAATCGCCACTAATTTTCAAAGCCAAGAAATCAAAAGTTTTCGATCGACCCTTTTTCAAAAGGGTCGCGGGGGTACGGGGGCGGCGCCCCCGAAACACGTCAGGCGCTCCGCTGCTAGAGGTTAGAAGTGAGAAGTTAGAAGTAAGAAACGGTTTTACTCATTTTGAGTGAAGCCGTTCTTTGTAGGGTTTTGATAGAAGCAAGAGGCAAGAAATTGCTTTCTATATCTTTGCGCAAACTTTTCAAAATGCTCATCTAACCTCTTGCCTCTCGTTATCTTGCTTCTAATAGGTGAGCCTCCCCTTGTTGTAGCGCATAGCTTTTTTCCTGCGCGCTTGCGTGCGCAATAACCCTATGAATAGCCACAACATAATTACACCGTGCGCGCCGCTGCTAGAGGTTAGAAGTGAGAAGTTAGAAGTAAGAAACGGTTTTACTCATTTTGAGTGAAGCCGTTCTTTGTAGGGTTTTGATAGAAGCAAGAGGCAAGAAATTGCTTTCTATATCTTTGCGCAAACTTTTCAAAATGCTCATCTAACCTCTTGCCTCTCGTTATCTTGCTTCTAATAGGTGAGCCTCCCCTTGTTGTAGCGCATAGCTTTTTTCCTGCGCGCTTGCGTGCGCAATAACCCTATGAATAGCCACAACATAATTACACCGTGCGCGCCGCTGCTAGAGGTTAGAAGTGAGAAGTTAGAAGTAAGAAACGGTTTTACTCATTTTGAGTGAAGCCGTTCTTTGTAGGGTTTTGATAGAAGCAAGAGGCAAGAAATTGCTTTCTATATCTTTGCGCAAACTTTTCAAAATGCTCATCTAACCTCTTGCCTCTCGTTATCTTGCTTCTAATAGGTGAGCCTCCCCTTGTTGTAGCGCAACGCTCTCTTTCCGCGTTCCATTATGGAACGCCAAACAGCGTGAAAAATCACACATCTTGCCCTTTTGGAGGTTAGAAGTTAGAAATAAGAAACGGTTTTGCGCCCTTTGCGTAAGACCGTTTCTTTGCGCTGCTAGAAGCAAGAGATTCAGAGGCAAGAAGCAAGACGAGCGTTTTGAAAAATCTGCACTAAACTGTAAAAGACAATTCTTGCCTCTTGCTTCTCTGTAAACCGCAGGCATGGCAAGTACGCTCTAAAGCCGCGAAACCACTTCTTACCTCTAACATCTTATCTCTAATCTCTAGTTGGCTAATCTGCATAAAAATATTGCCAAAATTTTTACACTTTTCCCCACAAATTCTGCAAGACATTTCAAACAAAATATGTTATAATTATAGTAGATGTACCGTATTGCGACAAAACAACGAAAAGAGGCATAGCCATGAAAACCTTGCAGGAGATAATAACAAGCGCGAAAAATATAGTGTTCTTCGGCGGCGCAGGGGTGTCTACCGAAAGCGGCATACCCGACTTCCGCTCCGCCGACGGTCTGTATAACCAAAAGTATTCCGTGCCGCCCGAGACTATGCTAAGCCACGGCTACTTTGTTACCCATACCGAAGATTTCTTCCGCTTCTACCGCGATAAAATGATATGTACCACCGCCAAGCCAAATAAAGCCCACCTCAAACTCGCCGAAATGGAGAGCAAGGGCAAGCTTCGCGCCGTAATTACACAGAATATCGACGGTCTGCACCAAGCCGCAGGCAGTAATACAGTCTATGAGCTCCACGGCTCCGTGCACCGCAACTACTGTATGAAATGCGGCAAGTTCCACTCTTTAGATGAAATAATAAACTCTCAGGGCGTGCCCAAGTGCGAGTGCGGCGGCATTATAAAACCCGACGTAGTGCTCTACGGCGAGCAGCTAGACAGCGAAACTATCGAAAATTCTGTAACAGCCATTGCAAACTGCGATGCCCTTATCATCGCAGGCACTTCGCTCACCGTCTACCCTGCCGCAGGGTTCGTCAGGTATTTTAGAGGAAACGACCTCGTGCTCATCAACCGCGACCCCACCCCTATGGACAGCGAGTGTTCGCTTGTCCTGCACGAAAAAGTCGGCGAGGTGCTCTCGCAAATAAATGTCTGAAATTCAGGAGGCGATATAATGAAATTCTTTTCCACCCTCAGGCAGGACCTCAAAAAAACTGTAGGCAACTATAGCTTTTTGGTCTGTATCCTTATAACAGCAGGTCTCTGCTTTACTGCCATAGCTTACAGCAACGAAGAAAAAGGCATTTCTGTAACAGTCTTAGATGCCATTTTGTATAAAAGCCGCGCCGAAATGCTTAAAGAGAGCAGCTATTCACTGTCGCATATATTCAGCGCAGCATCAACAGGCTATCTGCCAATGTTTCTGCCAATGATAGCCGCATTCCCGTTTATACCCAACTTCTGCTCCGAGCGCAATTCGGGTCTTGTCAGAATGACTATCTTCCGCACGGGCAAATACCGCTATTACTTTTCAAAATTCCTCTCCGCTATAATAGGCGGCGGTCTCGCAGTTTCGCTCGGCTATGCACTTTACTGTGCAGTATCATCGTTTTTCTTCCCCCTGCCCGAAAGCTACCCCGTCGATATGGAGCTTGTGAGCATGGGGCTTGCCACAATCCCCACCAATTCTATTTGTATAGAGATATTGCTTAAAACCCTGCTGGGCAGCTTTTGCTGCGGCGCGCTTTCAACGCTTCCTGCGTTTTTCTTCGCATCTTTTATACGCAACAGATATGTCATAGTCTGCCTGCCGTTCATGATAACTTATATGTATACCTCGCTTATTGATAAGATAACCTATAACCTGTTTACATCTTATACCGAGGAAGGCTTTGAAAAAGCGGAGTTTGTCATGGCGTTTTTGCCTACCGAGGTCATGAACTGCTGGGGATATCAGCATAAAACAAATTATATCATAGCTATTATAACATTCAACGTCTCGCTGGTCATCGCCGCATTGACAGCATTTATCATTATTATGAATAAGCGTACTGACCTTGGCGAATAGCTTACGCTGTTAGAGGTTAGAAGTGAGAGGTTAGAGGTTAGAATTATTTTCCCTACCTTAAATAAAATCGCCATACCTGCGGTCTGCCAAGAGGCAAGAGGCAAGATGTAGTAAAGGCAACGCTTGTGCGTTGTCTTTATTTTTGAGTATTATTTGCGCTTACGCGCAGCCTGCGGAGCAGTTCACCGCCATCTGTAGCTAGGTTATTCCCTCATTTTGAGTATAAATACATTTGCACATTTTACTTGTTATGAATTTTTTACGTTGTATGGCGTTCCAAAATGGGACGCCGTGCTGTATGTGAAATTTTAGCTGACGCATAAGCGCAAACATTTAACAATGCTATTGCGCACGCAAGCGCGCGCAGGGAAAACAGCTAGGTCTTTTCATAGGAGAGGCTCTCTCTTGCAGAGCCTCCCCTCTACTAAAACAGTCCACAGGACTGTTTTAGTATTCACCCCTCTCAGAGCGCCTAA
The DNA here is from genome assembly GCA_947630555.1 of uncultured Clostridia bacterium. GTDB lineage: Bacteria > Bacillota > Clostridia > Oscillospirales > Ruminococcaceae > UBA7477. Next base: position 6,755 of record CANRIA010000026.1, read on the forward strand.
CGTGTTTTCGGGGGCGCCGCCCCCGTACCCCTTGCGACCCTTTTGAAAAAGGGTCGATCGAAAACTTTCCCTTTCTTGACAAGAACTTAAAATTTTCGCATAATAAAAGTGCCCGACTTTCTCGTCAGGCACTTTTTGTTGCATTATCTCACATCGCCGCCAGCTTCGCAAAACTAGCTTTCAGCGCAGGGTATATCTCCCTGTAAAGCTGATAGTACTTTTCATACTCCGCAGTGTTTTCCTCATTCGGCTGCTGAATTTTGTCAGTCTTTATTACCGCGTTGCAAGCCTCCGGAACGCTCGAATAAATGCCTGCTCCTACCGCCGCAAGAAGCGCAACACCCAAAGCAGGGCCTTGCTTTGAAGCCACCGTCTTGACAGGGCAGCAGTAAAGGTCAGCCAGCATCGAGCGCCACAAAGCCGAAGTTCCGCCTCCGCCGCAAGCCATCATGTCAGAAACTTTAATGTCCATCTCTCTGAATACTTCCACACAGTCGCGAAGCGAGTATGATACACCCTCCAAAACCGCGCGAAGCATCTCTTTCTTCGTGTGCATAGCAGATAAACCGAAGAATACACCCCTAGCATCAGGGTCAAGGTGAGGTGTCCGCTCTCCCATAAGATACGGCAAATAAAGCAGCCTGTTCGAGCCTACTTCCACAGTCGCAGCCTCTTTGTCCATCAGGTAGTATTCGTCAACGCCCATGTATCTCGCAGTCTCTTTCTCACTCGCGCAGAAATTGTCCCTGAACCATTTCAGAGAAAGCCCAGCGCCCTGCGTAACGCCCATAACGTGCCAGCTTCCCGGAACAGCAGCGCAGCAGGTGTGTACCCTGCCTTTCGGGTCTATAGAGATTGAGCTCGTGTGAGCAAATACCACTCCCGAAGTGCCTATCGTAGTGAATGCCTTGCCGTCCTCAACAACACCCGTGCCAACAGCCGCAGCAGCATTGTCGCCTGCACCGCCTACTACAATAGTACCCTGTGCAAGACCCGTAACTTCAGCCATTTTTGCAGATACCTGACCCGTTACCTCGCAAGATTCGTAAACCTTAGCCAACAAAGATTTGTCAATACCCAAAGCCGAGCAAACCTCGCCGCTCCAACAGCGGTTTGGTACGTCCAGCAGCTGCATACCCGAAGCATCAGAAACCTCGGTAGCAAATTCGCCCGTAAGAACATATCTTAAATAATCTTTCGGCAACAGTATGTGACAGCATTTTTCGTAGATCTCGGGCTCGTTGTCGCGTACCCAAAGAATTTTCGCAGCCGTCCAGCCCGTCAAAGCAGGGTTCGCGGTTATCTCAATAAGCTTTTCGCGACCCAGAATATCGTTCATCTTGTCAACTTGTGCCGCCGTCCTCTGGTCGCACCAAATTATCGAGCGGCGAAGCGGCTCACCGTTTTTGTCAAGCATAACAAGACCGTGCATCTGTCCCGAAATGCCAATGCCCTTAACATCATGCTTGTCAACACCGCTTTGAGACATAACAGCCTTTATCGTGTTTATCATCGCGTTCGCCCAATCGACCGGGTCTTGTTCCGCGTAGCCGTTTTTGGGCTGATACATCGGGTATTCAATAGTGTTTGACGCTATCACAGCGCCATTTTGGTCGAACAGCACAGTCTTCGTGCCGCTCGTGCCGCAGTCAACACCTATTAAATAAGACATAATTTCAACTCCTTTTAGATTATAAGATGTTAGAAGTAAGAGGTCAGAAACGCTTTTCAACCCCATCGCAAAGCCGCCATGCCTGCGGCTTGCCTAGAAGCAAGAAGCAAGAAATATCAAGGCAGCCCTTGCGCGATATTTTCTGCCCCTCGCAAGTTTTAATATTTTGTGTATTATTTGCGCTTACGCGCAAGCCTGCGGAGCACACACATTGCCAGACTGTAAACAGTCTAGCAAGTGCCGAAGAACCCTCTGCGAGGCTTCTTCCTGTTCTCTAAAACTTAGCGCGTATCTAAAATGTATTTTTTTAGCGAGTGCGTTTACCGCCACATTTCAACCCCTTTCACTAACTCAGCGGTTGTACAATAAACTTATTATACAACTTTTCACAAGCAATTTCATATGATGTTTCGTGCAGCGGATTGTACATTTCACAAAGAACTTTTGATGGCAGCTTTTGGTTTAATATTGAAGAAGAAATATTGTATCTCCATTGAAGAAGAACATAAATATGTGCGATCCAACCCAGCAGAATATCATCAACAGGATAATCTTCTGACTTAGGTTTGCACAAAGAAAAGTTAATGCTATTGAATATTTGTTTCCAGCCTTTATTTAATGCACTCCAATTTCCCACGTCCATTCGAGAACGGATCTCTGAATGTTGCATATATACATCTATCATAGAAAATATGTCATATTCCTTTTTGAGAGCAAATAATTTTGAAAAAACCAAGGCATGGACGCTCATCATACTTTCAAGATATAAGCTATCGTAAGCTGTATTTTTAAAATTCAGGTTCATGATCTTTTCCTTTCTTGTTATGCTTTTTTGGATCTGGAACCGGATCGATGATCTTGCTTTTTAACGAATCGTCCATTACAACCTTTTAATATGAATATTCTTTGTTATACGTAAAATTATTTATTGATAGCTTCTCTCGCTGTAATTCCTGTCGGGACAAATCCTTCAATTTGAATGGCAGATTCTCTTTTGTTAATAAAATTAAAGACTTCACGTCTTGCCTGAACATCAGAATTACCAAAAAAAGAACCAACACTTGTCTTTTTTACTTCTTCATAGCCAATAAAAGCAAGACTTTGAAAGGCTTTTGGACTCTTAATAAAAATCTGTTGTCCCAAGTTTCCCTTGCGAAACATTCGTTCAATTTCATCAATAGATAGTTCGTTCTTTAAAAACGCTTCAACCACTGTAATATAACTGTCATCAGCTCTATAGCCAATGATAATGTCGGCTTTTGAAGTATCAATTCTATATTTGTCTGCAATCTTTTTTCCCACTTCTTCTGCTATGTTTGAATATGCCCCACGGTTGTATATTACTTCTGCTATCCACGCAAGAGTGCCATGATCATCAAGATCAAGGACGAGTAGTCCGGACATATCAATTTCATATTTATTACAAAACGCTTTGTCTGTTCCATTTGCTAAAGCCCATTCTCTTGCTTTTTCAATGTCCTTTGTTGTATAAAAACCGCTGCCATAATCATTGTCACTTTTCCCCACACCATACATCGGTGTTTTGACAATTTTATCGCTTCCGTGATATATTACTTCTTTCATTTTGAATCACACCTTTATAGACTATTGAAATGTGATAGCAATATTACTTACTATTTTGATTATAACATTTCAGGTATGTGTTTGTCAATAGTCCGCCTCACATCGCCGGAAGAATATTCAGCTATTAGAGGTTAGAAGTGAGATGTTAGATGTTAGAAACGCTTTTTACAACTCTCGCGGAGGTTTTTCATACCAGCGGCTTACAAGAGGCAAGAAGCAAGAAATACTCCTCATAACTTCAGCAAACCGCCGCACTCACCACTCACCCAACAACTAAAAGTTCTACTCCCCTCCCCACACCGCTGGAATAATATTCTGCCAGCTACTCCTCTTTAGGGTGATCGGGGGAGGATATTATATTTAAGATATTCAGAAATAAAGGGGCAGAAAGTGTGGCTTTTCACAAAGCTATTGCGCACGCAAGCGCGCGCAGGAAAAATAGTCGGGTCTCCTCAAAAGGGAGGCTCTCTCTTGCAGAGCCTCCCCTCTTAGAAAATAATCCACTGGATTATTTTCTAATTCACCCCTTGCAGAGCGCACGTTGTGTTTGTGGGGCGCCGCCCCACACCCCGCAAGCCTTTTGTAAAAGGCTTGACCGAAAACTTTCCCTTTCTTGACAAGAGTTTATAAGTTAGCGTGTAAATCAAAAAAATATTCTTGCCTCTTGCCTCTCGTTATCTTGCCTCTAACAGCTTACAGCGAGAACATCACATTATTTATAATGCTCTCCAGCATTTCCTGTCTGCCGCTCGTCAGCGAGTCAGTAACCTCGCCCTTCTCCAGCGCGTACTTCTCAAGATCAGCCATAGTAACTTTGCCGTCAATTATGTCCTTGCCAATGCCCGTAGTCCACGAAGCGTATCTGTCAGCAACAAACTTGTCAAGTCTGCCGTCCTCAATAAGCTTAACAGCTATCCTCAAACCAAGCGCAAACGTGTCCATACCTGCAATGTAGCTCAGGAAAATATCTTCCGGCGTGAACGAGCCTCTGCGCGCCTTCGAGTCAAAGTTCAGACCGCCGTTTGTGAAGCCGCCTGCCTTAAGTACCTCGTACATGCACATAGCCGCATCGTAAATGTTCGTCGGGAACTGGTCAGTGTCCCAACCGAGAAGCGTGTCGCCCTGGTTAGCATCTATCGAGCCAAATACACCGTTAATTCTCGCAACTCTCAGCTCGTGCTGGAATGTGTGCTGCGCCAAAGTCGCGTGGTTAGCCTCTATGTTCATCTTGAAATCCTTGTCAAGACCGTATTTTCTCAAAAATCCAATAACAGTCGCAGTGTCAAAATCATACTGGTGCTTAGTCGGCTCCTTCGGCTTAGGCTCAATGTAAAAATCACCCTTGTAGCCTATCGAACGCGCGTAATCAACAGTCATCTTCATAAGACGCGCCATGTTGTCAAGCTCCAAGCCCATGTCAGTGTTAAGCAGAGTCTCATAACCCTCTCTGCCGCCCCAGAAAACATAGCCCATGCCGCCCAGTTTTACGGTAGCTTCAACAGCCTTCTTTATCTGCGCCGCAGTGTATGCAAATACATCAGCCGAAGGCGATGTTCCTGCGCCATGCATGTATCTCGGGTGATCAAAGCACTTCGCAGTGCCCCAGAGAAGCTTTTTAGAAGGATCAGCCTTCATCTTTTCTGCAATGTAGTCAACTACCTTTTCAAACTTCTCGTTGGTCTCCGCCAGTGTGCCGTATTCGGGCGAAAGATCGCGGTCGTGGAAGCAGAAATAGTCGATAGAAAGTTTGTCCATTATCTCAAAAGCGGCATCGACCTTAGCCATAGCCCTCTTTTCGGGGTCGCTCTCGCCCCATGACTTGTCAGCCGTGCCAACGCCGAACATATCAGTGCCGTCACCGCCCATAGTGTGCCACCACGAAAGAGCAAATTTAAGGTGCTCTCTCATAGGCTTTCCTGCTATCACCTCATCAGGGTCATAGTATTTGAAAGCCAGTGGGTTTGTGCTGTTTTTTCCCTCATACGGGATCTTGCCGATGTTTTCAAAGAACTGTGGCATAGTCTTTACCTCCAAATGTGTGTTTTTTAGTGTTTTCAAACGTCTGCGAACGCCCTTTTTTGCATATCACAAAAACGTTTACATTTGAATTATACTACATAAAAAGCCGCTTGTCAATCGCAATATATTAAATTTTTTATTTTCCGCCGCAAACACTTGCAAACAGTATTTCATTATGATATAATATAAGGTAGAGGGGTGAGTTAAAATGGGATTTCCCGAAGAACTTAAAAGTTTCAGAAAAAAAGCAAAGCTCAGCCAAATGGCGCTTGCTGATGCAGTAGGAGTATCGTTCACAACCATAAACAGATGGGAAACGGGCAAAGTAGAGCCTAATTTCAAAACTCTCAAGCTGCTCAACGACTACTGTAAAAGTATCGGCGTAGACCATGTTTTTCACAAGACATATAAGCCGAGCAAATAGCTTTAAATTCGTATGGCGGCGCTTGTTGCCGCCTTTACTTTTTCTGAAAGGAAGAAATTTATGAGAGCGATAATAACAGTAATAGGAAAAGACACGATAGGCATACTGGCGAAAGTATCGGCTAAGTGTGCCGAGTATAACGCAAACGTCATCGAGGTAACGCAGTCCATCATGCAGGATCTGTTTTGCATGATAATGCTAGTAGACATATCGAAGCTCAGCGCCGATTTTGCCAAGCTCAGCGATGCCATGCAGCAGCTAGGCGAGCAGCAGGGCTTAAAGATCCACACCATGCACGAAGATATTTTCAACTGTATGCACCATATTTAGAGGCAAGAAGTAAGAGGTTAGAGGTTAGAAATGGTCTTGCAGCCTTTGCAGGGGCTTTTCTTGCCTGCGATTCAGATAGAAGCAAGATGCAAGAAGATTTGACTTCAAATTTCGCGCATTATTTTAATAATGTGTTTATTATTCGCGCTTACGCGCGGCGCAGGAGCGCACACGTTGCCAGACTGTGAACAGTCTGGCAAGTGCCGAAGAACCCTCTTCGAGGCTTCTTCCATGCTTAACAACAAAGCGCATATCTAAAAACCCCTCGCCGCCATAAACGGTCGGCGGCGCACACCTTGCGGTGTGACGGGCTTTTTTCGTTCAATACCCCACAAAAGTTGCCTTGCCAAAACGGAAAGTTTTCGGTCAAGCCTTTTTCAAAAGGCTTGCGGGGCGTGGGGCAGAGCCCCACAAACACAGCGTGCGCTCCGAAAAAGGTGAATTGTGAAATAGTCCGGTGGACTATTTCACAATGAGGACAGCGGTCGCTAGCGACCGCGGGAAGAATTATTTCGCTTTTAATTTTTGGAGCGAAATAATTCTTCGGGCGTTCCCGTAGGGAACGCTGATCCCATGCAAGAGAGGGATTTTCCTATGAGAAGACCTTGGCTTTCTTGCCTGCGCGCGCTTGCGTGCGCAATTGCTTTGTTATAGGTTTGCGCTGCTTCCCAATAGCTGCAAATTTCCTGAAACCTAACCACCCACCTAATTTCCACGCCGCCCCACACGTGACTGGAAGAATATTCTACCAGCTATTTCTCTACCGGGACGGTTTGTGGGAGGGGTATTCTATAAATTTGTTTTATATGATTTTTCACATTGTACGGCGTTCCATAATGGAACGCGGAAAGAGAGCGTTGCGCTACAACTAGGAGAGGCTCAGCTATTAGAAGCAAGATAACGAGAAGTAAGAGGCAAGACGAGCGTTTTGAAAAGTATGTGCAAAACTATAAAAAGCAATTTCTTGCCTCTTGCCTCTTGTAAATGACAGGTATGATAAACTGCCACAAAGCCTTAAAAACCATTTCTAACTTCTAACTTCTCACCTCTAACCTCTAGCAGCGAAAACTTTCCTTTTCTTGACATGATTTTAAGATATGCGGCGTAAGCCGCTCCATTTCTATTCATTATTCACTATTCACTATTCACTAATAGTACGATATCCGCGCGCAGCTTGTGATAATCACAAGCCCCATTATTTGAACATTTTATAAATCCCACTTTAGGAGCTGATTATTTTGATCAACGCATATGACATTCTGGAAACCATTCGCATGATCGACGACGAGTGCCTCGATATCCGCACCATAACCATGGGTATCTCCCTGCTCGACTGTATTGACAGCGATATTGACACCGCCTGCAAAAAGGTCTACGACAAAATAACCGCCAAAGCCGCACACCTAGTCGAGGTCGGCGAGGGCATAGAAAAGGAGCTCGGCATACCTATTATAAATAAGCGTATTTCCGTTACGCCTATCGCCATAGTTTCTGCCGCCTGCAAATGCTCCCCCGTGCCGTTTGCCAAAGCTATGGACGAAGCAGCAAAAGCGGTCGGCGTAAACCTCATCGGCGGCTACTCCGCGCTCGTGCAGAAAGGCTTCTCCGCAGGCGACATCGAGCTCATAAACTCTATCCCCGAAGCCTTAGCCTGCACCGAAAGAGTCTGCTCGTCCGTCAACGTCGGCTCTACCAAAACGGGCATAAATTTAGATGCCTGCAAACTCATGGGCGGCATAATCCGCCAGTGCGCCGAAAAAACTGTTGATAAAGCCTGCTTCGGCGCTGCAAAACTTGTCGTTTTCTGTAACGCAGTAGAAGATAACCCCTTCATGGCAGGCGCTTTCCACGGCGTTGGCGAACCCGACTGCATGATAAACGTCGGCGTTTCGGGCCCGGGCGTTGTTCGTGCCGCTCTGGCAAAATACCCCGATGCCAACATAACCGAAATTGCCGATATAATAAAGAAAACTTCATATAAAATAACCCGTGTGGGACAGCTTGTAGGTCAGCTTGCTTCAAAGCGGCTCGGCGTGCCTTTCGGTATCGTTGACCTCTCGCTTGCCCCCACCCCTGCCGTCGGCGACAGCGTTGCGCATATCCTCGAAGAAATAGGCCTCGAGCAGTGCGGCGCGTGCGGTACTACTGCCACCCTCGCCATGCTCAACGATGCCGTCAAAAAAGGCGGCGTAATGGCTTGTTCAAAAATAGGCGGCCTTTCAGGCGCTTTCATACCCGTCTCCGAAGATGCCGGCATGATAGACGCCGCAAAAAGCGGTACTCTCTGTATTGAAAAGCTGGAGGCTATGACAGCCGTCTGCTCGGTCGGTCTCGATATGATAGTAGTCCCCGGCGATACCACCGCCGACGTGCTCGCCGCTATCATAGCCGACGAAGCCGCCATAGGCATGGTAAATTCAAAAACTACCGCAGTAAGAATTATCCCTGCCATAGGCAAACAGGTCGGCGAGGAGCTTGACTGGGGCGGTCTTTTCGGCTGCGGCCCCGTAATGCCCGTGAAAACATCATCACCTTCTAAATTTATCAGCCGCGGCGGTCAGATACCTGCGCCCATGCAGTCGCTGAAGAATTGAGGCGATAAAAATGCACGATATTTCAGTATATTTTCTGTGCTTTATGGTATATAGCTTTATAGGCTGGGTCTATGAAGTTTCTCTGTACCTCGTCCGCGATAAAGTCTTTGTCAACCGCGGATTTCTCAACGGCCCGTACCTGCCTATATACGGCTGCGGCGCAATGGCGGTCGTGCTGCTGTTCGGCGATATGGGCAACCTGAAAAGCATACCTGCGCTGTTTTTCTCGTCGGTCATGGTTTCTTGCATACTCGAGTACCTCACCTCCTACATAATGGAAAAGCTGTTCCATGCGCGCTGGTGGGATTACTCCGACAACCGCTTCAACCTCAACGGGCGCATATGCCTCTCTGCCGCCATAGTTTTCGGCGTTTTATCGGTGCTTTTGATAAAATTCATACACCCCTTTGTTTCGGGTCTTTTGTATAAAATGCCTGAGGCAGGCACAGAAATAACCGCCGCGTTCGTTGCAGGTTTTTTCGTGACCGATCTAACGCTTACAGTTATAGCTATCACAGGGCTTCAAAAACGCCTCGAAGAAGCTCGGGTACGACTGGAGCAGGAATGGCAGAAAAACGTCGAAGCCGCAAAAGAGCGCCGCGCAGCCCTTGTGGAGCGCCTCGGTGCGCAGCATAAACGTCTTATAAAAGCCTTCCCGCAGATGAAAACCGAAAAGCAAAACGATATTCTCACCGAGATCCGCGAAGCTATAAAAGAACGTTCACATAAGAAATAAATTGCGCTTACGCGCACCCTGCGGAGCAGAAATAGTGAATAGTGAATAACGAATAATGAATAGTTTAGAGTTAAGGAGCGGCTTACGCCGCATATCTTAAATTCATGTCAAGAAAGGAAAAGTTTTCGATCGACCCTTTTTCAAAAGGCTTGCAGGGTGTGGGGCAGAGCCCCACAAACACAGCGTGCGCTCCGAAAAAGGTGAATTTAAAAACAGTCCTGTGGACTGTTTTTAAAGAGGAAAATCCCTGCAAGAGAGGGATTTTCCTTTGAAAAAACCTTATCTCTCTTTCCGCGTTCTCTCAGAGAACGCCGCACTAAGTAAAATCCCCAACTTCACTACTTTCACTAATTTCCCTCAACCACCGCCGCAAAATTTTATGCAGTTAGCCGATTGTTCTTTTCGCCCGGATATGTTATCATTGTATTGTAAATATGATTTACATACGCGTACTTATATATTTTATTTTTGGAGGAATACACATGAAAAAACTACTCGCACTTCTGGCATCTCTCGCAGTATGCTGTGCCATGTTCGCAGCGTGCAGCGACAAAGACACAAGCTCAAAGTCATCTGAGGCTGACACCTCATCTGCTGCCGACACCTCTTCCGAGGCTGATACTTCTTCAGAAGCCGACAGTTCTACAGCAGACACATCTTCCGAAGCAGACAGTTCATCAGCCGCAGACAGTTCGGAAACAGACAGCTCCGAGCCTGACACATCTTCCGAGCCTGACAGTTCAGAAGCCCCCGACAGCTCTCAGCCCGACGACAGTTCCGAAGACCCTGCATCTACAACTCCGCTTGACGAGACAGTCGGCGAAACTGCCGAGTTTGACTCCGCCCCGTTCGAGATGTTTGATAAGATAGCCAATGCCCGGAAGCATACCATGGCAGCCGAAATGAGCGTTGGAATGGAAGAATTTTCGTTCACTATGTCTGTTATAGAAGTCGTTGACGGCGATAACGCCTACTCAGCCGAGACAGATAGTATCATGGGCGAAGAAAGCACTTTGGCATATATGCGCAAAGACGGCAAGTCCTACACCATTGACCACGACTTAAAAGTGTATTTTGAGGATCCCGAGACTGCCACAGTCGAAGAAGTCATCTACGCTACCGATTTTGCAGGTCTTGCAGAAATGCTCAGCGAGGGCAACGACCCCGAAAATACTCAGGTAAATACCGTCACCGTTGACGGCAAAGAGTATACAAGATATGGATTTTTGACCGACGACGTGCAGATATATATGTATGCAAGCGAGGGCGAGCCCGTAATGCTTGCAGCAGAACAAGACGGCACAATAATGACCATAACATTCACCAGGATCGAAGATACCGCCGACCAGCAGTATTTCAAGATACCCGAAGGCTTTGAGCAAACCACCGCCGCCGAGTATTATGAAGATTACGAATAAACGGTGAATATCATGAAATTTTCCAAAGCATATGCCGCAGCCCTCGCCTGCCTGTGTTTTCTTGCAGGCTGTTCTTCGCAGAATAGCAGCGAGAGCAGTATAACAGAAACCACTGCCGAGACTACCACAGGGGCTCAGACTACTGCTGTTACTACCACCCCACCTGCGCAAACTACTGCCACCACCACTACTACCGAACCCCCTAAGCCTGTCCCCACGCCTACCGCCCCACTGTGCGAAACAGTCGGCGACCAGCTTGAAATTGATACTAAGCCGCTGGAGCTTTTAAGTACCGTGCTTGAAAAAGACCGCTATACTATTGACCTTTTGCTTACATACGAAGCCGACGGTGAGAGCTACCAAATGCCCATGATATCTGTAAAAGACGGCGATAATGCCTATGCCGAAATGAACATCGCAGGGCTGCTAGGCGTGAAAATAGTGCGTATTCAGGGCAAAAACTATCAGCTTGACAATACGCATAAACTCTGTTATCAGGAAGATATGTATACCACCGCCGACGAGGTCGCCATGGTGTCCGATACCGAAGACTATATCAGCAAAGTAAGCGATATTTCAGCGGTCACACAGGCTTTTGCGGTATCTCTTGAAGATGCAGATTATGTTCGGTATACATTTCCAAATAACACCTATCTCTATACGGCAGACGGCACACCCAAGTATATCGCTGTGTATGACGAGGACAGCGAAAAAATCATGCGCATTGATGTAAACGAGCTTTCAGAAAACGCCGATGAAACGTACTTTATATTGCCAGAGGACTTTACGCTCGTCTCAAAAGAGGAGTATGAAAAACAGGTGCTCGGCGCGTAATCGTTAGTAAATTATACTAAACATAGGTCAATAACACTTATATTTTTCGTCAGATACATAGTTGAATTGTTCAGCGAAATGTGTTATTATATTATGTAGTAAGAAAAGCATACGGCTTTTCTGTATATTATGGAGGTAAATTAACATGAAAAAGATACTCGCATTACTTGCCGCAATGGCTCTGAGCTGTTCAATGCTCGTTTCATGCGGCGATGAGGACAGCTCCTCAAAGGGCGATGATTCCTCAACCGCTTCTGTTGCAGATACTTCTTCCGCAGCAGATGATACATCTTCCGAGGCAGATGCTTCTTCCGAAGAAGATTCTTCCGAGGCTGATAGTTCTGAAGACGATACTTCGTCCGAGGCAGATAAACCTGCATCAGGCGGCTCTCTGGCAGAGAAGCTTCCCGTAACTGCCAAGATCGAGAACATCACCGAGAAAGAGACAGACGAAAGACTGTTTGAAAAGCTTGTCAACGACATAACCACAAACAAGACCTGCACAATGGACTATGAGCTTTCTGAGGACGGCATGAGCATGATGGCAATAATAACCATGGATGCGGATAACGTTTATATGGATATGGATCTTGGTATCATGAAGATCACCGCGCTTATCAACCCCGACGGCAGCTATTATATCGACAAAGAAGCCAAGAAGTATTATAAAGAAGCCGGCGAAGATGCCAGCACCGAAGAACTCGGTATGTCGCTTGTAGAAGAGATGACCGGTCTTGAAGGTATGGAATATGTTTCCACCGCTGACTGTGAAGTAGACGGCAAAGCTTATGTGCTTGAAACATGGAAGAACACCGAAGATATGGGAACAGAAATGCAGTATGTGTTTGACGGTGATGATATAGTTCTTATAATAAATGCAGACGGCGGACAGATGCCGTTCCTGCTCTCCGCAAAGGCAGATACATCTCTGTTCACGCTTGACGGCATGACCGAAATGACAGAAGAAGAGTATCAAGCATATCAGGAAACTCTCATGGGCGGTATGTCCGGCGCAACCGGCACCGACGCAGAATAATAATTGCAAACTAAAAAGACCCTCTCGTAGGGTCTTTTCTTTTAGAAGCTAGAAGTGAGAGGTTAGAAGTAAGAATATTCTTTCCAACCCCTGCGGCAATTTTTTATTTCTGCGCTTTAGTCAGAAGCAAGAAGCAAGATGTTGCTTTTTACAGTTTTGCGCGTAATTATTATTTTGCTTATTGTTTGCGCTTACGCGCAGCCTGCGGAGCCACACCACCGCCCCACATTCCCAAACTCTCACCACAGCTGTACTCCCCCTACTTTTCCCCTAACCTTCTTTGCACCGCTGGAAGAATATTCTGCCCCCGCTAGAGGCTAGAAGTGAGAGGTTAGAAGTAAGAATATTCTTTCCAACCCCTGCGGCAATTTTTTATTTCTGCGCTTTAGTCAGAAGCAAGAAGCAAGATGTTGCTTTTTACAGTTTTGCGCGTAATTATTATTTTGCTTATTGTTTGCGCTTACGCGCAGCCTGCGGAGCCACCACCGCCCCACATTCCCAAACTCTCACCACAGCCATACTCCTTCATTTCTTCCACTCCCCTCAACACTGCCGGAAGCATATTCTGCCGCTAGAGGCTAGATGTGAGAAGTAAGATGCTAGAACCGATTTTCAACCGTTTGCGCGAAACTGTCATTCCTGCGGCTACCCAGAAGCAAGAGGCAAGATGTGCGTTTTGAAAAGTTCGCGCAAGATTATAATTATCAATTTCTTGCCTCTCGCCTCTATTTGAACCGCAGATATGAAAAACCCCTGCAAACGCTGCAAAACCATTTCTAACTTCTAACCTCTCACTTCTAACTTCTAATAGGGCAAGAAACGCGCTCAACAACTGCAGCTGACCGCCATACTTTTCCACGTCCACTCGCCCACATAATTGAACGTCCCATCTCACGCCGCTGGAAGAATATTCTGCCAGCTATCTCTCTGACGGGGCGGTTTGTGGGTCGGGTATATTATTATTTCTCTAAAATCGTATAATCCGCTGTACGAACAAATTCAAACTTCTTGCCTCTTGCCTCTATCTGAACCGCAGAGATGAAAAGCCCCTGCAAACGCCGCAAGAACATTTCTAATTTCTAACCTCTCACTTCTAACTTCTAATAGCTCACCATAACTATTAACTATTCGTTATTCGTTATTCATTTTTCACTACTTCCTCTCCCCACGGCTTCGCAATTCGCACCTTGTATTCTAAGTACCCTTCACCGCGAACCTCCTGCGCATCACACTCCACACCTGCAAGGCGCATCGTCTCCAGCGCGCGGTTCACAGTGTTTATAAACAGCTTTACGTCTTTCAAAACCGCCGAGCGCCGCCGCACACTCTCTTCGCGCCGCACTTTTGCTAGGTATGTTTCTATCACACGCTCCGTCTTTTCAACATTCAGTCCGCCCGAGCCTATCTTATCCAGCATGAATAGCCTCTGCTCGTCATTGTCCAGCTTTAAAAGTGCCCTCGCGTGCCGCTCCGTAAGCCCCAAACGCTGAACCTCTCTCCTGCATTCGTCCGATAGCTTCAAAAGCCGCAGCTTGTTTGCTATAGTCGACTGCGCCACACCCAAACGCAAAGCCACCTTGTCCTGCGTGCAGCCAAATTCCTTTATCAGCCTGCCTATCGCCTCTGCCTGCTCAAAATAGTCAAGGTCTTGCCTCTGCAAATTCTCAACTATCGCCATCACCGCCGAGTTTTCGTTTCCCATTTCAACAATAATGCACGGCACAAACCTCAGCCCTGCCATCTTCGCCGCCCTCAGCCTGCGCTCGCCCGAGATAAGTTCGTAACCCTCGCCCTGCCTGCGCACCGTAAGCGGCTGTAAAATGCCGTCCTGCGCAATGCTTTTTGCAAGGCTCACCAGCCCCTCGCGAGCAAAATTGCGCCGCGGCTGGCTCCTGTTTGGCATAATGCGGCAGGCTTCCAGTTCCACCACCGCAGCCACCTGTTTTTCTTTTGGTTTTGGCATAAGTCCGTTCATAATTATTTCTCCTTTGCTTTTGCTGCATGATTTTATCTATCTAAGTATATATTAACATAATTGTATCAATTTTTCTATATTTTTTTGAAAAAACTTTTCGACAGTCCTCCCCTCCTGCCTCTATAAAGCGCGATGCTCCGCGCTCCCCTCCGAAAGTTTACCTAAAAACGCAGTAAAATGCCGTCCACAGTACGGACAATCTGTCACCCTTTGCGAAAAGTTTCTGCTGCCTCAACCGCCGCAAATTTTCCTGCCGCCTGGTATGCTACAATAAAAATACAGTAGACAAAAGCCCAAAGATCTGATAGAATAAAAAAGAAAATCAGAAAGGGAA
>CANRIA010000027.1 GCA_947630555.1 uncultured Clostridia bacterium
TCGTCCTCGCTGCAATCGGGGTGTTCTGCACTGTACTGATTACTTTCTTCGCGGATCCTGTCGCTGTCTTCCTGCATCAGTTTGCAGACTTCTTCAATATCACCGTTTTGAGACTTATCTACATACTGCTGTATGCAAGCATTGACCTTGTCGGCGCTGGTTTTTTCGCTCTTTATATATTCCCCGAAATCGCGGAAATACCACTTCATCACAAACGCAAAGTATACGACCGTGAGCAGCGCAAGAATTATAAACACCTTGCTTTTCAGTATTCTTTTAAGTTCTATTCCGTACATAATATCCTCCTTGATATTCTGTCAATACAGTGTTTCCTGGTTTTTGACTTCGTTTGTCCACACATCGCTGCCGTCGGGTCTGAAAGATGCGATAATATCGTTATTATTAGAATAAGTACCACTTCTTTCATAATGTTGACCCCAGACAAATATTCTGTCTATATGCGGCGCGGTAATTACTCTTCCTAAAGTTTCAACGGCAAAGAGGTCGGTGATTTTGCCTGTTTTCATATCATAGCTGTGCAGCATTGATTTTTCACCCTGATCGCCTGTGCGCGGATCAAAGTAAAATATCTTATCGTCTTTTATAACAAAATTATTTGCGCAGTTGTCTATTATCATTTTTTCATTTGTAAAGTCGGGGTCAGCCTCAAATATCTGTGATGCCCACGGGGATTCAAAATCGTCGGGGTCACGCGGAATAAGACGCGCGTAATATATTTTGCCGTTGTAACCTTTAAGATCATCTACACTGCCGTCGCCCACTTTGGTGACCGTTTGCTTTGCAAGGTCTACCATGTATAATGCGTCTACATAATTGAAAAAGTACACCCTTTTGTTTTCCATATCAGCCCCCAGCAAATAGCATGAGAAGTTCTCATCTATAATGATCGGCTCGGAGGTCTGTTTGGTCTCAATGTCATAAGCGTAGATGTAATTAGTACCTGTAATATACAAGTTTTTTCCATCAGTCAGAATATAACCTATGTCGTATTTTACTTCATTTTCAATATACGCGGTACCATTTCTCCTGTACTCGTTGATCCTCTCCTGAGCATTATTCAGAGAAAGTTCGGTGGAAACCGTGTTTTCCAGAACTACATTGCCGCTCTCGTCAATTATTGTTCTGGAACTATTTGTTCCCGTGTTTTTGCAGGCATAGCCTTTATCACCTACGACAGCCATAGGTATGAACGACTCGCAGTCCTTGTCTTCATCACTGTGGTGGCACTGGGGAACATTGCAAAGCGGTATCATTTCTCCGGTCTGAAGATCTATTTTGTAGTCCTGATTAAAGTCACCGCCTGCGCCGTCCGAACTGGATATGTGTTCAAAATAGATATACTTATCTGATATGGCTTGTCCGTCGTAAGAGTTGCTCCAAAAGTCGTACTTGTAATCGGTAATTACGGTATCAAGAGCTTCGGTCTCTTTTTTGGGCATACCGGTGTCGGTCGTGCCGGTGCTGCTGTCGGCGGCGCTGTCCGTGGTGCTGTTGTCGGCAGTGCTGTTGTCCGTAGTGCTGTCTACGGTGGTGCTGTCAGGTATGTATTTGCTGACGTTTTTGTCGTTGCAGCCGCTGAATAATGCCACACTCATAGCTGCGGCGAGGATAAGATTTAAACTTCTTTTCATGTTGATCCGCTCCTTTATACTTTTATGCTGTTAATATAATCCTTCCTGGTTTTTTACCTCGTTTGTCCAAATATCGCTGCCATCGGGTCTGAATGACATGAGTATAGTGTTGGAAACAGTAGAAACGCCGGTGTTTTCGGTATGATAACTCATGACAAAAATTCTGTCTATATGCGGCGCAGTAAATACTCTTTGTAAATCCTCAACAGCGAAGAGATCGGTGCTTTCACCGGTGCTTATATCATAGCAGAACAGCATTGTTTGCTCACTATCTCCGCTTGCTGACTGATCATAGTAAAATATCTTATTATCCTTTATGTTAAAGATATTTTCGCAGTCTTCTATAAGCACTTTTGCATTTGTAAAGTCGGGGTCAGCCTCAAAAAGCTGTGTTCTCCAAGGTTCATCAAGCTCATGCGGCAAAAAGCAGATGTAATATATTTTGCCGTTATAGGCTATAAGATTGTTTATATCACCGTCGCACACCTTAGTGACCGTTTGGTTTGCCAAATCTGCCATGAAAACTTCTTGTACCTCATTTGTAAAATACACCCTTTTATTGTCCATATCAGCTCCCAGCAAACTGCACTGGAATTCCTCATCTATTATAAGCGGTTCGGTGGTCTGCTTGGTCTCTATGTCATATGCGTAGATGTAATTACTGCCTGTAATATACAAGTTCTTCTCATCTGCCAAAATATATTTTATGTTATATTTTACATCATCTTCATCATACTTTTTTCTTTCGCTGTCGTACTCCTCCATAGTCTGTTTAGCATATTGCAGAGCAAAATCTGAGGCAAACTTGTTTTCAAAAACTACATTGCCGCTTTCGTCAATTATTTTGTTGGATTCATTTATTCCCGTGCGTTTACGGGCATAGCATTTATCTCCTATTGCTGCCAAAGGTATGAACGACTCGCAATCCGTGTCTTCAAACGAGTGATGGCACTGGGGAACATTACAAAGAGGTGTCATCTCTCCGGTTTGCAGATCTATTTTGTAGTCCTGCATAAAGTGACTGCCTGCGCCGTCCGCAGTAAATAAGTCGTCAAAATAGAGATACTTGTCGGTTATAGCATATCTGTCGTAATCGTTGCTCCAAAAGTCATACTTGTAATCGGTAATGACTGTATCAAGTGTTTCGGTATCTTTTGGGGGAATACCGATGTTTGGTGCGCCGGTGCTGCTGCTGTCGGCGGCACTGTCGGTAGTGCTGTCTACGGTGCTGCCATCAGGTATGTATTTGCTGACGTTTTTGTCGTTGCAGCCGCTGAATAATGCCACACTCATAGCTGCGGCGAGGATAAGATTTAAACTTCTTTTCATGTTGATCCGCTCCTTTATACTTTTATGCTGTTAATATAATCCTTCCTGGTTTTTTACCTCGTTTGTCCAAATATCGCTACCATCGGGTCTGAATGATATGATATTAGCGTTGGAAACAGACTGAATACTGGCGTCTTCGATATGATGACCCATTACAAATATTCTGTCTATATGCGGCGCAGTAATTATTCTTACAAAATCATCGGCTGTAAAGAGTTCTTTGCTTTCGCCTGTGTTCATATCATAGCTGTGCAGCGTTATTTTTTGATTATCTTCGCCAACTGTTCTCGCATCGGTATAAAATATCTTGTAGTTTTTTATGTTAAAGAAATTTGCGCAGCCGTCTATAAGCATTTTTTCATTTGTAAAGTCGGGGTCTGATTCAAATATCTGCGCCTTGTAGGGAGCATCCGGATTTTCGGAATCACGCGGCAAAAAGCGAGCATAGTATATTTTGCCGTTGTATCCTTTAAGATCAAATATTTGACCGTCATACACTTTAGTGACCGTTTGGTTTGCCATATCTGCTATAAATACTTCAAATACCTCATTTGAAAAATACACTCTTTTATTCTCCATATCGACACCGAGTAGATCACACCCAAAATCCTCGTCTATTATCATCGGCTCAGTGATCTGCTTGGTCTCAATATTATATGCGTATATGTAATTATACCCTGTTATATACAAGTTATTTTCATCTGACAAAATACGACTTATGTTATACTTCACATCATCTTCATCGTACTTTTTTCTTTCGCTGTCGTACTCCTCCATAGTCTGTTCAGCGTATTTCAGAGAAAGATCGGTAGTAAACTTGTTTTCAAAAACCACATTGCCGCTTTCGTCAATTATTGTTCTGGATTCATTTATTCCAGTGCGTTTCAGGGCATAGCATTTATCTCCTATTGCAGCCCATGGTATGAACGACTCGCAGTCTTTGTCAGTGAATGAATGAAGGCAGTCGGGAACATTACAAAGCGGTATCATCTCTCCCGTTTGCAGATCTATTTTGTAATCCTGATAAGTTTCATGACCTGCGCCGTCCGAACTTGATATGCCTCGGAAATAGATATACTTATCGGTTATGGTATAGAGGTCGTAAACATTGCTCCAAAAGTCGTACTTGTAATCGGTAACGACTGTATCAAGCGTATCTGTCTCTTTTTTGGGTATACCAGTGTCAAGAACACCGTTGTTGGGTGCGCTGCTGTTGCTGATGTTGTTGTCAGGCATGTATTTGCTGACGTTTTTGTCGTTGCAGCCGCTGAACAATGCCATACTCATGGCTGCGGCAAGGATAAGGTTTAATGTTCTTTTCATTTTAATTCGCTCCTTTTTGATTTTTAAATTTCTTCCCGGCAGGATACCGAGAATATTGTGAAAAGCTTCTTTCCCGAATTTAGTCGGAATTTAAGTATCTATAAATAAGTACACAACGAATACACAAAATGTTACAAGATTTTTGAAAAAATAATATATTTTGTATACCTGCACAAAAGCGCAAGCCTGATTTTGTGGATTATAGACAAATTTTGCCCGTTTGGCTGTATTTTTAGGCGCAAAAAAGCAGCCCCGTTAAGGACTGCTTAGTGTTTTGATGTTTTGTATTAGGCTATAACTCTGTTTCTGCCAGTTTGCTTGGCGGTGTAGAGTTTTTCGGAAACAGAGACAATGCGAGCGACGAGGCTTTGCGCGCATCGTGCGAGAAGAACGGAAACGTTGTGGCAGGCTCTTACATAAACTATACAAGCGCATACAAGACAGATGCTGACGGCAAGGGTTACATTGACCACTTCAGCATTGAAAGCGTTGAACAGCAGTTTTTTGCTGACTTTTGCGACACGGGTTTTGTTAATGTTTCGCCTGATGATGACGGCATTGTGCGCTCGGTGATGATGTCTGACAGTGACGACAGCGGAGAAAATACATATCAGAGCTTTTCTTCTGTGATATACTCTAAATACTGCGAAAAGACGGGCGAAAGTGCAAATGCTCTCTCGCTTGATCAAAACGGCAGAATGTGGATAAACTATGCAGGCAAGCCCGGCGACTATGAGTACATATCGTTTGTGGACGTTATAGAAGGCAAAGTCGACCCACGCATTTTTAGCGGCTGTGTTGTGTTTGTAGGCGCATATGCGGCAGGAATGCAGGATCAGTATTCTGTGCCAAACAGTTCGGCGCAGATGTTCGGGGTTGAAATACACGCGAATATTTTGCAGTGCATGATAGACGACAGAATGCCCCTGCCCGTTTCAAGGCTGGTTGCGGTTGCAGCTCTTATAAGTACAGCGACTGCGACTGATGAACGAGGTAGAAACATGAGCAGATTTCTTATAATTCCCGAGCTTGCAAATATTGAGGAGCATTTGGCTCTGGCGGAAAAATACGGTCTTGGGTTTGAATACAACGATTATTTTTCACCAAAAATGCTAGATGATGAGGCGCGGCTGCAACATACTATAGAAGAATACAAAAAGTATTCTCTGCCCGACTGCTGCACCTGCCACGGAGATTTTTTCGACGTGCTGGTTTTCAGTGAAGACAGGCTGATACGCGAGATAGCAGACAAGCGCATAAGGCAGAGCATTGAAACGGCGAGAAAGGCAGGCGCAAAGGCGGTAATTTTCCACACAAATTACGAACCTGCACTGACGGCTGATGCATATATAAAAAACTGGATTGACTGCAACGAGGAATACTTTAGCGGCATACTGAAAGAAAACCCTGACATAAGCATTTATATTGGAAATATGTTTGACCGCTCTCCGTATATGCTTAAAGGGCTGAGCGAGAAGCTTATAAAATACGACAATTTTGGTGTATGTTTTGACTACGCTCACGCGATGTCGTTCGGCAGGGACACAGATATTGACGAATGGGTGAAGGCGTTAGCGCCATACATAAAACATATGCACATAAACGACAACGACCTTGAAAACGACCTGCATCTTGCAATAGGCGACGGAAAGATAGACTGGAACAAGTTTGCAGAATACTATGAAAAATATTTCTATAAAAGCACAATACTGATAGAGGTTTCGGGAATAGAAAAGCAGCGAAGATCTGCTGAATTTTTAGAAAACTTGGGACTGCTTGGCTGACACACCGCACGGAGGCATATTATATGAAAAAACTTGCTGCGCTTACATTAAAAGCGAAAATAATCATTGCTGCGACATCTGCGGCGGTTGTAGCCGCGGGTGCTGTGGGCACTGTTATGCTTCTTAACAACAAGGAAGAATCATACAGAGTTGTTAAAGTATTTGAAACACAGGGGCAATACAACACCGTTGACAGGGGCACTTCGGGCACTCTTGACGCATACAGCGGAATGAACCTGCAAAACGGCGATATTGTTACCACGGGCACGGACAGCAATATGCGCATATCTCTTGACGGGGATAAGTATATTCTTATAGATCACAACAGCGAAGTACAGCTTGTTGCGGAAAACACCGCAAAGGACAGCAAGACTGTAATTGAGCTGAAAAAAGGTGAGATACTTAACGAGATAACAGAACCGCTGTCGGAAAACTCGACATATGAAGTAAACACCCCGAAAGCTACCATGGCGGTAAGGGGCACGAGTTTTTACGTACAGACGGAGGAAATTGCCGACGGCAGTTACATGACCGACTTGGAAGTTGTTCACGGAAAAGTGGCGGTATGGCTATATGACGAAAGCGGCAACAAAAAGGGCGACGAGGTATATGTTTCAGAGGGCTACAAGGTGACTATTGTTATAGACCCGAACGAAAACAGCGAAAACACGCCTGATATTGACGGAAACGCATATTTTGTATACCGCACCGACGACGGCGGTTATATTGAGTGCAAAGACACCGACCCTGCGCCTTACAAGACGGATTTTAGCCTGATGCCCGACCTTGTAAAGCAGACTGCGCTTGCCTCTGACGACAGCGGACTTTTGAAGCTTGATGCCGAGATAGAAAAGATACTCAGGGGCGAAGAAACGCAGGAAGTTACGACTGCCCCGACGGAAACGAGCGATACGGAAAGCAGCACGGAAACTTATGAAACTACGACTCCCGAAACAACTACAATGGCTGATGAAACTTCTGAAACACTGCTCCCCGACGTTACGACAGAAGCGCCTGAAACTGTGACCGAGCTGTCAGAAAGTGAGACCACTGTGCCTTTTGCGACTGATGCTATAACCGAGAGTTCGTCAGAAACGACCACAACGACTACCGCCCAGCCTGAGCCTGAAACTGCGACAGTGCTGTTTTCCGATCGCAGCGGAAATATAATAGAACAGAAAGAAATTGAAATTGGCAAAAGCATTGGAGCGCTGCCTATGGTGCCGTCTGTTGTGGGTCACACGGGAAAATGGACCGTTGACGGCGCGGAGATCACTGCTGATTATGTGGTAATGGGCGATGTTACCGTTTTAGCGGTTTACACTATAAATAAATATACAGTTACATTCAAGAGTGCGGAAACTGATGTTACTATGCCTGAGGCAAAAGTATTTGAATATAATTCACTGCTTGAACTGCCGGAAGTGCCCGAAAAGACGGGTTATACCGGTAAGTGGACTATTGACGGCAAAGAGGTTGCAGAGGGTTACAAGGTAACGGAAGATTTGACTGTTACGGCGGTTTACACAATCAACAAATATACGGTAACTTTTGAGACGAAAGAAACAGGCGTTACCATGCCTGCGGCTAGAACGGTTGAGTATGGTTCTAAACTTACTTTGCCTGCTGTGCCGACAAAGACGGGCTACACGGGTGTATGGGTTATTGACGGCGAAGAAGTTACAGGAACGTATACTGTTACCGATGATGTGACGGTTACTGCGGTTTATACTATAAATAAATATACGGTTACATTCAAGAGTGCGGAAACTGATGTTACTATGCCTGAGGCAAAAGTATTTGAATACAACTCGCTGCTTGAACTGCCGGAAGTACCTGAAAAGACGGGTTATACCGGTAAGTGGACGATTGACGGCGAGGATATTCCTGATGACAGCGTAGTTACAGATGATGTGACTATTACTGTTGTGTACACAATAAATACGTACGAAGTAACATTCACGACTGATGAGCCGGATATAACGACTTTGCCTACAACCGAGATACTTGAGCATGGCTGGGGTCTTGCAAATTATCTGCCGGCTATGCCCGAGAAGGAAGGTTATACCGGAAGGTGGACTATTGACGGCGAAGAGATACCCGACGGCTACGAAGTAACAGGAAACATTACTGTTAAGTTTGAATATGTGATAAACAGTTACGAGATAACGTTTGAATGTGATTATGATGACGTGACAATGCCCGACCCGATAACGGCTGAATACGGCACGCCGCTTAGCGAGGCGCTTGCTAACTATGCAGTACCTGAAAAGCCATGGTATAACGGCAAGTGGACTGTTGACGGAGCGGATATTACTGCGAATGATATTGTTGAAGATAACATTACCGTTACTGCGGTGTACACGCATATGAAAGTTAGTATATCTGTTGATTATGTTGGTGGTTATTCAGACGACGGCAACTTTGATCCTTCATCGTTGAGATTGGTCTCTTATGCTGATAGCTCAACATTTGAGTATATCATGACTGCCGAAGAATTACAAATACAGATATCTGAATGGAAAAATTCAGCTAGTAATTATTATACCGTTGCAAAAGCAGTTTATCTCAATGATGAAAGATCTTTATCGGGCTTGGATAATCCGTTTGATATTGAAGGTCTGCCGGAGATAACAGAAAATACTTTGGTTAAAGATATTGCATATGATTATGAATACGAAGGCACTTATCAATCATTTGTGAGAATATATCTGGTTCCGGCTTGGGAGAATATGCATAAGGTTACCTTCCATGATGTTGACGGCAAAGAAATTGAAAGCCACTATACAACCGATTATGGTTCATTGAAAGAGTTACCGACCGTGCCTGACGGCTATACATGGGTTTATTATGATCCAAATCAAACATTGAGTGAATTTTATGCAATGCAATCGCCGGTAAATGCAGATACACATGTATACTGCGGTGTTAAGATAACAGCACATTCGTATTATGAAGACGGCTGGAGCGAATTTGGTACTTCTGTTTGTAAAATGGCTGGAGGAACGCTGACAGATGATGATCTTAAAGAATTAGCCCCATATGGAGAAACAATAGCAGGATTTATTACTGAGCCCGTAAATGATGTGTCTGAAATAACGGAGTTTTACTCTGCCGGTAACGCAGTTAACAGTAACCTTGAGCTTTACATTGTCAAAGCAAAAATAGACTACACGACACATGACGGTAATAGCGGTACTCTATACTGGCTGGGTGACGGCTCACTCATGGATAAGTTAAATGCATTGAGAACTTCTGAAAATTACATTTGGAAATTTGATAATGCAAATGGTGATGTAGTAAGCGAAGATACATTATACAGCAGATTTAATTATGATTATGATGCGGAGCCTGACAATTCTCAAACAGGAGCGAGATTTAAGGTAGTTGAAACAGAATAATCTCCCCTGCCCTGATAGTTTAATAATTTCAGCCGTTGGCGTGCTGCCTGCGGCTGATTTTTTGCGCACTTTTACGGCGGTGATGCCCTAATACAAAAAAGTTTGTAAATAAATGACGGATTTTGCTCTTTCGGGGATTGACAAAACTGACGAAATATTTTACAATATATATAGTATGTCTTAACGATATTTCATCACTTTAACAAGGAGAAAAGTTAAAATGAATTATAAAAAACTGCTTTGTCTGATACTTGCGACTATGTGCCTTGGCGGCTGCTCGTCAAAGAATGCTGAAACGAGCTCGTCTTCAAGGGCTGAGAGCGAAAAAATTGTTGTGAGCATGATGTTCACGAGCCTTTTGCCAAACTTTGAAAGCTTGGTGGAGACGACCTACCCCGAAATTGACCTACAGGTGGAGAAAAACGCTGTGAGCACCATTGACGGCGAATCGGAACGCCGCCTGAGAAACGGTCACGGCACGGATATTGTTACTTCATCGCTGGCGACGGGTGACATACTGAATCATCTTGCAGACCTTAGCGCAGAGGGATTTATTTCTTCGTATGAGTCGAGCATTATGAAAAAGACTTCAAGAAACGGTATAAATTTGTTTGTTCCTCTGCCTGCGCAATATTACGGCTATATTTACAATGCGACTCTTGTTAAAGAAAACGGGCTTGATATACCCACTACGCAGGAAGAACTTGTAAAGATGCTTGAAAAGGCTAAGGCTGAGAACATAGGTGTTGACGAAAACGGCTATGTATTCACCGTTGACGGCACACCTGCAACGACTGCTACCTTTGCATTTGCAACAAAAATACCTGACTTTTTCGGACTTTCAGAGGGCATAAAGTGGCTTGATGGGCTGAACAACGGTGAGGCGACATTTTCTGGCACGCTGGAATCATGCCTTGACCTGCCGCTTGAACTTATTGACAATGGCTGCTTAAATCCCACGCCCTTTACTTCCGTTTCAAACTGTGCGCCTGTGCTTAAAAAGATGAGCAGCGGTCAGATGCTGGTTGCGTTTGACAGTGTTACTATGCTTAACGACATACGCAAAGACAGCAGTTACGAATTTGATATGCTGCCGATGCTCAGCAATGAGGGCAACCCTGCGTGGACTGTATCGGCGCCGACTGCGTATCTTGGCATAAACAAGGCGCTTACCGAAAAAGGCAGCGAGGAAAAGCTTGACGCCTGCCGCAAAATTCTTACCCTGCTTTCAACGCCTGAGGGACAAGACGCATTTATGCTTGACAACGGCGCGGGGTATTCATATCTTGTAGATTACACGCCGACTCAAGAAATAGTTCCCGACGGAATAAAGACTTGCATTGACGAGGGCTACAACTATAACATATCTATTTCTAATGATTTTATGAGGTATTTCGGCACTCACTGCAATACCGTTCTTTGCGCGCAGAAAGAGATTGCAGATGCATTTGCAGAGGTTGACGATTACGTAATAAACGGTGACGAACAAGTTGTAACTCTTATCGGAACTATTGACCACGATATGATGGTCGAAAACTACAATGTCCGCACACAGGAGACCGAGATAGGAAACCTTATATCTGATGCGGTGAGAGAGATGACCGACACCGATATTGCGGTAGTGAACGGCGGTTCTATACGCGGCAGCTTATACAAAGGTGATGTTTACAGCTACGACCTTGATTACGTATGCCCGTATGGAAACAAGATAATAGTTCTGGAAGTAAATGCGGAAGTTATACGCAGTATGCTTGAAAACAGCCTTTCTATGATGATACAGGAAAACAATATACCGGGCGGAAGGTTTTTGAATGTTTCGGGCTTGAAATACTCGTTCACGCCTGCGACAGAAAGCACGCCTGCACAGCTTGTTGACGTAACGCTGGCTGACGGCTCGCCGCTTGACGAAAACGCGGTATACACAATTGCAGTTACCGACTACATGGCAGGCATAAGCGGTTATGAGGACAACAACGGCGACGGATTTACAATGCTCAATGTTTACAGCGACAACACGCCGAAGTCCGAAAATGTAAAGCTTGTGCGTGAGACGGAGTACACTTTATGCACAACGCTTGAAGAATACATGATAAAGCACAACGATGCGGCTATAACATCGAAACTCGAGGGAAGGATCACATTGGTGAACGAAAATGAGTGAAAGTCATAGTAAAAAAGTCTCGCACTGGCGGTTTTTTATCGTAATGATACTGGCGGTACTGGTAGTATGCCTTTTGGTATACTGGCTTATCATCGCCGCTGCCGATATAACGTCTGATTTTACTAAAAATATGAATACCATTTATCTGCGAGAGATGACTAATCTTACGCAGGCAAACTTCAAGTCGGGACTTGCTATGCGCTACAGCGGTCTGAAATCTGTTGCTGAGAGCGTGACGAGCGAGGACACTGAAAGTCCGGAGGCTCTTGAAAGATTTATAGGCAGTGCCGAGCAGAACAACGACTTTGAATTCATGGCATTTGTGGACGAGGACGGTTTTTATTACAGCGAGGAAGGCAAGCGCCCTGCGGCATCAAAGCTGAGCTTTTTGGCACAGCTTTTAGACGGCGAGGACGAGCTTATTTCGTACAACGAGACCTTTCTTGAAAACAACATGATAGTTCTTGGCACGCAGATAATGCCTATTGAATTTGACGGCACGAAGATCATAGGCGTTATAGCAGGTTTTACGGCGGATTCGATAGGCAAGCACCTGTTTCTGCGCAGCGAGGACGGGCAGACAAATGCGAGCATTGTTACCAAAGACGGCAGTTTTGTAGTATACAACACGTTTTTCTCGGAGCTGCCGAAGGGAAGCAACATTCTCTCAAAATTCAGAGAATACGCGGCGTTTGACAAGGGGTACTCTATAGAACAGATAGAAGCGGACTTTGAAAGCGGAAAGTCGGGCATGGCGATATTTCGGGCGGTAGATGTTCATATGTGTATGTACTATGCGCCTATTGAGGGCACGCAGTGGTATATGCTTATGGAAGTGCCTTATGAAGTTGTTGACGAGATGACCGAAAACTTAAGCAGCCGTCTGAACAGAAATGCTATAACAATGATGGCGACCGTAATGTTTATGATACTGCTTATATTGTTTATATACCTGATAAACCTTCGGGCGCACTCGCGGCAGCTTGAGGCGGCGCGTGAAGCAGCCGAGCAGGCAAGCTATGCAAAGAGCGAATTTTTAAGCCGCATGAGCCACGAGATACGCACGCCTATGAACGGTATAATAGGCATGACTGAGATAGCACACCAGAACAAGGACGACCCCGAAAAGGTAGACGACTGCCTTAAAAAAGTTGCAATGTCATCAAAGCACCTTATGCTGCTGATAAACGACGTACTTGATATGTCTAAGATAGAAAGCGGCAAGATACAGCTTAAAAACGAGCTTTTCGACCTGCGGCTGTTCCTTGAGAATATCGAGAATATTTACAGAGTTCAGGCAGATGAAAAAGGCATTGAATTTAAGATACAGCTGAACGGCAATATAGACAATTTTATTGTCGGCGATTCGCTGAGGCTGAATCAGATACTGACAAATCTTCTTTCAAACGCTTTCAAGTTTACGTCAGAGGGCGGCAAGATCACGTTTGGCGTAAGTGAAGTAAGTCACGAGGGCGACACGGCGGTCCTGCGCTTCTCGGTAAAAGACACGGGTATGGGCATCAAGGAAGAAAACCTTGACAAGATATTTGAGGCGTTTGAGCAGGAAAATGCCGAGATAACGCACAAATTCGGCGGCACCGGTTTGGGGCTCTCGATAGTAAAGAGATTTACGGAACTTATGGGCGGCAGTGTTTCGGTAAGCAGCGAATACGGCGTGGGCTCGGAATTTGTTATAGAGCTTCCCTTCTCTGTTACCGAAAATTCGCAGATGATAGACTGGCAAACTGACAAGTCGGCAAGCAGCAATAAAGCTGAAAAAACATCTTACGATTTCAGCGGAAAGCACATTCTTCTTGCGGAAGATAACGAGCTTAACCGCGAGATAGCCGTTGAACTGCTGGGTACTGAAACGGGCGCGATTATTGAAGAAGCCGAGGACGGACAGGTGGCTGTTGATATGTTTGCTGCAAGCGAAATGTGGCACTATGACCTTATTCTTATGGACATTCAGATGCCGCGGCTGGACGGATTTGAGGCTACAAGACGTATTCGCGCTATGGAGCGCCCTGATGCGGCGAAAGTGCCTATATTTGCTATGACTGCAAACGCATTTGCTGAGGACGAAGAAAAGAGCAGACAGGCAGGCATGAACGCGCATCTTTCAAAGCCGCTGGAGACTTCGGCGGTACTTGCGGCGATGAACGAGATTTTTAATCACAGTTGATATTTTTCTCAACATAAATCAGTGTTCGTGTTGTTCAGAAAACTTTCTGAATGTGGTACAATGTAATCACAAAAGGAGGTATCAGACATGAACACTGATAAAATTTATGCAGAAGCTATTGTGAACGAATATTCAAAGAAAAGCACTACAAAGGTAGTACAGCTGAAAAAACTTGACAGAGCGGCGAAAATGCCTGCGCAGATATTTGCCTACACATTCGGCATAATTTGCGCACTGATAGCAGGCGTGGGAATGTGCCTTTGCATGGGCGTTTTAGGCTCGGGCACGGCTGTATTTATGGCGCTTGGGATAGCTGTAGGCATTCTGGGATTTGTTGGCGCTTCGGTAAATTATCCGCTCTACAAACGCATTTTGCAGTCGGGCAAAGACAAATATGCAGGTGACATAATACGCCTTGCGAGCGAGATAGCAGGCGAAGAATAATTCACAAAGGTGTGACTGACGTTGAACAAGTCAAACAGCAAATATTTCAGCACTGCCGCCAAAATGGACGAGGCGCTTATTGAATGTCTTGAAAAGAAGGAACTTCAATACATCACGGTGAAGGAGATATGCGAAAAGGCAGGCGTGAACCGCTCGACGTTTTATCTGCACTATGAGACGATTGCTGACCTTCTCAATGAATGTACCGAGTACACCAACAAAAAATGCTTTGACAAATACACTGCGGAGTTAACCGACGTAAAAAAGCGGCTGGCATCTGAAAACACGGAGGATCTTATATTTATTTCGCCGCAGTATCTGAAACCGTTTTTAGAATTTGTGCGCGAAAACAAGCGGCTTTTCAAGGTAATTCTGCTAAACCCCGTGACGTTCAACACAGGCAGCACCTTTATGAGGCTTTTTGACGAGGTATTCTCGCCAGCTATGGACAAATTCAGCATTGACAAAAGCATAAAGCCGTATGTTATACATTTTTATCTTGGCGGACTTATTGCAGTTGTGCAAGAATGGATTCAAAGCGGCTGTGAGACTTCTGTTGACGAGATAACGCGTATCTGCATGGGCTGCATTATGCCGAACGAAACATTTTTAAAGTAAGCAAAACCTCCTTGCCGATTTTTATGGCAGGGAGGTTATTTGCTGTATTGACATTAAGAAAAAAATTGTGTATAATTAAATTATAGTACATATATACAGAGGCGTTTGGAATGATGTTATTTTTAAAACAGCACAAGATAATTACAGTGCTGCTGTGCATACTGATATTTATAATTTTGCTGATAATATTTGCGCTGATCTTTATGAGAGCGTTCCCCTCTTTCGGCGGCAGACCCACAAAAGCCGACCGTGAAAATTACTCACAGCGCGCTGAGGGCTACTATGACGGAGAGCATTTTATTTATCCTGCCGAGTGGGTAATAGACGGCGTATCGGCGGACAACAGGGTATCTAAGAAAGATACCGTACCGAAAGAAGCACTGCCGACCGAAGCGCCCGATTTTGCAAAAGCACAGCCCGAAGATGTTGCGGTAACGTGGCTGGGGCATTCATCTTTGCTGATACAAATGGGCGGCAAAAACATACTGGTTGACCCTGTTTTCAGTGAGCGGTCATCGCCTGTGCAGTGGGTAGGCCCGAAGCGCTACACTCAGCCGCCGATAAGCATAGATGACTTGCCGCAGATAGATGCCGTGCTGATAACGCACGACCATTACGACCACCTTGACATGGCGACGATAAAGCAGCTTGAAAGCAAGACCGCGCATTACATAGTGCCGCTGGGCATTGAAAAGCACATAAAGCGCTGGATAGACGATGACGACAAGGTGACGGAGCTTGCATGGTGGGAAAGCTTTGACCTTGGCGGTTTGCAGGTTTTCTGCACGCCGTCGAATCACAAGTTGGGCAGGGCGCTTGACAATCAGCAGACTACCCTGTTCTGCTCTTGGGTGCTGAAAGATGAGTATCATCAAGTTTACGACAGCGGCGACACGGGATACGGCGGACATTTTGAGGAGATACACAGGCGGTTTGGCGATTTTGACCTGTTTTTGCCTGACTGCGGACAATACAACATCAGCTGGCACTACTGGCATATGCTGCCCGAGGAGAGCGAACTGGCAGCTGAAACGCTGGGCGCGCAGGTTGTTATGCCGATTCACTGGGGTGCGTTTGTGCTATCTGATCACGGTTGGGACGACCCACCGCAGCGTTTGACAGCGGCGTGTGAGGCAAACGACATTGAGATAGTTACGCCGAAAATAGGTGAAACGATGCTACTGAGCGAACATGAGAATTACCACGACCGCTGGTGGGAAGAATGCGAGTAAAACAAAAACGTGAGAGTTTAAACTCCCACGTTTATTTTTATTATTTGAAGATAATGCGTAAAAAATTGTACAGATGCGGCTTAACGCTTGTGTGGTCGTGACCTGTGCTTTGCATAACATGCGAAAGAAATTCTTCGCCGTTTTGGGTAAATATTTCTCTGTAACTGTCCGGAAAACTACCCACTGTGCCATCTGACTTTGAAGAGCTTATCAGAAGTGCAAGCGGTTTTTCTTCGGGAAATTTCATATCCTCCGGCTTTAACTGACCGGGGTGCATAGCAGATCCGCTGACAGGCACAAGACCGGGAGCCGGGCACACTGCTCCGATATAACCAAAGAGCTCGGGGTGCTCAAGACCTATAAAAAGCGATTCACGACCGCCCATTGAAAAGCCGGTAATTGCAGTGTTTTCCCTTCCCTTGGCAACCGAAAACTTTTCTTCTACAAACGGCATAAGATCGGTCATAAGGTCATTTATAAAGTTATCATATGCCAGACTGTTGGCAAGATCCATGCCCGTGCAATACTGCATATCTTTACTGCAAAAGATGTACGGCAGCACGACTATCATTTCTTCTGCCTCGCCGTCTTGCTGCAAATTTGTTATTATTTGGCTGAGCGCAACGGTACTGCGCGCCATCCAGTCTTCATTATCCCAAAAGCCATGCAGAATATACAAAACGGGGTATTCTTTGTCCTCGGAATAATCCGCAGGAAGCAGAATATTCACGTTGGTATCGCGCCCTGCTGTCTGCGAAAAGTATGTAAACTTCTGAAACTTTGGGTATGTCACACCGTCGCGCGGCTTGTCATAACCTTCGGGAGGCATTTCTACTATCATTTCTTCAAACCGTTTCATACCGTTCACCTCTGTCTGAGTTGTTTCTGTCTGCTGTAATGAATCTGTCTGTCGATTTGTGGTTGAAGTTTGCAAAACGCTTGAAACATCAGATGACTGCGCAGCACTTCCACAAGAAGAAAAAGCAAACATCACGGCGGCTGAAAGACATATACATTTTATAAATTTCATATATACCTCCGTTAAAACTTTGGCAGTTCATCAAGGGTTATGACCTTATCGCTGTTGTAAACGGCTTTAAGGTTATCCTTGTTATTGTCGGTTATAAAGTTTGTGTGCCATATCATAAACCAAGACCACATATCTCCGTCGCGCTCAAAATCGCTTACAGGTGGTACGTTGCCGCACTCGTGGAACGCCATAGGCTTATCAGCGACTTTTTCAAGTCTTTTCCATGCCTTTATGTTGGTGCTGTTATCATAAGTATCAGAGCCGATGATGTCAACATATTGATCGCCCGGATACCAGCCGTTTTTGACCTCTCCTGAGTAGCCTAGCACCCATATGAGGTTATCGAGCCCATACTCATTTGTGAATTTATCGTGCATTAGCTGCCAAAGTTTTATAAAATTCTTGCTGCCGCCTTTACCCCACCAAAACCACGCTCCGTCAAATTCGTGGAACGGTCGCCAAAGCACGGGTATGCCTGCATCACGAAGCTGCTGCAATGCCTTCGCGGCTTTATCCCAGCTTTCCATAAGGGTGTTATACTCGTCTGTACCCTCGGTCAAAAGCTTACTGAAATCGGGCTTGTCGTCAAGGCTTTCCTGATAGCCGCTGCTCTTTATGCCCGTGTGCCAGCAGATAGTTACAATACCGCCCTTTGCGTCCCACTCTTTTGCGCGCTGAACAACGCCGTCAAAATCGTTGTTCATAAAATCAAGACCGCGCATGGCAGGCAGCTTGCCGGTAGTCTGCTCGATGTAATTCATTTCGTAGTCGGGTGAACCCATCCAAGTTGATTCCTGCTGGCAGCTAAGCATTGTTTTGCCAAAGTTTTCGCAGATGTAATTATAGAGGGCATCTTTTCTATCGGCGGCGGTGGGAGCGGTGTTTTCAGCGCTCTCCGCCTGCGTTGATTCTGTTTGAGACGTCTGCGAAAAAACGGGAGCAGAACTGCTGCTGCCACTGTTTGAGCATGAAGAAAGTACAGATGATGCAATTATTAAAGCTGATGCTGCTGCAAAAATTCTATGTTTCATAAATATCACCTTGCCTTTATTTTATACTTTAATTTTAGCATAATATGTTCATTATTTCAATATTAAATATTGAAGAACGCCAAGGCTTGCAATGTT
>CANRIA010000028.1 GCA_947630555.1 uncultured Clostridia bacterium
TTCCCTTTCTGATTTTCTTTTTTATTCTATCAGATCTTTGGGCTTTTGTCTACTGTATTTTTATTGTAGCATACCAGAGGTAGCAAGGCTTTATTTGGTATGCAGAGGGGGGGTAATATGAAAAGTATATTTTTCCGCAATACTGAAAATCCCAAATTTCTTGCTTCTTGCTTCTTGATAGAGCGCAGGTATGAAAATCTGCCGCAAAAATTGTAAAAGCTATTTCTAACTTATAACCTCTTACTTCTTGCATCTATATTGACTTGCAGGGCGTTTTGTGCTATAATTTATACAGAAATTTTCGCTCATTACGAACGGAGGAACATAATGAACGTTTCAATATTCAGGCGGCTGACCGCTGCTGCGGCGGCTGTGTGTTTGTCTTTGTGCTGTGCTTTTGCAGACTTTGGCGGTTTTACACGCGCAAATGCCGACACCACTTATGTCAAGACCATATACAACGAGCAAAACGGCTTGCCCACGGGCGAGGCGAACACTGTTTTGCAAACTTCCGACGGCTATATTTGGATAGGCAGCTACGGCGGACTTATACGCTATGACGGCAGCAATTTTCGCAACTACAGCACCGACGGCTCTGTTTCGTCGTCTTCAATACGCTCGCTTTTTGAGGACAGCAAAGGCAGGCTGTGGATAGGCACCAACGATGCAGGTGTTTATCTGTATGAAAACGGCTCGTTCAGCACTATAAAGAGCCCCGGGGACTACTCGTTTTTATGCATAAGAGATTTTGCTGAAGACAAGGACGGCAGGATATACATAGCATCAACTTCGGGCATCGGCGAGATAGCTGACGGCGAAATAAAGGTATACTCGGGCGAGGGGCTTGCAGGCGAGACGGTGTATTCAATAGCGTGCGACCCTTTGGGCAGAGTATGGGCTGCTATGAACTCAGGCAAGTGCGCGGTGGTTTCAAACGGCGCTGCGGAGAAAATTCTTGACCCGACGGACATTTTTGAAACGGCTGAAATATACTGCGTGGCTTCCGACAAAGAGGGCAGAATTTATCTCGGTTCTTCGGAAGACAAGGTGGCAGTGCTGACGTTTGACGAGGGCGGAAATTACGTTACGCAGGTTTACTCTGCCGACCCGATAGTCACCCACAACAGCATTGAAATAGCCCCTGACGGCAGGATAGTTATATGCGGCGAGCACGGCTTTGCGGTTATGGATCAAGACGGCAGGATACTTATGCTTGACGACACTCAGCAATCGCTGCCGACAAATGATGCGGTGATAGATTATGAGGGCAACATATGGTTCGCATCTTCTACCTATGGAGCGATAAAATACACCGTGGGCTGCATTTCTGCGCTGGGCGGAGAGGGTATCTCTGACATTGCTATAAACGCTGTCACAAAGGCGGACGGCGACATATACGCGGCGCACGACAACGGCATTTCTATTGTTGACGGCAGCGGAAAAGCTATAAAAAACGACCTTACGCAGATGCTTGACGGCATAAGGATAAGGCACATAATGACCGACAGCGCAGGGGTCGTGTGGATATCTACATACTCAGACTTTGGGCTAGTAAGGTACGAGCCGAAAAGCGGAGAGATCACGACATACAACACCGAAAACGGCTTGATAAGCAACCGCGTAAGAATGGTTATACAGCTCTCTGACGGCTCATACGCGGTGGCAACGCAGGAGGGCGTAAATATAATAAAGAACAGCAAAGTTTCCGAAAGCTACGGCTCGAAAGACGGGCTGACGGTTTCTGCAATACTGTGTCTGGCGCAGGACAAGGACGGCACGCTTTACATGGGCAGTGACGGCGGCGGAATTTACGCTCTGAAAGACGGAAAGATAACAAACTACGGTTTTCAGCAAAAGCTGGAAGAGGGCGTTGTTCTGCGAATGATACCTGAGGAGGGCGGCGACGGCTACTTTGTAAGTGCGGGAAGCAATCTTTATTACTGGGATAAAAAAGAATTTCGCAAGCTGGAGAATTTTTTGAAAGGCGCAGGCAGCATTTTTGATTTTGTTGACCGCGGCGGAAAGCTGTGGCTTTTGCAAAACAACGGGCTTATAGCTCTTGATAAAAAGCAGCTTTTGAGCGGCGAGACTGCAAAAAGCTCGGTATACAGCTTTGACAGCGGACTTACGGGCTCGCTGAACGCTAACACTTGGAACTTCACCGATGAGGACGGCAAACTATACATATCTACTCGGCACGGCATAAGCGTTTTCGGCTTTGAGGAAGCAAGCGCAGATCTGCCGCGGATAGCCATAAACAGCGTAACGATTGACGGCAAGGTATACGAACAGCCGAAAGAGATGACCATTCCCGGCGGCGCACAGCGTATAACGATAGATTTTGCGGCGCTTTCATATGTTGGCGGAAGTGATTTTACGGTGGCTTACCGTCTTGAAGGTTTTGATGACAGCGAAACTGTGCTGACGGGCTCTAACAGCGATATTGTAAGCTACACAAACCTGCCCGGCGGCGAATACAGATTTGTTGTAAGGGTATATTCGACCGAAGACCCCGACAATGCGCAGGTCTACACTATGGCGGTGAACAAGACCAAGCGGCTGAGGGAATATCCGCTGTTCTGGATACTGATAGTTGTGCTTATGCTGATAGTTGTTGCGGTGATAATCTCGATAATTGCGGCGGCACGGCTGAGGGCGGCACGGCGCAGGCAGGAGGCATACAAAAAGATAGTTGAACAATCGCTGAAAACATTTGCGGAAACTATTGATGCCAAAGACAAGTACACCACGGGTCACTCGCTGAGGGTCGCGGCGTATTCGCGTGAATTATCGCGAAGAATGGGGCTTTCGGCGGCTGAGCAGGAGAGAATATACTACATTGCGCTGCTGCACGACATAGGCAAGATAGGTGTGCCTGACAACATTCTTACAAAGCCCGGCAAACTTACCGACGAAGAAATGGACATAATACGCACGCACCCTGCTATCGGCGGCAAGATACTGGAGAATTTTACGGCGATAGACGGCATTTCGCAGGGGGCGCGCTACCACCACGAGCGCTTTGACGGCAACGGCTACTGCGAAAAGCTGGCAGGTGAGGAAATTCCGCTTGAGGCGCGTATTATAGGTGTGGCAGACACATACGATGCCATGAGCAGCACAAGGTGCTACCGCAAGGCGCTTACACAAGAGGCTATTACAGAAGAGTTAAAGCGCGTGAGCGGCAGCCAGCTTGACCCGACAATAGTTCCGCATATGCTGGATATGATAGCCGACGGCACTGCGCCGATGGAAACGGTATCGGAACTCAGCAAAATTCTTGACGAAAAAGACAGCGTTAAACAATAAGTTAAAAATGCTTGACTTTTTCACAAAATATGTTATAATTATACTGTTAGATTTCATCGGTCGCTTTGACGGAGGAGAGAAAGAGCATGAAAAAAGAGGACTTTGATTATATATGGTCTGACAAGAAGCGGACACTTTTTGGTCTGCCGATTTCGTTCACCAAGTATTTTCTGACGAAGGATAAATTTATTACTCGCAGAGGTTTTCTGAGCGTTTCTGAGGACGAGTGCGAGCTTTACCGCATTACCGACAAGCGGCTGAAACTGCCGTTTATGCAGAGGCTTTTCAAGTGCGGAACGGTTTATCTGCACGTTAAGAACGATGCCGACACCCCTGTTAAAGAGGTTCACGCGATAAAAAATCCGCGGCAGTTTATGAAACTGCTTGAAGACAGCGTAAACGCCGAGCGCGACAAGTATAACATTCGCGGCAGAGACATGGTGGGCGGCGCACACCCTCACCCTGACATGGACGACGACAGCATAGACGACCACCCGTTCTGATCTTCTTACAAAAAACAAGGCTGCATGAAACTAAATTCATGCAGTCTTTTTTACATTGACATATCGTTTTCTACATTTACAACGGTGAAATACTTTTCATCTTCGGCGCGAAGCTTTTCTCTTATAAGCTCTGCGGTTTTTTCGTTGGAATACTTAAACCCATACGGCACGGCGGCATCGAAGATAAGATTTATATGCTGTGTGCCTTTTGTTATGCGAAAGTCATGGATAGAAATTTCGCTGTCTATCTCTTTGACCGTTTTTTCGCACAGTTTTCGCAGTTCTATTGTTTCTTCATCGGTATCTGCAATAGGGTCAACGTGAATGGTGACAGAGCAGTTATACTCCGTTTTCAGGTCATCTTCTATAATATCAATAAGCTCGTGGGCATCTGCAAAATTCATGGTTACGGGCACTTCGGCGTGAAGCGAGATCATCATATTGCCTGCGCCGTAATCGTGTACCAAAAGGTCATGCACGCCCTTGATATTCGGGTAACTGCACACCCTGTCGCGAATCTCGCACACAAGCTGTTTATCGGGGCGAGTGCCCAGCAGCGGCGTAAGGCTGTCGCGAAAGGTCATAACGCCTGTATACATTATAAACAGCGAAACCAGCACGCCTGCCCAGCCGTCGGTATTTATGCCTGCGAATTTTGCAACAAGCATTGAAATTATTACCGCCGCGGTAGAAACGGTGTCGCTCAGGCTGTCCATTGCGGCGGCTGTAAGAGTGCCCGAATTTATAAGCCTGCCAAGCCTGCGGTAGAAGAAAAACAGCCACAGTTTTACGGCAACGGATATTATAAGTATTGCAAAGGCAAGGGTGCTGAACGCCACTCTTTCTGCGTGAATTATTTTTGTTACCGAGCTTTCTGCAAGCTCTAAGCCCATTACCATTATTATGAAAGATATGATAAGACCCGTTACATACTCCATTCTGCCGTGACCGAACGGGTGCTCTCTGTCGGCAGGTCTGCCCGCGAATTTAAAGCCCACGAACGTCAGCAGTGATGAGCCGGCATCGGAGAGGTTATTGAAGGCATCTGCCATTACCGAAACCGAGCCTGCCGCCAGCCCTGCCAGCAACTTTCCAAAAAAGAGCATAACATTTACCGCAATGCCGGTAAAAGAGCCTACATACCCTACCCTGCGGCGGTTGGCAGTTTCTTTCACATCGCCGCGGACAAACATTTTCAATAAAAGTTTTGTCATAATATTACCTTGTTATTTTAGCATAAAATGCAGCGGCATACCGTTTTTCATAGCAATCTTTACCTCACCCTGAATAAGCGGAAGAAAATATCTGAGCGCTTCGTCGGAGACATTGTTGCCGCTGTCGGTTATCCACTTTTTTGGGAACGGCTTTTCGGTGTTGGCGACCTCATTTGCATCTACAGAATCGACCGTGACAACATACGGTATATCGCTCAGGCGCTTAAAGTACATCATTCTGCCGCTCTCGCCGTTCATAGCCGCTCTCAGACCGCACGCGCCTATAAGCTCTGCCTCGTCAATATCGGTCTTTGAGCATATATGGCTGGAGCACCTCTGCATAACGTTTAGCTCTATCGAGCGCACTTTGCAGTTTATCTCTTTTGCGATAATGCGCTCTAAACGTTTGCCTATGCCTGATAGCTGTATGTGACCGAACGCATCGGTGCTGCTGCCCTGCTCGTTTTCGTCAAGCTTTACGCCCTCTGAAACCGCAACTATTACAGCCTGATGTTTAGCCTGCTGACATTTTACGTCCTCTACAAAACGGCTCACGCTGAAATCGCCCTCCGGCAGATAGATAAGGTGGGGCGCAATTTCGCCGTTGGCACGAAGCATACAGGTAGATGCCGCCAGCCAGCCTGCGTTTCTTCCCATTATCTCGATTATTGTAACGCTTTCTATACTGTAAACTCTGCTGTCGCGGATAATTTCCTGCACGGTGGAAGCCACATACTTTGCCGCCGAACCAAAGCCCGGGGTATGGTCGGTAACGCAAAGGTCGTTGTCAATGGTTTTGGGCACGCCTATTACCTTTATATCGCTTCTGCCTATGCTTTCAAAATACTTTGACAGCTTTACAACGGTATCCATAGAATCGTTACCGCCGATATACACAAATTTCTGTATTCTGTGCTTGTCAAACGTTTTTAGTGCCTTTATATACGGCGTTTCATCGGTCTCTGCATCGGGCAGTTTATATCTGCAAGAGCCTAAAATGGTAGACGGCGTTTGCCGCAGAAGTTCCATATCTTCATTTGTAGAAATTGCGGCGTTGAGAATAATAAGGTCGTCGTCTATAATGCCCTCAATACCGTTGATAGAGCCAAAAACCGTATCAATTTTGGGAGTTTTCAGCGCCTCGCGGAACACGCCGACGAGTGATGCGTTTATAGCGCAGGTAGGGCCGCCCGATTGTGCGACTGCTATGTTCATAATATGTATACCTCCGTACAGATGTTTCAGCCGCCCTGTTTGGCGGTGTTTTCGTCGCTGCGTTCTTTAAGCTCGCGGCTCTCTTTCAAAAGCTTATGAAGTTTTTCGCTGTCGCCGCTGTCAAGGGCGTTTTTATAGTCCTGCAAAGCGTTTATAACGCAGCCTATCTCAAACGAAAGAGCATCTTTATTCAGCATAAAAAGCTCCGTCCACATATCCTCGTTAAGATATGCGACCCTTGTCATATCTTTAAAACTGCCTGCCGAAAAGCCTGCCTGTTTTAAAAGCGAGGGGCTTTTTACATACGAAGCCGAAACAATATGCGCCAGCTGTGATGTGAAAGCTATCACCCTGTCGTGCTCCTGCGGAGTGCTTA
The DNA here is from genome assembly GCA_947630555.1 of uncultured Clostridia bacterium. Lineage (GTDB taxonomy): Bacteria > Bacillota > Clostridia > Oscillospirales > Ruminococcaceae > UBA7477. The sequence goes on from CANRIA010000028.1 coordinate 6,618, forward strand.
TAACGGTCTTGCGAAAACGCATTTCGTGCGCCAGATCTGAAAGCAGCTGAACCGCGCCTTGGTCGGTGTTTTCATCAGGTGTGATTATAAAACTTGCGTTGTCAAAAAGGTTATCGAGCGAGTAGCGGTAGCCTGAAAATTCTCTGCCAGCCATGGGGTGGCAGCCCACAAAATGCACGCCCCTTTCGGCAAGCGGCTGAGTGAGTGCCTTTACTATCTCGGTCTTTACGCCGCAGGTATCGGCAACCACTGCGCCGCTCTTGAATTTGTCTGCATTTTTCAGCACAAAATCTATAGTCAGCCCTGCATACAGACCTATGAACACAACGTCCATGTCTTTCAGGTCTTCTGCATCTATCGCGCCGTCTATCGCTTCTTCAGAAAGGGCTGTTTTAAGCGTTTGCTGACTGCGGTTTATAGCATAAACGCTGTGATTTGTGTTCTTTTTGAGGGTTTTGGCGATCGAGCCGCCTATAAGCCCCAGACCTACAACAGCTATTTTCATAAGTCTTCCTCCGTTTTACATATCTCTATAATTGCATTTGCATATATTTTTGCAACATTTTTAAGCTGCTCAATGCTTATATATTCATCAGCCGAGTGCATATTGCAGTCCTCTCCCCTAGGTGCAGCGCCGAACGCCACACCCTGCGGCATATTGTGCGCATAGGTAACGCCCGTTTCGCAAACGCACTTAGCCGCTTCACCCGTGACCTTTTCATACGCGCGTTTCAAAGAATCAATAAACGGAGTGTTTTCGTCAACGTGGTGGGCTTCCATCGTTTGTTTGTGCGTTATTTCATAGCCGCTTGCAGAAAGCGCTTTTTCAATGCCGCCAAGTATCTCATTAACCGTTCTGCTAACGGGGAAACGGCAATCAAGGCTTATCTCGCAGCCGTTTTCGTTCATATCGCACACCGTGAAAGCAAGCGTTGTGCTGCCCGAAACCTCATCTTTAAAATTTATGCCAAGGCTCTCGCCGTCTGTTTCTTCAAACGGGAAAAGGCTCGATAACACGGCACATTCTTTTATACCAAGAATACCCAGCACCTTTACAAGCGCGGTAAGGGCGTTTACACCCAGCTGCGGGCGCGAACCGTGCGCCGACTTGCCGTGCGATGTTATTTCTACCACGCCGCCGCTTTCAGAAACGGTAAATTCGGCAGAAGTTTTAGCGGTATCAATTGCCTTGTAAACATCGCCTGCCGAATAGCCGCAAAGAGTTGCCTGAGCCTTTGCAGGAACGGCATTCACCGCGCCTTTGCAGGTTATTTTTGCGTTTACGGCAGAGCCTTCTGTGAAAGACTTTTTCGCGGTGATGTGCGCCATGCCCTTTTCGGCGTTTACTATAGGAAATTCGCCGTCGGGGGTGATAACGCACTGCGGCAGCTGCTTTCTTTGGCTATAGTATTCAATATCCTCGCAGCCAAGTTCTTCGCCGCCGCCAAAAATATACCTGACGGAGCTTTTCAAGGGTATGCCGAGTTCTTTTATGGCTTTCACTGCATACAAAGATGCAACAGCAGGCCCTTTGTCGTCAATAGCTCCCCTGCCGTAGACTTTGCCGTTTTCTACAGTAAGGTCAAAACACGGTTTGGTCCAGCCCTCACCCTGCGGAACAACATCAACGTGCGCGAGTATGCCAAGTGTGGGCGCACCGCTGCCGAAATCTGCGGTAACGACGTAATTTTCAAAATTTTCGGTAGTCATGCCGATATTTTCCGAAAGCTGACGTATATATTCAAGCGCCTGCGCCGAACCCTTGCCAAACGGAAGACCGTCGGCGTTTATTTCAGCGGCGCTGTTTATCTGCATAAGACCTTTTAAATCGCGCAGCATATCCTCTGTATGCTCATCTATATACTTGTTTATTTTTTCGGAATAATTCAAATTGATCCCTCCAAAAAATATAAATCAAAGGGGAGCTTAAACTCCCCACAGCCGTCAGAATTTAAAATAGAGTAAAATTCGGGAATTCATTTCTCTCAGTTTACACCGCTGTCGGCGCAGCTAAAAAATGAACATCTTAATGTGAATTTTTTAGCGTGAGGGTAACGGAACCGACGCAGGAAGAGGTCCACGGGGAAACCAGTTCGGGGTGTCCCCGTGAAGCATCGACCTTGTCGATGCGCTGTTCGTTGTGACCAGACCGATAAGCCGGGTTCTGTCGTGTGCGATAATCTATCTGCGCCATGCGTTGCCGCAAGGCTTTAGCCCCCTATAGGCATCAGCCTGCCGAGCAGACATTGGCTTTCTGCCTACCATTGGAGTTGCATCGGGTAAGGTTTACATGGCACGGCACTCTCATGCCGTCCGGTGCGCTCTTACCGCACCTTTCCACCCTTACCGCTAAAAAGCGGCGGTATATCTCTGTTGCACTTGCTCTAAGGTCACCCTCGGCTGACGTTATCAGCTACCCTGCTCTGTGATGCCCGGACTTTCCTCATAAACTAAACGTTTACGCTATCGCATAGTCTGCTCACATACTCACAATGGTAATTATAACACATCATACAGTAAAAATCAAGGGAAAGAGCTTTTCTTTATACTATATTTTTTGCAGGAAATCATTATATATTAAAATTTCTTGAAAAAAGTTGTTCAAAAGCTCTTCCATTTTTATAAAAAATATGTTATAATTATTCTATCTGACGATATAACGATATTCTTATACTCAAGATGGAGGTATTATTGAATGAAAAAAATTTATGACTTGGGTATAGACGTAGGCTCTACTACGGTAAAGACCGTTATTTTAGACGGCGATGACATTATATACACAAAATATGAACGGCATTTTTCTAAAGTGCGCGAAACTGTTATAGATCAGCTTGAAGTGATAAAGCAATCTTACGGCGAGTGCGATTTTCGCATAGCTATCACGGGCTCGGCAGGGCTGGGGCTTGCTGATGCTTCGGGAATTTCGTTCGTGCAGGAGGTTTATTCGGCGTTTGTGGCTGTTGAAAAGACATACCCCGATGCCGATGTTGTTGTTGAGCTTGGCGGCGAAGATGCTAAGATAATCTTTCTGACGGGCGGTGTTGAGCAGCGTATGAACGGCTCTTGCGCAGGCGGCACGGGCGCGTTTATTGACCAGATGGCAACGCTTCTCGGCGTTACGCCCGATATGCTCAACGACATGGCGCTTCGGCACGAAAAGATATACCCCATTGCCTCGCGCTGCGGTGTTTTTGCAAAGTCTGATATCCAGCCGCTTCTCAATCAGGGTGCGAAAAAAGAGGACATTGCGGCTTCTATCTTTCAGGCGGTGGTAGACCAGACTGTTTCGGGCTTGGCGCAGGGAAGAAAAATTGCAGGCAAAGTGCTGTTTCTAGGCGGCCCACTGTCGTTTTTGCCTGCTTTGAGAAATGCTTTTAAAGAAACGCTGAAACTCGATGACGAGCACGCTGTTCTGCCCGAGCTTGCGCCTGTGTTTATGGCATACGGCTGCGCATTGCAGGCTAAAGAAATATCGCAGGAGACGAGCATTGACGAGGCAATAGATAAGCTGAAAACCGCGAAAACAAACGATAATATTGTGATAGGCAAGCCGCTTTTCAAAGATCAGGACGAATATCACGAATTTGTTGAAAGGCACAAGCAGAGCGATCTGAAATATGAAGACATACATACATATGAGGGCGATGCGTATCTAGGCATTGATGCAGGCTCGACGACGACGAAGCTGGTGCTTATCACGCCTGACGGAAAACTTTTATACCGCCATTACTGCTCGAATATGGGTCAGCCGCTTGACATTATTGCCGACAAGATAAAAGAGATATACAGAATAGCAACGCCAAAGCTGAATATTGTTTCATCAGCTGTTACGGGCTATGGCGAGGATCTTATACGCACGGGTCTTGGTGTGGACTTCGGCATTGTTGAGACGGTGGCGCACTTTAAGGCGGCGGCGTACTTCTGCCCAAATGTTGACTTCATTATAGACATAGGCGGACAGGACATAAAGTGCTTCAAGATAAAAAACAACGCCATTGACAGCATAATGCTCAACGAGGCGTGTTCTTCGGGCTGCGGCTCGTTCATACAAACGTTTGCGCAGGCGCTTGGCTACGATATTGCCGACTTTGCACGGCTTGGTTTGTTTGCCAAAAAGCCTGTTGAGCTGGGCTCGCGCTGCACGGTGTTTATGAACAGCTCGGTAAAGCAGGCACAGAAAGACGGCGCGGAGGTTGCTGACATATCGGCAGGGCTTTCGTCGTCTATCATAAAAAATGCTGTATACAAGGTAATAAGGGCAAAGAGCATTGACGAACTGGGAAAGAACATTGTCGTTCAGGGCGGCACGTTTTTAAATGATGCTGTACTGCGCTCGTTTGAGACAGAGCTTGGCAGAAACGTTATAAGACCTGCTATTGCGGGACTTATGGGTGCATTCGGCTGCGCTTTATATGCTAAAGAAAACGCCAAAGGCACAAAAAGCTCTCTGCTTACGGCGCAGCAGCTGGAGCAGTTCAGTTACCGCTCGACTGCGGCACAATGCGGCGGCTGCGGTGCGCACTGCAATCTTACAATAATCAGGTTCAATGATGGTCACAAGTTTATTTCTGGCAACCGCTGCGAAAAGGGTGCAGGCATAAAGATAGATACCGAAAATGAAAATCTTTACGAATACAAGTACAAAAAGCTGCTTAGTTTCGCGGAGCAAAAGCCAACAGGTACGCCGATAGCGAAAGTCGGTCTGCCGCTGGCGCTGAGTTTTTATGACCTTCTGCCGTACTTCTCTACTATGTTTACAAAGCTTGGTTTTGAAGTGGTTATATCGGAAGAATCTACTCGCGACACATACTACAAAGGTCAGCAGACTATACCTTCGGATACGGTATGCTACCCTGCAAAGCTTTGCCACGGTCATATAGAAAGCCTGTTTGAAAAAGGTGTGGACTTTATATTCTACCCCTGCATGAGCTACAACATTGATGAGGGCGGCAGCGACAACCACTACAATTGCCCTGTTGTTGCGTACTACCCCGAGCTTTTGAAAGCCAACAACGAGCGGCTTAATGACGACAACTTCATTGCGCCGTATATTGATATAAACAGAAAAAACCACACTGCAAAGGCTCTTGCAAGGGCGCTGGAGCGCTACGGCATAGGCTACAAGCAGATATACGCGGTGCTTGATGAGGCGTTCGCGGCGGAGAGGGCATACAGAAAAGACATAAAGAACAAGGCTCTTGAAATTATTGCAAACGCGCGTGAAAACGGCAAGAAAATCATAGTGCTGGCAGGCAGACCTTACCACATAGACCCCGAGATAAACCACGGCATACACAAACTTATTGCCTCGCTGGGGCTGGCGGTCATAACCGAGGACAGCGTTTGTGAGCTTGTGGGTGTGCCGCCGCTTGATGTACTCAACCAGTGGACTTACCACTCGCGGCTTTACAGGGCGGCAGAGTATGTTTGCACTCAGCCCGATATGCAGCTGGTGCAGCTTGTGTCGTTCGGCTGCGGCATAGATGCTATAACGACCGACGAGGTAAGGGCTATCTTAGAGGAAAAAGGCAAGCTTTACACGCAGCTGAAAATAGACGAGATAAACAATCTTGGTGCGGCAAGGATAAGGCTGCGCAGTCTGGTGGCGGCTTTGGAAGAAAAAGAACGTCAGACCGCGGCAGTATAACAGTAAAATAACAATAAGGAACTGAGGAAAATGGCTTCTGAAAGAGTTGAACAAACTGTATTTACCGAGGAAATGAAGAAGGACTACACGATACTTGTGCCTGATATGCTGCCTATTCATTTTCGGCTGATAATGCAGATTTTTGAAAATTACGGCTACCACATGGAGCTGCTGACGAACACTTCGCGCAATGTTGTTGACGAGGGCTTGAAAAACACCCACAACGACACCTGCTACCCTGCTTTGCTGGTTATAGGACAGTTTATGGACGCGCTGAAAAGCGGCAAGTATGATGTGAACAAAACGGCGCTGCTTATGTCGCAGACGGGCGGAGGCTGCCGTGCCTCAAACTACATTCATCTGATAAGAAAGGCTATTTCGGCTGAGTTTCCGCAGGTGCCTGTTATATCGCTGAACTTCAGCGGACTGGAGAAAAACCCTGCGTTTAAAATAACTGTGCCTATCATGGTAAAGCTTATATACGGCGTACTTTACGGCGACCTGCTTATGCTGCTTTACAACCAGTGCGTGCCGTATGAGGTAAACAAGGGCGACACCGACAAAATGCTTGAAAAGTGGGAGAAGCGTTTGGGAAAGATGTTCGCTGAAAACAAGTTTTTTGACACCAAGCGGCACTACAGGGCGATACTTAACGACTTTGCATCGATAGAGCGCACCAAAGAAAAAAAGCCGCGTGTGGGCATTGTTGGCGAGATATATGTAAAATACTCACCGCTGGCTAACAATCATCTGAATGAGTTTCTTATCTCAGAGGGATGCGAGCCGAATGTGCCGGGGCTTTTAGACTTTGTAATGTACTGCGCGACCGACAGGATAAACGACGGAAAACTTTACGACCGCAAGGACAGCGGATATTACAGCTATGCTGTGGGCTACAAGGCGCTTTACACATATCAGAAGCAGCAGATCAAGGCAGTTAAAGAGCACGGGGTGTTTTACCCTCCGCACGATTTTGAGGAGCTGCGCCGATATGCGGACAAATACATAAACCAAGGCGTAAAAATGGGCGAGGGCTGGCTTATCACCGCTGAAATGGCTGCACTTGCCGAGAGCGGCACGGAAAACATAATCTGCACGCAGCCGTTTGGGTGCCTGCCCAACCACATTGTTGCAAAGGGCATGATGCGCGTTATTAAAGAGGCGTACCCCGAAGCAAACATAGTGGCAATAGATTACGACCCCGGCGCAACAAAGGTAAACCAGGAAAACCGCATAAAGCTTATGCTGGCAAATGCAAAAAGAGCAAAATAGCAAAGAAAAAGACCGCCTTGTAAAAGACGGTTTTTGTTATCTTGCTTTACGCAAAACTGTTAATAAGATAAATCGGGATTTTGTTTACTATACCTACTTTGCTATTGGGGGAGACCCTTTTGGAAAAGGGTCTTCCCCTCCTCTGCCGCAGGCAGAGTGGCACCCATCACTAAAACTCATATATTTTTGGCGAGGGGTAATTATACTGTATAATACACGCAAAATTTACTGTCTATAACAGATTTATAAAAACAAATTACCCCTCGCCAAAAACAATATAAAAGTCTTTGGAAAGGGGTATGGGGAAAAGCCTTTCTTCAGAAAGGTTTTCCCCAAAAGAAAAACAGGCACAGCAGATAAATTCCGATTTATCTTATTCATCAAGCATTGCTATAAGCCTGTTTGCGCAGTCGTCAAGCCAGTCGCCCTCAAAAAGCTCTATAAGTCCTGCATCTACCTGCTTTGCAAGCTCAGGCACTACGGGCAGCTTTGCAAGCACGGGCATACCATACTGCTGCGCTATTTTGTCTATATTGCTCTCGCCGTAAAGCTTTATTTGCTTGCCGCAGTCGGGGCACTGAACATAACTCATATTCTCAATAACGCCGAGGATAGGTATATTCATCATATTCGCCATTTTTACGGCTTTTTCTACTATCAGCGAGACAAGCTCCTGCGGCGATGCAACTATTATTATGCCGTCAAGCTTTATTGTCTGGAATACCGTCAGCGGCACATCGCCCGTTCCGGGAGGCATATCTACAAACATAAAATCAACATCGTTCCATATAACGTCCTGCCAGAACTGCTTTACCACGCCTGCTATCACGGGGCCGCGCCACACAACGGGGTCGTTTTCGTTTTCAAGCAGAAGGTTGACCGACATTATCTCTATACCCTTTGTGGTCTTCACGGGGAAAATGCTATTCTCGTTCCCCTGCGCTCTTTCATGCACGCCGAACGCTTTTGGTATTGAAGGGCCTGTAACATCGGCATCAAGAATAGCTGTTGCAAAGCCGTTTCTGTTTACCAACGTTGCCAGCATTGAGGTAACTATCGACTTGCCTACTCCGCCTTTGCCGCTTACCACGCCTATTACTTTCTTTATCTTTGAAAGCTCGTGAGGCGGCTCGTGAAAATCTTGTCTTTCGCTGCAATTGCTCGAACAGGTGGAGCAATCATGTGTACATTCGCTCATTTTATTCACCATACCTTAAAAATTTTATCTGTCGGGAAGTTTAGCCGTGACTATAAATCCGTCGGTATTATTCCCCGAAATTTCATATTTATATTTTGTGCCGTCGCTTGAAGTCGGCACTTTTATGTTAGTGCTCTCCCCTTCTGACGGGCAGTAATACACCGCGTAGTCGCTGCCGCTTTCGGTAGTATAGCCGACTGCGTTTTCATACGAGTGACTTTTCAGCATTTCAACGTATTCTTCAAGGCACAAATTGTTGTTTTTCATTATCTGCGCGTGCGGCTGACCTACATATCGCAGATACCCCGTTTTATCCGATACGCCCGTAACGCCTGCTTTTTCCTGAGGGTACCTGAAAATAAGCCCGTATTTATAGGCGTTTTCTGCCAGCCACTGATAGCTGCCCATAGGCGAAAAATCGGTATACGTTCCGTCGGCTGCCAGCATACGGAAATTTACTGTATAGCCGGTGCAAAGGTCGCTGCTGCTGTCGCCCGTTTCGTAACCGTTCATAAGCACCAGACCTGCCTCGCCATACTGCTTGCAAAAGTCGGTCATCATGCTTCTTACGGCATTAAGTGTAACAGAGCGCGCTGTTACGGTGCTGTCACGAATTGAAAACAGCTTATTACCCTCGCTGTCAAACATAAAATCATAGCAGGAAACGCAGTCACTTACCGAAGCACCCGAAAACGCAGCCTGCGCACCTACAACAGTAAGCACTCCGTCATACATTGAAGCCTTTGTATATTTATCGTAAGTATAGTCTATTTTGCCCAAAACCGTGTCGGTATTCTGCCCTTCAAGCGTGCTGCTGCCGTCGCTGCCCGAAACCGCCCCGTCGCTGCTTTGAGAGCTTTCAGTGGCAGGCGCGCTGACATTTGAAGAATTATCGTCATTTTTTGAACTCTTTATGACAGATACCATTACTATCACAAACACAATGATGACCAGCACGGCAAGTATATTGCCGTATTTCAGTCTTTTATAAAGCGGCTTTTTCGCCATGATGTGTCACCTCACAATTCATCTATGATTATATTATAACATACTTGCGGCGCAAATATATGAACATTTTATTAACATACAAAAAACCGCACGGAATTTGTCCGCGCGGCGCACTTTTGCAAAATTATTTCATCAAATCTTTGCCTGCATTCCAAGCCTGACCGACCTTTTCGCCTACTGCATAATAGCCTGAGCGGAACTGGTCAAAAATAAGGGCATTTATCTTTTCGGGGCAGACCTTGCCGTCCTCGCCCAGCACTTTTTCATCAGCCGCGACATTTACTATCTTGCCTACAACTGCGTGCAGGTTTTCGGTACTCACTATCTCGGCAAGCTCGCACTCCATAGTAACGGGAAACTCGGTTATAACGGGCGCGTTTACAAACTCGCTCTTTTGGGCGTGACAGCCGCTCTTTTCAAACTTATCGGGCATTTTGTTGCCCGTTGCAATACCGAAGAAATCGGCAGCCGCCATATTTTCAACGTCTGCTATGCTTACGGTAAAAGCCTTGCTGAACCTGATATTTTTTGTGGTCTTGTGGTCCTCATCAATGCACAGCATAATTTTGTCCATGTCGCATATCTGCGCCCAAGCGGCGTTCATGGCGCACACCTTGCCGTCTTCACCGTATGCGGCGACTATTGCCACGGGCATAGGCATAAGAGCAGGCAAAACTCCCAAATTCTTTTTCATAAAGCATACCTCCTGAAATGATGTTATAGCAGTGGAGAGCCGAACCCAAGCCGCCTCACAACAATGATTTTATGTGACGATGAAAATTATTCAATGAATGTAAATAAACATAAAATTATTAGGTTTGAGGTGCGAAGCAGTTTTTGCAGAGCAGATTTTCGTCAAGACTAGGCGACCGACCGCAGGCATACTGGCGTATGGCAAGGGAGCAGGGCGACGTATTGGCGGAAAGATGCCTGCAAAAACCGACTTGGGCTTGGCTATCCACTGCTCTATATTGTAACACATTTACGGCTGATTTTCAATATATTTTATTATCTCATCGGGCGTGCAGTCAAGAACATAACAAATTCTCGCCAAAATGTCAAGATCCATTTTCTCAACATTATCGTTATACCACTTATTTATGACCTCAAACCGCGTGTTTGTTGCGTGGGCGAGGCTGTTTCTTGTAAAGCCCTTTTGCTCCATAAGCCCTTTCAGGCAGACAGATATTCTTCCGTAATCATTTATTGTAACGACTGTTCTTTTGTTTTTCATATTTATTTTCTCCCCATTTTTGATTTTATCAGCAAGAATTGAATATATTGTCAGCGCGGAAAATACATATTGCCATTTGGCGCGGTTAAAATATTTTCAGCGGCTATTACCGCGGATAAGAGGTAAATTATGAACTGCATTTACTTTTTTGACGACAACGGCTGTTTTACTTATCTTCAAAAATACATCAAAAACCTGCGTGGTTGCAACGCTGTTATGCTCACTTTCCTGCCGCGGAGGCTTAAAAGCGAAGGCGCTGCCATGATCGCTCCCCACCACGCGCTTAGCGAAAAAATGCGGCGCCTTGGCAATATGCCGCTTATTACTCTGGGCACGACCGACAAAGCGACATTCAGCCTTTCAAGCAGCCAAAAAGAGCGTTTAATGGTATCTTTACAAAGAAGCATAAAAAGCTTTAGCGGCAAAGTTTACGAGCCCTGCGAATTTATGCTGTACACAAAAACTTCGCAGCCGCTTGCAGCCATGGCGCAGCTTGCAGCCGCTTTGCTGACGGACAGCATAGATGATTGCACTAAGCCTATCTTTCTGCCTTGAAAGCCTTGTTATACGCGACCATTTCTTCAAAAGTCACCGGCATATAGCAGTTTACATCGGCGCCGGCATTTAGCATATACGGGTTTTCTTTTATCAGCTGCCAGAAAGGCTGCCCCGTGCTGTTGTGTATATGCCCGTAGACCATATAGCTGCCCCTCTCCATATGCGGCCATGACATCATAGGGTAGTGGCACATAACTATCTGCCTGCCGCAGTCTGAGATATATAGCAGATTATCAACACTTTCAAAATATTTATCCATAGGGCACCGGGGCATCCATGTGCGGTCGTGGTTGCCGACTATCAAATGCTTTTTGCCGTTTAGCCTTTCAAGATAACTGCTCGCGCTTGCCTTGTTGCGAAACATCATATCGCCCAGAATGTAGACCGTATCTTCACTGCCCACGCGCGAGTTCCAGTTTTCTATCATCTGTCTGTCCATTTCTTCAACGCTTGAAAAAGGTCGCTGACAATGCCTTATAATATTTTCATGCCCAAAATGGGTATCGCTTATATAAAAATTCATATCTTCATCTCCTCGTATAATAAAGATGTATTCTAATTGCCTTTTAAAGACAAATAGGATATAATACAAGTATCGGATAGGGGTCGG
>CANRIA010000029.1 GCA_947630555.1 uncultured Clostridia bacterium
TCTGCGGCTTTAGCTTGTCTTTGAGCACCAGTTCACATGCCCCTATCTTGAATTCTTTACTGTACTTCCTTTTCATTTAGACACACTCCTTATTCTTATTATATCATTCTCTGTTTCGTGTGTCCACTTTTATTATACAACTTTCAACTATTCATTATTCGTTATTCACTATTCACTAATTCTGCCTCTATCTGAACCGCAGAAATGCAAGTACGCGCAAAATTCGCAAAACCGTTTCTAACCTCTAACCTCTAACTTCTTACCTCTAATAGGCGTAAGCCGCACCTTAACTATTCACTATTCACCACACGTTGACCGCCACAAGTGTCGGTCAACGTGCAGAAGAACCCTCTTCGAGGCTTCTTCCCATTCACCATTCACTATTCACTATTTCTGCTGCACCTCTTACGCCAGCTGTTCTTCCTTGTAATTCAGCCTTATTTTGTCCGTTATCAGCGCGATAAATTCGCTGTTGGTGGGCTTGCCCTTGTTCGCGTTTATCGTGTAGCCAAAGTATGTGTTCAGCGTGTCAAGGTCGCCCCTGTCCCACGCTATCTCTATCGCATGGCGTATAGCCCTCTCTACTCGCGATGATGTAGTGTTGAACTTCTTCGCCACCGTCGGGTAAAGCGCTTTTGTAATGCTGTCAAGCATATCAACATCATGCACACTCAGCATTATTGCCTCGCGCAGATAGTGATACCCCTTTATGTGCGCAGGAACGCCTATTTTGTGTATTATGTCCGTCACCACTATCTCTAGGCTGTATACTTTTCCTGCAGCCGCCGCTTCTGAAATCTCACCGCCTGCGGTTGTGCCCAGCAAACTGTGTATCCTGTCGCCAAGTATCGCATAGTCAAACGGCTTTAGCATATAAAGCGCCGCGCCTGCCTGCAATACAGACCTTTCAATAAATGGGCTCTGATAGCTTGCGGTAACAATAAACAGCGGCTTTTTGTAGTTTGAGCGATTTATCTTTTTTAATAGCTCAATGGCATCAATATTTGGCATTGATGCATCTATTATAGCAACATCGGGCGCTTCGTCCTTTATTGCCTCATAGATGATATTGCCATCACTGACACGCGTAATTACATAGAAGCCTTGACTTCTCAGCATATTTGCGCATATGCTGCTTTCACTGTTTTCGTCCCCGATCAAAATTTTAATCTTACTGCTCATAGTTGTCGTCCTCCGAAAAAACTTTTCGACACTTATCTGTCCGTTTCGATTGTTCAGCCTTTTATAAGACTATATTCCCTATATTTATTTTATAATATGCTGAAAAATAATCAAGTGGCAAAAATATAACAAAATTCGACAAAATAATTTCAACAGCCCAAAAAGCGCCTATTTACGGCATTTCAGCATTTTCTCATACAACAAATTACAGTAAAACAAAGCCCGAAAGACTAATGTCCTTCGGGCCGGGTAATAATCTAATATTTACCTTATAGATCAATTACTTCTTGTCAGCTATTGCAGCCTGAGCAGCAGCAAGTCTTGCTATAGGCACACGGAAAGGTGAGCAAGATACATAGTCAAGACCTATCTTGTGGCAGAACTCAACAGAAGTCGGGTCGCCGCCGTGCTCGCCGCATATACCGCAGTGAAGCTTCGGATTTACCGGCTTGCCAAGGTCGATAGCCATCTTCATCAGCTTGCCAACGCCTGTCTGATCCAGCTTAGCAAACGGATCGTTCTCATAGATCTTAGCATCATAGTAAGCTCCGAGGAACTTGCCTGCGTCGTCTCTTGAGAAGCCGAATGTCATCTGAGTAAGGTCGTTGGTACCGAAGCAGAAGAAGTCAGCTTCCTTAGCTATCTCGTCAGCGGTAAGAGCAGCTCTCGGTATCTCTATCATAGTACCTACCTCATATTTGAGGTCAGAGCCGGCCTCAGCAATAACTGCATCAGCGGTCTCAACAACGGTCTTCTTAACATACTTGAGCTCCTTAACATCGCCTACCAGCGGTATCATTATTTCGGGCTCAACCTTCCAGTCGGGGTGAGCTTTCTTAACATTGATAGCAGCCTTGATAACAGCCTTTGTCTGCATCTTAGCTATTTCGGGGTATGTTACAGCCAGACGGCAGCCGCGGTGACCCATCATCGGGTTGAACTCATGCAGTGAAGCGATGATGTTCTTGATAGTCTCAACGCTCTTGCCCTGAGCCTTAGCGAGAGCCTCAATGTCAGCCTCTTCTGTAGGAACAAATTCGTGCAGAGGCGGATCGAGGAATCTGATAGTAACAGGGCAGCCTTCAAGAGCCTCATAAAGAGCCTCAAAGTCGCTCTGCTGCATAGGCTCTATCTTAGCCAGAGCAGCCTCTCTCTCCTCAACGGTATCGGAGCATATCATTTCTCTGAATGCTGCAATTCTGTCGGGATCAAAGAACATATGCTCGGTACGGCAAAGTCCTATACCCTCAGCGCCCAGCTCTCTTGCCTTCTTAGCATCGGCAGGAGTATCAGCGTTTGTTCTAACTTTAAGCTTTCTATACTTGTCAGCCCAAGCCATTATTCTTCCGAACTCGCCTGCTATGGTAGCGTCAACGGTCGGGATTATACCGTCATAGATGTTACCTGTAGAGCCGTCTATAGAAATGTAGTCGCCCTCGTGGAAGGTCTTTCCTGCAAGCTCGAACTTCTTGTTAGCTTCGTCCATCTTTATCTCGGAGCAGCCCGATACGCAGCAGGTACCCATACCACGTGCAACAACGGCAGCGTGAGATGTCATACCGCCTCTTACAGTAAGTATGCCCTGTGCAGACTTCATACCCGTGATATCTTCGGGAGAAGTTTCAAGACGAACCAGAACTACCTTTTCGCCCTTAGCAGCCCAAGCCTCGGCATCGTCAGCGGTGAATACTATCTTACCGCAGGCAGCGCCCGGTGAAGCGCCAAGACCCTTGCCCATAGGTGTTGCAGCCTTAAGAGCAGCAGCATCAAACTGCGGGTGCAGCAGAGTGTCAAGGTTTCTCGGATCTATCATAGCAACGGCTTCTTCTTCGGTTCTCATGCCCTCATCAACGAGGTCGCAAGCGATCTTCAAAGCAGCCTTAGCTGTTCTCTTGCCGTTTCTTGTCTGAAGCATATAAAGTTTGCCGTGCTCAACGGTGAACTCCATATCCTGCATATCTCTGTAGTGATTTTCAAGAGTAGCGCATACTTTCTTGAACTGCTCGAAAGCCTCAGGAAACTTCTCAGCCATCTGAGCTATAGGCATAGGAGTACGAACGCCTGCAACAACGTCTTCACCCTGTGCATTTGTAAGGAATTCGCCCATCAGCTTCTTTTCGCCTGTAGCAGGGTCACGTGTGAACGCAACACCTGTGCCGCAGTCGTCGCCCATATTGCCAAACGCCATAGACTGAACGTTTACGGCAGTACCCCATGAATAAGGTATGTCGTTGTCTCTTCTGTAAACGTTGGCTCTCGGGTTATCCCATGAACGGAATACTGCCTTGATAGCGCCCATCAGCTGCTCCTTGGGGTTGGTCGGGAAATCAACACCGATCTTGCTCTTGTATTCAGCCTTGAACTGGCTTGCCAGCTCTTTCAGGTCGTCAGCGGTAAGCTCAACGTCCTGTGTAACGCCCTTCTTAGCCTTCATCTCGTCGATAAGCTCTTCAAAGTATTTCTTGCCGACTTCCATAACAACGTCGGAATACATCTGAATAAATCTTCTGTAGCAGTCCCAAGCCCAACGAGGGTTGTTTGACTTCTCTGCGATAACATTAACAACGTCCTCATTAAGACCGAGGTTAAGTATGGTGTCCATCATGCCCGGCATGGAAGCACGCGCACCCGAACGAACTGAAACGAGCAGCGGATTTTCCTTATCGCCGAATTTCTTTCCTGTGATCTCTTCCATCTTTACGATGTACTCATTGATCTCAGCCATTATCTCCGGGTTGATCTCTCTGCCGTCCTCATAATACTGAGTACAAGCCTCTGTAGAGATCGTGAAGCCCTGAGGAACGGGAAGACCCAGACCTGTCATTTCTGCAAGGTTAGCGCCTTTACCGCCGAGCAATTCTCTCATGTTGGCATTACCCTCAGTGAAAAGGTAACAATATTTCTTTGCCATTGGTATCTACCTCCAAATATTTTTAAATTCCGCGCGGCCGCAGCAAAAACGGTCGGCATACGGACTTACATCTATTATAACAGATTACGCCTCAAATTTCCATAGCTGCAGACAAACTATTTGAAAAATTTTTGCATATTTTTTTCTGCCCGTTTATGTGCAACTTGCACAACACACCCGTTTTTACGACTCTTTTTTGCCGCTTTCGCCCTGCTGCTCCTGCGCCATCTTTGCAAACTTTTCGTTTCTCTTGGCAAGTTTTTTGTCTGCATAGCCCTCTTTTACAGCCGTCTGCGAGCGTTCTATAGCCAGCGCGCCGTCGGGAACATCCTTCGTTATGGTAGAACCTGCCGCCGTGTATGCGCCTTCGCCCACCTTTACGGGCGCTACAAGATTTGTATTGCAGCCTATGAAAGCGTTGTCGCCTATCACAGTGCGATACTTGTTTTCGCCGTCAAAATTGCAGGTAATGCAGCCGCCGCCCATGTTCACATTCTCGCCTACATCGCTGTCACCCACATAAGATAAGTGCGCCATAGAAGCCCTGTCGCCTATCACAGAATTTTTTATCTCTACAAAATCGCCTATCTTTACGTGCTTTTTTATGTGCGTGCCGGGTCGCAGCTGCACCCACGGCCCAACGGTAGAATAGTCTTCCACCTGCGAATCTGCCGCCTGCACGTTGTTAAGCGTTACACAGTCGCCCACCGTTACATTTTTAAGAACAGTGTTGCAGCCTATAACACAGCCGCTGCCTATCGTGGTGTTGCCGAAAAGCTGTGTGCCGCTCTTTATGTGCGTACCTGAGCCTATCTTAACATTTCTGCCTATTATAACGCCGTCAGTGCAGGAAAACTCAACGCCGTTTTCAAGGTGCTTTTTTATAATATTGTTGCGCGCAAGGGTGTTAAGCTCCAAAAGCTGTGCGCGGTCGTTCGCCCCGAGCGATACATACGGGTTTTCCGATATATACGCTTGCGCCGTCCTGCCCTTTGCCAAAAGCAGCGAAAGGCAGTCTGTAAGATAATACTCGCCCTGCGCGTTATCGGGCTTTATCTCATCTAAAACAGACAAAAGCTCTTTGGTATCGAACCAGTAGCAGCCCGAGTTTATCTCGCGAATTTTGCGCTGTTCCTCGGTGCAGTCCTTGTGCTCAACTATCGCAGAAACGCCGTTTTCACCGCGAATTATCCTGCCGTAGCCTGTCGCATCTTCAAGTACCGAAGTCACCACCGTAACAGAAGCTTTGCTGCTTTTGTGAAGCTCCAAAGCACCTTTTATAGTGCCGCAGTCAATAAACGGCGCATCACCGTTGAGGATAAGAGTGTAGCCGTCTATGTTTTCGCTGAGGAACTGTTTAGCCTGCATTACCGCGTGACCCGTGCCCAGCCTCTCGCTTTGCATTACCGTTGTGTATCTGCCGCCGAGGTAGTCGTCAATCTGCTGTGCCTCATACCCCTTTACAATGCAAATGCGCGAAAGGTCTGCCTCCTCGCACGCAGATATCACCCATTCCAGCATGGCATCGCCCAGCACTTCCAAAAGCGCTTTGGGTTTGGTGGTCTTCATTCTTTTCCCCTGACCGCCTGCCAGTATAACAACATTGTCCGCCATAAATATGTCTCCTTTTATTTGATTTTTTCTTTTATTATGTCCAGTATCCTGTGTGCCGCCTGTTCTTTTGACATCTTCTCAAGCTGCACCGTGCCGTCTTTCGTTATCACCGTCACAACGTTTGTGTCCGTCCCGAAGCCTGCGCCCTCTGTTTTCAGACTGTTGCAGCATATCATATCGCAGTTTTTGCTCTCCAGCTTTTTCTTTGAGTTCTCGATAAGGTCGTCGGTCTCCATTGAAAATCCGCACAAAAACAGTTTGCCGTCCTTGTGTTCGCCGATGTATTTCAGTATGTCGGTCGTGCGTTTGAGATCTATCTTCATCTCGCTTCCCGACTTCTTTATCTTGCTCTCCGCGACCGCTTTGGGGGTGTAGTCTGCCACCGCCGCCGCCTTTATGATAATGTCAAAGTCTGCAAAGCGCTCTTTCACAGTCTCAAACATATCCTCCGCCGAAGTGACGTTCACAACATTTGTAAACATCGGCGGCTGAACATCAGTGTGCGCCGCAATTACAGTCACCTGTGCGCCCCTCATAGCCGCAGCCTTAGCGAGGGCAAAGCCCATTTTCCCCGAAGAATGGTTAGAAATAAACCGCACGGGGTCTATAGCCTCTCTCGTCGCGCCTGCCGTTACAAGCACTTTTTTGCCTGCTAAGTCCTTTTCAAAGGCTATCTCGTAAAGTATACGCTCTAACAGCTCACCCTCGTCGGGCATTCTGCCGTCGCCTATATCACCGTTAGCGAGCATACCGCGGTCGGGCTCAACTATCTTGTAGCCGAATCTTTTCAGCTTTTCAATGTTATCCTGCACAATCGGGTCATGATACATATTGTGGTTCATCGCAGGGGAGATCATTCTCACGCAGGTGCAAGCCATAACTGTGGTCGTCAGCATATCGTCCGCAATGCCGCTTGCTATTTTGCCTATAACGTTAGCGGAGGCAGGGGCTATCATAACTAGGTCCGCCTGCTTTGCAAGGGCAACATGCTCCACGCTGTACTGAAAATTGCGGTCAAAGGTGTCAATGAGGCACTTGTTGCCCGTCAGCGTTTCAAAGGTTATGGGGTTTATGAAGTTCGCGGCGTTTTTAGTCATCAGAACGTGCACCGCGCACCCCTGCTTTACCAGCATACGAGCCAGGTTTGCGCTTTTGTACGCCGCTATGCTGCCCGTAACGCCAAGCAGCACCGTCTTGCCTTTCAGAATGTTTTCCATTTTATCACCTGCTTATAATAATTTTGCTGCTTACGCAGAAATAGTGAATAGTGAAAGAGTGAATGGGAAGAAGCCTCGCAGAGGGTTCTTCTGCACTTGACCGACACCTGTGGCGGTCAACGTGTGGTGAATAGTGAATAGTTAAGGTGCGGCTTGCGCCGCGTATTTTAAATTCTTGTCAAGAAAATAAAAGTTTTCGATCGACCCTTTTTCAAAAGGGTCGCAGGGGTACGGGGACAGAGTCCCCGAAAACGCGGCAGGCGCGCCGCTGCTAGAGGTAAGAAGTCAGAGGTTAGAAGTTAGAAATACTTTTTACAAATCTTGCGGCAGTTTTTTATACCTGCGGTTTACAAGAGGCAAGAAGCAAGAAATTGCTTTTTATAGTTTAGTGCAGTCTTTTCAAGACCAAACATCTTGCCTCTTGCTTCTATCTAAAACGCAGAAATAACAACTTCGCACATACGCCAAAACATCATTTCTAACTTCTAACATCTCACTTCTAGCCTCTAATAGCTGAATATTCTGCCAGTCTCCCGTGCGGTGGGCGTGTGAGGGGATTAAGTAAGTGTTTTTTAGAATATCTAAGTGTAAGCGGTGAACAGCTCCGCAGGTTAGCTGCGACAGCAGCAAAAATAAATCTTGCTTCTATCTGAACCGCAGAAATGAAAAGTCTATGCTCTTATTTCTTCCTCTTTGGCTTTTGAGCCGGCAGTTCATCATACATAGCGTTAAACAAGCCTGCTAAAAATTCCTTGTTGTCAACTTCTTCTACCAGCAACAT
The DNA here is from genome assembly GCA_947630555.1 of uncultured Clostridia bacterium. GTDB lineage: Bacteria > Bacillota > Clostridia > Oscillospirales > Ruminococcaceae > UBA7477. The sequence continues at coordinate 7,706 of CANRIA010000029.1, forward strand.
CTCTTTTGCTCCCTCATAGGGCAATTCATACCGAGCCGTGGGCATATAAGCGATCGCCGCGCTTACAGGTTTAACAAGCAATCTGTCATCATAAATGCCGCCTGCTATCCTGCCGCGATAATAAATAATAAATTCTCCCATCATAGCCCGATAAGTAATGTCCTCCAGATCAGAAAGCTGTTCTAAAATAAACTCTAAGTATTCCTTGCTTGATGCCATGTTTCCACCCCCAAAACGCATATCAGCCGCTGTAATTTACAGTAATTTCTCCAGTTCATAAAGCAGCTTTCGTTTCATATCCTCAAGCTGCCGCTCGCTCGGTCTGCTGTCGTCGGAGTACATCTTCTCCATAGGATACCACCAGACAGGACCTCTGCCGTTATTTCCGTAATTTTCGATGTCGCCGCTGACCCTCGGGAACAAATGCCAGTGAAGATGAGCATCACCCATGCCGAGCAGTTCGTAGTTTATCTTCTCTGCACCAAAAGCCCTTGACACAGCATCGGCAACTATCGTCATTTCTTCAAGAAACTCAGCCCTTTCTAAAGGGTCAAGATGAAACAGCTCGGTCTTTTCGCCGTGGTGCTTGTAAAGAAACAGCGTGTAGCCGTAAAAATGCTGATGATCGCCTATCACCACATAACCCGTTTTAAGTTCTTTTACAAAATAAGGGTTCACGCCTTTTTTGATCATTTCAATTCGTTCGCATATCAGGCACATAATTATCTCCTGCTAATTTCGTTTCGCCGCTTCCGCGGCAGCCTGCTGGAGCTCACACGTTGAACGCCTGCAAGCAGTCGTTCAAGTGCCGAAGAACCCTCTGCGAGGCTTCTTCCATGCTTAACAACAAAGTGCATATCTAAAATCCCTCGCCGCCATAAACGGTCGGCGGCGCATACCTTGCGGTATGACGGGATTTTTCTTTGCTGTCCACAGTACGCAAAAATTTTAAGTCTTGTCAAGAAACTAAAAGTTTTCGATTGACCCTTTTTCAAAAGGGTCACGGGGCGTGGGGCAGAGCCCCACAAACACAACGTGCGCTCCGAAAAAGGTGAATTGTAAAATAGTCCGGTGGACTATTTTACAAGAGGAAAATCCCTGCAAGAGAGGGATTTTCCTATGAGAAGACCCGACTATTTTTCCTGCGCGCGCTTGCGTGCGCAATAGCTATGTAAAAGTCCTCACATCTTGCTTCTTGCCTCTATCTAAGCCGCAGGTATGGCAAGCCCACGCAACCGCCGCAAAAACATTTCTTACTTCTAACTTCTAACCTCTTATAGCTCCAACTTTCAAAACATCTCTTTCTTCCAAGCCCCGACTATCGTTTCTATTATATCACATTTATCTCTAAAAGAAAAGTCTTTTGAAAAATTTTTGCCTGCCCTTGACTTTTCGGCGGTTATGTGTTATCATACAATCGTATTGTATCTTCAGACAGCTTCATTCGGGGCTGCCACGCGAAGAATGATAACAAGGAGGAACTTGATATGTCAAACAAAAACCAAAAGATTTCGGTGCTCAGCATCAAGTCGCTGACCTTGCTGGGTCTGCTGACGGCGATCGTTATGCTTTTCTCATTCACGCCGATCGGCTCTATACCCATAGGTCCGCTAGTAATCACACTCAACGTTATACCTATCGCCATTGCCGCGATAGCCGTAGGCCCGTTTGGCGGCGCTGTTATAGGCGGCGTTTTCGGTCTGATGAGCTTTCTGCAATGCGTGGGCATAGGCGTGCCAAGCGCTATGGGAGAGATACTTTTCAACATCAACCCGTTTTTAGCGTTCGTTCAAAGGTTCGTGCCTCGCCTGCTTGATGGCTTTTTAGTAGGACTGCTGTTCATGCTGCTTTCTAAAATCGGCAATAAATACGCCGCCTGCTGCATAACAGGCTTTCTGACGGCGTTTCTGAACACAGCGTTTTTCATGAGCGCGCTTGTGCTGCTTTTCGGCAATACCGACTATATGAAAGAAACAATGGACGGCAAAAGTTTTCTGCCGTTTGTGGTGTCGTTTGTCGGCGTGAACGCAATAGTTGAAATGATCGCCGCAACGATAATTTCGGGCGCGGTAGGTTTCGCGCTTATAAAAGCAGGTTTTGTAAAGATCAAAAAGTAAGGGGGTAATTGCCGTGATACTCGCAATAGACGTAGGCAACACCAACATCGTTATAGGCTGCTGCGACAGCAAAGAAAACAAGGTGCTTTTTACCGAGCGCCTCTCCACCAGCCACAGCGCAACGGTGCTTGAATATGCAATTTCTTTTAAGAACGTTTTAGAGCTTTACGGCATTGACCCTAAAGATATCGAAGGCGGCATGATCTCATCGGTAGTGCCCTCTGCCACGCTGGCTATAAAACAGGCAGTCGCAAAGCTTACGGGCAAAAATATGCTCGTGGTAGGCCCGGGGATAAAAACGGGTTTAGTCATACAAATGGAGAACCCCAAGCAGCTGGGCAGCGACCTTGTTGTAGGCGCGGTGGCAGCAATTGCAAAATACAAAGCGCCTATGGTAATATTTGACTTAGGCACTGCCACGACTGCGGCGGTCATCAACGAAAACAACACTTACATAGGCGGAATGATAATGCCGGGCGTGAATGTTTCGCTGAACTCGCTCACGAACAGCACATCGCAGCTGCCGAAGATAAGCCTTGAAGCCCCCAAAAAGCTGATAGGCGGCAACACAGTCGAGTGCATGACAAGCGGTATTTTCTATTCCACAGCCGCCAGCCTTGACGGCATCGCCGACAGGATAGAGGAGGAAATGGGGCAGCCGATAACCGTTATAGCGACGGGCGGACTTGCATCAACCATTGTGCCGTTCTGCCGCAGAGATATCATAATAAACGACGACCTTTTGCTTGAGGGTCTGATGATACTTTATGGGAAAAATCACACTAAATAACAATCATACGATACAATACAAGCCTCTTGCGGCATAAACCGCAGGAGGTTATTTTTCGTTGTTGCGCTTACGCGCAGCGCAGGAGCGCGTTCAACGCCGCACTTTTATTTGGTTATCTCCTCATTTTGAGTATGCTAATACTTTCGCGCATTCTCTTGTTAAGAATTTTTCACATTGTACTGCGTTCCATAATGGAACGCGCTCAGCTCTAGCCACACCATTCCCCCAAAAAATAAAAAACCACGCCCACCCTCCACGCTGTTGGAAGAATATTCTGCCAACCGTTTTCTTTTGGGCGGTGTGTGGGAGGGGTGCTAGAAGCAAGATATTTAGAAGCAAGAGACAAGATGCGAGGACTTTTCACATTGTACGGCGTTCCATTCTGGAACGCGGAAAGCTTGATATTGCTACCACTTAGGGAACGCCCTCTCTTGCATGGGCATAGCGTTCCCAAAGGGAACGCCCGAAGAATTATTTCGCTTTTAATTTTTGGGGCGAAATAATTCTTCCCGCGGTCGCTCGCGACCGCTGTCCTCATTGAAAAACAATCCACAGGATTGTTTTTCAATTCACCCTTTGCTGAGCGCCTATCGTGTTTTTTGTGGGGCTCTGCCCCACACCCCGCAAGCCTTTTGAAAAAGGCTTGACCGAAAACTTTTGATTTCTTGACAAGAACTGAAACCTTCGCGTAAAGAAATTTCAACACTTCTATACACCAAAAAACAAGCCTCTTGCGGCAATAAACCGCAGGAGGTTATTTTATTGTTGCGCAAACGCCGCCTTACAATTTCTTGCTTCTTGCTTCTATCCGAACCGCAGAAAGAACGGCTTCACGCAAAAGTCGCAAAGCCGTTTCTAACATCTAACTTCTCACTTCTAGCCTCTAATAGGAGGCTATTTTACTGCGTTTTTATGCGTTATTTTCAGCAGCGTATTTGGCTATAACCCCTGCAACAAGGTGCGAGGGCAGCTGCTCATAGCGCAGTTTCTCAAACGTGAAGTATCCCCTGCCCTGTGTCATCTGCCTAAGCAGCAGAACAAAGTCTGTCATCTCGCTCATCGGCACTTCTGCAACTATCTCTGTAAGACCCTTCTTCTCCGCAGGGTTCATGCCAAGCACTCTGCCGCGGCGTTTGTTAAGCTCGCCCATCATGTCGCCCGTGTTCTCGTCGGGTACGCATACGTTCAGCGCACCTATCGGCTCCAGCAGCACGGGGTCTGCCTGCGGTATGCCCTCTTTGAATGCCAGCGATGCCGCTATCTTGAACGCCATTTCAGAGGAGTCAACAGGGTGGTACGAACCGTCTACCAGAATAGCTTTCAGACCCACCACAGGGAAGCCTGCCAGCAGACCTTTCTTTACACATTCCTGCAAGCCCTTTTCAACGGCTGGGAAGTAATTCTTCGGTACTGCGCCGCCGAACACCCTTTCTTCAAACACAAGCTCGTCAGATACGCACGGCTCAAATTCTATCCATACATCACCATACTGACCATGACCGCCCGACTGCTTTTTGTGTCTGCCCTGAACTTTGACTTTCTTGCGTATCGTCTCACGGTATGATATCTTCGGCACGGTGGTCACAACTTCAACGCCGAAAGTGTCTTTCAGCCTGCCTGCAATGCTGTCAAGGTGCAATCCGCCCAGCGTGCTTAGTATCATCTCGTTCGTGGCATTGTCAAGCGTGTATGTTATGGTCATGTCTTCTTCCAAAAGTCTCGCCATAGCGGAGGCAATTTTAGCCTCGTCGCCCTGCTTTTTAGCCTTAACAGCCATGTTGTAGCAAGGCTTCGGGAACTCAACCTTTTCAAGAGCGACCACCTTTTCGGGCGCGCAGATAGTGTCGTTGGTGTTTACGTTCATCTTCGCCGCAACAACAATATCGCCCGATACCGCCTCGCTCATATCTATCTGCTTTTTGCCAACAAGCGTCATAAGCTTGCCGACCTTTTCGGTGCTTCCCGTCGTGGCGTTCACAACGTCCATGCCTGCGGTCATCTTTCCGCTAAGCACCTTTATGAACGACATCTTGCCCACAAACGGGTCTGCAACAGTCTTGAAAACAAATGCACACAGCGGCTGAGATGCATTGCACTTCACTTCTACTATATCATCATTTGCAATAGCCTCTATAGTGTCGTCATCACTCTGATTCGGCACAAGCAGTGTAAGCTCTTTAAGAAGCATATCAACGCCTTCCATAGTCGCCGCGGAAACGCAGGTAACAGGTGTTATAACGCCCGACTTCATTCCCTTGTGTATGCCGTCAATAAGCTCTTTCTGCGTAAACGGCTCACCGAGTATGAACTTCTCTAAAAGCTCTTCGTCCGTCTCTGCAACAGCTTCCGATACCGCCGCAACAAGTCCGTCAATACGGTATTCCATGTTGGCGGCTATCTCGGCAGTCGGCATATCGGTCTCAACTGCTGTTCCCTTGCCGTCGTACTTGTAAGCTTTCATTTCTATAAGATTTACATATGAAACTATCTTTCTGTCAGCAATAACGGGCACTACAACAGGGCACACGGTAGGGCCGAATTCCGATTTTAACTGCGTGAGCACGTTGTTAAAGTTTGCGTTGTCATCATCAAGCTTTGTAACAACAAACATCTTCGGCTTGCCAAGGCTTTCTGCGCACTCATAAGCCTTGTGCGTGCCCACCTTAACGCCTGATCTGCCCGAAACGGTTATTATCGTGCAGTCGCTTGCCGCAATGCCTTCTGTCATGCCGCTTGCATAGTCAAAAAGACCAGGTGTGTCAAGCATATTTATCTTGTATTCTTCAAGACCCAGTTTTGCTCCTGCGGTCTCAAAGCTGAGAAGCGATGTATAAACCGAGCATTTTCTCTTTATCTCGTCCGCGGTATAGTCCGATACCGTGTTGCCGTCAGCCACTTTGCCAAGCCTGTCGGTCGCGCCGCATCTGTAAAGCAGAGCCTCAGCCAGCGATGTTTTGCCCGAGCCTGCGTGACCTGCCAGCGCTATGTTCTTGATATTTGACCTTGTGTAATTTTTCAACTTAATGATCTCCCGTCTTGTGGATTATGCAGCCGTTAATTACTTGCTTTATTAAAAATGCCTAATTAAAATTAAACTGCACGACTTAATTATATAACATTTCCACATAGATTGCAACGGCTTTCGGCATTGTTTACAATTTATTCACATTCGAGGATAATTTTTTGGTCAAATTTTTGTTTTTGAAGACACCACAGCCGACAGCAGCGGCACCGCGAACGAGTACGCAGCCGCTATTGCAATGCACAAAGGGCTTAGTGCCACGGTTGAAAATACCCCCTGCAAAAACGGCAGATACACAGCCGCCAGTATCACAATAAGCGAGAGAGCCACCGCCGCCAGCATGAAAATATTGTCAAACAGCGGCACATTGAAAAGCGTTTTTTCCTCGCTCTTACATTCAAAAACGTGCAGCAGCTGCGAAGCCACCAGCGTGAAAAGCGCGCCCGTCCTTGCCGCCTGTTCACTGCCCGTCAGCCGCATAACCGTCACAAAGCAAGCCAGCGTGCTAAGCCCTATAAGCAGTCCGCGGAAAATAATGCGCGACATCAGCCCGCCCGAGAAAAAGCTCTCATCACGCCTGCGCGGCTTTTTCTTCATAACGCTTTCTTCTGTGGGCTCCAGCCCCAGCGCCACCGCAGGCAGGCTGTCGGTCACTAAGTTTACAAGCAGTATCTGCGTTGGCAAAAGCACCACGGGCAGCCCCATAAGTATTCCGAAAAGCATCGTCACCACTTCGCCTATGTTGCAGGATATAAGATACCGCACAAATTTGCGTATGTTTGCATACACGGTGCGCCCCTGCTCTACCGCGCCCACAAGGGTAGCAAAATTGTCATCAAGCAGCACCACATCAGCCGCCGAGCGCGTAACGTCAGTGCCCGTTATGCCCATAGATACGCCTATATCAGCCTCTTTTACAGCAGGCGCATCGTTCACTCCGTCACCCGTCATAGCAACAACGTGCCCTTTTGCCTTAAATGCCCTGACAATGCGCAGTTTGTCGGCAGGGCTCACGCGCGCAAACACCGTAACTTTTTCTATAATTTCCGCAAGTGCATCGTCTGTCATACTTGCAAGCTCTGCGCCCGTAAGGGCAATATCACCGCTGTGGAATATCCCTGCCTGCTTTGCAATCTCTACCGCCGTCAGCGCGTGGTCGCCCGTTATCATAACCGTTTTTATGTGCGCTTTAGAGCACAGCTTAACAGCGTTTTTAGCCTCTTTTTTAGGAGGGTCTATCATTCCTGCAAAGCCTAAAAATACCGTTTTACCGTCGGTTTCTTCGCAAAACGCCAGCACCCTCAAAGCCTTTGCCGCCATGCCGTCGCACTTGCCCATAAGCGCTCTTTTAGTGCCGCCGTCAAGAGGGGCTGTCTCATCTTCGTGCTGCACATATCCGCACATATCAAGAATTACATCAGCCGCTCCTTTGGTGTATGTTATCACCTTGCCGCCTATCTTCACGGTTACTGACATCTTCCTGCTCTCGCTCTCAAACGGCACTTCCGAGAGCCTCTGAGCCCCCAGCCTGTCAGCAGTAACAGAGCCTTTCGCGGCGGCTATAAGCAGGGCAGTTTCGGTAGGGTCTCCGTAAGTCTGCCACTCGTGAATGCCCTTTTTCGTCACCGTGCGAGTAATGGTCGCATCACTGCACACCACCGCGCATATAAGCAGCTCGCGAAGAGCAGCAACAGGCGGATCTGCCACACCGTCAGAAAGTATCTGTCCTTCGCACTGCGCGCCGCTGCCCGTAACGTTAAAATCGCAGTCTGCGGTAGATAGGCGCGTTACGGTCATTTTGTTTTCTGTAATAGTGCCCGTCTTGTCGGTGCATATAACAGATGCGCACCCCAGCGTTTCTACCGAGTGCAGCTTGTGCACAAATGCATTCTTTTTAAGCATACTGCGCACCGCCAGCGCCAAAGCGATAGTTACCGTGGCAGGCAGCCCTTCTGGTATGGCAGCAATAGCCACCGTTATTCCCGTCATAAGCATTGAAAACACAGGTTCGCCGCGTATAACGCCTGCAAGAAATACCACCACGCACACCGCAAGGCATATTATCGCAAGCCGCTTGCCAAGCTCGCCAAGGCGTTTTTGCAGCGGTGTCTGCTCATCTTCAATGTCGGAGAGCATATCGGATACCTGCCCTATCTGCGTTGACAGCCCTGTAACAGCAACTTCGCACCTTGCCTTGCCTTTGACAACGTTCGTGCCCATGTATGCCATATACGGCAGATTCAGCGCACTGAAAGTCGTTTCGCCGCTGCGGCAGCGTTTTTCACACGCCTGCGTTTCGCCGGTAAGTATCGCTTCATCGCACATAAGGCTCTGCGACGATATTATATAGCAGTCCGCAGGAACTCTGTCACCGCTCTCCAGCTCCACAATGTCACCGCGAACAAGCTCGCTGGCAGGCAGCACTTTAAGCTTGCCGTCACGGTATACCTTCGCTGTCGGAGATGTCATCTTCTCCAGTGCTTCCAGCGTTCTCTCGGTGCGGTATTCCTGAATGAAGCCAAGCGCCGCATCAAGCAGCACAACAAGCAAAATCGTCGCCGCATCGTAAAATTCGCCCATAAATACGGAAACCACCGTTGCACCAAGCAGTATCATCACCATAATATCGCGGAACTGGTTTATAAATATGCCTGCCGCGCTTTTCTTTTTCTTCTCTCCTAAAACGTTTTTGCCGTCCTCTTCAAGACGTCTCTGCGCTATCTCATCGGGCAGCCCCAAAGACGTTTCCTGCTCATTCTTTATTTCTTCCACAAAATATTCAAGCATAAACTTGCTCCTTTCTCGTCCGCACTTTTATTATTTATCTATATGTATGCAGACTATGGCAATATGCCGCCGCGCTTCATATTATATTACAGGCAAGATATTATTGCCTGTTTTTTTATAAACACACGGGAGGTCAGCTTTAATGACAGGAAACCTTGAAAAGACTGTATTTGCTATGTCCTCTATAACCTACGCCGCAAAAGCGCAAAGCATACTTCGCCAAAGCGGCTATAGCTGTGAGGTCATAAGAACGCCGAAAGACCTTTCAAAAGGCTGCGGCTACAGTATAAAAGTTATCGGCAGCCGCGAGGGAGCAAAAGCTTTACTCTCGCAGGCAGGCATATTGATAAAGGCAGCAAAAGAGCTGTAATTTAAAAAGAAAGGAGGCAATAAATTGATATATTTTGATAATTCCGCGACCACTTATCCAAAGCCCGTGTCGGTTTCGCAGGCGGTGGCGAACGCTGTGGCAAAGCTGGGCGGCAACCCCGGCAGAGGCGGTCATACAATGGCTATGCAAAGCGCGCAGGCTGTCTATAAAGTAAGAGAGCAAGCCGCAAAAATGTTCGGCGCAAAAAGCGAGAATACCGTGTTCACACTCAACTGCACCCACGCGCTTAACACCGCAATAAAAGGCGTTGTGCCGCCCCAGTCCCATGTAGTTATATCTTCAATGGAGCATAACAGCGTATCACGCCCCGTTTATGCGCTTGGCGAAAAAGGCGTTAAATGCTCTATAGCGCGCGTTTGCGAGGACGACGACGAAACGGTTGAAAACTTTTCAAAGCTTATAGGCAAAGATACCAAAGCCGTTATATGCACCGCAGTTTCAAACGTTACCGGCAAAATTCTGCCTATAGAGCGCATATACACCCTGTGCAAAGAAAAAGGCGTGTGCCTTATCTGTGATGCTGCCCAGGCGGCAGGCGTTTTGCCCCTATCGGTAAATACCTGCGCCGACATCATCTGCACCGCAGGGCATAAGGGTCTTTACGGTCCGTCGGGCACGGGGCTGCTTATAACAAACGGCGTGTACCCCATTTTGCCGCTTACAGAAGGCGGCACGGGCACTACATCACTTGAGACCGCCCAGCCCGATATAATGCCCGAAATGCTGGAGAGCGGCACGGTGAATGTGCCCGGCATAGTGGGGCTTGGCAAGGGCATCGAGTTTGTAAACTCAAAAGGGCTTGCTAATATCCACGCCAAAGAGCAAAAGCTTTGTGACATCTTCATAAGCTATATAAAAAACATCAGGGGCATAAAAATATACCGCGGCAACGGGGCTTATGCGCCGATAGTCGCTTTTAATGTCGGTGATGTTCATTCCAGCGATACAGCGCAGTTTTTAAGCGATAACGGCTTTGCTTTAAGGGGCGGCTATCAGTGCGCCGCGGTGACACATCACTTCTTAAAAACGCTCGAGCAAGGCGTGGTAAGATTCTCGCCTTCGGTGCTAAATAGCGAAAAACAAGTCGCGCTTTTGGCGGCGGCAGTAAAAAAATCAGCAAATTTTTAAGGAAATTTATAAAAAGGTCTTGTGATTTTTTAAAATATATGATAAAATAAATACGGTTATATCTTTTTGATAGCTGTATGAAAGACCAGCTATAAAAAGTCAATAGGAAAAGCAAAAAAATTTTCATAACCCCAGAAAAATGAATAACACATTTT
>CANRIA010000030.1 GCA_947630555.1 uncultured Clostridia bacterium
GGTGATGTCATATGAAAAAGAATCGTGTATGGAGGGTTCACGTTTCCTAACCCTCCGAATAAAACTTTGGAGGAAATAAATGAAAAACCAAATCAAGTATGTGCAGTTGTCCGTTGACAACAAAGAAGAATGCGCTGTCTTTGAAAAATTGATGGCTGCCTATGTCAAAGAATTGGATGAGCATGGACACGACCCGATGCCGGAGGGGTTCCTGCAAAAATGGATCAAGAGTATCATATCTATACAGGGGGCATCTGACTGCCATCTGGAACTTTGCTATGATGGCGATACACTTATAGGTTTTCTGTACGGAAAGGTCGACCATGAGGATCACAAAGGTTTCGTTAAGCCGGGGTACGGCTACATTATGGAGTTCTATGTGAAACCGGAGTATCGCCGCAGAGGTTATGGTCGGGCGATGTTTAGGCGACTAGAATGGCTGCTTACCCATGACGGCGCGGACAAAATGTATCTGACGGCTGATCCCGTTACAGGAAGACCGTTTTGGGAAGCAATGGGCTTTTTAGCGACAGGCGAGCGGTCGCCTGAGAATAAGATGGAAATATATGAAAAGTCTGCGTCGTTTGATTGGAGTGGGAGAGAAAAGCTCATGCCGCTTACTGAAGAAACCGCTGCGGAGATAGGCGGCTGGAGGTATGAAAGTCCGTATGACGCTTATAGCTTCAGGGGAGATGCAGATAGCTGGCTTATGGATAGGTCAACATGGGGGACAGAACAGTTCTGTCTGGCAGACGGCGATCGGATCATTGGTCATGTGACTTGTCAGAATGACGGCGATGATCTGTGGGTAGGCTGGTCAATGGCTCCGCGGCTGTGCGGAAAAGGCAGTGGAGCCGCGTTTGTAAAAAAGTGCGTTACTGGGTTGCGCCGTGTGACTGGGCATAAAGGTCGCATAATGCTGAGGGTGGCAGCTTGGAACCAAAGGGCTATTCATGCTTATCAAAAAGCTGGCTTTACATATGTGGAAACGATTCAAGATGAAATTGCCTATTCTGATCATATGGAAGATTTTTGGGTGATGGAGCTTAAAAGCGTGAATTAGGTTTTGTGAATATGCTGTTTTGATTGCCAATTTATAATTTTATGAAAAGGAGCATTGTGAAGGGTTAAATGAAAATAAAAAGATTGAACAGGGATCTGTGGGGTTTCCAGCATTATCCGTACTATCAGATGGACATGGACAATGAGATGTTTCAAGGCTTTGTCAGCGTAATTATGCTGACAGACGGAGAGCAATTCTTCTGGGATTTTGAAAAAGCCGGAAAAGTTCCTGTTACGGGCGGCGGAATGGTTTGGCTTCAGCTGATACCTAAAGGAAAAAAGAGACTGATCACGGCAATGTTCAAACCTGCGGAGGAAAGGGAAAAGGATTATTCTGTATCGGTATGGTATGTTGATGTAATTGAAAAATATATATATGACAGCGATGGTGTTGCGGTATATTGGGACAAATATTTAGATGTTATGGCTACTCCGCAGGGTGACATCCGAATTGACGACAAGGACGAACTGGACGAAGCATATCAGCAGAATGATTTGACAAAAGTGCAGTACGAAGAAGCGCTTGATGAATGTGACGCCATTATTTCAGAGATGTTTACGGATCTTAAAAAGACAGAAGAAAACTGTCTTGCGATTTTGCACGAGGCAATGAAGATGATCGAGAACCGGGAATATAAGCTGAAATTGAATGTGTAGGAGATAAGTTTTCACGAAAAAGCCGCCTTGACATCGGCGAAGAATTTTATGCGGAAATACTACATACAGAATAATAAAAACACGGAGTTTTGAAGCTCCGTGTTTTGTTTTTCTTATTTGCTTAGTCTTCGTAGGCGAGGGGATAGCAGTGCCAGTCGGGCAGCTCGCTGAGTGTGAGAGCGCGCTCGCTTGAATATGATTTCTGCCATTGCTCCAGATCGGTGTACTCCTGCGAAAGCTGGAAGTCTTTTACAACATAGTCGCCGTTCCATGTCGCGAACCATGCCCATCTTACGCCATTGTCGAACGAATCGTCAATATCGTAAACAACGCCGTTCTCGCTGAGTGCGATTATCTTGTTTGTGGAAGTAGACTGGCGTATATAATTGAAAATATCTTCCTGAGAGGAGTAATCATGCGCTTCTGCATAAATGTCGTAGCCTATAATGTCAACATACTCATCGCCGGGGTACCAGTCGGTGCGCTGACCGTTCCATACCCATATAAGGTTGTCAAGTCCCCAGTAGTTTGTAAGCCTGTCGTACATCAGCTTCCACAGCTCTTTGTATGCTTCGGAGCCCGCCGCGCCCCACCAGAACCAGGTGTTGTTGTATTTGTAGTCGCCGCCTGCCTCGTGAAGGGGTCTCCACAAAACGGGTATGTCGGCATCTTCGAGCTTTTGCAGCTCTGCCGCTATTGCATCTATATCGCTTATAAGATAGTCATAACCTGCCTGATCGGTCTTATCCATAGCGGCTTTAAGATCAAAACTTGTTGCATCTGAATAGAAGCCTCTGTACCACGGCTCGCCGTTCAGACCAAGATACGGGTCGGGAGCATTCCAGTGCCAGCAAAGGGTAACTATGCCGTTTTTAGCATCCCAAGCCTTTGCGGCGGTGTAGAACTTGTCGCCCTCAACCGAGCCGTGCGCTACTCTGCTGGGTGAACATTCAATAAGGTCAAGACCCAGCACCGCAGGCAGGTCGCCGCAGTTTTTCTGTATCTCAGACATTCCTCTGTACTGAGAGTATATCATGTTGTCGTCAAGAGGGTAGCCGTTGGAGTCTGAATACTGACCCGTCAGCGTGTACTTGCCGTATATGTCAACAAGGAAATTATAAAGCCTCTGCGTTGTATCGTTTGCGTTGGGATTGCAAAGCTTGTGGCTCACATCGTATATTGACAGATCAACGCCCTGCGATGCTTTAAGTTCTATTTTGTCAACGTAAAGAGCGCCCACGCTGTCTTCTATAGAAATAACGTGCTCGCCTGCCGTCATAGGAATGTTGGATATGGTTATCTCCATAAATTTATTGTTTTCTGAAATGCTGAAAGACTCTCTCGTCGCGCCGTTGTCAACGTCAAATTTGAAAACAGAGGGCGCGCCCGTATCTTCTTTAGCGGCGGTAATGACTGCATCATATCTGCCGTCGGTCTCAGAGGTGAATTTGAACCTTATTGCACCGCCGTTTATTTTGCCTACATATCCGCTGCCGCTGAAAGAACCGTTGGTATCATCGCTGAGCGTTACGGCATCATCACCGCTGATAACGCAGTCTTCCGCCTCGGTCTCAAAGTGAAAATCAGCATCAACACCTACTTCCGGCTGATAGTCAGAATAGTCAAGGTCACCCACAGTTTCGGTAACTTCGCCTCTGTCTACCTTTTCATACACTACCGAAGATTCATCGGTTGATGAGCTTTCGCTGCCATTGCTTTCGCCGCCGGAGCTGCCCCCCTTATCGCCGCATGAAGCCATTGACAATGCAAGCATGGCAGCTGTGGCAGCCGATAAAAACCGTTTAGCTTTCATTTTAACATCGACCTTTCTTTATATATACATTATTATTTAAGACTGTTATTTATTATTACTTTTCGTCGTCATCAGGATCCGTGGTATCATTCGACATGGCGGTCTCGCCTTCTTTTATGCCCTCGGCGGCATCCGGCACGAACATTGTTTTGAACGTCATCAGCATTATCCTGAAATCCAGCGCAAACGAGTGCCGCTCTATATACATAAGATCAAGTTTCAGTTTATCATAAGGCGTAGTGTTATATTTGCCGAAAACCTGCGCAAAGCCCGTCAGCCCTGCCTTTACGCTAAGCCTGTATGCAAACTCCGGCATTACTTTTTCATATTGCTTTGCTATCTCCGGCCGTTCAGGGCGAGGACCGACAAACGACATACTTCCCAACAGAATATTGAAAAGCTGCGGCAATTCGTCAAGTCGGCAGCTTCGCAGAAACTTGCCAACGGGCGTTATACGGCTGTCCTCCTCGCAGGCAAGCCTTGCAACGCCGTCTTTTTCGGCATCTACCACCATGCTGCGGAACTTAATAAGCTTAAACACTTTTCTGTCTTTTGTAAATCTGCTCTGGCAGTAAAACACAGGGCCGCCGTCGTATATCTTTATAAGGAGCGCTATGATCAGCATGAACGGCGACGATATGATTATGCCTATTAAAGACAGCAAAATGTCAAAAAAACGTTTTATAAACAGCTGCTCAAAGCTCATGCCCTGATTGCGCTGAAGCAAAAGCGGCGTATCGAACATATGAAACTCATCTGCGCCGCGCACTATAATGTCGGATATCTTCGGGCTGATGTACGTTCTGACTGAATTTTCAAATGTGAATTTCAGCAGTTTTGCGCGCTTTTCCAAGGGCACGTCGCAGATAATTACCGCCTCATATTCAAGTATCTTGCTTTTTATAGTTTCAATGTCCTCGTCGCAGCTTATAGATGAGCATATAAGATATTTGTCCATTCTTTGGCTCATTTTTACAACAAGCTTGCCGTCGTCACGCTTGCCGTATACAACTATCATTTTCCGCGCAGGAAAGATCTTTCTGTAAATAAACGTGCTGGCTATCGACCACACAATGCCTATAACAGCATCAACAGCGGTAAGAACAAGCAGCGGCACTATGGGCAGAAAACCGCGTGCGATAAGGCTTATCTGCAAATAAGCAACGGCATTTGTCAGTATAAGCGATATTACCTGCGAACCTATAAGTCCGCTTGGGTATGAGTACCCGACCTTAAAACTTCCAAAAGCCATTGAAAACAGCACGAATATAAACGCATACAGCACAGTCAGCAGCAGCGTGCCTTTAAGCACAAACGGCTTGAATACCATTTCCCTGTTGTAATAGCTGTCCCAAAGGCAGGCAAACAAAAGCGTGACCGCAGCTATAAGAATAAGCGAATCGGTAAACATAATTATATGTTTGAATTGTTCTTTTTTCTTCATATTTATATTCCTTAACGTTATCGTTAAAACTATTATCTGAAAAAATGTGTAAAACTATTATACGGGATTATTTTAACACATTTTTTTCTTTTTTTCAAGAGGTTTCACCATATTTTCACAAAACATCAAAAGTTATACGCCGCGGGCGCTCCTGCGCATTGACAAAAAGACAGGGATATTATATAATATTACTAACATTTAACGTACAAAAAAGGAGAGAGCATTATGAAAACACTGCCGGCATACAGCGTTACCATGTCGGTTTACGGTAAAGAGAAACCCGAGTTTCTGCGTATGAGCATTGAGAGCATCATGGGGCAGACACACCCGACCGACGATTTTATTATAGTCTGCGACGGCAAGCTTACCAAAGAACTTGACAAGGTGCTTTTGCAGGCGCAGGGAAAATACTCTGCCATAAAAATAGTGCGCACAAAAGGGCACGTCGGCACTGCCGCGGCGGCGAATATGTCGCTTAATATGTGCAAAAACGAGTACATCGGCAAAATGGACAGCGACGACATTGCCCTGCCGCAGCGTTTTGAAAAGCAGCTTTGCCGAATGATGCTGCACCCGAAGCTTGATATTATAGGCGGCTATATAGAAGAATTTGACAGCGGCACCGGCGAAACTATCGCTATAAAGAAAGTGCCGCTGAGCAACGGAGCGGTGCACGAATACGCAAAAAGGCGCAACCCGTTCAACAACCCCACGCTGCTTTTCAAAAAGAGCGCTGCCATGGCGGCAGGCGGCTACAGCGAGGATTTAGCGCGCTGCGAGGACTATGATTTTGTAGTAAAAATGCTGGCAAACGGCGCTGTCGGCGGCAACATACCGCAGGTGCTTTTAAGGTACCGCATAACGAAGGGCAACTATGAGCGCCGCCGCAACTTTGCCAACACAAAGGCGTTTATAGCCGCGCGGTGGAAGATATACAGCAGCGGATATTCATCACTGATTGATTTTCTTATACCCTGTGCGGCGCAGGTCGCGCTGTTTTTGCTGCCGTCTTCGATGACGGGGCTTATATACCGCAAGGCAATGAGGTGATAATATGCTTTCAAGACCCGTAGAATACTACCGTGACAGAGCGAAAGAGATGTTCCTTTCGGGGTACAACTGCTCTCAGGCGGTGGTGATGGCTTTTATAGATGAACTCGGTGTTGACCAGAACGCCGCGCTTCTGATGGCTTCGCCGTTCGGAGGGGGACTGGGCAGGCTGAGAGAGGTGTGCGGAACGGTCTCGGGAATGTGCATGGCGGCAGGGCTTATGCTGGGGTACAGCGACCCCAAAGCATACAGTGAAAAGGCGGCTCTTTATGCGCACATACAGAATATGGCGGCAGCTTTTAAAGAGAAGAACGGCTCGTATATATGCCGCGAGCTGTTGAAAGGCGTTGTCCACACCGATGGCGGCGCACCCGAGAAACGATCGGAGGAATATTACAAAAAGCGCCCCTGCCCTCAGCTTTGCGCCGATGCCGCTGAAATACTGGCGAGGTATGTGAAGAATTTGCAGGAGGGCAAAGAGTAGGTTTATGAGCATTGCTTTTTATGAGAATATATGTTAGAATTATTGTGTTAATATTGCTTGATAATTTGATAAAAAAGGAGAAATACTTATGGCAAACGAGAACGAAAGTATAAACAATGAAATTGGCAATTATTTGGAAGCATACGGTATACATAGTCTGAGTGAAGAAGCCGTTGTATTACCTGAAGATATGGCTGAAGCAGGTTATCAAGAAATGCCTGATTCTCATATTGGAAATATTGGCATACTGTTTCAGCAGATTCCCGGTCTAGCCGCTAATGCAGCCAGTTATCACGGAACATATCGTGTTTACTTTGATAAGAGCTTAGGCGTGTTGCAACAAGCTAAACAAGGTGACGGATTTCTTCGTGCGAATGTAGTACAGTTTGGAACTAATAATAAAATAACGGGACAAGCCCTTTTGAAAGCTGCAACCGTCGGACCATTAATTGCGAATGTTGCTTTTTCAACAGTATCTACAGTTACTGGTCAATATTTTCTTTCCGAGATAAATGATAAACTTTCTCAGATAGAGAAAAAGATTGATGATATTCGGCAAATTCTTGAAAATGAGAAGCGAAGTGAATTACAGGCTGATTATAGCTTTTTGCAGCAAGTAATACAGACTTTTGAATATATTCAATTAAATGATTTTCATAAGCAAGCCACGTTACAGCAAATTCAGCAAATCAGAATACACTGTCTTTCTAATCTTAATTTTTACAATACTGCGTTTCAGCAAAAGAAAGATACATTGACTGATCTAAAAACAAACACCAAGAAAAACATAAAAAACATTCCATTTGTGATCAATGAGATCAGAGACATAGTTCTTCTTTATAAATTTGCTCTTTATACTTATGCGCTGTCATATTATCTTGAAATATTGACAGCGTCAAATACCGAAAGTAAATATATAAACTTTGTCAGAAATGATATAAGAGCAAAGATAAAATGTTACAGAGAAATAGTAAAATTTTTCTCTGATGAGATGAATGTATTTTTGAATGAAACCAAAGTATATGATGCTAATGCGTTTTTTGATATTTGTTCAAATTTTATAGGAGCGAGTGCAAGTCAGTTGTTATTGAGAAATCCTGCTTTAGGTATGATGGTGTCAGATGCTATCAAATCTAAATCTGATGAGAAAAAGAAAGAGGCGCGCAGCGAGGTCGAAAAACAAATAAAAGCAGCAATTAAGCAATGCCGTGATTATACACAATTCACGCAATTGGACAATAATCTTGCTAAGTATGATAGTGTTATTAACAATAGTAAATTAGAAATAGTATCTTCAAATGATAAAACTTATATCAAGTTTTCCAAAATTGAAGATGAGGACGCGAAAAAAGCTTGATAGAAGAGGCATAAAGAATTGCTCTGTCCTCTACCCCCGGTAGAAACCCCATAACTCAACCTGCGGTATGTTTAAATCTTGATTGCTTTCAGCTATAATAAAGTCTGAAAGGAGGTGCTCCTCATGGATCAGATAATGATCGGAAAGTTCATAGCGGCGTGCCGCAAAGAGCAGGGGCTCACGCAGGCGGCGCTTGCCGAAAAACTCGGCGTGTCCGACCGCGCTGTCTCAAAATGGGAAAACGGCAGAAATATGCCCGACGTTTCCATGATCCCAGAGCTTTGCGCACTGCTGAAAATCGATCTGAACGAGCTTTTCGCAGGGGAGCGGCTGAGTATGGATAATTACAAAGAGATCGCACAGAAAAATCTGCTTGAAATGCGCAGGCAGGAGGAAAAGGCAAACAAAAGGCTTCTGAACGCCGAAAAGATACTGGGCATTGTAGCGGTGGCAGCATCGCTGGCTATGGTGGTGTCGGGGCTTTTGGTCGCAGAAAGCAGCCCTGTAGTAAGCATAGTGCTGTGCTCGCTCGCGGGTCTGACAGTTCTGGTGTTTGCGTTCTATGGCATAAAAATAGAACACGAGGCAGGCTATTATGAATGTCCCGAATGCGGCGAAAGATATATCCCCGATTCTTACTGGAAAGTATGCTTTGCACCGCATTTCGGCTCTACCAGAAAAATGACCTGCCCCAAGTGCGGCAAGCGTGCCTATCAGAAAAAAGTCCTTACAAAAGAATAGTACAAAAGCATTGCAAAAAATATGGGCGGAATGGAAACAAAAACATTCCGTCCGTATTGATTTTTTGCCATATTTGTGTTATACTTATTTGTGCAGAAAACACACGGAGGTCTTTACATGGAAAAAACAAGGCATTCTTTTACAGGCTCGCTGGGGTTCGTGCTTGCTGCGGCAGGCAGTGCTGTGGGACTTGGCAACATATGGCGGTTTCCCTATCTCGCGGCGAAGGACGGCGGCGGACTGTTTCTGGTTATATACATAATACTTGCACTGACATTCGGCTTTGCGCTGCTGATGACCGAAGTAGCCATAGGCAGAAAAACAAAGCAGAGCCCCCTTACCGCATACGGCAAACTGCATGAAAAGTGGAAGCCGCTGGGCATACTTTCCTGCATTGTGCCTGCGATAATTCTGCCGTACTACTGCGCTATAGGCGGCTGGGTGCTAAAATATCTGCTGGTATTTATAACGGGCGAAGGCGCGACTGCCGCAGGGGACGGTTATTTCAGCTCGTTCATATCGGGCACGGCCCAGCCGATAGTAATGATGCTCGTATTCTTAGCAGCAACGGCATTCATAGTTTTCCGCGGCGTAAACAAGGGTATTGAAAGCACTTCAAAAATACTTATGCCGATACTTTTTGTGCTGATAATAGTTATCTCGATATTCTCGCTGACTATAACACATACCGACGATGCAGGCGTTACAAGAACGGGTATGCAGGGGCTTGGCAAGCTCGTTATACCCGACTTTGCAAGTATTACGTTTGAAAGCTTTGTCACCACGCTGCTAGATGCCATGGGTCAGCTGTTTTTCAGCCTGAGCGTTGCAATGGGTATCATGATAACCTACGGCTCTTATGTTCACGATGATGCAAACCTGAAGACCTCTATAAACAGGATAGAGATATTCGATACCATGGTAGCAATACTTGCAGGCGTTATGATAATACCTGCCGTGTATGCTTTTGACGGCAAAGAGGGCATGGCTGCATCGGGGCCGGGGCTGCTGTTTGTTACAATGCCCAAGGTGTTTACGGCTATGGGCGGAGTAGGCAGATTTGTAGGGATACTGTTTTTTGCAATGGTTCTTTTCGCCGCGCTGACAAGCTCTGTTTCGATAATGGAAGCGGTGGTCTCCAGCTTTATGGACGGTTTTAAAGTTTCCAGAAACAAAGCGACCGCCATAGAGACAGTGGTATGCCTTATAGCGGCGCTGGTGGTATGTTTGGGTTACAATGTATTTTACTTTGAAGCTAAGCTGCCAAACGGCGCGACGGCGCAGGTGCTTGATATTCTCGATTATATCAGCAACAACCTGCTCATGCCTATAGTGGCAATACTCACCTGCATACTTATAGGCTGGGTGGTAAAGCCAAAGACAGTTATTGAAGAAGTTGAAAGAACAGGCTGCAAAATGGGCAGAAAACGGCTGTATATAGTTATGGTGAAATTTATTGCGCCGCTTATGCTGGCAGTGCTGTTTTTAAAATCGGTGGGGCTGTTTTAAAATTTTGGCAGACTCTCCAGCGTGACAGCATTTTCGCATGAGTACGCTTTTTTCAGATCTTCAAAATAAGTAAATTCTTCGCTGAGGCAGTAGCGCTTTGACCATGTCATGAACCAGCTCCAGTCAAGGTGCTGATCGGTAATTGCGTAAACATCGGGTATTGTGCCTATCTCTGCAAGGGCGCACGGCTTGTTCGCCGCGGTTACTTGTTTAAGCTCGCTGAGCTCTTTTTCGTGCGCGGTGTGCATATGCGCTTCGGGGTACAGATCGCGCGAGAGTATGTCAACAACATCATCACCGGGGTAACATTCCTTCTTCGGCGAGTTGAACACCCACAGCAGGTTGTCAAGATGAAAATGCTCCGTGTATCTCTCAAACATTATGCGGTAAAGCTTTTGTACAACGCTCTTGTCGCAGCTGCCCCACCAGAACCAGTCGCCCTCGTTTTCGTGAAAAGGTCTCCACAGTATAGGTATCTGAGCATCGCAAAACGGGCGCAAAAGCCCTGCCATGTAGTCCATGTCGGAGAGAAAAGCTGCGTTTTCGTCCGTGCCGTCCTCGGCGGCTCTCTCGGCGCTGAAATCGGTGTTGCAGGTAAAAAACGATTTGTCATTTCCGCCAAGGGGAGAGAACCAGTGCCACGTCATAGTTACCAGACCGCCCTGCTGCGCCCATTCCCAAGCCTTTTGCAATGTGCCAGCGGCGGCGTTTACCTCGTCAAGACATTCTTCGCCCGAAGTATCATAGCGAATGTTTGGCGAGTACGCCAGCAGTTCAAAACCGCACAGCGCAGGCAGATGACCGGTCGCTTTATGTATGCAGCTAAGCTCCTCCTGCGCCATGGTCTGCGTGTGCTGACCCAGTATTATCTTTTTGCCGCGGTTTTCGTTTATGTATTCAAGCAGCCGCGCGGCAGATGGCTGTATATTTTTGTTTACAGCGTCCATAAAAATGCTTCCTTTTTATATATTGTAACACATCACAGATAAAAAGTCTATAATAAGGAGAAAAAATGTTTAAAGAATATGTGCGCAAGGCAAAAGAGCTTCTTGCGCTTGAATATTGCTGCATTGCAGCCGATTTTGACAGTCAGGAAAATATTATTACCGTATCTGAGCTGCGTGAGGGCAGGCGAGTATACAGCAGCGAGAAATATTTCTTTCATATGGCAACTTTCGGCAGCGGCTGCGTGATGACCGCCGACGAGAAAATGCACGGTTTTCTTAAAGAGTACGTAAAGGACAAACGCGGTCACCGGCTGTTTGAGATACCAAACCTCTTGCCGATAGAAAAGAAGCTGAACGAGTTCGGGTATACTCTCTCGCAGACTGCTCATATGTATCTGCCCTGCAAAGATGTTCAGCCCGAGAAAGACTACCCCGTAAAGTGGTTTTATGACAGCGATATAATGCAGTTTTACAAAGATAAGCGCTTTCCCAATGCCATCTGCGAAAGCTATAACGAAAACCGCCCCGACGGAATAGTCGTGTGCGCCTATGACGGAGAAAACATAATGGGCATGGCAGGCTGCTCGGAAGATGCGGCGCACTGGCAGCAGATAGGTATAGATGTTATAGAGAAATACCGTTCGCAGGGCGTGGGCAAATACCTTGTAACGCTGCTTAAAAATGAGATACTTCGCCGCGGCGATATACCGTTTTATGGCACTGCGGTGGCAAACTATCTCTCGCAAAGAATAGCGCTTGCCTGCGGTTTTAAACCTGCGTGGATAGAAATAGATGCCAAAAAGAAAAAAGAATAGCCTGCGCCCTTGACAACAGCGACGAAAAATTGTATAATTTAATCGGTAGGTGTCGCACAAAGACGAGCCGCAGAAGGAGAAAGCTTAATGAGTGAGAAAGCCAAGACCGCAAAGGTCGACTTTAAACACAGCAAACTCAGGGAAAAGAATATTATAGCCACCATTATTATAATGGTGCTTGTTTGCGTGCTCTCGGTAGCCGCATATATGCGTATTTATAATGTTACCGAGCAGCGCTGCCTTGACCGTATGGAAGAAGCCACTAAAACGGTCATGGACAACATAAGCAACAAACTGCAAAACGACAGCGTTCTGCTAAACGCCGTTGCCGATATTATAGCCGAACAGGCGGCGGACGACGAGGATATGATGCAGGAGTTTTTAAAGCAGTTTTCGGTGCTTACCACCGCCACGCAGATGAACATTCTTCTGCCGGATAATTATATAATCTCGATGAGCGGCAGAAAGATAGATGCCTCTGCGTATCTTGACTTTGAAAAAGAATCTGTGCTGGGTGAGCACGTTACCGACAGAATGGTGAGCATAGGCGAAAGCAACGATCCGCTGATACGCCATTTTGTGCCTATAGAAAAAGACGGCGAAGTTATTGCCATGCTGTATTCTACCATATATCTTAAAGATCTGCCGAGTATGCTGAATTTAAATAACATCTACGGCGGCACGGCAAATACTTTTATAGTAGACCGCCGCACGGGCGATCTGCTGATGGATACCGTTCATGACCAGCTTGGCACACTTGATGATTTCAACGGCAGAAAAGTAAAGAGCGGCAGCATGACTATGAAAGAAGTCGGCGATGAGATAAAAGAGGGCAAGTCGGGTCATACTATAATGTTCTCCGAGACTCAGCAGGCTTATAACTATTTTTACTATATGCCTATAAGCGAAAACGACTGGCAGCAGCTTGGTACTACAAAAGACTTAAACGAGTGGTCGGTTGCTGTAACAGTGCCCGAAGACACCGTTCTGGAGAGCGCTATAAAAATAAGGCGCGTAGGATACATAGTAGGAGCGTTGGAACTTTTATCGTTTGTATTATATATGATATGGACGCTGCGAAACACCTCGGTTACTATGGAAAAGGCGATATTGCAGGAAAGGCTCGTGAAGGCTGAAAACGCCGAGAGGGCAAAGACCATGTTCCTTTCAAATATGTCGCACGATATACGCACGCCTATGAACGCCATTATAGGATATACCACCTTAGCGGCTGCAAATACCGAGGACACCGCGCGCGTTAAAGATTATCTTTCAAAAATACTTTCTTCCAGCAATCATCTGCTGAGCCTTATAAATGATATTCTCGATATGAGCCGTATAGAGAGCGGCAGAGTGGACATTGAAGAAACGCAGTGCAGTCTGCCGGAAATTCTGGGAGATCTGCGAAATATACTGCTCAACCAAATGCACTCAAAACAGCTTAATTTCTATATTGATACTATAGATGTTGTTGACGAAGATATATATTGCGATAAACTTCATCTCAATCAAGTGCTGCTGAACCTACTCAGCAATGCCGTAAAATTCACGCCTGAGGGCGGCTCGGTATCTCTGATAATAAAGCAAAAGCACGGCGCACCCGAGGGTTACGCAAAGTATGAGATACGCGTAAAAGACACCGGCATAGGCATGAACCCTGAATTCCTCGAAAGGGTGTTCGACCCGTTCGAGAGAGAGGCGACTTCTACAGTCAGCGGCATACAGGGCACGGGTCTTGGCATGGCTATAGCTAAGAACATTGTAGATATGATGGGCGGCACTATAGATGTTGTCAGCGAACAGGGCAAGGGAACGGAATATATCTTAGAGCTGGAGTTCAGGCTTCAGACAGAAACCAAACAGATAGAAGTTATAAAAGAGATGGAGGGTATGCGCGCCCTCGTGGTAGACGACGACTATGCAATATGCAACAGCGTTACAAAAATGCTGGTGCAGCTGGGTCTGCGCGCCGACTGGACGATGTCCGGCAAAGAGGCGGTGCTGCACGCAAGGCAGGCAGAAGAACTGGGCGATATTTTCAATGCTTATATTATAGATCTGTATCTGCCGGATCTTAACGGCATTGAGGTGGTTCGTCAGATAAGGCGCGAGATAGGCGACGAGATACCTATTATAATACTCACCGCATACGACTGGACGGCAGTTGAGCACGAGGCGAGAGAAGCAGGTGTTACGGCGTTCTGCAATAAGCCTATATTTGTTTCAACGCTGAGGGAAACGCTGGTCTCGGCACTTGGTGCGAACAAGGGCATGGTAACGCCTACGGAAGAAGTGACTATCCCCAGCGCGGAGGCTATGAAAGACAAAAAGCTGCTGCTTGTTGAGGATAACGAACTCAACCGCGAGATAGCTATAGAAATACTTACAGAAAGCGGTCTGAAAGTTGACAGCGCTTGCGACGGCACCGAGGCTGTAGAGATAATGAAAAACGCCAAAAAAGGCGACTATGATCTTATTCTTATGGACGTTCAAATGCCCGTTATGGACGGCTATGAAGCAACAAAAGCTATTCGCGCTCTTGACAACAAAGAGATCGCCGACATACCTATTGTAGCTATGACAGCGAACGCGTTTGACGAGGATAAGCGGCAGGCTCTTGAAAGCGGCATGAACGACCATATAGCCAAACCGCTGGATATGGATAAACTGTTTGATGTGCTGCATAAGTTTTTGGGATAATATGATAATACAATAATACTTACTGCTGCGGCTCGGTCATTGTTGTGATCGAGCCGTATCTTTGTAGTTTGGAGAATGTATATGACAGATGTTATAATTATCGGCGCAGGTCCGGCAGGCTGTACTGCTGCTAAGACACTTGCACAGACCGGATACAGCGTTATACTGCTTGAGAAGAATAAACTGCCGAGATATAAATCCTGCTCGGGACAGATAATAAAGAAAACTGCTGACCTTGTCAGAGAGTATTTCGGAGAGGACATTCCCCAAAGTGTTACTTGTGCGCCTGCCGTGAATAAAGGAATGGTATTTACAAACCGTTTTGGCAAAGAGTTTGTTTTTGAGCAGAACGGTTATAATGTTTGGAGAAATAATTTTGATATGTGGCTTTGTGAAAAGGCGGCGGCCTGCGGTGCGAAAATACTGGAAGAGCAGACTGTCGTTTCATGCCGCGACACCGATGATGCTGTAGATATTGAAATTGCAGGTAAAAACAGATATAAAGCAAGATATGTTATCGACTGTGAGGGAGCAGTGGGAGCTGTTAAACGTAAGCTGCTGCATAAAAAAGACAGGAGCATTATAACGTTTCAGACATTCAACAAGGGGAGCATAGATCTTGATCGTCATTATTTCTATGCTTTTTTACAGCCCGAATTATCGCAGTACGATGCGTGGCTGAATGTCAAGGATAACAATATCGTTATAGGGGTCGCGGTCAAAGATCAGCAAAATATAGATATGTATTATAACAGATTTGTGGACTACTTGTCGGAAAAATATTTTCTTAAATTACAGCAGCAGTTAAAAACCGATAAATGGCTGATGCCGCTTGTTGATAATAAACACAGCATTGAATGTGGCGTTGGTCGTGTTCTTTTTGCAGGAGAAACGGCAGGATTTTTGAACCCTATGGGAGAGGGGATATCCTCGGCTGTGGAAAGCGGATATCGCGCCGCGAGGGCGGTGATGAGCTGTTTTGAAACTCCCGACAGCGTTTTGGCAAAGTATGAAGAAAGCATACAACCGCTGAGAGATTATATGAAACGTCAGTGGAAATTTGTATCAAAGCTGAACGGCTTTTTGTAAGATAAATTTATTGAATATTTTTTGCCTCACCTTGCCATACTATTATAAAAAGAAATGGCAAGGTGATATTATGTCTGAAAAATTAAGCGGCTGTACTTATAAGCTGTCAAATACCCCGTGTATATCCACCTCAGCGTGTGTGGGAGGCAAGATGGAGCAGCAAGGCCCTATGCACGACTGCTTCGACTACACCAGCGAGGACGAATATTTCGGCACGGAGACTTATGAGCAGGCTGAGAGCCTTATGCAGCGAAAGGCGATAGAACTGGCTCTTGACAAGAACCAAATGCAAAGCGACAGCATTGACTTTATGCTCGGCGGCGACCTGCTCAACCAGTGTGTCGGCACAACTTACGGGGTGAGGGATCTGAATATTCCCTTTCTCGGCATTTACGGCGCGTGTTCCACCATGGCAGAGGGGCTGCTGTTGTCCTCGCTGCTGGTCGATAACGGCATCGGCAGCAACGTGCTTGCGGTCACATCATCACACTTTTGCACCGCCGAGCGGCAGTACCGCTTTCCCCTCGACTACGGCGGTCAGCGCACACCCACTTCTCAATGGACTGCCACGGCGAGCGGAGCGCTGGTGGTGTCCGCCGCGGGAGAAGCGCCCTATGTCAGAGCTGTGACTATCGGTAAAATTGTAGATATGGGCGTTACCGATGCCAACAATATGGGCGCGGCAATGGCTCCTGCCGCCTGCGAAACTATAGCGCAGTTTTTCAGAGATACCGCCCTTGCCCCTGATAGCTTTGACCATATAGTCACCGGCGACCTGGGTCTTGTCGGCAGCAGAATAGTTTGCGACCTGCTTATGCGCGAAGGATTTGATATACGCCCCAACCACCGCGACTGCGGCACTATGATATTTGATACTCAGTCGCAGGACGTTCACGCAGGGGGAAGCGGCTGCGGCTGTGCGGCAAGTATGTTGTGCGGTCACTTTGTGCCTAAGCTGCGTTCGGGCGAGATAAAAAATATTTTGTTTGCGGCAACGGGCGCGCTGATGTCGCCAACAATAAACCAGCAGGGCGAAAGCATACCGTCAATAGCACATGCCGTGTGGCTCTCACACGTCAGCGGCAAATAGCATTTTTACATGAAAGGAAGTATTTTATGCATTATCTTTGGGCTTTTCTTGTAGGCGGAGCGTTCTGTGCCGTAGGTCAGCTTCTTATTGATTACACCAAGCTTACCCCTGCGCGAATACTCGTTGCATATGTTGTCATAGGCGTAATTCTGGGCGCTTGCGGCGTATATAAACCTCTTATAAATTTCGCCGGAGGCGGTGCGACCGTCCCACTTACAGGCTTTGGCAGCCTGCTTGCAGACGGCGTAAAGAAAGCTGTAGATGAATCGGGATTTTTAGGTATATTTATGGGAGGGCTGACTTCTTCAGCGGCAGGAATATGCGCCGCGCTTGTCTTCGGATTTCTGGCGGCGCTGTGCTTTAAAAGCAGTGGAAAGAACTGAATATCGCACTCAAAGCCGTTTTCCGTTTTTCGGGAAGCGGCTGGAAGCGTTAAAATTCACCACAAATTTTTCAGAATTTTTGCAAAATTTGTTCAAACCTACAAAAGTGCGTTTTTTGTAAAAAAGCTGTTGACTTTACGGCTCGAAAGTGGTAGAATATATAAGTCGCGTGGATAGCGGTAATTTGCCGCTAAGCGCGCACCAAAGCACCTTGAAAATTGAACAATCGAAAGATCCAAAAAGGAAAAGGAACCCTGAAATTAAGTCAAAGCTTTGAGAG
>CANRIA010000031.1 GCA_947630555.1 uncultured Clostridia bacterium
TCATAAACAGCAAGCTGAATGTTGCTTGATCTCAGATTTTGGGTTTTTTAGACTGGACAGATATTGACAAAACCACTCCATACTGCCGGAAGAATATACCGCCGGTGTCTTTTTGAGGGCGTGTGAAGGGTGGGGGATAGTTTATATTATTTTAGAACAACCAAATATAAGCGGTGAACAGCTCCGCAGGCTGCGCGTAAGCGCAAATAATACAGGCAATAAAAAAGCAATTGACAATAGTTAGTGAATAGTGAATAATGAATATCGAATAGTGAATAATACAAAAATTCCCTTAGCTATGCTAAGGGAATTTTTGGTGCGCCAGAAGGGATTCGAACCCCCGACCTTTTGGTTCGTAGCCAAACACTCTATCCAACTGAGCTACTGGCGCATATTGCCGAGCCCTGCCCGACAATTTTATATTATAACACACTCAAAGCGGTTTGTCAATAGCTAATTTTGCTTTTGCACAAAAATTCAAGCAGCCCCTCGCAGCCCTCGGTTATGTCGTTGTACGTCAGGTCAAAATCTCCTGTGTACCATGGGTCGGCAATGTCCTCGCCTGCGCGGTCGGTAAAATCCAGCAGCCTGCATATCTTGCCGTCAGGGTCAGAGCGTATTATCCTGCGAATATTGCGCATATTGTTTTCGTCCATAACTATTATGTAGTCAAACGCTGCGTAGTCGTCAGCACACACCTGCCGCGCACTGCGCCTCGTGAACGGTATACCTGCCTCACGCAGGCGTGCCTTGCTGCCGTGGTGCATATCATTGCCAAGTTCTTCGGTGCTCGTCGCCGCCGATTCAACGTAAATTTCGCGCTCCAGACCGCTCTTTCTCACCATGTCTTTCATAACAAATTCAGCCATAGGCGAGCGGCATATGTTGCCGTGGCACACAAAAAGTATTGATATCATGTTATTTCTCCTAAGTTAATTGTCTGATACGTCGTTAGCAGACCCCATTTTCTGCGTATCGGCGAGGGCATAAGTATTATAACATAAAAGCGAAAGCGTTATGTTATAATTGTCCGATACGTCGGGAGCAGACCTTTTGGTCTGCGTATCGGCGAGGACATAAATAATATAATCATCTATGATTATAACATATTTTTCCTGCAAAATCAATGCCGCCGCACGGGTAAATCATAATTTACATATAACGCAAGGGTCAATTGTAAATTTTGCTGAAATTTTTAAAAAATTTATTGACTTGCATTTGTAAATATGATATACTTAATACAGTATTTGATAGGGAGTGTGTTTGCTGTGTTAAATTTTATTTACTCAATACCCGTTGCTGACCTTGTTATGTACAGCGGCGATAACTTTGTAAGCTGTTTCTTTATAGGCCTTTTAGTTGCAATAGTTATAGCCTTTTCGCTTATCTCGCAAAGCAGAACAAAACATAAAGCCACCAAGGCTGAAAAATATCTTCAAACGCAAATTGATATAACCGAGCGCAGTGATGTTTACTCGCATACCACGACTAAAAAAGCAGGGTAAGGGGGGCCAAAACTATGGCAAATATTACATATAAATGCCCTACCTGCGGCGGCGATATGGGCTTTGATGCCGCCACCCAGAGCTGGAAATGTATCTATTGCGACGAGGTGTTCACGCTGGAGCAGCTAGATGCGGCAGGCAGGAATACCGTTGATGAAACGAAGATAGAAAAGCATAAAGAGCTTGACGAGGACGAGAAAGCCACAGCCGTTTCTACAGACGGCACTATAGGCAAAAACCTCGTGCAGTATAAGTGTTCACACTGCGGAGCCGAGATAATCACCGATAGAGCAACAGCCGCAACAATATGCGTTTTCTGCGGCAACCCTATAATCATGACGGAGCAGATAGTCGGCGGCTTCTCACCCAAGTATGTGATACCTTTCCATATCGATAAGTCAAAGGTCATGGAGGAGTTCAAAAAGTTTAGCAAAAAACCTCTCACCCCCAAAGATTTCGACTGCGATAAAATAGTAGATAAAATGCAGGGAATATACCTGCCGTTCTGGCTGTATTCGGGTCATCTCAGCGGAAGAATGACAGCCGAGGGCGTGAACAAAAAGAGTTATCAGAGAAACGGCAATTCGTATACCGACTATGAGTATTATAACGTTGTAAGAGCAGGCGAGCTTGATTTTGAAAAAGTCCCCGTTGATGCATCTTCTAAAACAGATAACGATGCTATGGACTCTATAGAGCCTTACGATTTTAAAGATCTGAAACCTTTCAATATAGGCTACCTTGCAGGCTACCTCGCCGAGCGCTACGATGAAGACGACAAGACCTGCCGCCCCCGTGCCGAGGAAAGAATGATAAACACCGGTCTGGACGAGCTTAAAAAGACCTGCAATTATAATGAAATTACGGTCAGCAATTACGACCACGACCTTAAAATTACAAACTGCGATTATGCCCTTATGCCTGCATGGCTGCTTTATACCAAATATAAAGATAAAGACTATCTGTTCGCTATGAACGGTCAGACGGGCAAATTCATAGGCAATCTTCCTATTGACTATGTAAAACTTCTGCTCTTTTCGGGCATACCGGGCATACTGGCATTTATAATCATGATGATATTACTTTGACATACGGCGGTGTGACCATTGAAAACAATATTGATAACAGTCGGCGTAATTATAGCCGTGCTGCTTGCCATAGTTGTGATAATAGCGCTTTTTGTAATGGCTGTGGTGCATAAGCATATGGGCAGCCTGTCAGCAGTTGTAAAAAGCGTTAAAGAAGCTTCCGACGAGGTGGAGAATACTCCCAAAAGCCTTATGGGCGTTGAGGGCGTGGTGCTGCCTAAGATAAAGGCTGACTTTCCCGAATTTGACCCTCGGCTTATGAAAAGCTATGTAAAGTCGTTCGCGCTTGATTATTTTGCCGCGATGACAGCAGGCAAAGCGACCGCTTCAAGCTTTCAGAAAAACTGTTCAAGGCAGTTTTGTGAGATGATAGTCGCCCAAGCGCCAACGGCAGGCAAGTTTGCCGATGCCAAGGTGCATAAGGTAGTTATCTCCGATTACAGAACATCAGAGTATGATGCCACAGTTGTTTTTCAGCTTGCGGTAGAATATAGATATAACGGCAGAAGCAACCGCTCACAGGAAAAGTATGAAGTTGATTATTCGTATTTTCTTGAAAACTACAGCGGACATCAGGAGATAAGCAGCATGAAGTGCCCTAACTGCGGCGCACCAATAGAGTCGCTCGACAGAGGCAACTGCCCCTACTGCGACTATAAGCTCGATGTCCACGAGGAAGCCATTGTGCTTGACAGAACGTGGAAGATAACCGATATTAAAAAGTGTTGAGGTGACCTATGGAGTTTCTGGCAGTTATCGCTTTCGCGGTCGTTGTTGTCATCGTCATAGTTTCAGAGAAGAATAAAAAGAACAACGATAATGACAATTTCTTTCCGCAAAATATTCAAAACATGAACATGCAGCCGCAAAATGCCAAGCCTGAGTTTGTGCTTACTTCTGATGACCGCAGCGCGAATATAAAAACAGTCTCGGTGCAGCTGCCCGTTTCGCAGGCGGTAGAGGGCTTTGATGAGAACACCGAGACCGAGAATATCAAAAAATATATGGCAAAATATATTGCTGCAACAGGGCAGGGCAACAACGGCTTTGATGTACTGAAAGATTTCTGCGCTAAGTCTGTCATAACTACCGCACAGTTTGAGGCTATGAAAGCTAAGGTCAGCTATTGCGATGTAAAGGTAACAAAAGTTGCTTTTACAAGATATATTGTTCAGGCGCAGGAAGTATCTCTGTTCGGTCTTGCCTTTGCAGAAATGAATATGAATAACGGCAAAATGATAACGCCCTATAACTGTACATACAGCTTTAAATACAGCTATGTTTACAGAGAGAATACAAACAGAAAAACTCTTAAATGCCCACACTGCGGCGCGCCCGTCAGCGAGTATGAGGCTGAGCGGTGCGAGTTCTGCGGCGAAAAGCTGCCGAATATGCTAATGGAGCGTTCGTGGGTGTTTACTGAAATAACGCGTACAGAAAACAGAATAAAGTATACGGGGTGAGAATAATTGAAAAGTGAAGCCGAATTGTTTGAGCAGGCAATGCTTCGTTTTAAAGATAACGCCGTGCAGAATGAAATACTAAGAGCCAAGGCAGACGGCAGCGCTTTAGACGGCGGCGACCCACTTGAAGAAAAGGTGATAAGGCAGATAATAGGCGACTATAACGAGTTTGATGCCGAGTATGCCAAGGGCGTTGCCAAAACAGTGACAGAAATGCTGGCAGATGCCATGAAAGAACACCCCATAAAACTTGATATATTTTCAAAGCTGTGCACACAGCCTGCGGTGATGAAGGTGCGCCGCCTGTTGGTAGGCCCTCGCGTTATGTGGTATGAAAGCGAAGTTACATCGCTTAAAATAATTCGCTATAACCCAAGCCCCACGCAGCCGAATATCTCAATAAAAACAACGGTGTCTTTCAAGCCCGACAGCTATAAGCCGATATCTTTTGCATTCATTTATACCTGCGTTGAGGGCGCAAAGACATGCCCTCGCTGCGGCGGTGTAATAGAAGACCAGCTTGTAGATAAATGCCCGTTCTGTGATGCCATAGTTACCGACAGTGCAACGGAAAAAGCATGGAAAATAACCGATATCAGACGTCTGATCTGAAATTAAAACGGTTATAATAAATATTTTAATATAGGAGGAAATTTGAATGGGACTTATTAAAATGGCGATCAATTCCGTTTCGGGAAAGCTCTCTGATACTGTAAGAGATTATTTCCGCTGTGACGGTATGACCAACGACTATCTCGCAAAGGCTGCCACCCTTGTTAAGAGGGACGGTACGACCAACAACCGCAGCGACGGTGTAATATCCAACGGTTCGGTGTTTGATGTCGCTATCGGACAGGCGGCAGTGCTTGTAGAGAACGGCAAGGTGCATGACTTTGTTTATGCCGATACCAACGACCTCGCAGGTCAGTATAGGTATGATACCACCGTTGAGCCGTCACTTCTCGGCGGAGGACTTAAGGATCTGTGGCCGTCTATCAAGGCTATCGGAACGAGGTTCACAGCCGGCGGTCAGTCGCTCAACACAATGCACATCATCTACATAAACTGCAAGGAGATAACCAACAACCCGTTCGGCGCTGGCGATATAGGCTTCCGCGACGGTGAGTTCAACATGACCCTTAAAGCACAGGCTCACGGCAAGTACGATTTGAAAATAGTAAACCCCGTTGCGTTCTATGAAAATGTTCTTAAAGACCCCAAGGTAGATTTCCAGAGAAATTCGGGCGACGGTCAGACTTTCCTTGCTACTTTGAAGAAAGAGCTTGCGCCTAAGTTCCAGATCGCCCTTACCGAGGTCGCGCAGAAGTATAAGTGCCCCTATGATATGCTCGGTTCTTATAATATGGATATTTGCGACGCTATGAACAACGCCCTCAAGGAAAGATGGCTTGAAGAGCGCGGCATTCAGATGGCTTCACTTGACATAGTCCTCAACGTTGACGACGAAAGCAAGGAGAGAATTGCTAAGTTCCAGGATGCGAGAGCGGCAGGCAGCGATCCCACAATGCTCTACGCTATGGATAGAATGAGCATCAATACCGCCCGTGAAACAGCGGCAGGCAACTCCGCAGGCGCTATGACAGGCTTTATGGGCATGGGCATGGCAGGCGGCGGAATGATGGGTCAGCCTATGGATCCTACAATGTATAACCAGCAGATGATGCAAAATCAGCAAATGATGCAGAATCCGCAGATGATGCAAGGTCAGCAGTTCAACAGCGCCCAGCAGATGAATACCCAGAACATGGGTGCAGGCGGCGCACAGCCCGTTGTTACAAGCGGCGCGGTTGCAGGCGGCGCAGATACATGGAAGTGCGAGTGCGGCGCAGAAAACACCAGCAAGTTCTGCATGAACTGCGGCAAACCCAAGCCTGCTCCTGCATCAGCCGACGGCTGGACTTGCGAGTGCGGCGCGGTAAACAAGGGCAAATTCTGTATGGAATGCGGCAAACCCAAGCCGGCAGGCGCACCCCTCTATAAGTGCGATAAGTGCGGCTGGGAACCTGCCGATCCCAAGAATCCGCCGAAGTTCTGCCCTCAGTGCGGCGATCCGTTCGACGACGGCGATATTCAGAAGTAATTTACGCTATATACAAAAAGAGCCAAGGCTTTGTGCCAAGGCTCTTTTGTTTTATGTGCAGGCAGATCACTGCTCTGTTATCTCCACAACTGTTCCGAGGAATATAGGCAGGCGGTTTTCGGTATCTATTATCGCGAATACGAACGGTCTGTCAAGCGTTATGTTTACCGTCTCTCCCGGCATTACTGCGGCTCCGTTGTCCATTATTACCCCCGTTACCGCCGCGGCTTTTGTGCCGTTTTCGTCAACCTCAATGTGCGTTTTGTGTATTATGTCGGATATTTTCAGCTCCGTGTCAGACATCAGACTGAAGTCTGCACCGTCGGTAAATGCCGAGCTCATTCCCATAGCCTGCATCGTTTCAACCAGCGAAGTCTCATAGTCAAACTTGAATTTCGGCAGCTTTGCGTATACGGTCACATCTCTTTCTACTGGTGTCAGAGCGGCTTTAAGGCTTTGACCGTTGAGCATAGAAACATAGTTTTCAATACCAACGTCCTCGTTTGGCAAAAGCGCCGCAAACGCGTAATTTCCGCCTGCGTAATACTTTATAAAGCCTTTCGCAAAACCGTCGTCAAGATATATATCTTCCTCCGAGTTCATAAACTCGGCATTCTTTGCGTTGCCCTCAATGTCTGTGAACGGCAAAGTCTGCACATCATATTCTGAGTAAGGCTGTGCCCACTTCGCATCAAAGCATACCGCGTTTATCAAAAACATCATGTTGTCGTCGGTGATTGTGTCTACCAGCTTGTCTATCATGCCGTCGGTGCTGTCGCTCACCCAGTCGTTTATGTCTGTTACAGTGCTTTCGTCAAACGGCGCTTTGTAAAGCTTCGCACCAAAGTAATCTGCATTTTTCTGTATAAATTCGTCTTTTACAGAAAAGCCTTCCTTGTCTCTGTACCATATAGAATTAGCAATAGAAAGCGTAGAATTTTCGCTGTTTTTAAGACTCCTTACATACCCCAGCAGATACTTGTTCAGATCATCTATACTTTCAACACCCGTCGGTATCATGCTTTCATCAGCATCAACGGGCAAGTTCCAAACCTCGCCTGCACCCTTGCCGAGCACCGCAAGCATTTCGTCTAAGGTGTCACCGTCCGCACCGTTGGCTGTCATGGTCAGCGCCAGCATAGCCGAGGCAGGAGAGAGCAGCGTGCTTTTTTGACCGTCCATGCAGTTTTTCAGCATACCTGCCGCAAATGCATACTGCGAGTATAAAAACGCATCATCAGCCTCTTTCGGCTCAGCCTCGCCTACTGTCGGCGATTCAGCCTTGATCTCCTGCGCACCGCTTAAATTTATCTCCTGCTTGCCCTCTGATGTTGTAGGCGATGTCGCTATCACAGGCTTTGTTCCCGTAACGTCCGGTTCACTCAGCACATCAACATCACCGCACGCGGTCATATTCAGCGCCATAGCAAACGCAAGAGCCGCGCCTATAATTCTTTTTGCACGATATTTCATTTTATTTACCTCTTTTCCTAGTCAAAATAAAAATATTCTTCAAGAAACTGCACAAGCTCCTCAGCCTTTTCGCTGGTAAGCGTGTATGAGATGCCGCTTGTGTTGTCGGTAAAAACACCGTTTTCAAGCGTGTAGGTGCGCCCGTCAAGCTCTATCTCGTAATACTCGCTCACACTGCCTGAGCTTGTCTGACCGTTCGGACTGTTCTGTTCACCAGTGCCGTTGTTTTCGGCGTAGCTTGTAATATCCGCCACAGCTTTCTGCAAAGCCGTTATCTTTTCTTCGTTTGTCACAATGGCAGCCTTAGCCACTTCGCCGCCCATTTTTGATACTCTCGCTGTGTTCTGCGCCTCATCATCTACCGACATTTCAGCAGGCAGTTTTGAAGTCATTATCTCTGTTGCTATTTCTGTTGCAATAGCCTCATCTTCATAAAGTCCGTCATTTGCAGCCGCGCCGTCATTAAAAGCCGCACCGTTATTTGCAGCCTCGCCGGCATTGTTACCTGCCCTTTGCAAGCCGCCGAACAAGGCGCTGTTTGCCATAATTGCCGCCGAGAATACGCACACCAGCGCAAAACCAGTCACCGCCGCTAAAGCAGCCTTTTTCCGCCTGCGAATGTACCTCTCACCGCGCTGCAATACCTCTTGGGTAAACTGCTCGTCAGTTCTCATATTATTCATAAAAGTGCCTCGCTTCCTAAAATACCTCGAAGTTCTTTCTTTGCGCGATATAGCAGATTATCAATCTGCTTGCGATTTTTCTTCATGACCTGCGCCGCCTCGTCATAGCTCATGCCATCAAAATATACCAAATGCACCGCAGTGCGCATCTCCTCCGAAAGCTGTGCTATCGCGCGGTGTACAGCGCGTTTTTGCTCGTCTGCAAGTATGTCGTCCTCAAAGCTGCCGCCCTCAATTTCCGAAAGCTCCTCTTCGCGCAGGCGTTTTTTGTGCCTAAGCCAGTCAATGCTGCGGCTGCGTGCTATCATGTATAAATACGTTTTCAGCGGCGTTTTGAAGTTATACCGCCTTTTGTGTATGATAAGCTGCATAAAAACATCTATCGCAATGTCCTCCGCCGCGTATGGGTCGTGAACAAAGCCCTCTATGAAGAACGTCAACCCTGCCCTGTAAAGCTTTACTATATCGCCAAAAGCCTCTTTTTCTCCGTCAAGGTAACGGCGGTAGCTACTTTCACCGTTGCCCATGCTGCCAACTCCTTTCCGTCAGACCCCTTTTGGCCTGTTCACTTATTATACGCATACAAAATATATTTTCCTTAATTTTTTCAGAAAAATTTTTTCGCAAACGTTTACAGCCCTTGCAATATATTTAAAGGTGTATTATAATGATTGTAATAAATCAAATTTTTGGAGGGATAATTTATGAAACATCTGAAATACAGCGTTCTTTCTTTGCTTGCCGCCGCCGCAATGATGTTCTCTTTCGCTTCCTGCGGAGAAAGCAGCAGTTCATCACAAGCTGCGCAGCCTGCAAGTTCCGTCACCGAAAGCGCACCTACAGAAAGCAATACCGAAACGAGTGATAGCAAAGCAGGTTTTCATGTTGACGGCACAAAACTGCTAGATGCCAACGGCAATGAGTTTGTCTTCCGCGGCATAAACCACGCCCATACCTGGTTTAAAGATATGGACGATGTCGCTCTTGAAGCAATTGCAGCAACGGGAGCAAACAGCGTTCGCCTTGTGCTTGCAAACGGCGGTCAGTGGGAAAAAGACAGTCTTGAAAATATCCAAAAGCTGATTGAAAAATGCAAAGAGCTCAAAATGGTGGCTATTTTAGAAGTCCACGATGCCACTGGTATGGACGACCTCGATTCGTTCAACGCCATTGTTGACTACTGGCTTGAGATGAAAGATGCCCTGATCGGCAACGAAGACTGCGTTATACTAAACATCGCCAACGAGTGGATAGGAAGCTGGAAGTCGGGCACCTGGGCAAAGGGCTATACTGCCGCCATACCAAAACTGCGCGAGGCAGGCATAAAGAACCTTATTATGGTAGACTCCGCAGGCTGGGGTCAGTACCCTAAGTGTATAAAAGACAAGGGCATGGAAGTATTCAACAGCGACCCGCTCAAAAACACAATGTTTTCCGTTCATATGTACGGCAGCGCAGGCGGCAGCGCAAAACAGATAGAGCAAAACCTCACCTATGCTACATCTCAGAATTTGTGCGTGTGCGTTGGCGAGTTCGGCTATAACCATTCAGACGGCGACGTTGACGAAGAGTTTATAATGAAATACTGCACCGAAAACAACATAGGCTACCTCGGCTGGAGCTGGAAAGGCAACGGCGGCGGAGTTGAGTATCTCGATATAGCCAAAGAGTGGGACGGCTCAGTCCTTTCCTCCGACTGGGGCGAAAACCTTATAAACGGCGAGAACGGCATAAAAGCCACCTCAAAAATCTGCAGCATATTTGAATAACAAAAAAGCACCGCTGAAAGTAAAATTTCGGCGGTGTTGATTTTTAAAAATGTTTATGCAAGCGAATGTTTAACTCTGTCTTGAACTTCAGCGTATTTCGCATCGTTGAAGCGGTCAAGCGTTCCTACGAGATAACCGGTGATCCTTCTGATACGGTCAAACGACGGAGGGCAGTAACGATAGCTGATATCAACGTAATCGCCGTCCAGCTTTATGTTCATTTCGTTTACTTCGCCGTTGGGGTACTTTTCCTGTGCTCTTGCAACGTATGCATCGATCTCTTTCTTAGAAAGTTCGCCGCCTGTAACATTTACCTTTATCATTTTGATCGTCCCTTTCTTTTGTCAAATTAAGATGTAAAGAATACAACTTGTATCTGTATTATTAGTATACCACAACATATTGTGCTTGTCAATAGTTTTTGAAAAAATTTTATAGTAAATTTTTATCTTCCTTAAAATATGTATCAGCGGCGTAAAACGATAGCTTTCGCGCCCTTGCAAGGGTATAATTATATAAATGCTTGACAAATCGGTGCGGCTGCGGTATAATAATATTGATATTCTTGTTCGGAACACTTTTTAAGTTGACTGTTCACACCCAGAATTTTATCATGTTATTGAACAGCCGTATTAAATTTTGTAACGTGAAAATAAATATTTTAGAAAGGAGTTATTTCCCTGCAAGGGAGATAGCCTGCTTTTGGTGTGTGCAAATACATCTGCGCAGGCTTTTCTTGCAGCGGACTTATGTAATGAAGATCAAAAACAAAAGAACAGAAGAAAAAGCAAAAAAGCAAAGTACGGAAGGTCTTACGAACGTTATAACAATAGACTTTCCTCCGCTCAGAGCAAACACTAAAGCGGCAAAGAATACAAAAGCTTCAAAAGGCAAGGGCAGTGAAAAGGCTCACGGCAAAAAGAACAGCCGCAATACTTCCGCAGAAAAAAATACCCACCAGCCCAAGAAGCAGAAAACTTTGGAAAAAACAGAGCATACAGTAAAGAATGAAAAAAGAAAGACACCCGTTAAAATTATACCGCTGGGCGGTCTTAACGAGATAGGCAAAAACTTTACCTGCATTGAGTGCGCCAACGATATTGTTATAGTAGACTGCGGCATGGCGTTCCCCGATGCAGAACTTCCGGGCGTTGACAGCGTTATACCCGACTTCACTTATGTAGAAAAGAATATCGACAAAGTCAGGGGCATGGTCATCACCCACGGGCATGAAGACCATATAGGCGGCATACCGTATTTTCTGAAGAAAATGAACGTTCCCGTCTATGCTACAAGGCTTACTATAGGTCTTATAGAGGGCAAACTTAAAGAGCACGGAATACTCAGCAGTGCAAAACTCAACGTTGTAACACCGCGGCAGACTGTAAAACTGGGCTGCATGGCGGTAGAGTTCATCAGGGTGAACCACTCTATCCCCGATGCCTGCGGTATGGCTATCCATACCCCTGCCGGCGTTCTCGTCCATACGGGCGACTTCAAGGTAGACTATACCCCCATTGAGGGCGGCATTATAGACCTCGCCAGATTTGCAGAGCTGGGCAATAAAGGCGTGCTTGCGCTTATGGCTGACTCTACAAACGCCGAGCGCCCCGGCTATACCATGACAGAGCGCAAAGTAGGCGAGAGCTTTTCAAAGCTTTTTAATCAGGCAGAGGGCAAGCGAATAATCATTGCAACGTTTGCATCTAATATCCACCGCATACAGCAGATAATCGACAACGCTGTAAAAACAGGCAGAAAAGTCGCAGTTTCGGGCAGGAGCATGGTAAACGTAATAGGCAAGGGAATTGAGCTTGGCTATCTTAAAGTGCCAGACGATATTATGGTAGATATCGAGCTTATCCACCGCTATCCGCCGGAAAAACTTGTAATAGTCACCACCGGCAGCCAGGGCGAGCCTATGAGCGCCTTAACGCGTATCTCAAACGGTATGCATAAGCAGGTGGTTGTTACTCCGCAGGATTTTATAATTATCTCCGCAACCCCTATACCCGGCAACGAAAAATTCGTCACCAAAGTTGTAAACGAGCTTATGAAAAGCGGCGCTGATGTAGTGTATGAAGCTATGTATGAAGTGCACGTTTCCGGTCACGCCTGCCAGGAGGAACTTAAACTTATGCTGTCGCTCGTAAAGCCTAAGTATTTCATACCCGTGCACGGCGAATATAAGCATCTGCAAAAGCATAAAAATCTTGCCCTTTCACTGGGGATACCCGAAAAGAATATCATTATCGCAGATATAGGCAACGTCATAGAATCCGACGGCGTTGAAATGAAAATAACAGGCAATGTTCCGTCAGGCAGAGTGCTGGTAGACGGTCTCGGCGTTGGCGATGTAGGCGCAATAGTCCTGCGCGACAGAAAGCATCTTTCGGAAGACGGTCTTATAATAGCCGTCGCCACGATAGACAGCGCTACAGGCGAGATTCTCGCAGGCCCCGATATAGTTTCAAGAGGCTTTGTGTATGTGCGCGAGAGCGAAGAGCTTATTGACGAAGCGCAGAAGGTTCTTTACGATACCCTGCAAAGCTGCCTTACGCGCAATATGCGTGAGTGGGGCGCGCTGAAAAACAAAATGAAAGATGCACTCTCTGAGTTTATCTATCAGAAAACCAAGCGCAGCCCTATGATACTGCCGATAATCACCGAGGTGTGAACACAGCTTAAAGCCCGAAGATTTTTCTTCGGGTATTTTTGCGCACAAAAAAGCTGCCCCTTTTTAAGAAGCAGCAAAATATTCATATCTCCGCCTTGCCGATGCATCAGCATATAAAACCCGCTGTTGCAGGGTGGATACGCCCTCCTTCGTGTTTCGCGCTCCCTTCGTCCGTTGCTGTCGCGGCATATAGCGGCGACGACGGGAAAGTCTGCAATCCGCACAAAGAGCCGGACTTCCTTTTAAATAGTGTTGGATTATATTGTTCTGACCACTCGCACAAGGCAGAATATCATCTTGATATTATTCTAGCACATTTCAGTAAAAAATGCAATAGGTAATTTTCAGCAATATATTTTATTCTTCTTCCTCTTCGTCGTCAAAATCAAATATCTCGTTTATGCGGCGAAGAAACTCAGCGCCTATCTTTTCGTATTCCTCATCATCTTCTATCGAGACCATAAGCTCCTCGTCGTTTTCAATAATCGCTTTCAGAATAACTACCTCACCGTCATGGTCAAGATCCTCGGGGTACGGTGTCAGCGCGTAATATGTCTCGCCGTTGTACTCCATTGAATCGAGCATCTCAAAGGTCATCTCCTGACCGTCCTCGTCCACCAGCGTGTAAAGGTCGGGCGTGTATTCGTTCTCGTTATCAATTATATTGTCAGCCATTATAATTCCTCCTTAAAAACAAATAAGCTGTGTAAAAGCAGCTCAACAATACTATTATAATACATTTGAATACGAAAGTCAAGACAGTAATTGTAAAAGAAATATTAAATAAAAATTTTTGAAAAAAGTTGAAAAAAACTATTGACAAGTCACAAAAAGTATGTTATTATATAATCAAGGAAAAGGAAAGAGCTAAAGAGCTTAAGTACCCAGTACCGTTTATAAGCAGCAATGAGGAATATCAGACCGCCATAACATACAGCATATTTACCACGGCGCGTTTGATACATAGCATAGCTTAAATTATGAAAGAAAGGTGGGGAGTCCGATGGACAGTGAACAGACAGCTCGATACCACGCGGGCTTCTGCATCGTAAGATAAGAGGAACGTCAGTTAAATGCGCTAATGGCGGCAACGGTTCAAACGATGAAGTTATCAAAGACGATGAGCGGCACGCAAACGGCAGATCAAGCAGTAAGTCTATGAAACTTTAAGGTATCGAAAAATTACAATTGAATACGATAGATCCTAAGCTTATCCCGGAAAGAAGAGTGGGCAATATGATTTTGAGAAAGGCGTACATTTATATTAAGAAATGATTTGCAAGGAGTGAGTCCGATGTACTAAGCAGCTTTCCCAAATGGCATCTTAAAAATTTATATAAAGGTGAGTCCAATGAGATAAGTATTTGTTTCGCGAGAAACGTTCAAATCAAAATTTATATAGGGGAGTGAGTCCACCTAACAGTACGGCTTTTTACCCGAAAGAAATTTATTTGAAAAGGTGAGTCCGATGACTTG
Source organism: uncultured Clostridia bacterium (assembly GCA_947630555.1). GTDB lineage: Bacteria > Bacillota > Clostridia > Oscillospirales > Ruminococcaceae > UBA7477. The sequence goes on from CANRIA010000031.1 coordinate 14,236, forward strand.
ACGTTGAAAGCGTCGCAGCGGTGACGTATAGATTTCTTAAACAAATTATGAAAGGGTGCATTGTCATGAGGATTTCTAAAGCGGCAACGCATTTCGGTTTAAATATTATTTAAAGTTTAAGGAGTGAGTCCACCGGTTACTTTAGCTTAACAAACGGATATATAGAGAGCGGATAGCAATTATCCGCTCTTTTTGCGTGCTATTTTATTTTTTAGCGTGGTAGCGAAAAAAAGTCTTGCCATGTGGTAAAAAATATGCTATAATATATCCATGTGCTGTTTCAGCGCTTTTTGTAAGTATATAAGTATGAGAGGGGGAAGCGGCTGAATTTCGCCGCGTGAAAATGGGAACAAGTGAAATTTGTATCCTTATAACAATTATTCTCTACCTTTCGGGAATGGTAATGATAGGCGTTTTTTATTCGAGGAAAAATAAAGACGTCGGCGACTACTATCTTGGAGGAAGAAAACTAGGCCCGCTGGTCTCGGCAATGAGCGCCGAAGCTTCGGATATGAGCAGCTATTTGCTAATGGGTCTGCCGGGACTTGCGTATTTTACAGGTCTTGCCGAGGCAGGCTGGACTATAATAGGTCTCGCAGTCGGTACATACCTTAACTGGCTCATAGTCGCCAAAAGGCTGAGAGTATATTCGCAAAAGACAAACTCAATAACCATACCCGACTTCTTTGCCGACCGCTTTCACGATAAAAGCGGCATAATAATGGGTATTGCAGCGGTGATAATAATCGTGTTCTTTGTGCCGTATACCGCATCGGGCTTCTCTGCGTGCGGCAAACTGTTTCAAACGCTGTTCGGCGCAAATTACCACGTAGATATGATAATCTCCGCAATAGTCATAATTTCGTATACCATGCTCGGCGGATTCTCGGCTGCCAGCTTCACTGACCTTATCCAAAGCATTGTTATGACACTAGCGCTGATAATCATAGTAGTATACGGCGTAAATACCGCAGGCGGTCTTTCAAATGTTGTAGATAACGCAAAATCGGTCGGCGGCTACTTCTCGCTCACCAGTATATATGACCCCGAAACAGGCGGCTCAAACAGCTATTCCTTCTTGCAGATAGCCTCAACTCTCGCGTGGGGTCTCGGCTACTTCGGTATGCCGCATATCCTGCTGAGATTTATGGCTATCAAAGATAAAAAGAATGTCAAACTTTCAAGGCGTATAGCTTCTGTTTGGGTGGTTATCGCCATGTCAGTCGCAATATTTATAGGCTTTATAGGCAGTACACTCTCTATAAACGGCACTATCGCAAAACTTACCACCAGCGCCGAATCCGAGACCGTTATAATGAAAATAGCAACAGTCCTCAGCGATAAAGGCGTGATATTTGCCCTCGCCGCAGGTCTTATATTCGCAGGCATTCTGGCGTGTACCATGTCCACCGCCGATTCACAGCTTCTCGCCGCATCTTCCAGTGTGTCAGAGAACATAATCAAGGGCGTTTTCAAAGTAAAGATATCCGAAAAAATGTCCATGATAACCGCTAGAATCGTACTTATCGCAATAGCAATACTCGGCGTCATCTTCGCGTGGGATAAAGACAGTTCGGTGTTCAGAATAGTATCATTCGCTTGGGCAGGCTTCGGCGCAACGTTCGGCCCTCTCATGCTCTGTTCGCTGTTCTGGAAGAGAACCAACAAATGGGGCGCAATTTGCGGTCTGGTTTCAGGCGGAGTAATGGTGTTTGTCTGGAAATTTGCAATAAGCAAACTCGGCGGCTTGTTCACAATATATGAGCTGCTCCCTGCGTTCATAATAGCGCTTGTTGTAACGATAGTGGTCTCACTCGCTACCGCCGCACCCGAGCAGGAAATAATAGACGAATTCAACGCCGTAAAAGAAGAAATGAAAGCGGAGTAATTACTGCATACATAAAGACCGTCACAAAAGGTGGTGCAACTAAGGGATTTTATTTCCGGGAAGAAAATCGGCATAGTTTGGAGAAATCCGGCTATGCCGATTCTTTGTTTTTCTTGGGCTGCGGCGGCATAAATTCTCCGATACAGTTCCATACGATGCGCATCCTCTGTACCTTTTTGCCACATACCCGTTCAGCCTGATAGACCTCGATGCGCTCCACAAACTCACGGATGATTTCCGGCGTCAGTTCCCG
>CANRIA010000032.1 GCA_947630555.1 uncultured Clostridia bacterium
ACGGGCTATATGCACATAGGCAACCTGCGCACCGCGCTTTTTACCTATCTTATAGCGAAGAAAAACGGCGGCGATTTTATCCTGCGTATTGAGGATACCGACCGCGAACGTTACGTTGAAGGCGCAGTAGATGTCATCTATAACACCCTGCGAGATGTGGGTCTTAACTGGGACGAAGGCCCCGATATAGGCGGCCCTGTAGGCCCTTATGTGCAGTCTGAAAGAATGGGTATGTTCAAGCAGTATGCCGAAGAGCTCGTAAAAAAAGGCGAGGCTTATTACTGCTTTTGCGATAAAGACAGACTTGCAGAACTTCGCGACATTCAGCAGGCAAGCGGTTTAACACCTATGTATGACCGCCACTGCCGCGACCTTAAGCCCGAGGAAATACAGAAAAACCTTGATGCAGGCATTCCTTACGTTATCAGGCAGAAGATACCCACCGAGGGCACTACCACTTTCCATGATGAAATTTACGGCGATATAACCGTTGAAAATTCCACGCTTGACGACCAGATACTTCTCAAAGCCGACGGTATGCCCACCTATAACTTTGCAAACGTCGTTGACGACCACCTTATGGGCATAACGCACGTTGTAAGGGGCAACGAATACCTTGCCTCCGCGCCTAAGTATGAACTTTTGTATAAGGCTTTCGGCTGGGAAGTGCCCAAGTATATTCACGTTGAGCATATTATGAAAGACAAACAGCATAAGCTTGCCAAGCGCGACGGCGATGCTTCCTATCAGGACCTTATGCAGAAAGGCTATCTTAAAGAGGCTGTGCTCAATTATATTGCTCTGCTAGGCTGGGCGCCCAAAGGCGAGGAAGAAATTTTCTCCCTCGATGAGCTTATAAAAGAGTTTGATATAAGCGGTCTTTCAAAAGCCCCTGCCATTTTTGACCCCATGAAGCTAAAAGCCATAAACGGCAAATATATAAAGGCTCTGCCGCCCGAAAAGTTTGCCGAGTATGCTATACCTTATATAAAGCAGTCGGTAAAGCGCGAGGACGTTGACCTTAATAAAATAGCCGCTCTTTTGCAGGCAAGGACTGAAGTTTTCACCGATATTCCCGAGCAGGTAGATTTTATAGATGCCCTGCCGCAGTATGAAAACTCCCTCTACTGCCACAAGAAAATGAAGACAGACGAAACTACTTCTCTTGATGCTTTGCAAAAAGCCCTGCCGGTGCTTGAAAGCATTGAAGACTGGACGGAGGAAAATATACACGAAGCTCTGTTCTCGCTCGTTGAATCTCTCGGCGTAAAGAACGGCTATATCCTCTGGCCTGTAAGAGTGGCAGTGTCAGGCAAGGCGTTCACCCCGGGCGGCGCAGTTGAACTTTGCGCTATTTTAGGTAAAGACGAAAGCCTTGACAGAATAAAAAAAGGAATAGCTCAGTTATCATAAATCTATCACAAAAGCATGGTAATATTTTAAAGATGTATTTTACGGTAAAGGAGCGATACTTAAAAAATGATAGAAGTCAAAAACCTAAGCAAGCATTACGGCGACCAGATAGCCGTCAACAATATCTCGTTCACAGCAAACGACGGCGAGATACTCGGCTTTCTCGGCCCTAACGGCGCAGGCAAGTCTACCACGATGAATATGCTCACGGGGTATATCTCATCTACCGACGGACAAGCGCTTATTAACGGCATAGATATTTTAGAAGAGCCTATGAAAGCCAAAAAAGAGATAGGCTATCTTCCCGAGCTGCCGCCGCTGTACCCCGATATGACTGTAAAAGAGTATCTGCGCTTTATTTATGACCTTAAAAAATGTAAACTTCCGCGCAATACCCACCTCGCCGATATATGCAGGCTGGTAAAAATAGAAAACGTATATAACAGAATAATAAAGCACCTCTCAAAAGGCTACAGACAGCGTGTGGGGCTGGCACAAGCGCTTGTGGGCAACCCCAAAGTGCTTATACTTGACGAGCCGACAGTCGGTCTTGACCCCAGTCAGATAATCGAGATACGCTCGCTTATCAAAAAGCTTGGCAAAAGCCATACTGTTATTTTGTCGTCGCATATTCTTTCGGAAGTACAGCAGGTGTGCGACAGAATAGTGGTCATAGACCACGGCAGTATAGTGGCAGACGATACCGAGGAAAACCTCTCAAAAACCCTCTCGCAGGAGCATAAACTGATAGCGCAGATAGAAGCCCCCACGCAGCAGGTTTTTGAGGCAATAGATACCATAAAGGGCGTAAAGAAGATAGAGCTTTTGAAAGAACGCCCCGACAGCGTAAATGACTATCTTATAGAAACCGACGAAAAGACCGATATACGCCGAGAGCTGTTTGAAAAAATATCGTCAAGCGGCTGGTGTATGCTGGGTCTTAAAACGCAGGAGCTTTCGCTTGAGGATATATTCCTTAAACTTACCATGGGCGAGAGCATAAAGGGCTTTAAAAATTCATCAAAGGAGGGACAGCAGTAATGGGCGCAATATTCCGCCGCGAACTTCTCGCGTATTTCACAACGCCTATAGGATATATCTTTCTGGCGCTGTTTTATGCAGGTTCGGGTCTCTTCTTCAACCTTACAGCACTTCGGGCAGGCTCAGCCGACATGACTTCCATGTTCACGCTGATGATATATGTTCTGCTCGTCGCAATACCCATACTTACAATGCGCACTATCTCTGAGGAGAAAAACCAAAAGACCGACCAGTGTCTTCTCACCTCTCCCGTAAGCCTCTGGGGACTGGTAATGGGTAAGTTTTTAGCCGCTTTTCTGATATATATTCTCGCCGTGGCTATGATGCTCGTTTACGCTATCGTGGTATCAGCATTTGCAAAGCCCGACTGGCTCGTAATAATAGGCAATATAGTCGGCTTTATGCTTCTTGGTGCGGCTTTTATATCAATAGGCATATTCGTTTCGTCACTTACCGAAAATCAGATAGTCTCAGCAATAATAAGCTTTGCAGCAATGCTTATGTGCTACCTGCTAAGTTCAATTGCCGCTCTCGTGCCCGTTCAGTGGCTGTCAGATGTTATCTCGGGTCTTTCGTTTGTTGATAGATATACAGGCTTTACTCTGGGTCTTTTTGACCTTTCAAACGTCCTGTTTTTCATAAGCGCTTGCGCGGTGTTCCTTTTCCTTACCGTAAGGGTACTGGAAAAACGCCGCTGGAGCTGATGAAAGGAGGCGCTTTAAATGTCAGATAATATCAAAGAAAAAGAAAATATCGAAAATACCGAAGATATAAAAGATACCAAAGAAAAAAAGGCAAAGAATAAAAAAGAGCAAAGCGGCGTTGCCAAAGCTAAAAAGCGCCGCAACGCAAAGGTCTTTAAGCATACCACACTTGCAACAGTGCTTACCGTTATATTTATAGCGGCTGTTGTGCTTGTCAACGTTATAGCTTCTATAATTTTTGACAGATACCCCCTTACCATAGACCTTACCGAAAACAATAAGTATTCTATCTCAAAAGAATCTGCCGACTATGTAAAGAGCATTGATAAAGAAATACGCATAACCGTTCTTGCTGAAAGAGAAGTGTATCTCAACGTAAACGAGTATACAGTGCAGGCAGTAGAGCTTTTAGACAGATATACCCAGTATAACCCCAAAATAAGCGTTTCTTATGTAGATCTGCTTTCAAACCCCGAAGTAAAATCGCGCTATACCGACGTTGACCTTTTAAATAACGACGTAATTTTTGAAACGGTGGCAACATCAGCTTCGGGCGAGGAAACCTTTGACCGTATGCGTATAGTGCACCTTTCAGATCTAGTCACATGGAGCGCAGACTTTACCTCTCAGGTGACAGAAATGGGCATGACCGTTGAGACCTATGCAAACTACCTCTGCGGCGGCGACTATGCAGCGTTCATAAATTACTATCAGGGATATATCGAGGGCTCAAACGCCGAAAGCGCGTTCACATCTGCCATTATGACCATAACCGACCCCGACCCCGTTAATGTAACTATTCTTACAGGTCATGACGAAATAGCCCAAATGGAGTATTTCAAACAAATGCTCACCGCAAACGGCTATGAACTTAATGAAATAAACATCATTACCGATGAAATACCCGAAGATACCGATATGCTCATTATCCCTGCCCCTGCCGAGGACTACTTTGACGAGGATATAAAGAAGGTCTCCGACTTTTTGCTGAACGGCGGCAGCCTTGAAAAAGATGCCATGTATATCGCATCTGTATCTCAGGGCGATACACCAAATCTTGACGAATTTTTAGAGGAGTACGGCGTTAAGGTAGAGCATGAAATGATAATCGAGCAAAACACCGACCATATCTTCGGCTACTATCCATTCTCTACAATACCTACCATAGTCAGCGAGCATTATCTGCAAGACGTGAATACAAGCGACTATCTTTTGTATATGTCAGCGGCGCGCCCCATAACCCTTTTGTTTGATGAGCAGAATATGACAGCCACCGAAGCTTTCGTGCAGTCAACTTCTTCTGCCCTGACGCTTGACTATACCGACGAAAATGCCGATATAGATACATCGCAAAAGGGCAGCGCCTATACTTCCATTGCCATAGCTTCAAAAGCCGCATTTTTAGAAGAATCCGAAGCTTACAGCAATATACTTGTCCTCGGCAGCGACCAGTTCGTTTCCGACAGCAACCTGCAAGCGCCGCAGTTCCAGAACAGCGAGTATATCATAAGCCTTCTCAACGGCATGACAGGCAAGACCGACACCGGCATTGTAATAGCTACAAAAACCATAACAGGCAACACTTTTGACCTTACACAAAAGCAGTCCTCCATACTTAAATGGACGTTTCAGGCTGTAATACCCGTGCTTGTGCTTGTCATAGGATTTGTAGTCTATAAAAAGAGAAAGAATAAGTAATGGCGGTGATGTTTTATGAATAGTAAATTAAAAGGCGTAATTGCAGGAGGCGTGGTGCTTTGCTGCCTCGGCGCAACACTTGCATTTCTCGAACTTACAGGCAAGCCCGATGACAGCAGCAGCTCGAGCAGCGCAGATACAAGCATTATAGAGGAAGAAAACCTCTATCCGCTTACCACGCTTGAAAAAGAAAGCATTTCGCAAATTACCTTTTCAAATGAGAACGGCGAGCTTCATATCGTGCGCAGCGGCAATTCACAGCAGCCCTCATGGTCAGTGCAGGAGCTTGACGGCATAAAGCAAAACAGCACAGCAGTAAGCGCCTGCGTAAACGTCTGCTCATCTCTTTCAGGCAAAGAACTTGTTGAAGAAAACGCTTCCGACCTTGCAAAATATGGTTTAGCTCAGCCCTCTGCAACTATTACTATATCTTCCGACAGCGCCGCAGATAACACATTTCTTATCGGCGACGAAATACCAACAGGCGGCTATAGATATATAGTCCAGCAGGGCAGCCATACCGTCTATACGGTAATGATAAACAATATCAACTACTTTTTGCAAAGCGAGCAGTATTTCTGCGGTCTTTCACTGGTCTATACCCCTTCAGATGATGCGTGGCCTACCATAGACCGCCTCACCATAAAGCGCAAAGACTTAGACTACGATATGGTGTTCATTACCCTTGACCCCGACAATACCCCTATAGGCTTCGTTTCATCACAAGCTATGATAAAACCCGTCTATGCAGGTCTTGACATAACAAATTCCGCAGCCGTAACGCACGGAATATGGGGGCTTACGGCATCTGCCGCAGTGGTAATTCACCCTACCGATGACGACTTTGCCGAGTATGGTTTAAGCGATCCGCAGTGCACGGTAATTCTTGACTGCGATACAGAAGACTATACTCTTAAAATAGGCAACGAGGTATACGCTGCCGATGAAGAGGGCAACGAAACTAAGCAGGTCGCAGGCTACTATTGTTATATAAACGCCGCAGGTACCGACTGCATCTATATAATACCTGCCGAAAACTGCGCATGGGCTACAGTCGTTCCCGGCGATATAATAGGCGGTCAGATGGCAAGCAACTATATCATGGATCTTACCGGAATAACTATCGAGACTGCCGACAAGACCTATGATGCAAAAATTAACGCCGTCGCCGAAGATAAAGAACAGGGCATTGAAGAAGTTTTTGAAGTAACTATTGACGGTCAGGACGTTGACGAAGATCTATATAAAAACTGGTATACATTCTGGCTGGAATGCCCCACTACAGAAACTTATTTTGAACCGCTGACAGGCGAGGAAACGCTGTGGTGTACCGTAACTCTTTCAAGAAAAAACGGCACACAGCAGGTAGTAAAATACTATCAAACCACCGGCAGACGTATCATAGTCGAGATAGACGGAAACGTCGGCTATAAAATACCCGTAAGCTATGCCGAAACGCTTATCAAAAATCTTGAGAATGTCAAAAACGGCATCGCGATAGTCGAAACATATTAACGAAAGGAAGTAATGCAAATGGCACAGGAAAAGCAAGAAAAGACTACAAAGTTTTTCACTTATAAGGGCTATCCGCTCGTGAGAAAGGACAACGAGCTCTACTATGGCAACATGGGCGATGAGTTTGTGGTGTGGCTGCAAATTTTAGAGACCGCAGACACAGCCGACATAAAAGCCGCAACAAAGGTCGCGCTTTATAAAATGGCTACCGACGAAAGTATAGATATCTTTGACCGCGTGGTAAAAAGCGCAGAAAAAAACAGCCTCTACAGCGCGCTTGATATAGCGCACGCATGGCTTACCGTATAGAGGTAAGAAGTTAGATGTCAGAGGTTAGAAACGGTTTTACTCATTTTGAGTGAAGCCGTTTTCTTCTGCGGTTTAGAGTTAGAAGCAAGAAGCAAGATGTGATAAAAGCAACGTTTGCGTGTAATAATGTTGCTGCTTTCGCAGCGCGCTGGAGCGCACACGTTGCGCGTATCTGAATTGTAACTTTTCAGCGAGTGCGTTTAACCTCACAAGTTATAATCCCTGTCAAGAAAATAAAAGTTTTCGATCGACCTCTTTTTTACAGTTGCTGCACAACTGCGAAAGGTTATTCCCTCTCTGCCATAGGCAGAGTAACCCCTCTTCCAAAGACTTTTCTATTGTTTTAGGCGAGGGGTAATTTGTTTTTATAAACCCGCGATAAATTATAAATTAAATATATATCAAATAGTATAATTACCCCTCGCCTAAAATACAGAAGTTTTAGTGAGGGGGCTTGGGGGAAGACCCTTTTTCAAAAGGGTTTCCCCCAATATTTATGCCTTCATCTTCCTCGCGTAAACCAGCGTTTGTTTCAGTGCCGACTGCTTTTCCACCCCTGCCAGGCGCAGCTTGTGCGCGTAGGCTAGAATATCCGAAAAATTCTCATCAGGTGTCAGACCGCTTTCAATAAGGTCTTCACCCGTAACGTGAGGGCGCGACATATACTCTCTGTAAATCTGCAAACGATCAGTCAAAAATTCCCTGTTTTTCTGCTCCTCCTGCGGCGAAAGACCGGGTATTTTCCCCTTGCCGTCAGAGAGCGCTAAAAAAATAAGATCTTCTTTCGCTTTGCACTCATCAAACATCTTGTTCGTTTTCTTTACCGAAGAATTGTTTCGCGCGCAAACGTTCGGCTTCATGTGCTGCCCTACCAAACTGCATACATACGCAGTCAAAGCCTTTTCATTTGTCAGCCTTTTCATAAACTGACTCGCCAGCGGCACACCTGCTTCTTCGTGCCCGTGCGCGTGTACCAAACCGTCTGCCACCTGCATGCAAACAGCCTTGCCTAAATCGTGCACCAAAGCCGCCAGCATCAGCCCGTATGGGTCTTGCGCCTCACCGCGGTATCCTGCGGCAGCATCAAGCACCATCATCGTGTGCACCCAAACGTCCCCCTCTTGATGATACTTAATATTCTGCCTAACGCCAATAAGCGCCTCCACTTCGGGAAACCATACCCCCAGCGCGCCAATATCCCTTAGTACCTCAAAAAATATCGAAGGCTTCCTCGCCTGCAAAAGAGCCTTTTTAAGCTCCCCCTCAACGCGCTCTTTTGAAAGTGCGCCAAGGTCAATTCCGCTGCAAAGCTGCTTTGTTTCGTCAGCTACCGTAAATTCCAAACGAGATGCAAACTGCGCCGCCCTGAGCACCCTCAATGGGTCTTGCGCAAACGTCTCATCACTCACATGCCTCAGTACCTTGTTTTTTAGGTCTTCCACACCGCCAAAGTGATCAACCACCTCGCCCGTAAGTACGTTCTGCATCAGCGCATTTACAGTAAAATCGCGCCTTTTTGCAGCACTATATGTTCCTGCATATGGGTCAACCGCCACTTCAATGTCGCGGTGACCGCCGCCAATGCATTTTTCTTTCCGCGGCAGAGCAACATCAATGTGCGTGCCCTTCAACGAGTATATCCCAAAACTTTCGCCAATTTCAATCCGCTGACCTATCCCGTCCAGTATTTCGCAAAGCTCACGCGGCTCAATGCCGTGAACTTCCATGTCAATGTCTTTGTTTTCTATCCCTAAAAGTCTGTCGCGAACATATCCGCCAACAAAAAATGCAGCGCCCGAACGCTCCGCCACCTGCCGAGCTATCTCAAGCGCCGTTTTATGATCTCTGTCAAGATTCAAGTCTTTTCCTCCGTAATTATATGTTAGTATCTCATTATCTCAGTATCTCAGTATTATTACCGCCGTGTTAAGCCCGTCCTGCCCGAAGAAATTTACGCTTTTAACAGCCTTTCCGCCCGTCTTTTCTGCCGCTTTCGCAGTGTAGTCATAAATCTCATTTCTTATAATTTCACAAAGCTTTAAATATGTCTGCCCGTCAGCGCATTTCAGCGTTACCATCTGCGAGCCGCTTGTTACCGCATTTTCAACAGCCTTTTCCATAACAGCCGCAATTTCCTTCTCGCTCTTTATGTATAAGCCCTTTTTTATGTGATAATTCATTGCCGAAGACATCGCCGTGTAAGTGTTCATAATGCCCAAAGGCTTTATTATGTGGTCAGCAACTATCTCCTTGTCTGTAAGTCCCATGTAGCTGTAGCAGCAAAGATTCTCATCATTCACAACAACGTCGTCCCATGTAACGTCAACGTGAGTCCATGCACCGTCAATGTTTATAAGATTCCACATATGACCTATCTTAGAATTATCCCGTTCTATCTCGCCAATAACAAGCGTGCACTGAATGCCTGCCTCATTGCAAAGCAACATCATAGCCTTCGCGTAGCCCTCGCAAACAGCCCTGCCGCCAATAAGGCAGCCGTAAGCCGAAGCCCCGTCAACACCCGTGTTCAGGTCATAAACGCAGTTTTTTACTATGTGATCGTGAAAATACAGCACCTTTTCATATTGATCCGTGCACTTTGCATTAGCATCGGCAACTATCTTCTTAACGGCAGCATCAACAGCGCTTTTTTCGCTTAAATACTTGTCATGCGCCTTTGAATAATTCTCTATCTTAAGCCCCGTAACGTAATTTCCGCTGTACATATAATGATACGAAAGCGGCGTAACATAGCTTTCAGCCTCCAGCATAGAAATAAACGGCATAAGATCGTCAATTTCACTCGTTTTCAAAATACCGCCGTCTATCAAAATACTTGCCTGCCCTGCCTGAACACCGTCCATTATCTGTTTTGCAGCAGTCCTCAGCCTGTCCTCTTTAAGCTGCTGCAATAAAAATTCTCTGCTGTCAATGCGCGGCAAAACAGGCGCAGGTTCATGCACATCTTCCGAAGCCGAAGTCGTGTCCTTTCCCGTCGTGGTCGGGTCAGTATGCGGCGTTGTCGTGGTGGTGCTTCGGTTAGTCGTCTGACCTGTTTTTGAAGTATTGCTGTCAGTCTTGTTGTCTTTAGGTTGCGAAACCGCCGATGATAACGATTTATCAGTATTTTTTTCAGTATTTTCCGTAGTAGTTTCATCGCTGACCGATGTCTCAGCGCTTGTCTGCGCGCTCGTTTCTTCGGGCGTGCTTTCAGACTTTTGGGCAGTCGTCACCGCGTATGTAGGCGCCGTCGTCACCGAAGCATCGAACTTTTCAACGTCCTTGCTGTCGTCAACATTTCCGCAGGACACCAAAATAACGGCGCACGCCAAAAGCGCAGTCGTTATCAAAGATATTCTTAATTTTCTCTTTTGTTCTGTTTTAAATGTTTCAGACCGCATTTTCGCGCACCTCTGACAAGTGTCTCCGCAAACGTTTTGTTTCTATATATATAATCATATACCCTTTTTAAGCGTATGTCAACAGGTAAAAGGTTCTTTTTTGATTACAGTTTGATTACAATTATTACAATTTTGCAAGACATTTTTACCGCCTCGCCTGTATTTTTTCAGCGGGCTGTACGCATTTGTTTATCAGCGCACCCTGCACCGCCTTTCAAAACCCCGCGGTTTTATGCGCTGCTATCCAAAAAATCGTACACTTATCTCCCCTCCGCGCAGTATTCGCTCTCCTGTTTCAGTAAAAACAACCAAACCGCCTTTTTCGTCCAGTGCCACAGCCTTTCCGCAATAGCAAACATCGCCGTCAGTAAATTCTATCTCTTTTCCTATCACGCACGACCGCCTTTCGCAGTATTTAAGTATCTCTGCCGCATTGCCGTCAATATCATCGCACAGCTGAAACACCCTGTCAGCAATAGCCGCCGCCAGCAGATTTCTGTCAACACCGCTGCCCAGCGAACCAGCCCTTGAGCGAATATCATCGGGAAAATCCTCCGTCGTAACATTTATCCCAATACCTGCTATTACAGCGCCGCCAGCAAGTTCCGCCAAAATGCCGCAAATTTTCCTGCCGCTTAAATATATGTCGTTGACCCATTTTATCTGCGTTTCGCAGCTGCAAACCGTGTCAATACTCTGAGAAACAGCCGCCGCCAAAGCCGAAGTTATCAGCGTAAGATCGTCATTTTTTGGCCGCAAAGCAAGAGTAAAATACAGTCCGCTCCCTTTTGGCGAGTAAAAGCTTTTCCCCTGCCTGCCCCTGCCTGCCGTCTGCATTTCCGCCGCAGCAAGCATTTCTTGGCTGTCCGTTTTATCACCCTGCAAAATAAACTTCTTCACAATGTCGTTTGTCGAAGTCACCACGTCAAACACGCGCACTTCAACGTTCTGCCGCCGCAAATTCCGCTCAATTTCCGCCTTGTCAAGCCAAACCATTCTACCTTTTTCTCTCCCTTATAAACGGCTCGTTCACCTTTTTATCTGCAATCAGCGAGTATTTTTCGGGTCTGCGGTAGCAGTTGCCGTGCACCTCTCTCGCGCGGTATTCTCTCAGCATACCAAGATCCAGCCGCGCCGTAAAAATGCCCTCGCTCCCGTCCGCCAGCATAATACACATATCGCGCGAACCTTTCATCTCGGGAAGATACGCCACCCCGTCAAAAACGCTCGAATTTCCGTTGCAGTCGGGCACTACGTCAGGGTAGTTGCAGGTCGCAATAGCAGCCATGTTTTCATATGCCCTCGCGCGCAGTTGTGCCAGCCTGTTTATCTCCATAGGGCAGGCGTTCGGCACCAAAATAACCTCCGCACCTTTCAGCATCAAGATCCTCGCACTTTCGGGGAATTCCCTGTCATAGCAGATCATTGCGCCCACCTGCACTTCGCCTATAGCAGTGTCAAGCGCCGCAACATAAAAATCCTCACCCCTACCCAGATCTCTTTCAACGCTAAAATCACAAGTGTGTAATTTATTGTACTTTAGTTTCTGCTCCCCGTGCCTGTCAAACAGCGCCAGCGTGTTCTTCGGCGCATCACCGTCATCTTCTAAAAATGTAATACCTATCGCCATTTCAAGCTCTTTTGCAAGACTTTTAAACTCGCTCACAAATTCGCTGTCTATAGATATCGCATCATTCTTCCACACCTCAAAAGGTCTTTCGTAAATGTCATACCCGTTTGAGTACATCTCAGGGAACAGCGCAATGTCGCAGCCCCGATCCTTCGCCTTTTTGCAGTATTCTTTACCCTTATTAAGGTTAAGAAGCAAATCTCCGCACGGCGCTATCTGCAAAAGAGCAATTTTCAGCATCTCATTTTTGCCCATAATACGCGTTTTCCCCGTGCTTTCTAAGATAATGTTTGTCCAGCAGTTCTTTCTGCATCGGCTGAATATCAGGCACAAGCCCCATAGCATGGTAGTTCATAAACGCCGCTTCTTCCAGCACCACCGCATTGTGCACCGCCTCGTATGCGCTTTTGCCCCATGTGAAAGGTCCATGAGAGCACACCAGCACCGCAGGAATTTCCAGCGCATTTTTGCCTGCAAAAGTTTCTGCAATAACCTTACCCGTCTCCCTCTCGTATTCGCCGTTTATCTCATCTTTTGTCATTCTGCGCGTGCAGGGTATCTCGCCGTAAAAATAGTCCGCGTGCGTAGTGCCCAGCGGCGCTATTCCTACCCCTGCCTGCGCAAACGAGGTCGCCCAGCGGCTGTGCGTGTGGCAAATGCCTTTTACGCCCTTAAAAGCACGGTAAAGAAAGACGTGCGTGTCAGTGTCGCTCGAGGGGCTGAGCTCCCCCTCGACCTTCTTGCCCGTCGCAATGTCCACACAAACCATGTCGTCCGCCGTCAGTCTGTCATACTCCACGCCCGAAGGCTTTATGACCATAATGCCGCTTTGCTCGTCCAGCCCCGAAACATTCCCCCAAGTAAACGTCACCAGCCCGTACTTCGGCAGCATAAGGTTCGCCGCCAGCACCTCTTTTTTCAGCTCCTCCAGCATTTATTCCGCCCCTTTTCCTATCATTTCTTTGTATCTTTCCATAAACTTTTCAAAGCCTGCTTTTCCCTCATCTTCGGGGTATTTTATTACAGCTTCACTGCCCTTGAACACCGCATCGTCCAGCCAGTCTGCAAGAGAAATTTCTTTGCTCTCTGCGGTGTATCTCGCTAAAAGTGCCATGCCCCAAGCGCCGCCCTCTCCTGCGGTCTGTGATACCGCCACAGGGGTGCTCAGCCCGTCAGCTAAAAACTGCTGCGCCGCGCCTGCCGCCTTGAACAGCCCACCGTGACCGTTAAACAGCTTCGCGCTTATGTGCTCTTTTTTTGTAAGAATATCATTGCCCATTTTCAAAGCCGCCAACGCCGCGTATATCTGCGCGCGGAAAAACGCTCCTATATCGCACTTGCTGCCGCTCTCTCTGGTGTATGCAGGTCTGCCGCTGTATACATTCGCAACAGGCTCGTCTGAAATAAAGTTAAACGCCGTAATACCACCGCAGTCGGCAGAAGCAGTCAGCGCTTTTGTGTACAAAATTTCGTACAGCTGCGATTTTGTAATATCACTGCCCAGCATCTTCGCAAACTCGCCGAACATCTTCACCCAAAAGTCTACCTCGCCGCAGCAGTTGTTGCAGTGTACCATAGCAACAGGCTTTCCGTCAGGCGTGGTAACAACATCAATTTCGGGGTAGCAGCCTTTCAAGGGCTTTTCTAAAACGAGCATCGAGAATACCGAAGTCCCTGCCGATACATTTCCCGTGCCGCTGCGTACAGAATTTGTCGCCGCCATGCCCGTGCCTGCATCACCTTCGGGCGGACAAAATACCACACCTTCGCGCAGCGTGCCGCTCTCGTCTAAAAATGCCGCTCCCTCTTTTGTAAGAACGCCGCACTTCTCGCCTGCCTGCATAGGCTGTGGGAGCAGCTTAGCAAGCGGTCTTTCAAAACCGTGCTCGCAAAACAGCTTTTCTACTTTTTCTGTATACTCTTTGTCATAGCTTTTGCAGTCGCCGCCTATCGGGAACATACCCGAAGCATCGCCAATACCTGCCGCCCTTACGCCCGTAAGAAGCTGATGAACATATACCGCAAGCGTGCTTATGTATGCTATATCACATACATGACTTTCTTTGTCTATTATCGCCTGATACAGGTGCGATACGCTCCACCTCTGCGGAATGTTAAACCCAAGCAGCTGTGTCAGCTGACCTGCCGCTGCCGCTGTGTTTGTGTTTCGCCAAGTCCTGAACGGCACAAGAAGTCTGCCGCTTTCGTCAAATGCCATGTAACCGTGCATCATTGCCGAAATTCCCATCGCCCCAAAAGTGTCAGGTCTCGCCGCGTACTTTTCGTATACCTTGTCAGCTAAATCTTTGTAACAGCCTTTCACAGCCGCGTGTATGTCATCAAGCGAGTACGTCCATAAACCGTTTTCTAAGCGGTTTTCCCATTCGTACTCACCCACAGCTAAAACATCGCTATTTTTGTCTGTAAGTACCGCCTTTACCCTCGTCGAGCCAAGCTCCAGCCCTAAATAAGTGTCTTTAAAATCTATCATAATGTGTTTCATATGCCCCCATACCAAAAACGGCGCACCAGGTACGCCGAATTTGTTTTTGTATCACATATTTCTTACCGCTTCAAATCCCTTGTCGATGTCGGCAATAATGTCCTCAACGTTTTCAATACCCACCGAGAAGCGAATAAGTCCGCCGTCAATGCCTGCCGCAACAAGCTGCTCGTCCGTCAGCTGCCTGTGGGTAGCAGAAGCAGGGTGCAAAACGCAGGTGCGAATGTCAGCCACGTGTACTTCATTCGAGGCAAGCTTTAAACTGTCCATAAACTTAACAGCCGCAGGTCTGCCGCCCTTTATCGAGAACGATATAACACCGCTCGTTCCCAGCGGCAGATACTTCTTCGCAAGCTCGTGCTCCTTGCTGCTCTCCAAAGCCGGGTATGTAACAAACTCAGCCATGCCGCTGTCTTCTATGTATTTAGCAACTATGAGCGCGTTCTCGCAGTATCTCTTCATTCTCACCGCAAGCGTTTCAAGCCCGAGATTTAAAAGGAACGATGAGTTCGCCGCAGGGTAGCAGCCAAGGTCTCTCATAAGCTGCATTCTCGCCTTTACTATGTAGGGCGCAAACGGGTAATCTCTCGTGTATACAATGCCGTGATAGCTCTCATCGGGTTCTGTCATGCAGGGGAATTTTCCGTTCGTCCAGTCAAATTTTCCGCTGTCTACTATAACACCGCCAACCTGCACCGCGTGACCGTCCATGTACTTCGAGGTCGAGTGCATAACAATGTCCGCGCCCCACTCAATAGGCCTGCAAAGAATAGGCGTAGCAAACGTGTTGTCAACAATAAGCGGCACCCCGTGTGCGTGAGCAACTTTCGCCCATTTTTCTATGTCAAGTACCGTTATCGCTGGGTTCGCGAGTGTTTCGCCGAAAACAAGCTTCGTGTTTTCTTTAAACGCCGCCGAAAGCTGCTCCTCACTAGCGTCATGGTCAACAAAAATGCACTCAATGCCAAGGCGTTTCAGGGTTACGGCAAAAAGGTTTATCGTGCCGCCGTAAATCGAAGACGAAGCAATAAAGCTGTCGCCCGCCTCGCAAATGTTGAGGATAGAGATCAGCGTAGCCGCCTGCCCCGAGGAGGTGCACATTGCCGCTACACCGCCTTCAAGAGCCGCGATCTTCTTTTCAACGCAGTCGGTCGTCGGGTTTTCAAAGCGCGAGTAGATCATGCTTTTGGTCGGGTCGTCAAACACCGCCGCAACATCGTCGGTCGAGTCGTAAACGTAGGTCGTGCTCTGATAGATCGGCATAACGCGCGGTTCACCGTTTTTTGGCGTATAGCCCTCGTGTAAGCATTGAGTTTCAATTTTCATAATATATCGTTCCTTTCAAATAATTTTTATGGTCTGTTTATTCGCGCTTACGCGCCGCGCAGGAGCGCACACGTTGAACGCCTGCAAGCAGTCGTTCAAGTGCCGAAGAACCCTCTTCAAGGCTTCTTCCCATTCTCTAAAGCTTTGTGCGTATCTTAATTGTAATTTTTCAGCGAGTGCG
>CANRIA010000033.1 GCA_947630555.1 uncultured Clostridia bacterium
TTGACAAGATTTAAAACTTTGCGCGTTGTGGCGGTCAACGTGTGGCTCCGCAGGGTGCGCGTAAGCGCAAATATATAAAACAAAGCGCCTCTCCGTCTTTTAACGCAGATTTAACATAAGCGTGTCTGTAGATTTAACATAATTGTGATACAATAGATCCATACGGAAATGAAAGACAGAGAATTTTCCCGTTTTAAAACGGAGAGGAAAATATAAATGGATTACATCTTCAATATCGTAACGCTGCTGGGCGGTCTGGCGTTCTTTCTCTACGGTATGGACAGAATGTCAAACTCGCTTGAAAAAATGGCAGGCGGCAGGCTGGAGGAAATGCTCAAAAAGATGACCTCCAATCCGCTGAAAAGTATTGTGCTGGGCATGGGCATAACCGTTGCTATACAGTCGTCATCGGCGCTGACGGTAATGCTTGTGGGTCTGGTAAACTCGGGCATTATGCAGGTATCGCAGACGGTGTTTGTTATATTCGGCTCGAACATCGGCACTACCCTTACGGCGTGGATACTCTCGCTGACGGGGCTTGAAAGCGATGTTTTCTGGCTGAAAATGCTCAAGCCCGAAAACTTTGCGCCTGCGTTTGCGTTTGTGGGCATTATACTTTTCATGCTTTCAAAGAGCAGCAAAAAGCGCAGTATAGGCTCAATTCTTGTGGGCTTTGCTATACTGATGTTCGGCATGACTCTCATGGCTGAATCGGTCTCGCCCTTGGTTGAAACACCTGCTTTCAGAGAGCTTTTGCTGATGTTCGATAACCCCATTGTTGCGGTAATAATTTCTACCGCGTTTACGGGAATAATTCAAAGCTCTGCGGCGGCGATAGGCATTGTGCAGGCTTTAGCGGTAACGGGCAACATAACTGTGGGTATGTCGATACCGCTGGTGCTGGGTCTTAACATAGGCACTTGCGCTACGGCTCTTATATCAAGTATAGGTGTAAGCAGAAAAGCACGAAAAGTTGCGATAATCCACACGCTTATAAAAATAATAGGTATGCTGGTATTTATGATACCCATATACACCGCGAATGCTATAGTGCACTTCTCGTTCTTCTCAAAACCGATAGATGCCGTCGGTATAGCGGCTATGCACACGGCTTTCAACATTATAAATACTATAATACTTTTCCCGTTCCCGAAGCTTTTAGAAAAGCTGGCGGACAAGATAATAAACGAAAACAAGGGTCACGACAAGCAGAGCTTTATAGACGAGCGACTTCTCAACACGCCTTCGGTAGCTATAAACGAGTGCTTTGTAAAGACTGTTGAAATGGCTAAAATAGCGCGTTCCTCGCTGCTTACGGCGATAAAGCTTACGCAGAATTACGACACCAAACTGCGCGAACAGATACAGGCTAATGAAGAACAGCTTGACAAATACGAGGACAAGCTGGGAACGTATCTTGTAAAGGTATCAAGCAAGTCGCTTTCTGACCATGACTCGCACCAGGCGACAATGCAGCTGCACTCTATAAACGATTTTGAGAGAATAGGCGACCACGCTGTGAATCTTCTGAAATCTGCCGATGAGATGCACGAAAAAAAGATAGGTTTTTCAAGCATTGCCACGCACGAGCTGCAAACGCTTACAGAGGCGATTGAGGAGATTCTTGACATAACGACCGAGGCTTTTGGCAATGAAGATATTGCGCAGGCTAAGAGGGTCGAACCGCTGGAGCAGGTTATAGACAGGCTTATAATGGACATAAAGGCAAAGCACATAGCGCGCCTGCAAAAGGGCGATTGCACAATAGAAATGGGTTTTATTCTGAACGATATGCTCAACGATTTTGAGAGGGTTTCAGACCACTGCTCGAACGTTGCGGTGGCGATAATAGAGGTTCAGCGAAACAGCTTTGCAACGCACAAATATCTTGGCGGAATAAAGGTATCAAACGAAGATTTTATTGCGCAGTACGATGCGTTCATGAGCAAGTACGCGAGCCATATTGAGGAATAAACTATCAGAGGCAAGAGATTTAGAGGCAAGAGGCAAGAGATTGCAAGGCTGCGTTTGCGCGTAGTTTCTTGACAGGGTTTAATACTTTTGCGTACTGTGGATAGCAAAGAAAAAAGCCCGTCACACCGCAAGGCGTGCGCCGCCGACCATACATGGCGGCGAGGGCTTTTTAGATAAGCACTTTGTTGTTAAGCATGGAAGAAGCCTCGAAGAGGGTTCTTCGGCACTTGCCAGACTGTTCACAGTCTGGCAATGTGTGCGCTCCTGCGCTGCGCGTAAGCGCGAAAATAAACAACAATAAAAAACAAGCAGTCGGGAGAAAGCTCTCGGCTGCTTTTGTTATGACATTATCAGGTGAACAGCGGCAGGAAAGTTGTCATTTGCCACAAAACACCCAGCACTAGCGCGATTATCGCCATCCTCAAAGACGTTTTCGCAGAGCGGATCTGCGCATCTGATGCCTCGAGGCTCTTTGTATACGGCAATGTCGTTACT
Source organism: uncultured Clostridia bacterium (assembly GCA_947630555.1). Taxonomy (GTDB): domain Bacteria; phylum Bacillota; class Clostridia; order Oscillospirales; family Ruminococcaceae; genus UBA7477. The sequence continues at coordinate 2,470 of CANRIA010000033.1, forward strand.
ATGGAGATTATCGCGACAATGAACGTGGTGAACATGACCAGCGAGACAATGGCAAGTATGCGGCACACTTTAAGTTTGGCATCTATCTCTTGCGACTTGTTCTGCGGTGCCATGCCGCGCCACTGGCGGTTGAGTTCATCAAACGTCGGCTGCTGCTGCGGTTGAGGGTAGCTGTTGTAAGGCTGCTGAGGCTGCTGCTGGTATGTCACCTGCTGCTGGGGCGGTGTGTCGTCCTGCAATGGCGAGCCGCAGTAAGCGCACATGGTGTCGCCCGGGTGTTCTATCGGTGCGCCGCAGTTTGGGCATTTTTTCATAAGTATCTCTCCTTTATTATATCTGACCTAGTATTGCACTGTAAAATATCTGAAATATCGTGCCGGTGGCTATCATTACCAGTACTATTATTATAGATGCCGCCGCTATTTTGAATGATGTTTTCGCTGAGCGTTTCTGCTCGCTGCTCGCCGAGGGGTCGTTTATTATCGAACCTGCCGTTACCATGGCTATTGCGGCGACTATAAAGAACGCGAAAAACACCAGAGAGGCTATTGAAAGCGCTCTGCAAAATCGAACTTTTTCGTCAAGCTCTTCGGCTTTGCTGTGGTGTCGCGGCTGCGGCTGATATGTCATTTGCTCCTGCGGTGTGTCATCTTGCAGGGGCGATCCGCAGTAGGCGCAGTGGGTGTCGCCGCGGCGTTCAATAGGCGCGCCGCAGTTGGGGCATCTTTTCATAAAATTCTCCTTGAAGTCATTTCATAAACGCTATAAGAACACTTGCAAAAACGTAAAACACTATGCCTATGACTATCGAGACAGAAGCTATTATTACAGAATTTTTCGCAGAGCGTTTTTGCTCATTTGCTGCGGCAGGGTCTTTGATGACCGATGAAGCCATTATTATAGCTATTACAGCCAGCACGAAAAAACTGCTGAATACTAGCGAAACTATGGAAAGTATTTTGCTGAGATACACTTTGTTCGCTATCTCGGCGCTTTTGTTGACCTTTTGCATAAGCGGCGTTTGCTTAGGCGGCGGCTCATATGTAACTTTCTGCTGAGGCGGAGCGTTTTCTTGCAGTTGTGCGCCGCAGTAGGCACACAGTGCATCACCTTGGTGTTCTATCCGCGCGCCGCAGTTGGGGCATCTTTTCATAGGGCTTCTCCTTTATCATTTTTGTCATACTGTGTTATTACGATATGACCAGAATTACAAAAACTACCGAAACCAGTATTGTAGAAGTCGCCACCGCCAGACCTGCCAAAGTTGAAGCCGCCGAGGCAAGAGTGTTAGCCTTTGAGTTGTCAGCGGCGCACCCGCTTTTTATTTTGTCAGCGGCGTTTATTATTATGAACGACGGTATGAAAAGCGGATCAAATACCATAGCTATAAATGCCGCGACAAACAGGCGTGCCGCCCGACGAGTGGCGGTTTTGTCGTCTATAGAGTATATCTGAGAGCGGCTTACCAGCGCAGGCGCATCACTGCCGCAGTAGGGGCATGACAGCGCTTCATTTTCAAGAACCGCGCGGCAGTCGGGGCATTTCTTCATTGGTAAACCTCCTTGACACTTTTATATACTCTTATTGTATCATGTTTACTGCCGTTTGTCAAGAAAATCGCCTCTTGACACAGCAAAAGGCGAGATTTTTATTTAGTGCTTGACAAATTGGTGTGAGTGGTGTATAATATAAATAAAAAGAGGAGTATTGGCTGCATACGATAGCGGCTATCTCCCAAAAGTTTGATTAAAAAATAATCGCTGCAATTTGGTGAGTTGAGCGGTTATTTTTTATTATTATTGATAATATCCCTGATAAGTATCAATATAATAATAACTAATATCAATGTAACATTATCCACTGATATCACCCCCGATCTTCCTCTGACGGAGGAGAAATGGGAGGGAAGTTTTATGGTTTTCAGCGACTTCTATGAAGTCGCGCAAAAATCGCCGACCTTTTGTCGGCGAAATAAAACTTACAAGCGGCTTCGTAAGAAGATGCTGTTGCCTGCTTTCCGTTTTCGTACTTCACCGGTACGAGTTTATTATATCATATCTTGTCTCTTTATGTCAACCCGCGCGCTTTGCAAAAAAGTCTTGACAAATAATTTTCTGTGGTGTATAATATAAATAGAAAAGAAGCACCGGCTTTGACTAAGCGGTTGCTTCCTAGATGTATTAGTTAGATAACCGCAACATCTTGAGAGGACTTGCGGTTATTTTTTTATGTGTTTGATGATCTCGTCAATAACGACTAAAATCAACAATGTAAGCGCTAGTATAGCAACTTGCATGCACATCACCCCTTTCTCCTGTGCTATTGGCTTTCGCCATACAGGATAAGGGAAACAACCGCCCGAATAGTTCAGTTTCGGTGCTCATGCCTATTGGCACATATATATTATAGCACATCCTGCCGCTTTATGTCAACCCACGCGCTTTGCAAAAAAGTCTTGACAAATAATTTTCTGTGGTGTATAATATAAATAGAAAAAGGAGCACCGGCTACATACGATAGCGGTCAGCTCCCACAAGTTATTTACATAAATAACCGTTTGTTTGAGCGCGAGCGGTTATTTTCTATTATTCGTGATATTATCTATGTAATACAGAATAATTATTATGAGTATCAATGTCAAATGATCCATAATACCCACCTCCCTTCTGCCTCGAACAGAGGAGAATAGGGGAGCATAACCGCTACCGATGTCGTACTTCGCCGGTGCAAATATATTATAACATATCTTGCCGCTTTATGTCAACCCGCGCGCTTTGCAAAAAAGCATAGATATTTCACGCCTTTGGTGAACAAATCATCACGGCGTTTTTTGCGTGATCTCATCAATGCGGTCGCACACGTCGTCAATAACGTCTTCAAGCTCCTCGTGCTCGTCAGCCCAGTCTTCAAAATCTTCGGAAGCCTCGTTCTTCGGTCTGCGCTTGTCAAGCTGGGCAAGTTCGCCTTTCAGCTCTTTTAAATACTCTTCCAGCTGAAAAATATTCATGTTTTCAATATCCATATTATCCTCTTAAACGGCGTATTCATCATAGCAGCCAAGCAGCCTGTAGTATGCCAGCTGACTTTTTAGCTTTTCAAAAAGACCGTTCTTGCGCATCTTTTCAAAATCGCCCACAAAATCTATATAGAACATAAATTCAAAGTCGGTGTCCGGTATGGGCCGACTTTCTATTTTTGTAAGATCCGCTCCGTTTTCAGCAAGCAGCCCCAGCAGAGAGTAAAGCGAGCCGCATTTGTTTTCAAGGCTGCAAATTATGCTTATCTTGCCGCCCGACAAAACGTCGTCTTTTTCGGTGTTTTTTATGCATATGAACCTCGTGTAATTGCGGTCGCTGTCCTGAATATCTCTCTTGAATATTTTAAGACCGTATTCCTTTGCGCAGTCCTCGCTGCAAATAGCCGCAATCTCTTTGTCGCCCTGCTGTGAAACATATCTCGCCGCCGTTGCAGTGTTGGGGTAGCCCTCCTGCTCCAGCTTGTTTTTCTTCAAAAACGCCCTGCACTGCCCCAAAGCCTGCTCGTGAGAAAGCACCTTTTTAACGTCCGCAGCCGCCGCGCCATCAATACCTGCAAGGCAGTGGCGAATAGGTATTCTCACCGCTTTTATTATGCTCACTTCATGCCGTCTTAAAAGATCATACACCGCCGAGACCGAGCCGTTTGTAGAATTTTCTATCGGCAGAACGCCATAGTCGCACAGCCCGTTCTCAACAGATGTAAACACCGCATCAAAACTGCGCATAAACATTATGTTCGCGCCATCGCCAAAAGCCGCCTTGCAAGCCGTCTGAGAATTTGCCCCGTATGTGCCCTGACAAGCTACCGTCATGCCGCTCATCAGTACATCTCCTTAACGGTGTCGTAAAGCGTGCTCACCTGCTTTGAAAGCTCATCAAACATCTGCGGCGTTATCGACTGCTGACCGTCGCACAGCGCGTGAGGCGGATCGTTGTGTACTTCTATGATAAGACCGTCAGCGCCGGCAGCAACAGCCGCAAGGCTCATCGGCTTTACCATAGCCGCAATGCCGGTAGCGTGGCTGGGGTCTATAATAATGGGAAGATGCGTTTTTTCTTTAAGAACAGGAATAGCCGAAAGATCAAGAGTGTTTCTCGTTGCCGTTTCAAAGGTTCTTATACCCCTCTCGCAGAGTATTACATTCTCGTTGCCGCCTGCCATAATGTACTCCGCGCTCATCAGAAGCTCCTGTATAGTAGCCGAAAGACCGCGCTTTAAAAGTATCGGCTTGTTTATCTTGCCAAGAGCCTTCAAAAGCTCAAAGTTCTGCATATTTCTCGCGCCTACCTGAATAAGGTCAACATTTTCAAAAAGCGGCAGCTGCGAAAGATCCATTATTTCGGTAACTATCGGCATACCCGTCTTTGCCTTCGCTTCCGATAAAAGCTCCAGACCGTTTGCCCTTAAACCTTGAAAAGCATACGGCGAAGTTCTCGGCTTGAAAGCGCCGCCCCTTAGTATCTTCGCGCCCGATGCCTTTACAGACTGCGCTATCGAGCATATTTGCTCTTCGCTCTCAACCGAGCAGGGACCGGCAATAAGCGTGAATGAGCCCTTACCCACCTTTACACCGCTTACGTCTACTACAGTGTCATTCGGGTGGAATTTGCGGTTTGCCTTTTTGTAAGGCTCCTGTATGCGCTTTACAGACTCAACTATGTCAAGAGCCTCCAGCATTTCAATGTCCACATGGCTCGTGTCGCCCACAAGACCCAGTACCGTAGAGTGCGAGCCCTTTATAGCTTCAATTTCTACGCTCTGCTGTTTAAGCCAGTCTTTCAAATGCTCAACCTGTCCTCTGTCGGCATTCTTTCTCAATACGATGATCATTGTTTTTTCTTCCTTTCAAAATACAAAGATTTGCAAAATAAAAACCGCGGCAACGTTTTGTCACCGCGGAGAGCTTACAATATCATGCTAAGTACAAAAGCTCATTTTTCACGGCAACACAAATCAGACTTTCCAAAAAACGAAAAGTCAAAAAAGCCGTTAAAAAATCGAGCGTTCATAATATACATAGCCGTTTCTCCTATATAGTATCATATCTTGCAACAGTTATTATAACACCATTTCGCCTGCTTGTCAAGCGTTATAAAGAAATTTTTTGCCAAAGCAGTGGAGAGCCGAACACGAGCCGCCTCATGCCTTTGATTTTATGTCATTACGACATTCGCAAAGAAAAAAATAAAATGTTATCTCAAAAAGTTTTCACCACGAGGTGCGCAGCAGTTTTTGCAGAGCAGATTTTCGTCAAGACTAGGCGACCGACCGCAGGCATACTTTGTGTATGGCAAGGGAGGGCAACGACGTATTGGCGGAAAGATGCCTGCAAAAACCGACTTGGGTGAGGCGATACACTGCTATAATAGAAGATACCCCAGCGCCAGCATAAGTTTTACATCTGCGCCGTTTTTGTATAGTATGTATATCAGCATACCTATAAGTGCCTTTTCCTCGTCTATCTTTGTGTCATGCCCGAGTATCGAGCTGAGTATGCCGCCTATACCGCCCTGCTGCTGAGTATTTGCAGGCGGCTCGGGGGCAGGCGGCGGCGGTGGAGGTGTACTTTCACTGCGGTGTTCACCGCCGAAATTTATCGGTATCTGCGCGCGGCGCTGCATTTCTCTTGCCCGTGCAATAGCCTCCTGCCGCATTCTGTCAAACTGCGCTTCGTCATAAGATGCCAAGCAGGTCACCTCCGAGTATGCCGCTCTCTTTCAGCGCAGGAAGCAATGCCATTATCCTGAAAAGAGATATGAGCCTGTCTACCTTGCGCTGTGATTCCTCTTTTAAAAGCGGCTTTAAAGCTATCAGAAAATCCCTGTTCTTGTCGGGCTGCGATGCCCTCGCCATAACGCTTTGAAGCGCCAGCAGCTTGTTCATATCTATCCCCTGCTGCGCACCTAGTGGCTGACCTGTGTTCTGATTATTCTGCACGGGCGCGCTCTGCAATGTGTCACCCTGCGGCGAAGAGAACATCTGCGCCAGCTGACTTAGCTGTTCCATGCTCTCTTTGTCGTTCAGTATGCCCTGTATCTTGCCCATCAGGTCGTCCATAGTCTGCCCTCCTTCAGCTTTTCAGCTTTTTTATTATCTCCTGCGCCTGTGGCGTTGCAAGTATCCTCTGCGCCATTGCAGGGTTTGAAAGCGCGTTCATCAGCTTTGCGCTGTCCTGCGCCGAAAGCCCCTTCATTGCCGCATCAAGCTTGCCGCTCTCCAGCTGTTTTTGCAGCTCCTGAGGGGACATACCCAGCTTCGCACTCACAACGCCAAGCATTCTCTGTTTCGATCTCTGATCCATGTTATTCATATATATGCCACTGCCTTTCATAAATTTCGTGTATTTAACGGTTTGTACTCTTGAAAAAGCCTACGGGATATGCTACAATAGTATTATCTTTTTAATAAAGGAATGTCTGTATGGGTACTAAAACTCTCAAACGAATAATCGTATTTTCTGATACTCACGGCAAACGAAACGTGATGTATGACATATTGCAGAAAAAAGCCGATGTGTATATTTTCCTAGGCGACGGCGAAAGAGAGCTTGATGCCATGAAAGAGCTATTTCCGCAAAAGCAGATACTAAGCGTGTGCGGCAACTGCGATATATTCTCTCAGCAGCCGAAGGTGGGGCTCTACAGCGCCGAGGGCGTTCGCATAATGTTCACCCACGGGCACGAGCATAAGGTAAAATATACGCTTGATTATCTGCTTCGGCTCGCGAAAGATAACGATATTCAGGTAATGCTTTTCGGTCATACCCATTGCAGGCGGCTTGAATATGTTGACGGCGTGTATCTTCTGAACCCCGGCAGCGCCGCCGAGCCGCGAGATTTTCTGCCGCCCTCGTATGCATACATAGATATAACAGACAAGGGCATATTCTGCACCCACGCAGACGTCTGATACATTATATGCAAAACAAACTTGTTTGTTGTTTATTTTATGGAGATGAATTTTATGAAAAAAGCAGTAATAATAGGCGCAGGCCCTGCCGGCATTACAGCGGCTGTAGAGCTTTTAAAGACCGGCGAATACTCCGTCACCCTGCTGGAGGCGACCGACAGTATAGGCGGCATATCGCAGACAGTTTCATACCAAGGCAACAGAATGGATATAGGCGGTCACCGCTTTTTCTCTAAAAACGATAAAGTCACAAACTGGTGGGAACAGCTTATGCCCATGCAGGGCGCGCCCTCTTACGATGATAAACTGCTGGAGCGCGAAAAGCCCCTCGCCGAGGGTGGCCCCGACCCCGAACAGGAAGACCGCGTAATGCTGGTGAGGGAGCGAGTTTCGCGCATATACTACAACAACCATTTTTTCGATTACCCTATATCTATGAAACCGCAGACAATAAAAAATATGGGTCTGCTGACGACATTCAAAGCGGGGCTGAGCTACCTTAAAGCGTGTATGTTCAAACTGCCCGAAACAAGCCTTGAAAACTTCTATATAAACCGCTTCGGCAAGGTGCTTTACTCTATGTTCTTTGAGGGCTATACCGAAAAACTTTGGGGCAGGCACCCCAGCGAAATTTCAGCCGACTGGGGCGCGCAGAGGGTAAAAGGGCTGTCTATCACCGCGCTTTTGAAAGATATGGCAGGCAAGGCACTTCATATAAAAAGCAGAAACGTTGAAACTTCGCTTATTGAAAGATTTGTATACCCCAAATACGGCCCGGGTCAGCTGTGGGAAACAGCCGCCGAAAAGGTCAAAGACATGGGCGGCGAGATACTGATGCAGCATGAGGTCAAAAAGATAATGTGCCAAGGCAGGCACATAACTTCGGTGGTGTGCGATACCCCCGATGGAAAGAAAACTATTGAGGGCGACATCTTCCTCTCCACCATGCCTATAAAAGACTTGATTGCCGCTATGGACGGCGACAAACCCTGCGGCGTGGTGCAGAGAATTGCAAGAAAGCTTCCCTACCGCGACTTTATGACCGCAGGCTTGCTTGTAAACAAACTTGCGCTTAAAAATAATACCGATATTCCCACGCTGGGCGATATAGTGCCCGACTGCTGGATCTACGTTCAGGACAAGAGCGTTAAAATGGGCAGAATACAGATATTCAACAACTGGTCGCCTTATATGGTGAAAGACCCCGAAAACACCGTGTGGCTGGGGCTTGAATACTTCTGTGCCGAGGGCGATGATATGTGGAACACGCCCGACCGCGACTTTATAGAGTTTGCCGCCAAAGAGCTTGAAAAAATAGGCGTTATACAAAGCGCCGACGACGTTATTGATGCGCACGTTGAAAGGGTCAAAAAAGCCTACCCTGCCTATTTTGATACCTATAAGCACTTAGGTACGGTAATTAAATTCTTAGATACTTTTGATAACCTTTACTGCATGGGCAGAAACGGTCAGCACCGCTACAACAACATGGATCACTCAATGCTCACCGCTTTTGAAACGGTAAAGGCTATTGCAGAAAACAAAAAGAGCCGCAAAGATATATGGAACGTAAACGCCGAAAAGGAATATCATGAAGAAAAGTAATATATACAGCATCGCGCACGCGGTAAAAAACCACCCATATATTGCAGTATTTATGCTTTGCGCCGCGCTGTCTTTCACGGGGTACAGCTATCTTGCGCAAATTGAATTGCTGTTTTTGATACTTTCACTGCTTGCCGCGGCAGCCGCCATATTGATATATTTTTTGCTGAAGAATAAAAACATTCCTGCCCTGCGTGAAAAGGCAGCGCTGATGCTAGTTTTTGCCGAGGGATTTATTTTCCGCTTTGTGTATGTCCTTGAAACACCTGTTACGCTGCGGCAAAATGATGTTCACACTTTCGGCGGCGGCGACGGTCACGCGGCATATATTGAGTATATCTACAACAATTTTTCACTGCCAAAAGGCGACCCCACCGCAACATGGCAGTTTTACCACCCACCCGTGCACCATATCATCTCCGCCGCGTGGATGAGAGTCCTCACATTTTTTGGTATGCCGTACCAAAGCGCGTGCGAGAGTATACAGGCGCTTACGCTGTTTTATTCCTGCTGCTGTATAATACTCACCTATAAAATACTGCGGTATTTCGGTCTTAAAGGCAAGCCGATGATCTGTGCGCTTTCAATAGCCGCGTTTCACCCTTCAATGGTGATAATGGCAGGAAGTATAAACAACGATATACTTTCAATAACCTTTGCGCTGGCGGCGCTTTATACCGCGCTTTTGTGGTACCGCAAGCCGAGTATGTGGGGTACCCTGAAAATAGCCCTGCTTATAGGTTTTGGTATGTCAACAAAGCTGTCGGCGGCGCTGGCTGCCCCTGCTGTAGCTGTAATTTTCCTGTTTGGCATATACAAATACCGCAGCGATATTGTAAACATTCTTGGCAGGCTGGTGGTTTTTGCCTTGGTATGCTTTCCGCTTGGTCTTTGGTGGAGCGTAAAATGTTTTGCGCAGTACAAAATGCCTTTTGGCTATGTGCCCGACCTCGGCGGCAGCCAAAGTTTTCAGTATGTCGGCAATATACCCACCGCAAAACGGCTATTTGATTTCAGCCTGTTTCAGTTTAAAAGCGTGTTTGAGCAGTGGGGCGACCTGGCAGGCAACGACTACTGCGAATACAACCCAACCATTGCGTTTTTGAAAAATTCTCTTTTTGGCGAGCATATGAGCGGCAAGCCTTTTGACGGCATTAAGTATACAGCACCGCAAGTGCTTTTCTATACGGCGCTGTTTTTGGCGGTGGTTTCATTTGTATCGCTAATTGTCATGCAGTTTATAAAGGGCAAAGATAGGCTGCCGCGCCTCGCGCTGCTGGTCGCCCACGCAACATACATGATAAGCTACTACAGATTTTGTTTCAGCTTTCCCTACACCTGCACGATGAATTTTCGCTACATTCTGCCCACCATGGTGATAGGCGCGGTATCTTTGGGAATAATTCTGCAAAAGGCAAAAAGCGTTTCAAGGCAGAATTTTATCATCAGATATTGCCAAAGCCTGACTTACATATTATCCGCCATGTTCTGCGTATCTTCGTGGGTGACGTATTATTTTCTGTTCGCAGCGCAAATGTAGAGTTTTTGCTGCTGTCGCAGCTAACCTGCGGAGCTGTTAAACGCCCCACAGCACGCAAAAGTTTTAAATCCTGTCAAGAAAGGAAAAGTTTTCGATCGACCCTTTTTCAAAAGGCTTGCATGGGTCGTAGCGTTCGCAAGCGACCGCCGGCAGAGCCCCACAAACACAACGTGCGCTCTGCTACTAGAGGTTAGAAGTGAGAAGTTAGAAGTAAGAAACGTTTTTTAAAACTCTTGAGGCAGTTTTCCATACCTGCGATTTACAAGAGGCAAGAAGCAAGAAATTGCTTTTTTAGCTTTGCGCAGTTTTTTCAAAATGCTCGTCTTGCCTCTTGCTTCTCGTTTTCTTGCTTCTAAAAGGTGAGCCTCTCCTTGTTATAGCGCATATCTCTCTTTCCGCGTTCCATTCTGGAACGCCGTGTTGTATGTGAAGTTTTAGCTGGCGCATAATCGCAAACTTTCAACAAGGCTATTGCGCACGCTTGCGTGCGCAGGCAAGAAAGCCAAGGTCTTTTCATAGGAAAATCCCTCTCTTGCATGGGATTAGCGTTCCCAAAGGGAACGCTTGAAGAATTATTTCGC
>CANRIA010000034.1 GCA_947630555.1 uncultured Clostridia bacterium
GCTTATTTCAAGGAGATCATCCTCTTGTTGTAAATATCGTATTATCATTTTCAGCCTACTTTCTTAATTCCGATTTATATCAGTAAAATCCGTTCGCTTGCTAATACTACTTTCTGCCAACGTCATATGCTAACGGAAGAATATTCTGCCAGCCATCCTTGCGGGGAGTGTGCTTAGTGGTGGGTTGCCGGAAGCAAGATGACGAGAGGCAAGAGGCAAGAAACGAGTTTTTTCACAAATCTATTGCGCACGCAAGCGAGCGCAGGTAAAAGAGCTATGCGCTACAACAAGGGGAGGCTCTCTCTTGCAGAGCCTCCCCTCTACTAAAACAGTCCACAGGACTGTTTTAGTATTCACCCCTCTCAGAGCGCCTGCCGTATGGGGCTTTCGCCGTCTGCGGACGGCGACAAAGGGCTTCCGCCCCTTGACCCTGATGACCCTTTTGAAAAAGGGTCAATCGAAAACTTTTCCTTTCTTGACAAGAATTTAAGATCCGCGGCGTAAGCCGCACCTTAACTATTAACTATTCGTTATTCAATATTCACTATTCACTAATTCCGTATTCCCTCGCCAGCACCCCGTACTCCATCTTCCCTCCGAAGATGTCCAGTGCCGAGCCTACCGTAAAATCTACCTTTCCGCCGCCCAGTGCTCCGAGCCTCTCAATGTCACTGTACGACGATATCCCCCCTGCGTATGTCACGGGAACATCGCTTGCCGCCAGTATCTTCACAAGGTCGCTGTCTATCCCTCGCGACTTCCCCTCAGCATCAACGGCGTGAACAAGCAGCTCATCGCAGCTTGCCGAAAGCCCCTGCACCGTGCGCTCACTAAGCACCATGTCGCTTTTTACGCTCCAGCGGTCGGTCATAACAAAATATTCGCCGCAAAGCTTCTTGCAGCTAAGGTCTAGCACAATGCGCTCTTTGCCCACTTTCTTAATAAGCCTGCTAAGAGCCTCTCTGTCAAGCGCACCGCCTTTGAACACAAACGAAGTCACTATAACATGGCTCGCGCCCACGCTCAAAAACTCCGCTGCATTTTCATCATCTATCCCTCCGCCGACCTGCAATCCGCCCGGGTACTCTTTAAACGCCTCAAACGCCTGCCGCTTGTCAGCCTCGTAAAACTCCGTACCCCTAGCGTTGAGAAGAATAACGTGCCCGCCCGTCAGACCGTCACTGCGATACATCTTCGCAAAATGCGCCGCGCCAAGGTCTGAAACAAAATTTTCTGCCGCATTTTCGCCCAGCAGAGTAGAACCCACTATCTGCTTCACCCTGCCGTTGTGTATGTCAATGCACGGACGGAACTTCATTATCTTTCACTCCTACTTTGCCTTTGTAACTATCTCCTGCTCCAGCTTTTCAATGAACGCAGCCCTGTCAAGCGCGCCAAGCTCGCCCTCTTTTCTCGAGCGCACCGAAACACAGCCGCTCTGCATTTCCTTGTCGCCTATTATCACCATGTAAGGTATTCTTTCAAGGCGTGCGCCCTTTATCTTCGTGCCGATGTTCTCATCACGGCTGTCAACAGTTACCCTCATGCCCTTTGCAGTCATGTCCTGCGCCAGCTTGTTTGCGTATTCAAGATGTTCATCGCCTATAGTCATAATTCTTGCCTGCTCGGGCGCGAGCCACAAAGGCAGTACCCCTGCATACTTTTCAAGCATATACGCCAGCGTTCTCTCATAGCAGCCCAGCGATGTCCTGTGTATGATGTACGGCAGCTTCTTCTGACCGTCCTTGTCAACATAGTACATACCGAACCTCTCGGCAAGCAGCATATCTATCTGTATAGTAACAAGCGTGTCCTCCTTACCGTATACGTTTTTGTACTGTATATCAAGCTTCGGACCATAGAACGCAGCTTCGTCAATGCCGATGTCGTATTCAAGACCTATGTCATCAAGTATCTTCTTCATAGCCGCCTGAGCGTGATCCCACTGCTCGGGCGTGCCCTCGTACTTGTTGTTCGGGTTTGCAGGATCCCACTGCGAGAACCTGAACGTGCAGTCCTCCAAAAGTCCCACAGTATCAAGACAGTATTTAGCAAGCTCTAAACAGCCGCGGAATTCTTCTTCAAGCTGATCGGGTCGCAGAATGTAGTGACCCTCCGAGATAGTAAACTGCCTTACCCTTATAAGACCGTGCATTTCGCCGCTGTCCTCGTTTCTGAAAAGGGTCGAGGTCTCAACAAGGCGCATGGGCAACTCTTTGTAAGAGCGCTGCCTGTTTAAAAATACCTGATACTGGAACGGGCAGGTCATCGGTCGAAGCGCAAAACACTCTTTCTCCTCGTCATTCGGGTCGCCCAGAACGAACATACCGTCAAGATAATGATCCCAGTGACCCGAAATGCGGTAAAGATCGCGCTTTGCAAACAGCGGCGTTTTGGTAAGCATACAGCCTTTTGACTGCTCTAAGTCCTCTATCCACCTCTGCATAAGCTGTATAACGCGCGCACCCTTGGGCAGCATTATCGGCAAGCCCTGACCGATGTAATCCACCGTCGTGAAGTATTCAAGCTCTCTGCCTATCTTGTTGTGATCGCGCAGTTTGGCTTCTTCCTGCTGTTTCAAAAATTCGTCTAAGAGTGATGCCTTCGGGAACGCAGTACCGTATACGCGGCACATCTGTATGCCGTCTTCCGCCTTGCCCCAGTATGCGCCCGTGCAGGCAGTCAGCTTGAACGCCTTTATCGCGCCTATGCTCATAATGTGAGGGCCTGCGCAAAGGTCAATAAAATCGCCCTGCTTGTAGAACGACAGCTTTTCGCCGCGGTCGTCGTGCTTTTTTATAAGTTCTACCTTGTAGTCCTCGCCGCGCTCCTGCATAAGCTTTATAGCCTCGTCCGCAGAAAGCTCAAAGCGCTCAAGAGCGTAGTCCTCTTTTACAAGGCGTTTCATTTCAGCTTCGATCTTTGTCAGGTCGTCGGGCGTGAACGGCTTTTCAACGTCAAAATCGTAGTAGAAGCCGGTGTCAGTAGCAGGGCCGCGAGCCAGTTTTGCCTCAGGGTATAGGTTCTTCACTGCCTGCGCCATAAGGTGCGATGCCGTGTGCCTGAAAGTCTCCTTGCCTGCTTTCGAGTCAAAGGTAAGCACCTCGAACGTGCAGTCGCCGTCAATAACCGTGCGAAGGTCTTTCACCTCGCCGTTTATCTTCACGCAGCAAGCCGCCTTGTAAAGTCCCATGCCTATGCCCTTGACTATCTCGCTTGCAGGCATGGCATTTTCGACAGTCTTCACACTGCCGTCTTTAAGTGTTAAGTTTATCATAATGATGACCTCCTAATAAATTTTCAAATCTAAAAACTAAAAGTTTTCGATCGACCCTTTTTCAAAAGGGTCGTGGGGCGTGGGGCAAAGCCCCACAAAAACGCGATAAGCGCTCTGAGAGGGGTGAATTCAGAAACAGTCCTGTGGACTGTTTCTGGAGAGGGGAGGCTCTGCAAGAGAGAGCCTCCCCTTTGAGAAGCCCTATCTCTTTTCCCTGCGCGCGCTTGCGTGCGCAATAGCTTTGTAAAAGTTTTCGCTTACGCGCAGCGCAGGAGCGCATCGTCTTGTCGGCTTTAGCCTCCAAGCCACTTGAAAGAATTACTTCGGCGACATTATGGGGTCGCCGATTTTGCTTTCTGAAAGTCCTGAAGCCTTTCAGAAAACAAAACCGTAATTCTTTTGCATAGTCCGTTCAGAGCAAATAGCGCATATCTAAAAATCCCTCGCCGCCATAAACGGTCGGCGGCGCATACCTTGCGGTATGACGGGCTTTTTTCCTTGCTGCCAACACTTTGCGCATATCTGAATTGTAATTTTTCAGCGAGTGCGTTTAACCGCACAAGTTATAATCCCTGTCAAGAAACTAAAAGTTTTCGATCGACCCTTTTTCAAAAGGGGCGTCAGGTCGAGGGGCGAGCCCCTCGTCGCCGTCCGCAGACGGCGAAATCCCCATACGGCAGGCGCTCCGCAAAGGGTGAATTTCAAAATAGTCCTGTGGACTATTTTGAAAGAGGGAACGCCCTGCAAGAGAGGGCGTTCCCTAATGAGAAGCCCTATCTCTCCTTTCGCGTTCTCTCAGAGAACGCCGTACAATGTGAAAAATCTCTATATAACCCCAGCGAATATCTTCCTTAATATCCGCTGGAAGAATATTCAGCTATTAGAGGCAAGATATTAGATGTTAGAAGTTAGAAACGCTTTTGCTATTCTCGCGGCAGATTTTCAATACTGCGGTTTGCTCAGAAGCAAGAAGCAAGAAGTACGCCGCCACACCTTTGCACGTTTCACACTCTCACACCCCACTACCTAAACCCACTCCCCTCTAACGTTGCTGGAAGAATATTCTGCCAGCAGCTTTCCCTTTTGGGCGGTGTTAGGGTCGGGAATAATATAATTTTTCAAAATTGAATAATTCGCAGTACGGACAAGTCACAATTTCTAGCTTCTATCCGCGCTCTCTTTCTGTTTCTGCAATTTGGTGCAGTATTTCAGAAAACCCCTCAGAATCAGATTCTAATAACCCGTGTGTCATATTTTCCATGATGAACATCTGCTTATATGGCGCATTTACTTTATCAAAATATTCCTGCGCCAGTTTGTAATTTGTCTGATAATCCTTATCGCCGTTTATGTTATAAAAAGGCACCTGATAGTCAAGTTTGTCTTTAAGTGAGAAAGCCGCAAATTCATCTGATGAAATAAAATCCATATAACAACTGTTATCAGTACCCAGAAATCTGACCCAATCGGCAACGGAATAGTACGGATTGAAAATTACCGTCGGTATCAGACTGTAATCAGCGCCGTTTGCCATCATATCATAGCCGTATTTATTCATAATGGTGTTTTTTATTGAATAATGCTTTGCATCAGCATTTTCCGGCGTGAGCTTGCTCACCATATCCAGCATTTCCTCATCGCCCTGCGCCCATTTATAGGCTTCCTGCTTGAAAGCAGTTTCATTATCCAAGCAGTCTACGAGCTGCCCTGTACCGATAAAACAATCATAATACTCAGGATATTCAAGCACTAAATTTGCGCCGTAAATGCTCCCCCACGAATGACCTAAAACGGTCAGTTTATCTTTTGACAGATAATTCAATACAAATTCCGTAACTTCTTTTCCGTCGGTCAAAAGCATTTCTTTTGTCAAGGTGGTATCGTTTTGATCTTTATCATAGCTCTTTCCGCAATTGCGCTGATCCCAAGTTACTACCGTATATACATCTGCCCATTTTCTTGTAATAACATAATCCAGATGACTCGTTGAAGAACCCGGCCCACCGTGTAAATATAACAATACGGGGTTATCCTTGTCCTCACCATAAATACTTATCCACTGCTTTGTGCCGTTTACGTCAATGTACATCGACTCGTTGATACCGCCGTCGGGAGTTTTATTCAAGACAGCTTTTCCTATAGCTCTGACTAAAAAGAAGATCACAATAAGCAGCAAGATAATAATTGCTGTCCACTTAATTACTCTGAGTAGCCTGCTCTTTTTCTTCATGGTTATCCCCTCAGCCATTGCACAAACGCCGTTTTGTCTGCGCGGTTGTAGCCTGCCCGTTCGTAAAAATGCAAGGTGCTTTCCTTCTTTGAGCCCGTCATCAGCATCATCTTGTAGCAGCCCTCAGCCAAGGCTATCTCTCTTGCATAGTCAAGGCACGCTGTGGCATAGCCCTTGCAGCGGTGCTTTTCATCTGTCACAACATTCTCTATAACTGCGTAAGAGCGCTGCCCGTGCGTAAGATTTGGTATTATAACGCACACGCAGGAAGAAACGATTTCTCCGCCCTCCTCAGCCACTATAACATGGTGTGCTTTGTCATTCAGTATCTTATCCCATACAGCCAGAAGCCCCTCGCCAACATTTGAAAAACTCTCGCCGTGCAGCTGGGTGTATAACTCTAAAATACCTTGCAGATCGCCTTTTTCAGCCTCGCGTACCATTACAACCCTCTCTCTTTCAGACCCTCAACAAGTCCCACGTAAAACTCTCGCACGTCAAACCCCTCAATGTTCTCGCGATTGAGGTCGATCACATCAGCGTGCGATATACCCCTCTTGCCGCCGGGCTGCAAAAATGTGAAGTCCTCGCCCCACTTCATCGAATCTTCCGAAACAAGTCCGTCGTTGCTGCCGTCAAACCTCTTTACGAAAAGATACGACATATTCAGCGGAAACTGACCGCCCAGCGCGCCCTTGTTCACCGAGCCAACGCTCTGATAGTACACGCCCTCGCTGTCGGGGCACTTTTCGTTAAAAGCGGCGCAGTTTTCTGCCGTCAGGTCTTTAACCGCCGCCATAAAATCGGGGTCGCTGTCGCCCAGCAGCTTCATAGCCGCGTTGTACTTTGAAGATACCGTGTCGCACAGCCCTTCGCTTGCCTTTTCTATAAGAAAGTCTGCAAACTTGCACCCACGGTGGGGCGTGTTTATCGTCGTCAGCGATGCCACTTTATCAGCGCAGCCGTGCAGTGTTATCGCGCAGCGCGAATCCAGTCCGCCCTTTGAGTGCGCTATTATGTTCACTTTGCCGCAGCCCGTTTTCTCGGCTATCGCATTTATCCTGTCTGCCAGCTCTTTTCCGCTGTCATATACCGCCGCCGCCGACTGCTGCTCACCATAATATACCACCGCGCCGTTTTTCTCCAGTTCTTCGGGTATCCTGCCCCAGTAATTAAAGTATTTCAAATCGCGAAAGAACACCCCGTGCACCATAAGTATCGGGTACTTTGTTTTGCATATCTGCCTGCCCTCGCGCTGCTTGTCTATCTTAATTTTCTCGTTTTCAAATTTCAGTTCTTTACCCATTATACGCAGTGTTTTTATAAGTACAATAACATTCAGCGGCGGAATAAATCCGCATATCAGCATGGCAGCCCTGTGCTTTATTCCAAGCTGTACCGAGGTAAAATAACACCTCAGCATTCCTGCCCAGAATATCACAAACAGCATAGCCACCGCAAACACTATGTACCACACTATCTCGGAGACTTTCAGCTCGCCAAGGGCAATTATGCACACCGCCGCAGCTATAGAAAGCACCAGCGTTATCAAAAATATCCACAGCAGCCTCACACCGCCTGCAAGTATTTTAAGGCGTTTTGCAGGCTGCTTTTTAAACACAGGCTTTGCGCTTATGAATATCACTATCGCCGCCGCCAAAAGGGCAGTAGACACCCTGCCGCCTATGCCGTAAAACGCCGATATTCCAAGGCAGTTTATGCACAAAAAGCATATTGCAGACTGTATAATTACCATGTGCAGCCCTCCGTCAGTTAAATCAGTCAAATGCGCTCTTGATCGAGGCAATAATGTCACCAAAATAGTATGTGTACTTGTATATCACCCACAGCCATATCGCGCATACAGTCAAAAGGCTCATAGTGTACACCACTCGCAGTGTTACCCTCATGCGCTTTTTAAGTACAGCTTTTCCCTCTTTTACAGATAACTGGTCGTAGAACGTCCCCAGCCACAGTATCACAATAAATGTCGGTATGAATATCAGTATCGCCAGTTTAGAGTCTGTGCTGTTCTGCGATACCCTGTAGGCTATGTAGTCAAGAAAAATGCCGATTATCACGCTCACCGTGACGCAGCATATGCTTAGTATCTTCCGCATATACGCTTTTTACTCCTTTATCATATAGCACACCACAAACGGCAGATGCGTAAAACTGCGCTTTTCTATCTCGGTGTAGCCGCGGCGCAAATAGAACTTCTTCAGCCGCTCGTTTTCGTCTATTATACCTGCGCTTATCCGCCTGTATCCCATTTTTGCCGCCTCTCTCGCCGCATATTCCATAAGACGCGTGCCAAAATTCATATTCTGTTTTTCGGGAAGAACGCATAAATGCTTTATCTGCACTTCATTTTCGCGCTTGTCAAGACCAACAACGCCTACAAGGTCTGTGCCGTCGTAAATGCCGTAAAACTCAACCCCGTTGCCCGATTCAAATATGAGCCTCTCCAGCGTTATAAACGCCGTGTATGTCGGGCAATTGAGCGGCGTTAAGTGAAACTGACCTGCCACAGGCGCAAAACTGCGGTGTATGACCTCTAAACACTCACCCAGCTGCGACTGCTCTATCCTGCGAATAACGTCTGCCATTTTAGCATCTCCTCTGTATGTTTATATATCAAAAATCCCCGAAAAGAGCGTAAAAACGTTCCTTTCGGGGCATTCTGCCATGCAGAACACTGTTCCACCCGTGTTTACAGTAAATTTGCTGCATTTACTGCCTTTAAAGCCTTTAACGCAGGCAAAACGTCGCTTGTTGGGCGCGCTCGCGGAGCGGTGTACGCACTTTTGTGCCGCAGCATTGCTTCCAGCCTATGGCAATGCTCTCTGTTTGCGCCATTTTTTAAAGAGTGTCTTCTCCGTTCATAGCTTTTCATAGCTTTAAAATACATCTTTAACCTATATGTTATCACGAATTTTCGCCCTTGTCAAGAGGTTTTGAGCTATTTTTTCAAAAATTTCTTGACACGGGAGAAGAATTATTATATAATAGTATTATGCATTGATATGCGTATTTGTATCTTTACAATTTCATATTAAATTTTTAAGAGGAGGACTGACTATATGGATATACCTATAGTTATCTTGCTCTGCGTCATTTGCTGTATAGCAGGCGCTGCCATAGCAGGCTTTATCTGTTTTCGGCAGGGCATTAGATACAGAAAGAAAACAGCCGAGGCAGCAATAGGCTCGGCAGAAGAAGAAGCTCAAAGAATAGTAAAGGACGCAGGCAAGGAAGCGGAGAGTCTTAAAAAGTCCGCACTGGTCGAAGCGAAAGACGAGATCCATAAAAGCCGCAGTGAAGCGGAAAAAGAGATCAAAGAAAGGCGCGTAGAGATCTCGCGGCAGGAAAGACGTATCCAGCAGAAAGAGGAAACTCTCGATAAAAAGATCGACATGATCGAAAAGAAAGAGGAGTCTCTTAGTTCCAAGCACAAGGCGGCAGATGAAAAACTTGCCGAGGCGGACAGGATAAAGAAAAGTCAGCTGGATATGCTCGAAAAGATCTCCGAATTTACCAAAGAACAAGCAAAAGAACATCTTCTCAACTCGCTCGAATCAGAGCTTGTGCATGAAAAAGCCGTCAAAATACAAAGCTATGAAGCACAGCTTAAAGAGGA
This sequence comes from uncultured Clostridia bacterium, assembly GCA_947630555.1. Classification (GTDB taxonomy): domain Bacteria; phylum Bacillota; class Clostridia; order Oscillospirales; family Ruminococcaceae; genus UBA7477. The sequence continues at coordinate 9,148 of CANRIA010000034.1, forward strand.
ATGCGAGAGCAAGGCAAGGCAGTATATATCACTTGCCATTTCAAGGTGGTCGTCCGAACAGGTCTCAGAAACGGCTGTTTCTGTCGTATCTTTGCCTAACGACGAGATGAAGGGCAGAATAATCGGTCGTGAGGGCAGGAATGTAAGAGCTATTGAAACTCTTACAGGCGTTGAACTTATTATAGACGATACACCCGAAGCGATAACTATTTCATGCTTCGATCAGGTAAGACGTGAGATAGCAAGAATAGCGCTTGAAAAACTTATAAACGATGGTCGTATCCACCCGACCCGCATTGAAGAAATGGTGGATAAGGCAAGACGTGAAGTAGAGCAGAGGATCAAGAAAGAGGGCGAAAGAGCCATACTGGAAACGAACGTGCACGGCATAAACCCCGAACTTGTAAAACTGCTGGGAAGACTTCACTACAGAACAAGCTATCGTCAGAATGTGCTTGACCACTCTATAGAAGTAGCGCATCTGGCAGGAATGATGGCATCTGAACTCGGCGTTGATGCGGCACTTGCGCGCAGAGCAGGACTTCTGCACGATATAGGCAAGGCGCTCAGCTATGAGATAGAAGGTTCACACGTTCAGATAGGTGTGGACGTTTGCAGAAAGTATAAAGAAAGCCCCGACGTGCTGCACGCTATCGAGGCTCACCACGGCGACGTGGAAACAAGAACAGTAGTAGCCGCACTTGTTCAGGCAGCAGATGCTATCTCGGCCGCAAGACCCGGAGCAAGAAGCGAGAACTACGAAAACTATATCAAACGTCTTGAAAAGCTTGAAGAAATATGCTCATCTTATGACGGCGTTGAAAAATCATACGCTATACAGGCAGGTAGAGAAGTGCGTATAATGGTATCGCCCGAAAAGATAAACGACGAAAGAATGGTACTTGTCGCAAGAGATATCGCAAAACGTATCGAAAACGAAATGGAATATCCGGGACAGATAAAAGTACACATCATAAGAGAGAGCAGAGCTATCGAGTACGCTAAATAACTATATAATCACATAGAGTTGTAAAGTAAATGATCGGGTGGTATGAGGTCGCCTCTGCCACCCATTTTAGCAAGTATATATCAGCACGGCAAAATCTTAAAACGTGGGAGATATGACGGATATGGACAATAAAGAAAAAGAAGAAAGAAAACACCTTTTTCATTCTACCGAAAAAAGCGACTTTATCGTTAATATGACCGAGCGGCAGTATCAAAAGCTGGGCTTTATCTATCTTGCACTGTCAGCTATTGTGCTGTTTGTTATGAGCATACCCTATTATGTTTCAAAGGGCGCTCTAAGATACTCTTTTTCGGGCATAAACGCTTTGCAAACGATGAAATACGTCGATTTTTCACGCATATCATCAAGGTGCAGCGGCTATATCTCTTATCTGCAAATTGCACTTTATGCAGTCAGCTTTATAGGTTTTCTGATACTTATAATATCGGCGACGAAAAAGTATTTCAAGGTGGGAGAGAACAAGCTTTTTGTGCTCCCCGTGATATATCTGCTGTTTGTAGTGGTATCTACCTTTATGGCGTATGATATAAAGTGCGCGTTCTTCGGCAAAGATTACCGCTATAACGGTATGCTCACACTGTTTTCGTATATCGGTCTGTTTGTAGCCGCATCGCAGATAAATTCACGCAGCCGCAGAAAAACATACCTCGATATTTTCCTTACAATATCGCTGATAAACGCAGTATACGGCATATTGCAAACGGTGTCGGGTCTTGTGGAGAAAGTGCCGAATTTCTTCTTCGATATGCTCTATATAAACGGCAATTCCACCGATTCATATGCGCATTATGTCGCAGACGGTCTTGTGCATACACCCCATGCCCTCGCCGCACTTATGACAATGGCTGTCGCAGTCGCAGCAGCAGGTCTTGTGTATGATAAAAGCAAGGTCAGAAAAGTTTTCTGCGCAGTGTGCGTGGGCACTTGCGCCGCAGCAGGCTTTCTTAGCTGTACAGTCGCAGGATATGTCGGCGTGCCTTTTGCACTGCTCACGGTTTTGGTGATAGAAATAGTAAGAACTACAGTTTTCCGCAAAAAATCGCCAAAAAATAAGTATGGCGTGCTGTTTGCTATAGTCGGTATAGTACTCGCGGCTGCGGCATTTGCAATTGTTGCCCTCGCCGACCGCGCATACCTATATGACAGCGAAATAATCTGGATAGACAGCGCCTACAGACTCGGTACAGCATTCCCCGAATACAACGGCATAAGCGGCTGGCATATATACCCCAGACTGTGGAAAGAGTGCCTTAATATGCTCAAAAGCAGCTGGGTGCTCGGCGGCGGCCCCGACTGCATAGGCTTTGGCTATTATGGCACAACTTTGCTGTATGATTCCAAGCTTGGATTCAGTACCGACCGATCTTATAATGAGTATTTCGACCTCGCCTTGGCGTGCGGCGTGCCCTGCCTGCTTATATACCTTTCAATGGGCTTTGTGACTATAAAGAAGGGTCTTGGCTGCGTTAAGAAGTTCTTTTTGGGCGAAGACAGCTGGACAGCCGCAGCACTGCTAGCAGCCGTGCTCGGATATGGTCTGCAAGCGAATGTCAATATAAGTATAATTACCGTAACACCGTTCTTCTTTGTATTTGTAGGTCTGCTGTGGAACAGACCACATGCCGATACCGCAGCAGCAGGCAAAAATGCCAAAAAGAAAGAGCGCAAAATACGTAAGTAAAAGTGCTTGACAAATAAATTTCTTTGGTGTATAATATAAATAGAAAAAGGAGCGCCGGCTTAGACTAAGCGGTTGTCTCCTAAAGTTTTGACTAAAAAATAGCCGCAACAATTAGGCAAGCTGTGCGGTTATTTTTTTATGTGCTTAATGATTTCGTCAATTACGACTAATATCAACAATGTAAGAGCTAGTATAGCAACTTGCATGGACACCACCCCTTTCTCCTGTGTATTATTGGCTTTCGCCCTACAGGATAAGGGAAACAACCGCTACCGTAGTCATATAAGCCGGTGCTGTGAATATTATAACACATCTTGTCGATACTTGTCAAGGCGAGGCGGCTTTCAAAAAAGTGTTGACAAATGGGTTTGTGTGGTGTATAATATAAATAGAAAAAGGTGGTATGCTACAATAAAAATACAGTAGACAAAAGCCCAAAGATCTGATAGAATAAAAAAGAAAATCAGAAAGGGAAA
>CANRIA010000035.1 GCA_947630555.1 uncultured Clostridia bacterium
AAAAAATGTGTTATTCATTTTTCTGGGGTTATGAAAATTTTTTTGCTTTTCCTATTGACTTTTTATAGCTGGTCTTTACAAAATATCTATATACTCGCCATTAAGAGCCTTATTCATGCTCCGCACAGCGCAGAATTTGCCGCACATTGAACAGCTTTCCTCTATTTCAGGGCTTCTGTCGGCGCGTATTTTTTTGGCAGTTTCGGGGTCAATGGAGCACTCCCACTGCTTTTCCCAGTCAAACGTTCTGCGCGCATCAGCCATTTGGTCGTCAATATCTCTCGCGTGGGGGATTCCCTTTGCTATGTCAGCCGCGTGTGCAGCTATTTTTGAAGCTATTATACCCTGCTTTACGTCGTCAACATTCGGCAGAGCAAGGTGTTCCGCAGGCGTTACATAACACAGAAAAGCCGCTCCTGCGCTGGCAGCAATTGCACCGCCTATAGCAGATGTTATGTGGTCATAACCGGGGGCAATATCTGTAACAAGCGGCCCTAAAACATAAAACGGCGCACCCATGCAGATAGTCTGCTGAATTTTCATGTTCGCGGCTATCTGGTCAAGCGGCATATGACCCGGCCCCTCTATCATCACCTGAACGTCTTTAGCCCATGCGCGCTTAGTAAGTTCTCCAAGCCGCACAAGCTCTTCTATCTGGCAAACATCGCTGGCATCGGCAAGGCAGCCGGGGCGGCAGGCATCACCGAGCGAGATAGTTACATCATATTCGCGGCATATGTCAAGTATCTCATCAAAATACTCATAGAACGGGTTCTCCTGCCCCGTCATGCACATCCACGCAAAAATAAGCGAGCCGCCTCTGGACACTATGTTCATCTTGCGCTTGTGCTTTTTTATCTGCTCAATGGTCTTGCGCGTTATTCCGCAGTGCAGCGTAACAAAATCAACGCCGTCCTGCGCGTGCAGCCTTACAACGTCAATAAGGTCTTTCGCGGTAAGCTCCGATAGGTCTCTTTGGTAGTGTATAACGCTGTCGTAAACGGGCACAGTGCCTATCATTGCAGGGCATTCGCTCGTCAGCTTTTGCCTGAAAGGCTGAGTGTTCCCGTGCGATGAAAGATCCATTATAGCGTGTGCGCCAAGTTCTACCGCCTGCATGACTTTCTTCATTTCAATGTCGTAGTCTTTGCAGTCGCGCGATACCCCGAGATTTACATTTATCTTCGTTGAAAGCATCGAGCCCACGCCATTTGGGTCTAAGCACTTGTGGTTCTTGTTAGCGCATATAGCCACCTGACCTTTTGCCACAAGTTCGCGGATTTCCTCCTCGCTGCGGTATTCTTTCTTCGCCACCGCTTTCATCTCTTTGGTAATGATACCCTTCTTCGCAGCCTCCATTTGTGTCGTGTATTCTGACATTTTTCGCACCTCTCCTTATTGTATATGTTTTCTCAGCGCGTATGCATGATCTAAAGGCCCTCTGCCTTTACCCAGATCGAGTCCTGCCTTTATCGCGCCTGTAAGATAATTTTTTGCCTTCTTTACGGCTTCTTCAAGATCTTCTCCCCTCGCCAAGTATGACGCTATCGCACTTGAAAGCGTGCAGCCCGTGCCGTGCGTGTTGGGGTTGTCTATCCTCTCGCCCGAAAGCCATATTTCTTTTTTGCATTTTTGGCATACCAGAATATCGTCCGCGCCGCCCTCAAAGTGACCGCCTTTCACCAGCACCGCGCAGCCGTATTTTTGAGAAAGATATTCGGCGCATTTTTGCATATCTTCGCGCCTTGCAATATGTTTTCCCCACAGCCTTTCAGCTTCGGGTATGTTTGGGGTGATGAGTTTGGCAAGCGGAAAAAGCTTTTCTTCCATTGTCTTTACACAGCCGTCTTTTGCAAGGCTGCTCCCACTGGTAGATACCATAACGGGGTCTACCACAACATTTTTCGCGCCAAAGTATTTCAGCCTGTCAGCAATAACTGCCGCCGGTTCGGCAGAAGATACCATACCCACCTTAACAGCATCAGGAAAAATATCCTCAAAAACCGCATCTATCTGCATCTGCAAAAACGCCGGAGAAACATCACTAATGCCCCTAACGCCCATAGTGTTCTGCGCCGTCAGCGATGTCACAGCGCTCATAGCGTAAACCCCAAGCGCTGCCATTGTCTTTATATCCGCCTGAATGCCTGCACCGCCGCTCGGGTCTGAGCCTGCTATGGTCAGCACCGTTTTTATCATATCTGACATAATTTACTCCAGCCACATTTTCTTTATATCAGCGGCAGCCTGCGCAATATCTTTCTTTGCAATAACCGCCGAGATGACCGCTATACCGTCAATGCCAAGACCTTTGAAGCGGCTGAGCGTGTTCTCATTAACGCCGCCTATTATCACCATGGGAATGTGCACCGCCGCCCTTATTTCTTTTAGCGTTTCAATGCTCACCGCTCGCGTGTCGGTCTTCGTGCCCGTCTGACAAACAGCCCCCACGCCTATATAGTCAGCGCCGTCCGCCTGCGCTTTCAGGGCTTCTTCAACAGTCGCGGCAGAAACGCCGATTATTTTATCCCCCATTATTTTTCTCAGCTCTGCGCACGGCATATCCTTCTGCCCGACATGCACGCCCGAGCAATCAGCCGCAAGCGCAATGTCAGCTCTGTCGTTTATAATAAGCGGAACGCCATAGCTATCGGTAATTTTCTTTACGCTTTTTGCAAGATCAAAAAACTGCCTGCCAGTCGCGTTTTTTTCACGCAGCTGAATAACAGTCGCGCCGCCTTTTATGCTCTCCTCCACCGACTGCTCGACCGTCTCGCATGACATCAGTCCGCTGTCGGTGCACACATACAAAGTAACGTCTATGCCGCTCAAAGTATTACCTCCATGCCCGTTTTATAGGGCTTCATTCCCAGCGACTTATAAAACGCCATCGCAGTCGGGTTGCACTCCCACACATTCAGCGTAACATTGTGGCAGCCCTGTTCTTTTGCATACTGTATCGCAGCTTCATACACTTTAGTGCCTATGTGCTTGCCCCTATGCGCCTCGTCAACGCAAATGTCGTCAATATAAAGCGTTTTTATATCGGTCAGCACACCGCCGCCGCTTTTTTGCATAACACAAAACGCATACCCCTGCATAACGTCGTTTTCGTCCACCGCCGCAAAAATAGGTCTGTCCTCGTCACGCAGTATCTCAATAAGCTGCTCGTCGGTATACTTCTTTTCGCCAGCCTTAAAAAGGTCGGGTCTGCCTATGTGGTGCACCATTGCCACCTGATACAAAAGCGCGTTTATCCGCTCTAAATCGCGCTGCGTGGCACGCCTTGTCTTTATCTCCATACTATCGCCCCAAATCTTCAAAAAACTTTAATGCGTTTTCGCAAACCATGCCGCCGCTCATAACGCACGCGCCAGCCGCGCCTGCTTCTTTTACAAGGTGCATATTCTCTTTATCTATGCCGCCTATCGCGTAAACGGGAATACTCACCGCCTCGCACAATTCTTTTAAAAACTCTGTTCCCCTCGGCGGCAGACCCCTTTTGCAGTCGGTAGCAAAAATATGCCCTGCCGTTATGTATGTGCAGCCCATTCTCTGCGCTTTTTCGGCTTCTTGCACACTGTGGCAGGAAGCCCCTATCTCGTCAAAATACGCCTTATCAATAGACATATTTTCAAGCGTACTCATCGGCATATGTATCTTTTTTATACCCAGCAGCTTTGCTGTATTTATATGTGTATGAATTATCAGCTTTTCGCCGCACGCCTTCTGTGCCTCTTTCGCGAGGGCGGTATATTCTTCTTCCGTCAGGTCTTTTTCGCGAAGAATAACACCTTTAACGCAGCTTTGCGCTATCTCTTCCAGACGTCTGAAAAAATCACCTCTGCACAGTTTCCTGTTAGTTACGCAAATAATTTCAGACATACAAATAATCATTCAGCACAGGCTGAAGCCCCTCGCCCTCTATATCCTTATACATAGTGCCAAGGCTTCTGCCGTCGTCTATTTCAAACTGCTCGTCGCCCTCGGGCGTGTCAGCCTCTTTGCCTGTGTACTTGCTTTCGTGGTCGCCAATGCCCGTCGATACCCCGGCGGAGATCTTCGTTGCGGCTATCTTAACAATGCCGTTTCTGAACCGCGCGCTCTCACGCGACGATACGGTTATCCCTACATAAGGCAAAAATATTCTGTATGCGCAAATTATCTGGCAAAGCTGCTTTTCATGCACTTCAAGAGGGTTTATGGTGTCGTTGTTTTTTATAGGCCTCAGCCTGGGGCACGAAAGCGACATCTCCACGTGCGGATATTTCCTTTGCAGGTAGTAAACGTGCATAGCCGTCGCCAGCGCATCTTTTCTGAAGTCCGCAAGCCCCAGCAGTGCCGAGAATGCTACCCCTCTCATGCCGCCAAGTATCGCCCTTTCCTGCGCATCAAAGCGGTATGGCCACACCCTTTTGTGCCCGAAAAGATGAAGCTGCTCGTACCTGTCGCTGTCGTAAGTTTCCTGAAAGACTGTAACATAGTCCGCGCCGCACTCGTGCAGATATTTGTATTCGTCGGTGTTCACGGGGTAAATTTCCAGCCCCACCATTCTGAAATACTTGCGCGCCAGTTTGCACGCCTCGCCTATGTACTTGACATCGCTTTTTGCGCGGCTCTCGCCCGTAAGAATCAGAATTTCTTCCATTCCGCTGTCAGCAATAACTTTCATTTCATGCTCTATCTGCTGCTCGCTCAGCTTCATGCGGTTTATGTCATTATAGCAGTTAAAGCCGCAGTAAACGCAGTAATTTTCGCAGTAATTTGCTATATACAGCGGCGTAAAGATATACACCGTGTTGCCAAAATGCTTGCTGGTCTCAAGCCGCGCCCTCTCAGCCATCTGCTCTAAAAAAGGTTCAGCCGCAGGTGATAGCAGCGCCTTGAAGTCTTCTATAGTGCAATTTTCATGCTCCAGCGCCGCCTTAACATCTTTTGCCGTGTATTTTGCATAGTCGTATGACTTCATCTGCGCCATTACCTTTTCGCAGATGTCTGACTGGAGCACCTCCATGCCTTCAAGATACTCCATGTGGTTTTTCCTGAAAGACGGGTCATTTTCAAGCCTGTGCTTTTTCTCCAGCGCTTCTTTTGAAAGGTGCGCGGAGTCTACAAAAAAACTGTTGTCCATCTATGCCGCCCCCTAGTCGCGCAAAAATCCCGTCAACGGGTCAGATGCGCTCGCGCCGCGCGTTATAACTCTGCCAAGCCCTGCAAGATAAGCGCTCCTGCCTGCCTCAATAGCCTGCCTGAAAGCCTTTGCCATAACGGGCAGGTCGCCTGCCGTTGCTAAGGCAGTGTTTGCCATAACTGCCGCCGCGCCCATTTCCATAGCTTCGCACGCCTGCGAGGGTCTGCCTATGCCTGCATCTACAATTATCGGCAGATCGATCTCATCTATAAGTATCTGTATGAAGTCTTTTGTTGCCAGTCCTTTGTTTGAACCTATCGGCGAGGCAAGCGGCATAACCGCAGCCGCACCAGCATTCACAAGGTCTCTCGCCGTGTACAGGTCTGGGTACATATACGGCATTACCACAAAGCCCTCTTTTGCCAAAATTTCGGTAGCTTTCACAGTCTCGGCATTGTCTGGCAGAAGATATTTTGAGTCTTTCATTATCTCTATCTTCACAAAATCGCCGCAGCCCAGCTCTCGTGCCAAACGCGCTATGCGCACCGCTTCCTGAGCCGTCCTCGCGCCGGAGGTATTCGGCAAAAGCGTTACCCCCTGCGGTATGTGATCCAGTATGCTCTCCTGCTCCTTTGTGTTCGCGCGCCGCACCGCCAGGGTGATTATCTGCGCCCCTGCGTGCTGCACCGCCGCTTCAATCAGTTTCAGAGAATACTTTCCCGAACCTAAAATAAATCTCGAATCAAATTCATGACCGCCCAGTATAAGCTTGTCATCGTTGTTCATATGTATAGCCTCTTTTCAAAAAAAATTGTCGTTATATTTTCCCTGCCAGCAATTTCAAAGCTGCCAGAGCCTCATGTGCCGCGCAAAGTGACACCCTTGCAGAGACCAGCGTTTTTTCGCTATCTACATCGCTCTTGCCGTCACCGCAAAGAAAAAACCGCTCTGTTATCCTGCGCGTTTTTATATCATTTCCATCGCCAAATCCCGCCATTCCCGAAGAAGATATTATATACTTTTCGGGCAGCTTTTCACAAACCGTATTTATAAGCATGGCTTTGCTGTCAGCTTCGTCAAACGCCTCGCAAATAACATCTGCATCTGCAACATACTTACAAATATTTTCTTCCGTAAGTTTTACGTTATATGTAACTATTTGCGTATACGGCATTATCTCGCGGATATTTTCAGCCATAGCCTCGGTTTTCAGCATACCCACCTGCGCCGCTTTATATTGCTGTCTGTGCAGGTTTGAAATATCCACCACATCAAAGTCTATCAGTATAAGCTTTCCCACGCCGCCGCGCGCTAAGTCAATCGCGATATTAGACCCCAGTCCGCCAAGTCCGCACACCGCAGCCGCAGAATTTTCCAGCCGTTCTAACGTTTCTTCGCCATACCTCAGTGCCAGTACGCGGTGTAAAGCCTGCCTGTCAACCGCCCCCGACAAAGCTTACCACCTCCGCGCTGTCGCCGTCTTTAAAAATAGTATCTGCATAAGCGCACTTTGGCAGTATGTTACCGTTGAGCTCCACGGCAACGCGTTTTTTGTCATACCCCGCCAAAGAAAGATATTCTTCCACCGTTTTGCCTTCGGCTTTTGTAAACTCGCCGTTTATCTTTACCATAAGATCACCCTGTCAAAAAATGCGGAAAAGTACACAGGTACTCCTCCGCATAATACTCTCTACGTTGGCATTACCCACATCAGATAAGGGGTCGGGAGCACAACTCCCCTCTCAGCCTGTCAAGCAAGCTCCCCCACTATTTTAGCAGCGGCTAGTGTTCGGCTCTCCACTGCCATTGTACTATATTATATAGTACCACAGTTTTGACCGTTTGTCAATTGCAATGTCAACATTTTTTATATTTTGTTTTAAACCACAGGTCTTTCGCCGTCGGGCATTTCGGGAGGCGTGCCGTTCATGCCGCCCATGTCACCCATGCCGCCTCTGCCGCCGTCGGGTCTTTGTCCGCCACTTGGCATTTGTCCGCCGTCGGGTCTTTGTCCGCCGCCAAAACCGCCGCCGAATTTACCGCCGCCGAAGCCGCCCTGAACGCTTCCGCCAAACGAAGTATTGACCTGCGCAACTTCGCCCGAAGCTATCTCCTGCGCGCCGTCGGTGTCAATTTTAAACGCCTCACCGTTTTCGTCGCTCTCTATCTTGCCGCCCTTGTAAAGATGATAAGTCGTGCCGCTCTTTATTTCGGGCGAAGAAACCGTCATTCCTGCCAGCTGCTTTTCAGCCGTGAAAGTTACAATAACATTCCCCTCATCATCAGCAAGAGTAATGATATCACCCTGCGCGGCGTTGAGCATAGTGGTGTATATGCTGTTTTGTGAAGCCGTTTCGTCAGGCAGCTGCATCATACCTACCGAGCCTGCCGCCATAACAGTGCCGCCGCTTATGACTATCTTTCCGCCCATGTCGCCGCAGTCCAAAGGCCCGTCACCGTTGCTTGTGGGGCCAAACACCGTTACCACGCCGCCCGAAATATTTATATCTCCGTTTGAGTCTATGCCGTCGCCCTCGGCGTTTATACGCACATTTCCACCGCTTATAGATACATCGTGTGAAGCATCGGTTGCCATATCGCTGCCGCCAGTGTTCATGCCGTCGTCGCTTGCGGTTATGTCAAGATTGCCACCGTTTATGGTGAGAGACGACTTGCTTTCAATGCCCTCATCACCGCGTGTAACTGTAATATCGCCGCCATTTATAACAACATCACCGTCAGCCGAAATACCGTCACCCTGCTGTGCATCTGCCGTTATTTCACCGCCGTCAACTGTCAGTGCGCCGTCGCAGTGCAGGCAGTGCTCTACAGAAGAAACCGCTATCTCGCCGCCGCTTATGCACATAGAGACTGTGGCTTTCAGCCCCTTTCCTGCCGTCTCGCCCGTATCAGAAAGCGCGCTGTCGGTCGTTATGTCAGCCTTTCCGCCCGAGAATGTCAGCGACGTTTCAGCCTGTATGCCGTCACTGCCGCTCTCAATGGCTATCTCACCGCCGCTTACAACTACCCAGCCTTTTTCGCTGTCGTCCGCAGTGGTAGATTTAAGCCCGTCACCGCCGCAAGATACGCTGTATTTTCCGCCGTATAAAGTAACGCTGTCTTTGCCCTTTATGCCTGTAGATACCGCATTTACCGCAACATCGCCGTCTACCAGCACTAAGTCATCTTTAGTAACAATGCCGTCGTTTATGCCGCCTGTTACTAAAAGAGCGCCGCCGCCGTTTATGGTAAGGTCGCACTCAGCGTAAATGCACGCCTCCGAATTTCCGCCGTCAGTAAGGCTGTTTGAGCTTTCGGGCGCAAGCGTTACAATAACCTTGTCAGCCGTCTGCGCATATATTGCACTGCCGCTCGTGCTCGTTATCTCCGCCCCGTCAAGAACTATCTTCACATCGGCTTTTTCGTCAGCCGCTATCACAATCTGCGCATTATCGCTCTTTCCGCTGAATATATACGTCCCCTCCTGTGATACCGTAACAACACCGCCGCTCTCTGAAACGCCGCTGCCCTCGATCTGCACACTGTCGCCAAAGGTTATCTTCGCCGTGGGGCTGCCGTAGCTGTCGTCCAAGTCTTTGTCTTTTACTTTGTCAGAAACCACAGGCTGCACCTCGCCTGTAACTTCATGTATATCGCCGCCCTGTGAAGAATCTGCCTGCCCACTGTCTGCACTATTGCCCGAAGAACTGCTTCCCTTGTCCGCGCAGCCTGCCGCTGTCAGGGTCAGCATTACCGCCGCTGTAAGTGCCAAAGCCTTTTTCAGTTTACATATACTTTTTATTTTATTCAAAACAAACGCCTCCAAAGCTGCCTAAAGTTCCATTCCCGTATGCTCTCTGTGGCTTAGGGTAACGGTCAGGTTGCCGTTACGGCAGCGTATCTCATCAATAAGCTTCTTTTCATTTTTTGCGTCCTTTAATATTATGTTGTATGTAAGCTCAAACATACTTCCCATGTTGGTGGTCTTGACCTTTTCAAGCTCAGGCTGCTTTACATACTTTTCAAAAATATCGTCGAATATCTCGGTAAAATCCAAATCTTCGGGTATAATTATCTTCAGCTGCCTTGCCCCCTTGTCGTCCTCGCCAAAGCGTATAAACCCAAGAATCAGCAAAACTATGCTTATAACAGCGGTGGCAGCAACCGCAACACCAATGTAGCCCGTGCCCGTAGCCAAGCCTATAGCCATCGCGCTGAAGATAGAAACTATCTCCTTTCCGTTGCCCGGCACCGAGCGAAAGCGCACCAGGCTGAACGCACCCATTACAGATACTCCCACACCTAAGTTGCCGTTTACCATCATTATAATAAGCTGCACAATAACGGGTATAAGTATAAGCGTTGTAAGTATGCTTTTTGATGAGTGCCCGTTCGTCACTTTCGTCACCACCGCTATAACAACGCCCAGCAGCAGCGATACAGCCGTGCATATAAGCATCTGCTTGTCGGTTATCGACGTCAGCACCGCCGTTGAATTGTTAAAAATACTCTGAAACATATTTTTGCCCCCTATGGTTTACTTTATGTCAGCGGTCTGTTTTTCCGCCTGCATTTTATAAAATGTTCCGTACTTTGAAAAAGATGTCGGGTATATGCTGTTCTCGCTGAGAAGATCGCACAGCCACACAGGCATTGCAGTAATGGTCTTTACCTCCATTATGGCGTTTCCCTGCGGTATTATGCAAATGCCGTCGTCGCCGTCTTGAAGCGTAAGCCTGTCGCCGCGGCAGCGAACGTTAAGGTCAAACGTCACGCGAAATTCACTGTCCTCAATGCCGTAATATGCCAGCCTGTCGTAGCATACCAAAGCCGCAGGCAGTGGTTTGTAAAAGCTCACAAACCACTTTATCTCCTCGCCTATCTGACTGTCAGAGGGCAGCTGACCGCCGCACAATAAATATTCTCTCGCCTGAGAGTAAGGCACCGCCACCCTGCGTTTGTATACCACTCCGTCATACTTTCTTTTAAGCTCTATAAAAACGTTGTCGTCGTCTGCAACGCTTTTGCCGTAGCACCTAAGCCGCAGTTTTTCTTTGAATACCGGCTTGTCTACCGATCGCCGCACCAAGTCGTTGTTTTCAGTATCAAAATATATGCTGCATATCGTGCTAAGTCCGTAGCTGTCCAGAAGCATATGACCCTCCAGAGCTTTCTGCACCATGTCAAACTGCTCTTTCGTGAGCATATATTTCTTTTCATAGCGCTTGAAAACGCCAAGCGGCTTAGCCATTTTTTCACCTCTTTTTTATTGACATAAATTTATATTTGTGTTATAATCGTATCAAAGGAGGTATACCCATGATACAACAGACTTTATATAATAACATATTCGATTCCCACAGCCATTACGACGGTTATTCTTTTGACTGCGACCGCGACACGCTTCTTACAGAAATGTTCTCCTCCTGCGTAAGCGGCATAATACACTGCGCCACCGATCTGCCCTCCTGCGAGTATGGCATTGAGTACAGTGCAAAATATCCGCACTATTATACAGCCATAGGCATACACCCCGAGCATATTTACGATATGCCCGATGACTATATACAAAGGCTTGAAGAAATGCTGCCGCGCAGTGAAAAAATAGTCGCCGTCGGTGAGATAGGTCTTGACTATCACTATGAGGGCTATGACAGAGAAAAGCAGCTTTCTCTTTTTACATCGCAGCTAGAATTTGCAGCCAAACACTGCCTACCCGTTATCATACACAGCCGCGATGCCACCGAGGACACCATGAAACTTCTGCGCAAATTTCGCCCCACAGGCGTGCTGCACTGCTTTTCGGGCTCTTATGAAACTGCGTGCGAGGTAATTTCGCTGGGTATGTATATAGGTTTCACGGGCGCGCTTACTTTCAAGAACAACAAAAAGGCTTCGCGCGCGCTTGAGGCAGTGCCTATGGACAGACTTCTGCTTGAGACCGACTGCCCCTACATGGCGCCCGAGGGCTACCGCGGTCAGCGCAGTGAGAGCGCCATGATATACCGTGTTGCAGAAAAGGTCGCCGAGGTAAAGGGTGTTAATGCGCAGTCGGTGCTTGACATTACCGCCGATAATGCAAAACGTCTTTTCAAAATTACCGACTGATACCATTATATTCCGAAATTTTGATAAACTCGTGATAGATTTCTGAAAATCGCGTGTGAATATTGTGTAAGAAATGCGAGAATATCTATAGTGCAGACAATACAACTACTGCGGCGCATCAAAACGCCGCAGTTTTTCTGCATATATATGTATTTATAATTTGCGCTTACGCGCAGCCTGCGGAGCAGAAATAGTGAATAGTGAAAGAGTGAATATTGAATAGTTAATAGTTAAGGTGCGGCTTCGCCGCGAATTTTAAAATCCTGTCAAGAAAGGAAAAGTTTTCGATTGACCCTTTTTCAAAAGGGTCATCAGGTCGAGGGGCGAGCCCCTCGTCGCCGTCCGCAGACGGCGAAATCCCCATACGGCAGGCGCTCCGCAAATGGGTGTAGCGGTCGTAAACGACCGCTGGGGAAGAATTATTTCGCTTTTAATTTTTGGGGCGAAATAATTCTTCAGGCGTTCCCAACGGGAACGCTACGCCCATGCAAGAGAGGGCGTTCCCTAGTTG
>CANRIA010000036.1 GCA_947630555.1 uncultured Clostridia bacterium
GAAGAATTATTTCGCTTTTAAATTTTGGTGCGAAATAATTCTTCTCGCGACTGCCATGCAGTCGCTGTCCTCATTGTGAAATAGTCCACCGGACTATTTCACAATTCACCTTTTTCGGAGCGCACGTTGTATGGGAATTTCGCCGTCTGCGGACGGCGACAATGGGCTTCCGCCCCTTGACCCTGACAAGCCTTTTGAAAAAGGCTTGACCGAAAACTTTCCCTTTCTTGACAAGATTTTAAAATACGCGGCGCAAGCCGCACCTTAACTATTCACTATTCATTATTCGTTATTCACTATTCACTAATTCTGCTCCGCAGGCTTGCGCGTAAGCGCATTACACTTTAAGATACTTACCTGCGCTTATCGTTGTGCCCAGCGCGCCTATGACCGTGCCTGCCGCGATATACGCAATAGTCACATATGTCGATATACTGCTAAACGAATACAGCGGCTTTGAACCCATCATCTGCAAGCCCTGAAGCTGCTCGGTTATAACATTGTAAAGCTCAATGTATGCAAACCTCGTCAGTATCAGCGCGCCTATTGCCGCCAAAATTCCTATCAGCATACCCTCAATAAAGAACGGTATGCGTATGAACGAGTTCGTCGCGCCGACGTACTTCATTATGTTTATCTCTTTGCGCCGCGCGTGCACGCTCGTCCTCGTCGTATTCGAGATTATTACAAGGCATATTATCATCAGCGCAATTACCACCGCCGATGTTATCAGCGCCGCCACGTTCCTCAGGCTTATCAGCGCCGTTGCGAAAGATTCGGGCGACTGTATGCTCTCCACCATGTCAAACGTCGTCAGCTGGCTTGATGTTATGTCCATTATTTCAAGGTCTGCAATTTTTACCCTGAATGTGTCGGGCAGGGGATTGTCGCCGTTGCCATATTGCATAGCATCGCGCTCCTGCTCGGTCATATCGGCTATCATGTCAGCCCACGCCTGATCTTTTGAATAGAACGTAACTTCGGTAACGTTTGAGATGTTCTTGAATTCAACGTAAAGCTTGTCAATATCAGCCTGTGTTACTTCGGGCTTTAATACAACAAAAATCTCATTCTGCGCCTCAATGCCCGAAATTATTCTTGATATATTTATGCCTGCCAGAATAGAAATTCCAACCAGCATAAGCGAAACAAGCATTATGCAAAAAGATGCGAACGACATCATTCTGTTTTTCCAAACGCCCGTAACGCCCTGTTTTACCAAATATCCTGCACTACTTATCCGCATCGCTTCCACCTACCATTTCGTCAAAAGTGATGCTGCCGTTTTCAAGGCTTATTACCCTGCCGCCAAAGTAGCGAACAAGGTTGTGCTCATGCGTTACCATAAGCACGGTTGTGCCGCATTCGTTAATGCCCTTTAAAAGCTCTACTATGTCATACGAAAGCTCAGGGTCAATGTTGCCCGTCGGCTCGTCGGCAATAATAAGCTTAGGGTCGTTTACCAGCGCCCTTGCAAGCGCTACCCTTTGCTGTTCGCCGCCCGATAGCTGTTCGGGGTATGTTTTCATCTTGTCCGAGAGCCCAACAAGCTCCAGCACATACGGAACGCGCGTTTTGATGTACTTTTTGGGGGCATCTATAACGCGCAGAACGAACGCTATGTTTTCATAAACGGTCATAGTCGGTATCAGTCTGAAATCCTGAAAGACCACGCCTATAGTCCTTCTCAGTTTAGATACCTTTCTGCGCCTGATTTTGCGCAGGTTATAGCCGTTTACCAGCACCGTGCCGCTTGTGGCATCTATTTCTTTTAAAAGAAGCTTTATCAGCGTAGATTTACCTGCGCCGTTAGAGCCGACAATAAAAGCAAAGTCACCGTCGTTAATGCGCAGATTTATGCTGTCGAGAGCATCTACGCCGCTTGAATAAGTGACCGAAACATCTTTAAATTCTACCAAGTGTTGCACCGCCTTTGTTATTCCTTTTTTGTTCTTTATTTTTGTTTTTTTTTTTTAAGTTTCCATTTGTACAAGTTTTTCTGTATCGCGCTTACGCGCCACCTGCGGAGCCGTTCAACGCCCTCTGTACTTCGGTTATCTTCTCATTTTGAGTGTGCTATTTCTTTTGCACGACTCTTTTCGAGGGGAAAACCATAGGGGTATAGGGGGTAAATCTGTCAGGAAGGGCGCGCGCTTTACCCCCTACCCTAAGGTTTTCCCCTCGAGCTCCTCATTCCTTACCCACACCCTCAACCACGCGCTGAGCCTTGGTGAAATGTCGCGACCTCTTCGCTCGGAACTTCGTGCCTTTGTGGTAGAGGCTAAATAGCGAAATACGCATAGGGTTTGTTTGCAAGGAAACGGAGGTCAGTAGTGCGGGAAATTGATTTGCAACGTACTGCGGAAAAATTTACTTTTCATATCAACTGCACCTACATACCACCACCCCAACCACGGCTCACTCCACACGCATCTGGAAGAATATTCCGCCAGCGGTTCCAACTTTGGATGTGATGTGGGAGGGGATATACTATGTTCCTAGAAAAACCATAATTTGCAGTACAGAAAAATCCAACTTTCTTGCTTCTTGCCTCTATCTAAACCGCAGTCAAGGTAAGCACACGCAAACGCCGCAAAACCATTTCTAACCTCTAACTTCTAACATCTAACCTCTAATAGCGGCGCGCACTCCGTGTTTTGGGGGATTTGCCCCCATACCCCCACGACCCTTTTGAAAAAGGGTCGATCGAAAACTTTTAGTTTCTTGACAGGTACTTAAAAGTACAGGAAACCTAAAATATGCTGTTTTGTTTCTATCTCTGTATTTTTATTTTTAGAACTTGACTGGGTTAGACGAGAGGTATTCCTTTACCATAAGCGCTATCTTGAAAATAATAGCGTGGTCAAACTCCCTCAGGTCAAGACCTGTCAGCTTCTTTATCTTTTCAAGCCTGTAAACAAGCGTGTTTCTGTGTACGAACAGCTTCCTCGAAGTCTCCGATACGTTAAGGTTGTTCTCGAAAAATCTCTGTATCGTGAACAGCGTTTCGTGGTCAAGCGATTCTATCGAGCCTTTCTTGAAAACTTCCTTCAAAAACGTCTCGCACAGCGTTGTCGGCAGGTGATATATAAGCCTTGCTATGCCCAGATTGTCATAAGAAACTATCACCCTGTCAGTATCGAATACCTTGCCGACTTCCAGCGCCATCTGCGCCTCTTTGAACGAACGAGCCAGATCCTTAACGCCCTCAACCACAGTGCCTATGCCGACATTGACCCTCGTGTAGAACTCACCGCTGAGCGTATCTGAAATTGACCTTGCCAGCTTTTCAAGATCTTTCGATTCAATGCCGCTCTTTACTTCCTTTACAAGCACAATGTCAGACTCCGCAATGGTGAACACAAAGTCCTTGTTCTTGTCAGGGAACAGGTTTTGTATAACATCATAAGCGGAAACATCATTTGAAGAGAGTATTCTTATAAGCAGCACAACGCGCGAAGTATCCGTGCCGAAGTGCAGTTCTCTTGCCTTTATGTGTATATCGCCGGGCAAGACGTTGTCAAGCACGACATTTTTAATAAAGTTGTTTCTGTCATACTTTTCGTCGTAATACTGCTTTATGCTGGAAAGGGTTATTGCAAGAATGCTTGCGTATTTTGCAGCCACTTCGTCAGTGCCCTCAACAAACACGGCGTAATCGGGCTTTAAGTGCGTGCCGAACGGCTTGTATGTGTAGCCGTCACGAACAAAAATATCGTGCGTATCGTTGAGATCCAAAGAAACGTATTCGTTGGTAGAGCCGTTTTTTGAAAGATCTGAGCAGGCTATTATTGAGGCATTTTCGTCAATAACGCCTATCTCGGCATCTATTGCCTCACGCATCTGATGTATCACGCCCTGGAACAATCTGTTTGACATATTTCTTTCACCTTTCTGTATTTATTTTTGTCTGATATTAAGCGTATGATGTTATTATCCTGCATTTGCGCAGTCTTATCAGCCAAATAAACAAAAATACAATTATATATAAAAAATTATAACACGAATTTGAACGAATTTTGTTAAATTTCTGTGAACATTGCACGGTTTTTGTTAATTTTGCTGAAAATATTTCGGGATTGACAAGAATTTAAATATGTATTATACTATTCAAAAGGGCATTTTACGGGAAAAGAGGCATAAAAAATGGCAAAGCAAAAATATCTTGAAGCAGGCAAAATAACATCTGTTCACGGCATAAAAGGCGAGGTAAAAGTTCAGCCGATGTGCGACAGCGCCGCCTTTTTGGCAGAATTTGACCTGCTATACTACAAAAGCGGCACGCCTGTAAAGATAGAATATGCGCGTGCAAACAAAAATATGGTAATTATGAAGATAGAAGGCATAACCAGTGCAGACGAAGCGCAAAAACTCCGCGGCAGGGTGCTTTATCTTGACCGCGACGACGTTGAACTCCCTCAGGGGTGCTATTTTATTCAAGACCTTCTCGGCATGACGGTGAAAGACTATGACAGCGGCGAAGAATACGGCATTCTCACGCAGGTTTATGCCACCGGGGCAAACGATGTGTATGAAATAAAGTCGCAGAGCGGCAAAGAATATCTGATACCTGCTATTCCCGATGTTATCATGAAAAACGATCTTGATAATAATATAATGTATATAAAGCCGCTTGACGGTCTTTTTGACGACGGGGGGAAGCAGGATTGAGGATTGATATTGCCACGCTTTTTCCTGAAATGTGCGAGTATTATCTTAATGAGAGCATTGTTGGCAGGGCTAAAGAAAAAGGCGTTTTTGAGGTGCACTGCCACAACATTCGCGACTATACCTTAGATAAACACCGCCGCGTTGACGACACCCCCTACAGCGAGCAGAAAGGTATGCTTATGCAGTGCGACCCGATTTTTCGATGTTTTGAGGCGGCATCGCAGGGCAGAAAGCCCCATGTTATATATATGTCGCCGCAGGGGAAAGTGCTTACACAAAGCAGGTGCAGAGAGCTCTCGCAGATGTCGGATATTTTTATTTTGTGCGGTCACTACGAGGGCGTTGACGAGCGTGTTATTGAAGAAATTGTTGACGAAGAAATTTCCATAGGTGACTATGTGCTTACGGGGGGCGAGCTGCCTGCGCTTGTGCTGGTAGACGGCATTGTTCGTATGCTTGAAGGTACGCTATCATACGCCGACTGCTACGAGGACGAGAGCCATTACAGCGGTCTTTTAGAGTACCCACAGTATACAAGACCCGAAGTGTGGCACGGCAGAAAGGTTCCCGAGGTGCTGCTTTCGGGGCATCATGCAAATATTGCTAGGTGGCGAAGAGAGCAGCGGATACTTACCACGCTTAAAAAGCGCCCCGATATGCTTGAAAGCGCAGACCTTAGCGAAGAAGATATGGCAGTTATAGACAATTTTAATAAAACGAAGAACGAACAGTAGCCGCTTTTGATACGAAAATTTACAAAAAATGACAAATCAATTGTTTAATATGTTACAAAGTGTTCAAAAACTATGGTTAAGTTGCACAAAGTTCGGGCTTAAGATTTGGGGCGGTGTAATCAAAAAGCAGAAAATTTTAAGGAAATGCCCCTTTGTACATAATTTATCGTTGACTAAGGACAATAAAACAAGTATAATAATGATAGTGAATTGATTTACACTTATACATTGTAATCGCACGGCGAGTGATCGCTTAAATCGAAATGATAAGAATGGAGAGATCGATATGTTCGTAAAAGATGTAACAGTTCAGAATCAGGTAGGACTTCACGCACGTCCGGCGACCTTCTTTATTCAGAAAGCCAACGAATTCAAGTCGTCCATCTGGATAGAGAAAGAAGAGAGAAGGGTAAACGCCAAGAGTCTGTTGGGCATACTTTCGCTCGGCATAGTTGGCGGCACTTCGATCAGAATTATTGCTGACGGAGCAGACGAGCAGGAAGCTGTAGAAGAACTGGTTGATCTTGTTGACAGCGGATTTTCGGAAGATGCAAGATAAACCGAAGTACCTATTTTAATATCGGCGGCTGAAAACAACGGCGGAAGTTATCTTCCGCCGCTTTAATTTTTGTGAAGGTGTTATTTGCGCTTACGCGCGGCGCATGGAGCGCAGTGTCTTGTCGGCTTTAGCCTCCAAGCCACCCGAAAGAATTATTTCGGCGACATAACGCGGTCGCCGATTTTGTTTTCTGAAAGTCTGAAGCCTTTCAGAAAACAAAACCATAATTCTTTCCACGGACTGCGGTTTAATATCAAAAGCTATAATTCCTGTCAAGAAATTAAAAGTTTTCGATCGACCCTTTTTCAAAAGGGTCACGGGGCGTGGGGCAGAGCCCCACAAAAGAACACGATAAGCGCTCTGAGAGGGGTGAATTATAAAATAATCCGGTGGATTATTTTATAAGAGGGGAGGCTCTGCAAGAGAGAGCCTCCCCTTTTGAGAAGTTCCCGACTATTTTCCCTGCGCGCGCTTGCGTGCGCAACAGCTATTTGTATTTTCACTGTTTTCGCAGCCACCTGCGGAGCCGTTTACAGCCATACAACAGCCATATATACCAAAAAAACCACACTCATTTCCAAGGTTGCTGGAAGAATATTCTGCCAGTGGTCTTTTCTTTTGGGTGGTTAGTGGGAGGGGATAATTTTTAGATTTGTTTATAGGACTTTTCAATTCGTTTGGCATTCCATAATGGAACGCGGCAAAATTGCTATGCGCTACAACTAGGGGAGGCGCAGCTGCTAGAAGCAAGAAAACGAGAAGCAAGAAGCAAGACTTTGCCCCACAACCTCTGCTCACCATTCCACATTCTTCGCTTTTTTCACAAAATCCACGCCACTTCCCACGTCGCCGGAAGAATATTCTACCAGCGGTCTTTTCTTTTGGGTGGTTAGTGGGAGGGGATAATTTTTAGATTTGTTTATAGGACTTTTCAATTCGTTTGGCGTTCCAGAATGGAACGCGGCAAAAGAGCTATGCGCTACAACAAGGGGAGGCGCAGCTGCTAGAAGCAAGATAACGAGAAGCAAGAAGCAAGACTTTGCCCCACAACCTCTGCTCACCATTCCACATTCTTCGCTTTTTTCACAAAATCCACGCCACTTCCCACGTTGCTGGAAGAATATTCTACCAGCGGTTTTTTCTTTTGGGTGGTTAGTGGGAGGGGATAATTTTTAGATTTGTTTATAGGACTTTTCAATTCGTTTGGCGTTTCAGAATAGAACGCGGCAAAATTGCTATGCGCTACAACTAGGGGAGGCGCAGCTGCTAGAAGCAAGAAAACGAGAAGCAAGAGGCAAGACGAGTATTTTGAAAAGTCTGCGCATAGCTTTAAAAAGCAATCTCTTGCTTCTTGCCTCTTTCTAAACCGCAGGTATGAAAATCTGCCGCAAGAGTTGTAAAAAGCTTTTCTAACATCTAACATCTAACTTCTTACCTCTAATAGCGGCGCGCACGTTGTGTTTTCGGGGGCGCCGCCCCCCGTACCCCCGTGACCCTTTTGAAAAAGGGTCAATCGAAAACTTTTAGTTTCTTGACAAGACTTGAAGCCTTCGAGTACTGTGGGGCGGTGGTGCGCTCCTGCGCCGCGCGTAAGCGCAAAAAATAATATCTTTCTTACACAAATTTAAAATTCGCGGCGTGAGCCGCACCTTTTCTATTCACTATTAACTATTCACCATTCACTCTTCACTAATTCTGCTTCTCGGGTCACTTATTCTCTTTTTCCCTAGCTATTTCCACCCAGAATGTTGACCCCACGTTTTCCTCGCTCATCACGCCGAACAAGAATCTGTGCTGCTTCAGTATCTCTTTCACTATCGAAAGCCCCAGCCCCGTGCCTATAACATCTCGCGTTGCTTTGGGCGCGCGGTAGTAGCGGTCAAATATCTGCGGCAGCTGCTCTTTCGGTATGCCCTTGCCGTGGTCGGTAACTTCCACACGCACGCAGTCTTCTTTGTTTATCTGCCGCACCAGCACGGTTTTGTCCTCTCCGCAGTAGTTTACCGCGTTGTTTATAAGATTGTAAAACACCTGCTCAATAAGCGCCACATCTGCCGCACACATTGCCTCGCCGTCTGTCTGCAATGTTATGTTGTAGCCGTCGCGCTCGTTAAGCACACGGTAACGCTGCATTACCTCGCTAAGTTTCTCGCTTATCTCAAACGGCTGAATGTGCAGTTCCCTTGCCGCGCTTTCAAGTTTTGAAAGCTCCAGTATGCTGTTGACAAGATTACTCAGCCTGTCAGATTCGTCTATTATCACCGCAAGATGCTGCTCACGCTTTTCGGGTACGTCGCCCGAAAGATCGCGTATCATCTCGGCGTATGACTTGATTATCGTCAGCGGCGTGCGCAGGTCATGCGATACGTTTGCAATAAGGTCGCGCCGCAGCTCGTTTACTTTTGAAACCTCCGAGCCTGCGTAGTTGAGCACCTGCGAAAGCTGTTCTATCTCTTTATACTGCGACTGGTCAAAATTTACCTTATAGTTGCCCTTCGCGAATACCTCCGCCGTGTTTGTAAGCGATACCAGCGGCTTTGAAAGCCTGCGCGATACTATCATAGTTATAATAAACGCCGCAGCAAGCAGTATAACTGTTATTATCCATAGCTGCTGCATAATTATGTTCACCGTAGAATCTATAGGCTCCAGAGAGCTTTCTATAAAAAGGTAGTGCTCCGCGCCCGAAATCCCCTTTATTGTCGTTACATATATCATTCTTTTTATAGAATCGTCGCCGCTGGCAGCCTGAACTGCAATAGCCTTTTTGCCCGAATCTGCCAGCCTGTTTTTAAGATCGTAAAGATAGCGGCTGTAGTTGTTTCTGCGGTCGCTGTCAATTACAGAATAACTGCCCATGGCGTTTTCGCCTATCTCGTAGCCGCACTGCGAGTTGGTAACTATTATGCAGAACGAATTCTGAAAAGCAGTCTCGCGTATGCGAAACTGTATGTCGCCGCTTTCAACGCTTCTTGAGATCTCGCTTGCCGCCCTTGAAAGGTCGTTCATCTTCATGCTTTGATAGTGGCTTTTCAAAAGTACATACTGAAACAGCCATATAAGAGCAATTACCAGCAGCGTGAAGAACATAAAGCTAAGCCATATGTGCGTTTTAATGCCCAGCGCCTTTCTGCGTTTTTGTCCTTCCTTATTTTTCAAACTTGTATCCCATTCCCCTCAGCGTGATTATGTGGCTGCGAAACTCACCAAGACTGTTGCGAAGCATTTTAATGTGCGTGTCGACCGTCCTGTCGTCGCCGTAAAAGTCATAGCCCCACACTTCTTCAAGCAGCTTGTCTCTTGTAAGAGCAATATTTGCGTTGCGTACCAAAAAGAAAAGCAGGTCGTATTCTTTTGGGGTCATCGAGACTTTTTTGCCGTTTACCTTAACTTCGCGAGCGGTAAAGTTTATCTCCAGTCCGTCGTACATAAAAACGTCATTTTCCAAGGCATTTTCACTGTGCCGCTTGACCGCGACTTTTATCCTCGCCATAAGTTCTTTGGGAGAAAACGGTTTTGTAACGTAGTCGTCAATGCCCAGTTCAAAACCGAACAGTTTGTCATACTCCTCACCCCGTGCCGAAAGCATAATAACGGGTGCCGCGGAGTATTTTTTTATCTCTTTGCACGCCGAATAGCCGTCTAAACGCGGCATCATAATATCGAGAATTATTACATCGAATCGACCGTTTTTTACCTTTTCAACGGCGTCCATGCCGTCGCAGGCTTCTGTTACCAGCATACCTTCAAACTCAGCGTATTCGCGCACGACCTCGCGTATTTTTTCCTCATCATCAGCAATAAGTATCCTAGTATCTGCCATTTTTCTCATCTCCCGAAAACTCTCTGTAAATATTTTAACTCTCATTTATGAAAATCATGTGATAAAAAGAAGAAAACTATGTGTAAAAATATTTTATCACACATAGTTTATCATGTCAAGAAATTAAAAGTTTTCGGTCAAGCCTTTTTCAAAAGGCTTGCGGGGTGTGGGGCAGAGCCCCACAAAACACAACGTGCGCTCCGCAAAGGGTGAATTTCAAAATAGTCCGGTGGACTATTTTGAAAGAGGGAACGCCCTGCAAGAGAGGGCGTTCCCTTTGAGAAGACCTTAGCTTTTTTGCCTGCGCGCGCTTGCGTGCGCAATATCATTATGAAAAGTTCGCGCTTCCGCGCAACCCTGCGGAGCTGTTCAAAGCTCAAATTTTATTTTGGTTATCTCCTCATTTTGAGTATGCTGATACGTTTGCACATTTTACTTGTTATGAATTTTTCACTTAGTACGGCGTTCCATAATGGAACGCAGAAAGAGAGATAAGGTCTTTTCAAAGGGGAGGCTCAGCTATTAGAAGCAAGATAACTAGAGGCAAGAGGCAAGATGTCTGGTTTTGAAAAGACTGCACAAAGCTATAAAATGCTATTTCTTGCTTCTTGCCTCTTGTAAATCGCAGGTATGGAAAACTGTCTCAAGAGTTTTAAAAAACGTTTCTTACTTCTAACTTCTCACCTCTAACCTCTAGCAGCAGAGCGCCTGACGTGTTTTCGGGGAGCTCTGCCAGCGTTCGCAAGCGAACGCTACACCCCTGCGACCCTTGGCAGTTGCGAAGCAACTGTAAAAAAGAGGTCGACCGAAAACTTTCGGTTTCTTGACAGGGATCAAAGGTTCATGCCAGCTGTTCTTCCTTATAATTCAGCCTTATTTTGTCCGTTATCAGCGCGATAAACTCGCTGTTGGTGGGCTTGCCTTTGTTAGCGTTTATCGTGTAGCCAAAGTATGTGTTCAGCGTGTCAAGGTCGCCCCTGTCCCACGCTATCTCTATCGCATGGCG
>CANRIA010000037.1 GCA_947630555.1 uncultured Clostridia bacterium
TACGGCGCGGTTTGCCGCGCAGGCTCGGGAGCAGCCACCAAACCGCCTTACAGGGGCTTGCACCAACCGCCCTTTCTCTGAATAAGACATCTTTCGGATAATTCCGTCATCACCCAAAAATCTATATGTATATTATACTACCGTATCAGCCTTTTGTCAAGGATTTTTTCTTTTTGCCGCCGCCGAGCCAAAGCCGTAAGCCAGCGGTATGCCTACAGCGAACACTACAAGGAAGAACGGGTACGCCCCCAGCCCCGTTTTATCGGATAGCAGACCGAAAACAGGCGGCATGAGCATACTGCCCAGATACGCGCTTGCCATTTGCAGACCTATCACCCCTTGCGAGTTCTCTCTGCCAAAGTTGTCGGGCGTGGCGTGGGTTATCGCAGGGTACACGGGCGCGCAGCCCAGCCCCGTAATAACAAGCCCCGAAAGCGCGAAAATATCTGTCGGCAGAGGAAGCATTATCATCACTATGCCTGCCGCCATTACCGCGCTTCCTATGAATATCATCTTTGTGTCGCCAAGTTTTGCAGATACAAAGCCGCTAACAAACCTACCGACTGTTATGCCTATATAGAAAAGCGATGCGAACATTGCCGCGGTCTCGGCGTTTATGCCCCTGTGGTCTGTAAGATAGGTGCTTGCCCACAGCCCTGCCGATGTTTCGGCGGCGCAGTAGCAGAAAAACGAGATAAGCACAAGCGGCACGCCCTTTATCTTCAGCATTGAAAATATTCCGCCGCGCGAAGTTTTTTGTGTATTCTCTTCGCCCTCTCTGCCCTTCCACAGCGGCAGGCTCATAAGCAGCAGCGCGGTGAGAATTATCTGCAAAACACAAACGCTTCTGTAGCCGCTTCTCCAGCCCATACCGCGCGACAGGCAAAAACTCATTATATAAGGCGCAACGCTCGTGCCCACGCCCCAGAAGCAGTGCAGCCAGTTCATATGCCGCGAAGAATAATGCAGTGCGACATAGTTGTTCAGCGCGGCATCAACCGCCCCTGCGCCCAGCCCGTAAGGCACTGCCATCAGGCACAGCATAGCAATATTTCGCGATACCGAAAACCCGAACAGCGCCGCCGCTGTAAGTGCCACACTGAAAGCAGTTACCTTGCCTGCACCCAGCTTTTTTGTAAGCCTGTCTGACATCAGGCTTGAAACTATAGTTCCTGCCGAAATTATCATGGAAAGCGTTCCTGCGAACGACGTGGGCGCGTTTATATCAAGCCGCATTGTAGGCCACGCCGCCCCAAGTATCGAATCGGGCAGACCCAGGCTTATAAACGACATATATATTACAGCCAGCAAAAATGAGAACATAGGCTTCTTCCTTTACATTTTTCGTACCAAAAAATTATACTACAGCGCATACGTTTTGTCAAGCCTGCATTGACAGAAATAAAGGCTTTATGGTATACTTGTTTTGGTGATGATAATGAACGATATAAATTCCGAAATACTCTCTCTGCTGTTTGAAAGCGCCGACGAAAGCTACCGCGATTTTCAGTCGCCGCTTGTTCCCAACATTTCAAAAGAAAACATAATAGGCGTGCGCTTTCCGAAAATACGCGCTCTTGCAAAAGAGCTTAGTTCTCGCGGCGATATCGATATTTTTCTTGAAAGCGTACCGCACAGATACTACGACGAAAACAACCTGCACGCCGCTGTTATAGCGCTTACCAAAGACTTTGACAAGTGCGTTTTGCAGGTGGAGCAGTTTTTGCCGTACATAGATAACTGGGCTACCTGCGACACGCTCTCTCCGAAGGTTTTTGCCAAGCAGCCGCAGAAGCTTTTGCCATATATTGATAAGTGGCTGCTGTCCGATAAAGTGTACACCATACGCTTTGGGGTAAATATGCTTATGAAGCACTTTCTGGGCGAGCGTTTTGAAAGCGTGTATACCGATAAAGTTTCTGCAATTCGCCATGACGATTACTATGTAAAAATGGCGGTGGCATGGTATTTTGCAACGGCTCTTACAAAGCAGTATGACACCGCTGTAACATACATTGAAAACCGCGCGCTGGACACATGGACACACAACAAATCTATACAAAAAGCCACAGAGAGCCGCCTAATAGAAGACAGCAAAAAGGCGTATCTTCGCGGTCTGAAAATAAAAAAGTAAAATTCGGGAATTCATTTCCCGAATTTTACACAACTATCGGCGCAGCAAGAAATCTCATTGTAATGAGATTTCTTGCGTGAGGGTAACGGAGCCGATGCAGGAGGAGGTGCACGGGGGAACCAGTTCGGGGTGCCCCCGTGAAGTGTCGACTTTGTCGACACGCAAATAAAAAGAGCCGCATTTAACTGCGGCTTTTTTGCGCCTTTATGACTTTGAGCCGTGAAAACTCCTCGCGCTCTTTTTCCTCCAGCGAATCTGCAATAAACTTTACCGTGTGCTCGCTGTCGGGGATAATTATATTTTTCAGCGCGTTTGCCCTGCGCTGCGTTTTCTTTATGGCGATCGCCAGCCTGTAAACGCTGTTTTCGACCTGCGCAAGCGTGGCGGTTATCTCTTTTACCTTGCAAAACGCTATATATGCCTTGTCAAGCTGCGAATTTGTATACGAAAGACTGTAAGACATCTGCGGCTGAATTTGCGCTATTTCAACGCACGGCAGCTGAACGCCCATAACGTTTTTATAGCTTATCTCAAAGCTGTTGTCAACGGGCATTCTTTCAGCAACAGGAGATACAACGCCCATAGTTATGTTCGCAAGCTGCAAAGCCTCATAGGCATCACCGTATACCTGTTCTATAGTTCCGCGAAGCCTCTCTGCGCTGTCAATAAGCGACATAAGTTCGCGTATAAGTATATTGCGCTTTCTGTCCAAAAGCTCATAGCCGAGCTTTGCAAGTGAAAGCGTTTTTTTGGTGTTTATAAGGTTGCCCTTGGTGGCAAACACCTGCCCTGCCATAAGCCTTTCCTCCTGTCATTTAAATGTATATGCCATTATAAGCCATATGCCGACCCATACCAGCGCCGCTGCGGCTGCTATTACAAGCCAGAAGACCGTAACCTTTTTGCGCAGCTTTTCGCTCTCTTCGTTTTTCTGTACTTTTTTACTTGCGCCGCGTATCTTGCTAAGCAGTATATTCAAAAGTATTATGCCTGCTATCGGTATTATGAGATACAGATACTTCATGACTGCTCTCCAAACGCTTCCTTAGCCTTTTCGGGTGAGTAGTATTTCTTTATATGCTCGTCGTCAACACGCTCGAGCTCCGATTTTGGCAAAGTTGAAAGCAGCAGCCAGCCTAGATCCAAAGTCTGGTCTATGGTGCGATCTTCGTCAAACGACTGCGACAGAAAATGCTTCTCAAAAAGCTTGCCGAAACCTAAGTAATCCTTGTCCGTCTGCGAAAGCTCTTCCTCACCTATTACAGATGCCAGCGCCCTCGCGTCCTGCACCTTTGCATACGATGCGAACAGCTGGTTTGACAGCATAGAGTGATCTTCTCTTGTAAAGCCCTCGCCTATGCCGTCTTTCATAAGTCTTGAAAGAGAAGGCAGCACCGAAACGGGCGGATATATACCAGTCTGATCAAGTCCTCTGTCCAGAACTATCTGACCCTCTGTTATATATCCCGTAAGGTCGGGCACGGGGTGGGTTATATCGTCGTTTGGCATGGTAAGTATGGGTATCTGCGTTACAGAACCCTCCGCTCCCTTTATTATGCCCGCTCTTTCGTAAAGCGATGCAAAGTCTGAATACAGATAACCCGGGAAGCCCTTTCTGCCGGGGATCTCGCCTTTTGAAGACGAAAATTCTCTGACAGCCTCGGCGTATGAAGTCATATCGGTAAGTATTACAAGTATGTGCATATTGTGCTCAAACGCCAGATATTCGGCAGCAGTAAGAGCGCACCTCGGGGTAAGGATCCTCTCGATTATCGGGTCGTTTGAAAGGTTTAAAAACATGACCGTTCTCTGCAATGCGCCCGACTGCTCAAAACTGCGCTTGAAATAATCGGCAACATCGTTTTTAACGCCCATTGCACCAAACACCACAGCAAAGTCCTGACCATTCTCGTCCGCTATCTTAGCCTGCTTTACTATCTGCACCGCAAGCTTGTTATGTGAAAGTCCCGAGCCTGAAAATATCGGCAGTTTCTGACCTCTTATCAATGTCGCCAATGCATCTATAGAAGAAATGCCCGTGTTTATATAGTTTCTCGGGTATGTTCTGTAAACGGGGTTCAAAGGCTTGCCGTTTATATCCGCATATTTTTCGGCAAGAATGTTTCCCAGCCCGTCAATCGGCTTGCCTGCGCCGCTGAATATCCTGCCCAGCATTTCGGTAGAAAGCGCAAGTTCCATAGGCTTGCCTTCAAACTGTGTTTCGGTATTTTCAAGAGAAAGTCCGCTAGTGCCCTCAAACACCTGCAAAACAGCCTTGTCCTCGCTTACCTCTACAACTCTTGCAAGTCGCTGCGTGCCGTCATCAAGCTTTATTTTTGCCATTTCGTCATAGCCTATGCCCGAAACGCCCTCCAGCGCCACGAGCGGCCCGTTTATCTGACTCAGACCTATATATTTTACAGTCATTGTAAACGCTCCTTTCGGCTGTCAGACAGAAGTTCTCAGCCTGTCAAAGGTCTGCACCATATCTCTCTGATATTCATCGAACATCTCGGGCTTATCGTTTGGTATATCATACTTGACCTTTATAAGCTTTTCAAACCAGCCTGTAGCAGTAATATCCGCAACACTTATGCCGTTTGCAACCGCCTCTTTCGCAAGGCTGTATAAAAGAAGAATCGTCTTCATCATAAGGTACTGCTTTTTCAGCGGCACAAAGGTATCGTCGGGGTGGTATGCGTTCTGCTGCAAAAAGCCTACCCTTACCACTCTTGCCGTCTCAATAAGCACTTTCTGATCGTCCGGAAGAATATCCGAGCCCATCAGCTTTACTATCTCCATAAGGTTAGTTTCTTCTACCAGAATATTTGAAAGCTGCTGACGTGCGCTCATAAAATCGGGCGCAATGTTTGTGTTGTAATAATCTGCAAGGTCGTCGGAATATTCCGAATAGCTCAGATTCCAGTTTATAGCAGGGTAATGCCTTGCATATGCCAGCGACTTGTCAAGCGCCCAGAAGCAGCGCACAAATCTTTTGGTGTTCTGCGTTACAGGTTCCGAGAAGTCAGAGCCCTGCGGAGATACCGCGCCTATTACGGTCACAGAGCCTTCCTTTCCGCAAAGAGCCTTTACATAACCTGCTCTTTCGTAAAACTGCGAAAGCCTTGACGGCAGATATGCAGGGAAGCCTTCCTCGGCAGGCATTTCTTCAAGTCTGCCAGAAATTTCTCTCAGTGCCTCAGCCCAGCGTGAGGTAGAGTCTGCCATTATTGCGGTGTGGTAGCCCATATCTCTGTAATATTCCGCCAGCGTTATACCCGTGTAAATAGAAGCCTCTCTTGCCGCAACAGGCATATTCGAGGTATTCGCTATGTGAATTGTTCTTTCTGTAAGAGGTCTGTTGGTTTTCGGGTCTATAAGCTCCGAAAATTCCTCCAGCACCTGTGTCATCTCGTTGCCGCGCTCGCCGCAGCCGATGTATACGATTATATCCGCATCGCACCATTTTGCCAGCTGATGCTGTGTCATAGTCTTGCCCGTGCCAAAGCCGCCCGGTATTGCAGCCGCGCCGCCCTTTGCAACCGGCACTACCGTGTCTATTATTCTCTGCCCCGTAATAAGCGGCATATTCGCAGGAAGCCGCTCGGCAACGGGTCTCGCAGTCCTTATAGGCCACTTCTGGCATAGTGTCAAAGCCACTTCTTTGCCGCCAACGTCTATCTTTACAACCGTATCATTTACCCTATACTTACCGTTTGGCGCAGCATAAGTCACTTTGCCCTCTTTTATGTTTGGTGTAAGCATACACTTGTGTGTTATAAGCGGCGTTTCGGGGCAGGTGGCATATATCTCGCCTGCGTGCAATGTGTCGCCCACCTTTACGCATACCGTGACATCATATTCTTTTTCGGTATCTATCGCAGCGACCGCTATGCCGTCTTCTATGAAAGCTCCTTTTCCATTCGCTCCCATAGCTGCAAGAGGTCTTTGTATACCGTCAAATATGTTCGATATTATCCCCGGCCCCAGCGTAACTTCCATAGGCGCGCCCGTGCTTTCAACCGGTTCGCCCGGCATAAGACCGCCCGTGCCCTCATACACCTGTATCGTGGTAAAATCGGCGCTCACGCCTATTACCTCGCCGATAAGGCGCTTTTTGCCCACATACACCATTTCCATCATCTGAAAGTCCTTTGTGTCTTTCACCTTCACAACAGGCCCGTTGACGGAATATATACTGTTCGTTTTTACATCTGCATTTACAGTGTTCAACGTTTTCACTCCCATCGGCTATACTTTCAGACTGCTGTCTGCAATATCGGAAAAATTCTCCGCCTGCTTTATAAGCGCCGCATCAAGCGTGCCATCGCATATGACACCCACATTTGCAGGCTTTATCTTCACACCGCCCAAAGCTATGGTGTCATCACAAGTTACTTTCACGCTTTTCGGCAGACCTTCAAAAAGCTCTGTCCTTTGCATATCGGCAGCAGATACGCGCACCTCGGCGTTTTCAATGTCATAGCTTTTTTTGTACTCGCTTATGCATCTGCTGATATACTCTTTATATTCTTTTGTATTGCAAAACTCTTTCAGCTTTTCTCTTACGCCGTCAAACAGCTTTTGTGTAAGCATATTTCTGTGCATCAGAATATCTTTCTGCACCTGAGAGCGCAGCGCGGCAGTCTGCTTTGCATATTTTGCTGCAATTGCAGTCTTTTCGCTTTCTATAGTTTTTTCGGCATCTGCATAGTATTTATCGCTTGCCTCTAAAACTATCCTGCTGCTTTCATTTTCAGCATCGCTCACCAGCTTGTCGGCTTTCTGCTTTGTTTCGCTTAGAATGGACTCACGCAGCATGGCAAGTTTTTCTTCAGCATTTATCATATTATCACTCCCGAAAACGTTACAGCCTTATGCCCACCGCATCTGCAACATATTTTGATATTGTGCCCGAAATGTTTGCCGAGGCGTGCCTGTCGGGTATCTCAACTATAAGCGGATATGCACATCTTAGCTTTGTTTCATACACATCATCACGGCAAAGGTCGATAATTTTTGTGGTCATAAGCACCACCGCCACCGAAGTGTCTTCCATAGCCTTTGCAAGTTCTTTTTTAACGTCCCCGGCAGTATGCACCACAACGCCCTCTATACCGGCAAGGCGCATACCCATCTGCGTATCCGTATTGTCGCTTATAAGATAGGCTCTCATAGCTTTTCCTCCTGCAAAAAATCAGCCCAAGCCGTTTATTATAAGTATCGAGATAAGCAGTCCGTACAGCGCTATACCTTCACCAAGAACAACGAATATCAGCGACTTTACAAACGATTTAGGGTCTTCCGCAACTGCTCCTATAGCAGCCGATGCGCCCGAACCTACCGCAATGCCTGCGCCTATGCATGAAAGACCCGTCGTAAGACCTGCGCCGAAATAACCTATGCCTGCGCCGAGGGATATAACAGCGTTGACTGCCTCTCCCACAGCAGTTTCAGCCTCAGCGGCATAAACAAACTGACCGAACGGGAATATTACAGCCAGCAGCATAACGCCAAAAAACGTGCAGAGATTTGCAATAAATGCACCCTTAGGGCTCTTGCCCTTTTTTGCCTTAATAACAGCAGGCACTACAGGCGCGCATATAAGCAAAAGACAAACAAGCGGTAAAATAAGTATCATCATAATAAAACCTCCAAAAAGCTATATATTTTTAACTTTGATCATTCACTGTCGGCAGAGAGCGTTGCCCCAACAGGCTCAAACGGTATGCCGTCGCCCTCATAAAAACGCGAGAACACCTCGTAAAATTCCAGACGAATAAGCTGTATCGCCACAATCATGCCTTCCATAGCCATTACGAACGCGTTGCCCACAACAAGCACTATCGGCTGCGCTGCGGCTGAAAAACCGTCCATAAGCGTCATAACAACCAGCATCATGCCTGCGTGGCAGAGAACAAATCCGCCCACCCTTAAAAACGACAGCGTATTTGAAACGTAGCTAAGCAAAAACTCAAACATTTCAAAAAAGTTCTCAACAATAAAGTTGCCTATGCCGCCCTCCTCAGGGTCTTCAGAAAGCTGCCAGCGTTTGTATTTTGCCGCTATCGAGAAAGGCACGCGGCAGAATATACACACAAGCGGTATAACTATCAAAAATATAACATACATCGGTGTTGTAAGCGAAAAGCCTGCTATTCTGCCAACCAGCGCCGCAGCCACAGATGAATAGAAAATAATTCCTGCAATGCCGTTGCACCCGAATATCGCTTTTTCATAGTCGTGCTGCTTAAAGCCGGTTATTATGTTAAGTATCATAGACATCAGTATGATAGCCACGCCTATTGCAACCGCGCTTATCAGTATAAATGTCGTCTGGTCGAATATCTCCAGCGGTTTTTTGCCCCAGCCTATCGCCTCATAAACGGGGTCGAGAAAATCTTCAAACCCGAAGAACGACCCATACATAAACCCGAAGAACATACTTGAAAGTCCGCACCTTGTAAGCAGACCGCCGTATTTGTTTTTTAGTTTAAGGCTCATAAACAGCCCTGCCAGAAATACCACAAAGCCTTGCCCAAGGTCGCCGAACATTATGCCGAACAGCAGCGTAAAACTAAGCGCCACAAACAGCGTGGGGTTTATGCCGTTATACACAGGCACGCCGTACATCTCTACTACCGATATATACGGTCTTGAAAACCAGCCGTTTTTAAGCTTTGTCGGCGGCGTTAAGTCGGGCTCCGAATCGGCAGGAAGAATAGTTACCGAAACGCTTCTTATCTTTCCTAACTTCTTTTTGAAGCCTTCCGATTCGCTCTTTGGCACGAACCCTTTCAAAAAGAACTTTCCGCTGAGCTGCGCGGCATTTTTTCTAAGCCCGAATATGTTCTCCCTCATTGCAAGCTGGTCGTAAACTTTCAGCATTTCCTCGCGCCGCTCTTTTGCAAGCTTTGCCAGTTCCTCGTCTATCTGCTCTGCCCTGAGAGAACGCCGATTGACGGCATCATTGAGTTCTTCAAGAGCCTTTTCGGGCGTGCCCTGTATATAAGGCGATACCGTTACGGGCTCAAAATAAAGCGTTTGGAATATCTCATCTATAATAGCCTTGTCCTTGTTCGCGCAGAAGTACATTCCCCAGTAAAACTGCTTATCCTTGTCAAACGGTATAAAGAAGAACACTTCGTCGTAATATTCCAGCTTGCTGTAGCTGTCAATAGGCAGTTTGCCAAGTTTAAGATGGATATACTCGCAGCTGAACACCTGTTCAAAGTTGGCGTTCATGCCTTTTAAGTGGTTCAGCTGTTTTATAGCCGCTCCCTTTTCGGATATTTCCTTGTAACATTCGCGCTTTTCGTCTATCAGCGAGCCCAGCTGCTTTTCTAAGCC
>CANRIA010000038.1 GCA_947630555.1 uncultured Clostridia bacterium
TAATGAATTTCACAGAGAGGTAGTGCGTCCCAAAGTAACGGAACTTCTATCTCCTAATCCTGCGGATTACATTTTGCTTCATTTTGCAGACGGCAATTTTTCAGGCGCGCTGCTTAGCGGCAAATATGCATTCTGGGAAAACGGCAGAAAGCGCGAATTTCTTTTAGAAGATATGTCGCAGCCCGAAGTCTCAGACACCGTGCCCGAATACATATTTCACCTCGGCAGGCTCTCTACGCAGCTTTACACCAGAGTAGAAGTCGCGCAGTATTGCAAAGCAAGGCTTTACTTTGACAAAAAGTTCGTGCGGCTGTTAGAGCCCGGCACTTACCACTTTTGGCTGAGCAACACAAACGTTGAAGCCGAGCTTGTTGACACCCGTGCCACACAGATGACCATAACCGGTCAGGAAGTGCTGACACAGGACAAAGTTTCGGTGCGGCTGAATGTGGTGTGCACATATAAAATAACCGACTACATAAAAATTCGCACCGAGATTGACGACTACACCGAGCAGATACGCAGTGCCGCACAGCTTGCCATGCGCGAGTATATAGGCAGAAACAGGCTCGATGATATTCTTGCAAACAAGGACGACCTTTCAAAGTATGTGTTCGACCGCCTGAAAGAGCGCGAGAAGGATATGTACGTTGAGTTTTCTGAGGCGGCAGTCAAGGACATAATACTGCCCGGCGAGATACGCGACATAATGAACACCGTGCTTGTAGCCGAAAAGCGCGCGCAGGCTAACGTTATAACACGCCGCGAGGAAGTCGCCTCGACCAGGTCGCTGCTCAACACCGCCAAGCTTATGGAGGAAAACAAGACTCTTTATAAGCTAAAAGAGCTGGAGTTTATAGAGCGCATCTGCGAGAACGTCGGCAATATAACCTTAAACGGCAGCGGAGATATTCTCACTCAGCTTGTGTCGCTCACGAGCAAACACAGCGAATAACAAAACGTTTTGCCATAGTTTAATACACCTTTCTTGTTTACGCCTTGTCCGATACCCCCCTCGGGCAGGGCAGTTTTTTTATATATTTAAACGCGTTATCACTTTAGCAGACTGATTATTTGCACAAAAGCCCTTGCAATTTTTGAAAAAGTATGCTACAATATATACAATATGAAATGTTTATTTGTTTAAAGAATGAATTATTTTATACACAAAGGCAACATTCAGCCGTGCAGATAGGTGGGGATAATATGAGCGGCAACAATATCGGTACAAACAATCGGACAGATTCACTTACAGGGCTCAAAAGCTATGCGGCATTCAGGCAGGAAGTTCAGGCGGTAATAGACAGCGACGAGCAGGGCATTGTAAACGGCGGATATGTTCTGATATACTTCGATATAATGCGCTTTAAGGTTATAAATGACCTGTTCGGCACGCAGGAGGGCGACAATTTTCTGGTCTTTATGGC
This sequence comes from uncultured Clostridia bacterium, assembly GCA_947630555.1. Taxonomy (GTDB): domain Bacteria; phylum Bacillota; class Clostridia; order Oscillospirales; family Ruminococcaceae; genus UBA7477. The sequence continues at coordinate 1,428 of CANRIA010000038.1, forward strand.
GCAGCAGATAAACGCTATCGGCGGAGAGGGCTGTATTGCCACGCGCATAAATTCCGATAGATTTGCGCTGTTTGCAAAAAAGGGCAGGAAAGAGACCGACAGGGACGTTCAGACGTTTTTGCAAAATGTTGCCGAATACCCCTTGCCGTATGAGATAATATGCAACATGGGCATATATGTTACAAAGCGCGTTATGAAAGCCGAGTTTATGCTGGACAGGGCGATTCTGGCGTATTCGATAATAAAGGGCGATTATGTTAAGCGCTATAATTATTACGATTCTTCGCAGCGTGATGCAATGCTGGGCGAGCAGGAGATAACCAGCATGATGAGAGCCGCGCTGGCAGACAGGCAGTTTGTCGTCTACTATCAGCCGCAGTATAACCATACCGACGGCTCTTTGGTGGGCGCAGAGGCGCTTGTGCGCTGGAAACACCCCAAGAGGGGCATAATACCTCCCGGCGTTTTCATACCCATTTTTGAAAAGAACGGCTTTATCACCGAGCTTGACCTTTATGTCTTTGACGAGGTGTGCGCTTTCATACGCCGCTCTATAGATAACAAACACAAGACCGTGCCTATTTCGGTAAACATAAGCAGGCGCGATATTTACAAGCCCGATATTGTCGGCATAATGGAGGACATTCGCCAAAAGTATGATGTGCCCGTTGATCTTTTGCGTATTGAAGTTACCGAAAGCGCGATAATTGACGGCGTGCAACAGCTAAATGACGTTATAGACCAGCTGCACAAAAAGCATTATATTATAGAAATGGACGACTTCGGCAGCGCGTATTCATCGCTAAATGCGCTTAAAAATATTGACCTTGATATACTGAAACTTGATCTGAAATTTCTTTCCGACGACAAGAAAGAAAGCGACAAAAAGCACGGCGGCATAATACTCAGCCATGTGGTAAGAATGGCAAAATGGCTGGGCTTTTCGGTAATTGCCGAGGGCGTTGAACATATGGAGCAGGCAGACTATCTTCTCAGCATAGGCTGCTGCAATATACAAGGTTTTCTTTACGCCAGACCCATGCCCGAGAGCGATTATACCGACCTTTTAAAGACCGCGCAGCTTAGCAAGACCATGCCTGCCATGCACCTTATAAGCACTATGGACGCCGACAATTTCTGGGATCCAAAGTCGCTGGAAACGCTTATTTTCAACAACTATGTCGGCGGCGCGGTGATATTTGAATACCGCAGCGGAGACATTGAGCCGCTCAGGATAAACAAAAAGTACATTAAAGAGATAGGCGGTCAGTTCACCGAGGAGCATATTATGGCAAGCGAACCGCTGGGAATGCTGGACGACCTGAACAAGAAGATATACATTGATATGCTTGAAAGAGCCATAAGGAGCGAGCAGGAGGAAGAATGTGAAACGTGGCGCACCTATGAGGGCGGCAAAGAACCGATATGCGTGCGTTCTTCGGTGCAGCTTATAGGCAAAAGTGTTGACAGCTATCTTTTCTATGCAATGATACGCAACATTACAGCCGAAAAGAAAGCTATGGAAGAGATAATCCACCGCGAAAAGCTGTTCAGGGCAGCCAGCGAGCAGGTGAATATATATTACTGGGAGTATGATGTAAAGTCCAAAAATATGTACCCTTGTTTTAGGTGTATAAGAGACCTGCACCTGCCCGATGTGGTCAGCAACTACCCCGAACCTGCCATAGAAATGGGTATTTTCCCGAGCGAGGTGGCAGATGAATACCGCGAGATACACAGGCGCATAGAAAACGGCGAAAAGGAGATCGAAACAGTTATGCCCCTTACCGATGCAAGAGTGCCTTTCAAGGTGCGCTATACTACAGAATTTGATGAAAACGGCGTACCCGTAAGGGCTTATGGTTCGGCAGCAAAAATATAGCATAAGTATAGCAATATACAGGCGCGGAGGCTTTCGCGTCTGTATTTTTTTGAAAAAATTTTAATAGGCTCTTTACATTTTTATGGAAATACTATATAATATAAATATATGTATATTAAAAGCGCGAAAGGAAATATTTATGCTGATATTAGATGACCTTAAACAAACGCTCGTGTCGTTCGAGCCAAAGCTGAAAGAGCTGTATACCGTTCTTGCTATTGAAGATAAAAAGCAGCAGCTTAAAGAGCTTGAAGAGCAGTCGGCAGGGGCGGACTTCTGGAACGATGCAGATAATTCTCACAAGGTGCTTAAAAAGATAAGCTCTTTAAAAAGTATCATAACCAAGTATGATAAGCTTAAAGAAAAGTTTGACGACATAGGCGTTATGATAGAGCTTGCCGCCGAGGAGGACGACGAGAGCATACTTGCCGAGATAAAGACCGACCTTGACGATTTTACAAAAAATGTTGATGAGCTCACCTTAGCTACCCTGCTAACGGGTCAGTATGATGCAAACAGCGTTATACTAACTTTGCACGCAGGCGCAGGCGGAACCGAAGCGCAGGACTGGACTGAAATGCTTATGCGTATGTATCAGCACTGGGCAGATGCTCACGGCTATAAAACTACCGTTCTTGATACTTTAGACGGCAACGATGCAGGCATTAAAATGGCATCTATGATGATAGAGGGCGAGAACGCTTACGGCTATCTTAAAAGCGAGGCAGGCATTCACAGACTGGTAAGAATTTCGCCGTTTGATGCTTCGGGTTCAAGGCATACCTCGTTCGCGGCGGTAGACGTTATGCCCGAGATAGATGACGATATTGAGGTTGAAATACGCCCCGAGGATATAAAAATGGACGTTTTCCGTTCAAGCGGCGCAGGCGGACAGCATATAAACAAAACGTCGTCAGCGGTAAGGCTTACGCATATACCCACGGGCATAGTAACTTCCTGCCAGACACAGCGTTCGCAGGTGCAGAACAGAGATTTTGCAATGAAGATGCTCAAATCAAAGCTTATGGCTATTAAAGAAGCCGAGCACCTTGCGACTATTGCCGATATAAAGGGCGTTCAGAAGGAGATTGCGTGGGGCTCGCAGATACGTTCGTATGTGTTTATGCCGTATACGCTTGTTAAAGACCACAGAACAGGCTATGAGCAGGGAAACGTGAACGGCGTTATGGACGGCGACCTTGACGGTTTTATAAATGCGTATTTGAAAGCGCTTTCTATGGGACAGATAGAAAAGTAATATATGAAAGGGAGGCTGCATTATGGCAGGCTATGGAGCGATAACTATTGAAAGGCAGTATGCCAGCGGAGGCAGTGAGATAGGCAGGCTTATCGGCGAAAAGCTGGGCATACCGTATCACGACCACGAAATACTTGAAACGGCGGCAAAAAACATAGGCATAAAAGAAGAAATGGCAGGCTTTGCAGAGGAGACTACTACAAATTCGCTGTTGTTTAACCTTTCGCTGCTGAGAAATAAAAGCGGCGAGCTGCCTGTTTCAGAGCGCATTTTCAACGAGGAAGCGGCTATAATCAGCGGTCTTGTTAAAAACGGTCCGTGTGTTATCGTCGGCAGATGCGCAGGGTATATACTTAAAAACCGCGTAAAAACGCTTAATGTTTATATCTATGCAGAGTATGAGACGCGCTTTGACAGAGCTATAAACAAATATGGCGTTTCGCCCGACGAGGCAAAAGAAGTTATAAAGAAGTACGACAAAAAGCGCGGAGATTTTTATAACGCCAACACAAAGCTCAAATGGAGCGACAAGGAATGTTATCATCTGTGCTTAAACAGCGGCAAACTCGGCACAGAGCGCTGCGCGGACATCATCTGCGCGATGTACGATATGGGAAAGTAAAAAAAGATGGATACTAATGTTTTATTTGATCGTATAATAAATGCGGTGCATACCGACGGTGTTAGCGTGATAGGTATCGACGGACTTGGAGGCGCAGGTAAGAGTACTATATCCGAAAAGCTGTGCCAGAATTTCTCAGAGCATGGTTTTCATACTGTTTTGCTTCATATAGACGATTTTATACATATGCGAAAATTAAGATATAATTCGGCATATCCTGATTGGCAGTGTTACTATGATCTGCAGTGGAGATTTGATTATTTTTCAAATATAATAAACGAGATCAAGAGCAGACACGATGATCATGTTGATATTGAGTTGTACGATAAAGAGAACGATACATATTATCAGCAGCGTTTTTCTGTCCTTGATAAAACTATCGTTATCGTGGAGGGCATATTCCTCCAAAGGGAAGAATACTGTAATATATTCGACTATATGATATATATTGATATTCCCGAGCAGATAAGGCTTGATAGGGTGCTGAAAAGAGATACCTATATCGGTGATGAGCGGCAGATCATTGATAAATATAAAAGCAGATATTTCCCTGCCGAGCATAGGTATATGGAGCAATTCTGCCCTCAGAATAATGCCGATCTTGTGATAAGTGAATAATGGTTGTGTTATTTCCAATTTATCGGGTTAATAGTGAAGCGGTAAACCGGGATTTACTTTACATATTACATGAAAGGAATTGATCGAACATGGCGCTGCCGGAGTTTAGCAAGCTTACGCAAAACACAACAGCCGTTCCGCAGTGGGCAAAGTACTTGAAAAACGGCGAATTTATAAGCTACTACACCACATACCAAAGCAAGATATATTTTGATCTGTTTGATAAGTATGTATACCCCTGCGAGGAGTCGGGAGATATTACATATTACGTCTACGACCCCGTTAAGCACGGCGCGCCTGCCGATAAAAAATACCCCGTGCTCATGTGGCTGCACGGCGCAAGCAACGCCCTCGACGGCGTAAAATGCATCATGTGCTGCGGCGCTGAGCAGTATGCCTCGCTAAAGTATCAAAACGCCATGGGCGGCGCGTATATCATCGTCCCCCTTGCCAACGAAAAACGCCTAGATAACGGCAATATCGAAGGCACCTGGTCGGAGGTCTATTCCGCACCCGTAAAGGGCATATATGATAAGGTCTGCAAAGAGCATGAGGGAAACATAGGCAAAAAGTTCGTCATGGGCGCTTCTTCGGGCGGCTATTTTACATGGCAGCTGCTGGAAGACTACTGTGGCTATTTTGACGGCGCTATTCCCATCTCGTCGGGGTATGTTCCCGATGACAAGGCGCTTGACAGAATTTCCGAAAGCGGCGTTAATTTGCTTATAGCCCACGGCAGACACGACGAAATGGCTGATTTTGACGAGTGCATTTTGCCGCGTATGGAAAAACTGCTCGGCATGAAAAACTGCATCTGCTTCTTCCCCGAATGGGTGTATAACGGCGACGGCGGCATATCTTCGGTGCACTTCGGCATAGAAATGGGTCAGCACTGCATGATAAACTGGGTGCAGTCAAACCTGATGTTCGATAACGGCACACCTGCCGATGAGCGGCTGCCAAACGGCGTTACCGGCTGGATAAAAAGCGTGTGCGAAAAGTAATAAGCATAATAAAAGAATAAGTACGAAAAAAGCCGTGCATCAAAGCGATGTACGGCTTTTGCTTGCAGTAAAATTACTGCTTGTTTCCGCTCTTGTAAGCGTCGATCATTTTCTTGAACGTGTGACCCGCACGACCCTCACTGTCGCCGCCCCTTTTGAGCTTCTGCAAATACTTCTCGCAGCTCTCGCCCGTGAATATCTTTATATCCAGCCTCGCAGTGTTCCCGTCGGTCGTGACGAAAATTTTGTCCACAAAAGCGTCGATAAATTCCTTTGTTATCTCGCCGTTTTTGCAGTCCTCCTCGGCGTGGCGAAGCACCTTTTTTATCCGCTCCATGTTCGCCCTGAAGTCCTCGCGGGAGGTCTGCCGCTCCCGCAAATCCTCAAGCTCGCGGGCGAATGCCGCCAGCTCGTCGTTGCACTGCGCGAAAAGCTCCTTGAAATCCTCGGCGGTTATGCTGTCGAGCGCGGCAAGCTCCAAAAGCTTGCTTTTCTTTTTTC
>CANRIA010000039.1 GCA_947630555.1 uncultured Clostridia bacterium
GTATTTGTCGAAAGCCGTGTAGAGGTCGGAATATTCAAAGTACTTAACATATTCGGCGAACGAAAACGGGTAGACCCTTATCTCAAAAGTCCTCCCCGTAAACAGCGTGGCGAGGTCGGAGCTGAGCAAAAATGCGTTTGAACCCGTGATATAAATATCGAATTTTTCGGAGGCATGCAGCCCGTTTATCGCCTTTTCAAAGCCTTGACACATCTGTATTTCGTCAATCAGAACGAAATTTGAAACGCCGTCTTTATGCAAAGAATTTACATGATTATACAGCGCGTGATACTCTGTCAGCTCCTCAAATTCGGGCATATTGAAGTTAATGTGGATCATATTTGCGTCGGGAATATTTTCGGCAACATAGCTTCCGAACGCCTCAAGCAGCTTAGATTTTCCACAGCGGCGGACGCCCGTTATGACCTTTATATCAGGCGTGCCTATCGCGCCGGTTGCCTTGTCAAGATAGTCTTTTCGCTCGATCAGTTTCATGCGCTCACGCTCCTTTAAGAGCATTATATCACATCTGTTTCCCAAAATCAAGTTTTTTCTGAAATCGGGAAATAGATTTTTTCGTCAGGGTGTTAAAGAGCAATCCACACTATGTAAGTATGTTCGACTGTATGCCCAGCCTTTTTGACGTCTGCGCGGGTAAACGTCATCTTTCGTTCGGGACATATCTTCTTAACCATCTGACCGCCTACGGAACCGGCTTCGCGAGAAGTCAGGTCGCCGTTGTAGCCCTGCTTGAGGTTTACGCCAACCTCGTTGGCAGCCTCCATCTTAAATCTTTCGAGGGTCTGTCTGCCCTGATCTGTAGTAATACCTTTCATTACTTACACTCCTTAAATAGAATCTGTTCGTTAGGGAACATACTGTTATTTTGTAAAATATCCGCGATTTTATCAGAGGAAATGTCTTCCGTTTCCGAGCTGAATAATATTGCAGATATTTTTTGCCGCGCGATATTTCGCACAGCGATACAGTTCATATTTACCCCTGATATATTTGCGGTTTTTGCCGCTGAAAGTATTTTAACCGAAGCTTTCGCTAATATGTAATTTTCGCGCTGACAAATAATTGAAGAAAATTTTCATATTAAAAATTCACGTGTTGTTAAATGTTTGCGCTTACGCGCGGCGCAGGAGCGCACTTGCCGCTTATCATAAGCCGCGTTTAAGATACTTGCAAAATCGTATAGTTTGTGATATAATGAAGTTATGAATAATTTCGGTTTATGTAAGTTATGGCGGAGGTATATGGTATTATGGCGAACAATAAAAACCTGAGCAAGGCTAATAAAGCCAAAAAAGATGAGTTTTATACGCAGCTTGTGGATATAGAAAAAGAGCTGCGGCATTATAAGGCGTTTTTCAAGGGTAAAACGGTCTTTTGCAACTGCGACGACCCCTATGAGAGCAACTTTGTAAAATATTTCGCGATGAATTTCAACGCGCTGGGACTGAAAAAGCTGATAGCTACCTGCTACGCTACCTCTCCTGTGCTGTATACGCAGCTGAGCTTTTTCACAGAGCCTGAACCCGTTTCAGCCGTCGGGGGGTAAACAGCCTTACAAGATAGAGATAACCGAGGTGCATGACGAAAACGGCGACGGCGCTATCGACCTTGACGATTTTGAAAAGATGCTGAAAGAGCATCCGCCGAAGCTGTTGCAGGGCGACGGCGATTTTCGCTCAGAGGAGTGTACAGAACTGCTGAAACAGGCGGACGTAGTGGTCACAAATCCTCCGTTTTCGCTGTTTCGTGAGTATGTCGCGCAGCTTATTGAATATGACAAGAAATTTATTATTATAGGTAACCAGAATGCCATTACATATAAAGAAATTTTTCCGCTGATAAAAGACAATAAAATGTGGCTAGGATATGGATTTGAAGCAGGAAATGCGTATTTTTCTATTCCTACAAATTACAGAAAAGATTGGGCAGACGGTGTATATGATGAAATAACAGGACTTGTTAAATTCAGAAATTTAAAATGGTATACAAATATTGATATTGAAAAAAGACATGAAGATTTAATTTTGTATAAACACTATACCCCCGAAGAATACCCCAAATATGATAATTATTATGCTATTGAAGTAAGTAAAACATCTGATATCCCCTGCGACTATGACGGCGTTATGGGCGTGCCGATAACTTTTATGGATAAATACAATCCCGAACAATTTGAGATAATATGGACAACAGATAGGGGCGGAGATGGGTATTTGGAACATATTAAAAAGCCACATACACGTTATGATGCACCTGTTGTGAATGGAAAAGGTCTTTATAAACGCATATTGATTCGCAGAAAGAGGGGCTAATAATGGATATCAGACTTGAAGAACATACGATAAGAGAAGTATTTGAAGGCTATGAAGATAACGAGGAAAGCGGCGTTGTCGGCTTTGGCGGCAGGCTAAATATACGCCCTGCTTTTCAGAGAGAGTTTGTTTATAAAGAAAAAGAGCGCAACGCTGTAATAGATACAGTATTCAAAGGCTTTCCGCTGAATGTGATGTACTGGGTAGAGGACGAAAACCAGAATTTCGAGCTGCTTGACGGGCAGCAGAGAACTATAAGCATTTGCCAGTATTGCAGCGGCGATTTTTCTATGCCGTTTGACGGCAAGCCGCGTACTTTTGCTAACCTTACAGCCGCCGAGCAGCAGCAGTTTCTTGATTACAAGCTGATGATATATGTCTGCAAGGGCAGTGATAAAGAAAAGCTTGACTGGTTCAAAACTATAAATATCGCAGGTGCAATTCTTACAGCGCAGGAGCTGCGAAACGCGATATATACAGGTCCGTGGCTTACAGATGCTAAGCGGTATTTCAGCAAGAACGGCTGCGCTGCCTACAAAATAGCAAACAAGTATATGACGGGCGAAATGAACCGTCAGGCATATCTTGAAAAGGCAATAAAATGGTTAGCCGAAAGCGAGGGAAAGGGCATTGAAGACTATATGTCGGCACACCAGCACGACAGCAACGCTGCGCCACTATGGCTGTATTTCAGCGGCGTTATCACCTGGGTGCAGACTATCTTCCCCAAATATCGCAAGGAAATGAAAGGTCTGGAATGGGGCTCGCTGTTTAACGAGTATGGCAAAGATAAACTTGACCCCGATGCTCTGGAAACAAAAATTTCCGCCCTTATGGCAGACAGGGAAGTTACCAGAAAGAGCGGCGTTTATGAATATCTCCTCAGCGGCAAAGAAAAGTTTTTAAGTCTGCGGCAGTTTGAAGAAGAAGACCGCCGAGCCGCTTATGAACAGCAGCAGGGTATTTGTCCTATCTGCAAAAAGCGCTTTGACTATGAAAAAATGCACGCCGACCACATAAAGCCGTGGCACGCAGGCGGCAAGACGATCCCCGAAAACTTGCAAATGCTTTGCAGAGATTGCAATCTGAAAAAATCGGGAGACGTTTGATAATATGATCATGCAGGGTTCATGAAGGCAAACTTTGTGATCCTGCATTTTTTGTATCACCTTGTCGCATTGTGACATATTATGTATCGGGAAATAAACTTCCCACTTATTCCGATACAGAAAGGCAGCGGCATAATGAACGGAAAAACTTCTGACAAGATGTCCGTCAGGAAAAAGATCCTTATTGTTATTATCCTGCTGGTGCTCATGCTGATATGCTTTCTGCTTGGTATGTTTACGCAGTCGCTGAAAAAGCCTCGCGGCGGCGGTATGCGCTTTGAAGCAGGCGTGGGAATTTCCCCAAACACCGAAACACCTGCTCAGCAGCAGGGCATCACCGTCAAGGGCATGACGCAGATGTTAATTCCGGCAGGCGAGAAAACTGTTGCGGCTAGCTTTGAAAACCCCAAGGAAAACACGGGTCTTTACTACCTCACCTTTGAGCTGAAAGCCGATATTGACGGCAAAAGCGAGACCCTCTACACCTCAGGTCTTGTAAAAGCAGGCGAGCAGGTCAGCAGCATTACCCTTTCACAGCCGCTTGAAAAAGGCGAGTACAGCGCGGTGCTGCACATACAGCCATACAGTATCTCGCTTGCCCCCACAAACAACGCGGATATCCCCATAACACTTATAGTTTCATAGAAACAGGTGATCAATATGATGAAAAAACTTCTGACGGTTGCCGCAGTGCTGGCTCTTTTGCCGTTCACCGCATCGGCAGAGACGATAGACCAGTCGGCGGCGGACAAAACCGGCACGATAAGCGTAGACCACTATGTAGATGTTTCATATACGGTCACTATCCCTGCCGGCGTTACTTTTACAGACAGCGAAAAGGTAGTTGAAAGACCGCTTCAGGCAAGCGGCGTATTTCTCAACGAGGGCGAAAAGCTAAGTGTATATGTCAGCAGCCAAAACGGCTTTAAAATGGTAAACAACAGCGGATATATCGACTATTATATGAAAGTCAATGCCGGCGAGCCCATAAGCGGCGACAACGTAAAAGTAATGACCGTCACCGCAGGAGATAACTCCGGCTGGGCGCTGCTGGAATTCGGCACAGCGCTGTCAGACGAGCATCAGGCGTATGCAGGAATATATTCCGATACGCTTACCTTTACGGTAGCAGTTGAATGAATCAAGCCCCGATATTTTGTCGGGGCATTATTTGTGCCCCCATATTGACAAGCAGGCGGTAAGTGTGATAAAATTATATTAGTTTTAAGAAAGGGGCATTTTTATGAAAGTACTTATCATTAACGGCAGCCCGAGAAAAGGCGGCAACACCGGTATAGCTCTTGGCGAAATGGAGAAAATATTTGTACAGGAGGGCATAGAGTGCGAAACTTTGCAGATAGGCGGCAAGGATATTCGCGGCTGCATTGCGTGCGGCAGCTGCGCCACTCTTGGCAGATGCGTTTTTGACGATATAGTCAACGAGGCGGCGCAGAAGTTTGAGCAGGCTGACGGTCTTGTAATTGCAAGCCCCGTTTACTATGCCTCAGCAAACGGCACGCTTATTTCGTTTCTTGACAGACTGTTTTACAGCAGCGGTTTTGACAAGACCATGAAAGTAGGAGCAAGTGTTGTTTGTGCGCGGCGCGGCGGCTGTACTGCAACGTTTGATGAGCTGAACAAATACTTCACCATAACGGGTATGCCTGTGGCTTCAAGCCAGTACTGGAACGACATTCACGGGCGTGAGAAAGGCGATGCCGAAAAAGACGACGAGGGAAAACAGACCATGCGCGCCCTTGCAAGAAATATGGCGTTTCTGATAAAGAGCATAGCCCTCGGCAAGGAAAAATACGGTCTGCCGGAAAAAGAGGATTGGACACCAACACACTTTATAAGATAACAAAAAGGACTGCCTCGAGCAGTCCCTTTTTATGTACACTTTATTCTTCTGTACTATCGTCAGGCTCATTTTCTTCAGCTTGATGTATATCCAAAACAACATCAGTCATGCCGCTTTCTTCTGCCAGCCAGTTTATCAGCGTTTGTCGCTCATCATCTGAAAACTCACCGTCTGCGGTGCATGAAAACAGCAGGTATTGCGCACTTCCGTCGGTCATAACACCGCACTCGCAGCCGCTTAGCTTAGTGAATATGCTGCCTGCCTTCTTGGAAATATCCGCGCAGTCTATGTGGTCTTTAAGATCGTTTTCAAGCTTGTCAATGGTCTGTTGCTGCTGCTCTAAAATATCTTCAAGACCGTGTATCGTGTTTTCCTGAACTGCAATAGTCACCTTGTCGCTGTCTTCGCCCTCAATGCTCTTGTTCTGCGTTACATGTATCGTAAACCCGTCAAGGTCGTAATCGTCAAGGCGGCTCTCAAGCTCTGCGATCTTCTCATCAGATACCTGCATACCCACCAGCGAGACTGAAATTTTCTTGTCTATCTTGTCAATACTGCTTTGCACCAGCTGCGTGTCAGAGAACACAAATTCGTTTGCAAGATAGTCTTCAATATTTCGCTCAAGTACAGAAGAATACACAGTATATGCACCCACAAGTATGCTCGGTATAACAGTCACAATTATAAGCACCGTGATTATGCGACTTATGCGCTTGTGCTTTTTTGCATCAAGTTCTTCACGAACAGGCACGCCCAGCAGCTTTGTAACAATAAATGCCGAAAGTGCAATAAACAGCGTGTTTATAATGAACAGATACCCTGCGCCGAGCACGAAACTGAGCTGCCATGTTGCAATGCCATAGCCTGCTGTGCAAAGCGGCGGCATAAGAGCCGTTGCAATTGCCACACCAGGAATAACGTTGCTTGCCTTTTTGCGCGTGTTGCCTATGCTGCCTGCAATACCGCCGAACAGCGCTATCATAACGTCCCAAAGGGTGGGGCTTGTGCGCGCTATCATCTCGCTCGTCGCAACAGTCAGCGGCGAAAGCTTGAAATATATCACTGAAGTTATCAGGCTTATTACCACCTGCGTGGCAAAGCGTGATGCAGCGTGCCTGAGCATAGGCAGATCTCGTATAGCAAGCGAGTAACCCATAGTAAGTATGCCGCTCATCAGCGGTGAGATAAGCATAGCGCCTATTATTACCGCCGTTGAATTGACATTTAAACCTATAGATGCAATAAGTATCGCCATCATCAGTATCCACATATTCGCCCCGTGGATAACCGTATTTTCCTCCATCATGTCGTGCAGCTCATCATAATCAAGCATATTGCTGCGCATATCCAAAAGGCTGTGAAAATAGTCTTTCAGCGGATGTTTCGTTTTTACTTCTTCGTTCATATGTATTACCTCTGTAAAAATTTTTCTAATATAACTTATATAATTATACCACCACACCGCGCAAAATGCAACATAAATTTACTTCTCTTGACATTATAAAAATAGGGTGATATAATTATATCAAATATTCAAGAAAAGGTGTTATTTATGAGCAGCGGAGAATTTCAGCTTGGCGAGTTTCTTTCAAGCGGCGTGCAGAGGCTGGTAGCAAGGGCGATAGTTATTGCAAAAGACGACCGCAGAGAAAGCCGATTTTTCGCAGATTTTTTGGTATCTTCGGCAGCGGCTTCTTTCAAACGCAGCATACACGCCAAAAATGGCGAGAATATACCGCCGTTTCTTATCGCGGCAATATCGGGCAGCTGTAATCTTCACTGCGAGGGCTGTGTGCTTTTTCAGAAGAAAGAAGAAGTTGAAAAAATGCTTTGAAAAAACTTTGGTTGTTTTTATATTATATGTATTGACAATTTTTAAAACATAGTGTATAATATCTTGAAAGACCAGCTATAAAAAGTCAATAGGAAAAGCAAAAAAATTTTCATAACCCCAGAAAAATGAATAACACATTT
>CANRIA010000040.1 GCA_947630555.1 uncultured Clostridia bacterium
ACCAAAGTTATGGACATTGACTTTACGGCGACCGAAGAAACATCTGCCGCCTTTCACTGCGAAATGCTGCTTGAAGTTTTGCCGCCTGAAGAGGGCACGCCCGATGTGCTGCCTGAAATGACAATAGTCTATAAGATCAACAATGATGATGTTGACAACTTTATGCCGACGAAAACTTGCATAATAGGCAAGCACATTGTCACGCTGTTTTTTCCGCTGTCAAAGGTCGTTGAAAACAGCGCAAACACCTTTTCCATGTGGCTGATGATCTCAGGCGGTAAAATAACTATAGGCGAAGCGCAGATCAGAGCCACTATAAGCGGTCAGGGACTTGCAGCAGGACTCGGCGAATGGAACGGTCGCATAGACATTGAAGAGTACATCGGCGAAATACCTGTTGGCGATGGCAGCTACAGCATTGATACGTTCAAAGGCTCGGTCAATGTCGCATTTCCGCCGCTTGAAAAGCCCGGTTTGGTGCAGGCTATCGGCGATATAGCTATAGGCAGCCACAGCATAAGCATTGACGGCTTCAGCGACCGCATTATAATTTCCGAGATAATCAAGTCGTATATTCTCAGCACGCTGAGCGGCAGACCGTCATACAGCAAGCTTGTGGGCATCAGAGCAGAAAACGGCGTTGAAAAATTCGTCCTGCAAACAGACTACAAGCTGTCATCGGCGGCGATGTCTATAAACTCCGGCTATGCAGAGGAACTGACGGTAGATACGTCATTCCTGCAAGAGGTAGACAGCGTAGACATACACACAGGCAATGTTATAGGCAGAAAGACATATGTCTTGAATACATCTGCCGCGGCGACATACGACCGAGAAAACGTTGAAACGAGCAACGAACGCTTTGAACTTGCGGTAACTTACAGCGTGCAGCAGCGCTCTGTATCTGTCGAGATAGATGAGGGCTTGCTGGAAGATATGACAGTAGATCTGGCTGAGATAGAATGGCTGAAAGGAGTGGAATATAAAGTTGAATTATAGTGATGTGCAAGCAATTTTTGATGCAGACATAAGCAACATGACCTGCCTGTTTAAGGACAGCAATAGCTATGACAACGGCACTTATACTGTAGAGGGCGCTGAGTATGCTACATACAGAGGAGCGGTTATATCAAGCATATATGCAGGCGGCGACAGCTATTTTGGCATAGGCTCAAATACAGAGCATCTGCGAGTTAATAAGCGTGATGCACGAATGAGGTCGCTGTATCGTGAAGAAGGCACGCTGTATAAGCGTTACAAGTTTTTGAAAGTGCGCTGGGAAGGCTTCTCGCAATATAATCAGAGCGGCGCAAATTATCAAATTAAGTATGATGTTATATTCTGGGAGAGCGGCGACATATCGCTGCACATGGTAAATGTGCCGACCAGCAATTACGACGGCACGTTCCAGCTTGTTGCCGACAAGACATACACTTACACCAAGCCGACTAAGGTGCTGCCTGATGTAACGTTTAAGTATATAAAAGAGAGCGACAGTTTTGAAGTGATATATGAGCCGATAGATATGCCGCTGCCCTATAGGGTGCTGATAAAAGATGCAGGCGGAACGCTGTATACGCTTGCCGTGCAGACGATAAACGCGCTTACAAGCGATAGCGAGGAAGTCTTGCAGCCGCTTGAAGAAAAAGAACTGACCGCAGAACTTTTCAGAACAAAAGGCTTTGCAAAACTGCCCGACTGGCAGCTGCTCAAAGACCTTGATACGCCGTCGGTGCTTAGTTGGTGCGATGTTATGCCATGCACTGTTACGGCGACTGTAAAGGGCACACCGCCGCCGCAGTATATAGAGAGCACGGCAGACCTTTCAAGCGAGACGGTGCTTGGCATAGCAGCGCTTAACGCCGACTACAGCGGTGATGTAAAGGTGCAGTACAGCTATGACGGTGAGCAGTACAGCGAGCAGGAGCCTATTGCAGACTTTCTGGCGACAGACCTTGACACGCTGTATGCAGGACTTGCACAGAGCAAGACGATAACCTTCCGCTTCTGGCTGACGGGCGATGCAACTTTGACGAGCTTTACAATGACTTACAAAAACGGGGGAGAAGAAAATGGGTAAACTTATCGGAACGACAAGGATAGAGCTTACAGACGTGCGCACCGGCGAAAAAGAGGTGCACGAAAAGCACAACATGGTTACTAACGCGCTGAGAGATCTGTTCGCGCCTATAGGAATGGTAAATAGCGAAAATACATTTTTTGATACTATGCTGCCTTACTATCAAAAGCTCCTGGGCGGCATATTGCTGTTTGACAAAGCGCTTGACGAAGATCCGGATAAATATTTTCCTCCGGCAGATGCAGCTTTGATAGGCTGCGGAAAATACGACAGCTCTACAGATGCCGGAAACTTATATAGAGGAAGTTATAACTCAGTGGAATCAGAATTAAATACGGCAGAACGATATGTCAAGTATGTTTACGACTATGGCACTACGCAGGCAAATGGCACTATAGCAAGCGTGTGCCTTACTCATTATGATGGCGGAAGTGTGCCATATGAAGCTTTAAATCCGGAAAAATCCGGAGCACTGCTTGTCGGCACATTTTCTCAAAATAAAATAAATTTTGTAAGCAGCGCCTCTTCCGGATCTAATAATACACGTGACAGGAAGTCTCCTATAAGAGCGAATTTGGAATACCTTTTTTGGGTGAATGAAAAAGAAGATCGCGTATTCTATTTTAAATTCACAGATGCAAAACATATCCATATTATTAAGCGCCGTGCGTTTTTAAAATCTGTAAATATTTTTGATAACCCAAAAACCACTAAGCCTATCGCCGATGATCAGGAGCTTGAAGAACTGACCGAAAATGTGTCTTTCAGCTATAACAGCTATAATTTAGACACTGAGACCAACAAGCTATATATTGTAACATCTGACAAAAATACGATCACATCAGGCGAGTCTTTAAAAATCTTGGAAATAAATTTAAGCGACTGGGGCATCAAGCAGTATTCGGTTAATAACACGACCAATGGAAGTATACATATTGATTACGAAACAATTTTTGTAACAGATGGATATATTTATGTTCAGACCACCGGATATAATTTTTATAAAATAAAAATCGATAATCCTTCGGATGTTACAAGAATGAGCAATACTATTAATAACAATAGATATTTGGATTTTCAGTATTACATAAACGGAAGAATATTTGCAGAAAGTTTACGTTCATCGTCGTCTAATACATTGGAGGGCGGTGTTATACTCAACACATACACTAATACAGTCAGCTATATAGCGTGTGCAGGAATTAGCGGAAATTGCAGATCTACTGATAGCACAAATATGTATAATAATTTTATTCCCATAAATGATCAAAAACTCAAATGGTACTTGAGCTGCGAAACAAGTTCAGGTGGTACCCCGGGTTGGTATTATTTAAAAAACTACCTTGCCACTATCAACAACCTTGATGTGCCTGTTACCAAGACCGCAGAAAAAACTATGAAAATTACATATATCTTGCAGGAAGAATAAGGGGGGTAAAAGCATATGAAAGAAATATGGAACACAATACAGCTGATCTTCTCTGCCATAGGCGGTTGGCTGGGGTGGTTTCTCGGCGGCTGCGACGGGCTGCTGTACGCGCTGATAGCGTTTGTGGTGATTGATTACATAACGGGCGTGTTCTGCGCCGCCGCTGATCACAAGCTGTCCAGCGAGGTAGGCTTCAAGGGCATCTGCAAAAAAGTGCTGATATTTATACTTGTTGGCGTTGGCAACATAATTGACGTGCAGATCATAGGCAGCGGCAGCGTGGTGCGCACGGCGGTTATTTTCTTCTATTTATCCAACGAGGGCATATCCTTGCTGGAAAATTCGGCGCACCTAGGCTTGCCGATACCGCAGAAACTTAAAGACATACTGGAGCAACTGCACGACCGTGCGGAAGATGAGGGGGATAAAAATGATACTTAAAGGCATAGACGTTTCTGAATTTCAAGGCAGTATAGACTTTGAAAAAGCCAAAAAGCAGATAGACTTCGTTATAGTGCGCGCAGGCTATGGCAGACTGCCTTCGCAGAAAGATAAATTTTTCGAGGAAAACTACAAAAACGCCAAAGCGGCAGGGCTTAAAGTCGGTGCGTACTGGTTTTCATATGCAGACTCGGTGGAAGATGCCAAGCGCGAGGCGCAAGCCTGTCTCGAAGTAATTAAGGGCAAGAAGTTTGAATACCCCGTGTATTTTGACATCGAGCGCAAAGAGCAGTTTGACAAGGGAAAAGAGTTTTGTTCAAGCCTTGTGACTGCCTTTTGCACCGAACTTGAAAAGGCAGGGTACTTCACGGGCTTTTATATATCGCGATCGCCTTTGCAGAGTTTTATCACTCCCGAGGTAGCTAAAAGATATGCGCTGTGGGTGGCAGAATACGGCGAGAAGCTGAATTACAACGGTCAGTACGGTATGTGGCAGTACACCAGCAGCGGCGAGGTGGACGGCATAAGCGGCAGGGTGGACTTGGACTACTGCTATGTTGACTACCCCGAAAAGATAGCAGGCATGGCAGACAAAGAGCCACAGCCCGAGCCGAGCAAGCCAAAGCCGCCTACCGAAACGGTGTACACCGTCAAGACTGGAGATACGCTTTCGGGCATTGCAAGCAAGTACGGTACGACCTACAAAAAGCTTGCAGAGTACAATGGCATTAAAAACCCGAACCTGATATACGCAGGGCAGAAGATACGCATACCAAACACTAGCAGCACGCTGAAGCCGATAGATGACATCGCGCGGGAGGTCATTCGCGGCGACTGGGGCAACGGCGACGAGCGCAAACAACGGCTCACCGCAGCAGGGTATGACTACAGCAAAGTGCAGAAACGAGTGGACGAGCTGTTATAAGGCAACATAAAGGCGACGGGGGTCAATCCTCGTCGCCTTTTTTATATGCCATAACTTTTACACGATTTTTACACGTCCAACGTAAAAATCGGCAAATTTCAGTGCAGCAGACTGTAATGCCATTTGCTTAAAAATCGCGTATAATCAATATAAATTAAGCGTGATATAAAAACAAACAATAGGCTGTAAAGCGGCAATTTTGTTCTCTCCTGCTCCGCCACACTTCGGCTTTGCCGAAGTGCACAAGAATTACTTCGCCGACTTTATTGGGTCGGCGATTTTGCTTTCTGAAAGTCAAAAGCCTTTCAGAAAACAAAACCGTAATTCTTGCTGTTTTTACCAACAAGGCGTGACCCATACGAGTCTTTTTTCTTGCCTCTTGCCTCTTACTAAAACGAACAAAGAAATGACTTCGCCCTAAATTTGCAAACCGTTTCTAATCTCTAACCTCTAACTTCTAGCATCTAATAGAATATTACCCTGCCTGTCAGCATATTCTTGAATAGAATATGTCAGGGAGGGCATTTCAATGTGTAAACAAAACGAAGAAAACGACATCACCGCGCGTGAATTTATACTTCTCGGCGCAATGCTTATAATAATGATATTGTCAATTGTGGGGCTTTTAAACGCCTTGACCGACATCGCCCAGAGCGACCTGTGGGAAATGCTCACGCTTGATGAGATAGCCGAGGCTTTCACAAACCTGCTGGGTAAACTCGCGTGCTGAGGTTTGCCGTAAAAGGACGCAATGTTTCACTGTCTTTCAGCTTTTTTGCTATCATAGCACTTGCCGCCGCTTCAGATGCAAAAGCTGTTGCGGTGTCGCTTCTTTGCTGCATCATGCACGAAACAGGTCACCTTGCTGCTATGGCATACTATGGTGCAAAAGTTAACGAAATATGTTTCTACGGCGGCGGTATAAAGATAAAAGCTGCCCCTGCCTTTTTGGATACTAAGCAGCAAGCGGCAGTGCTTCTGGCAGGGTGTGCGGTAAATGCCGCTGCGTATTTTGCTTGCGCAATCGCAGGAGCGACGAGTACTATGTTTGCCACAGCGAATCTCATTCTGTGCGTTTTCAATATTTTGCCGCTAAAAAAACTTGACGGCGGCAGGCTCACCGAGCTGCTGGCAGGGCAGTCGCACGGCGTTTATACCGCCGTAACAGCTTTAAGAATAGTCACGCTTGTGATAATGACACTGCTGCTTTTGAAAGCCTTTGTAATGGGCGCTGTAAGCTTTACACTTGTTGCCGCAGCGCTGTATATAGTCGCTTCTGAGGCTCTTTGTATGTAGATCATGCTGAGATTTGTGCATATTTGCCAAAATGTTATCATAATTTTTTTGCAAAAATGTTCTTTTGGGTATTGCAAAAAACGTTCGTTTGTGATATAATATTAAGGCATTTGAATATCCGTCGCCTGTGCGACGAGAGTTAGTGCCTGCCGAAAGGCTGACATTAAAGCGGACAGTCCTCTGGCTTTATCGGTCTTTGCTTGACGCCGATATGACAAAAAGCGAATGAATGTCTGAAAACAATAGGAGGTATTTAAAGTGGACGCTTTAAAACTTATTTCAAATTCAAGCCTTAAAGAAAATGCTCCCGTTATTAACGTAGGTGATACCGTAAAGGTGCACGTTAATATCAAGGAGGGCGACAAGTCAAGAATACAGGTGTTTGAGGGTACTGTTATTGCCAAGAAGCACGGCGGCATAAACGAAACGTTTACAGTCCGCAGAGTAGCTCACGGCTGTGGTATTGAGAGAGTATTCCCTGTACATTCGCCTGTCGTTGAGAAGGTCGAGATCGTTCGTTCAGGTAAAGTACGCCGCGCTAAGCTGTACTATATCAGAAATAGAGTCGGCAAAGCCGCTAAAGTTAAAGAAGCGATCAAGTGATCAAAGAATTGAGCAGCCTGAGCGGCTGTTCTTTTTTTATGCAAAATTTGCCTAAAAGCCTTGAAAAGAGCGAGCGTTTCTGTTATAATATAATCATAGATGATTATATTATAATCTTATGTCCTCGTCGATACGCAGACCAAAGGGTCTGCTCCCGACGTATCGGACAATTATAACATAACGCTTTCGCTTTTATG
>CANRIA010000041.1 GCA_947630555.1 uncultured Clostridia bacterium
AGCAGCGCATACACGCCCTCTTTCATTGTTACACTGAAGTTTTTCAGCGCCTCTTTCTTGCCGTAGCTTTTTGATACATTCCGGAATTTAAGTTCCATGTTTGACCCTCCGTTTATTTTAAATTTTTGGTTTACTGTTTTGTGCGGACAAATGTACATTTATTTAACCTGATTAGTTTTTCCACGTTTCGCCGTCAAAGCGTCTTGTCCAAAGGTCGCTGCCGTCAGTGCGTATTGATATTAAAAGGTTATAAGGTTCTAATGTTTCTTTATCAGGCACGCTTTCGGTACAGAAGAATATTCTGTCGCAGAAGTCTGAATAGCCTACGCCTGTTATTCTGTTTTCGCCTTCGTAGATCTTTGTTTCCTCGCCGCTTTCAATATCATGGCACATTATAATGCTTTCATCGGCGCGCGGTATATAATACACTTTGCCGTTTTTGACAGCGCATTCGTTGATATAAAAACCTTTTGCTATCAGTTTTTGGTTTTTGAAGTCAAGGTCGGCTGAGTAAAGCTCGTGACCGCCGTCAACATAGGTCACATAATACAGCACGCCTTCCTGCACCAGAATGCCGTACACCTGATCAGCCATTTTGGTGATCTCGCCGCTTTCTATGTCTAAAACGTAAAGCTCGTGCAGATCATCGATAAAATATATCTTGCCGCCGTAAACGTTAAAGCCATCTATCCTCGAATCTACCGTAAGATCAATAGTTTTCACTTCTTCCAGAGTGTTTCTGTCAAGCAGAGTAACGTGTGCGCCGCCAAACAGATAAGCATAATCATCATCAACTATCAGGTCAAATATATAATACATTTCACCCGAATATTCTTTGTAATTGGCTTTTTCAAACTCGTTGCAGAAGCTGTTTTCATACAGCACTTTTGTTTCGCCGTCATTGGTTTCCTCGATCAGTTTGTTCTCATCGGTACGCCATATCGAATCGCCGACGGGAGTAGGATTTTGCCAAAAGCTGTTGTTTATACACCCCGGGAATTGATTGTAGTCATGCGTGCAGCCTGCTACATCACACAGCGGTATAGCCTCGCCTGTTTGCAGGTCTACTTTTATGTAACCCATATCCCCCATAAACCAGAATACATAGGCATACTTGTCGCTCAGCGTAATATCGTTTCTTTGTCCGCCGCTTACTGTATGCTGCTTATAATCTCCTATAATGTGGGTATTCAGCGGTTCTGACTCCTGCTCTATCTTTTCCAAAAGTGCGCTATCTACAATTTCACCGGCTGAGTTTTCTTCAAAGTAAGTCTCTTTTCCCTTGCTTTGGCAGGCTGTCATACCGAGCGCGAGAGTTAATGCCAGTAAGACCGATAATGCTTTTTTCATGTTATTTTCCTCCTTTATAAGCTTATATAAACGTTATATATCTATCTGCACAAGTCGTCTGTTACTTATTGCATAATATACATCTTCTCCGTCAAACAATTCCAACGACATTTCAGGCAATGCTATCACGCTGTAAGAATGATATCCGTTTTCGGGAAGATCTTCTTTATCGAGCGAATACTTTATCATACGCTCGCCGCCTTGGCAGTTTGCTTTCATAAACGGCTTGCCGTCAAATGCGTTTATAAGCTCGCCGTCACAAAATACTGCAAGATAGTAATCATGATCTTCTTCAAAGTATGCAGTAACAGCAAAGTCGGTATCCTTATCTATGACCGCTGCCTCGTCCATGGTCTTCTTTGAAGATGAATGACAGCGTTCATTATATTTACCTATATCGGCTGTATATATCTTTTCTTCGCCCTCATCCGCGCCGGTAGGATCGCCCGAAGCAGTCGGGTGTTCGCCGTATATATAATCATTTTCCTGAGCTTCATATACGGACGGAACGCTTTCCCCTGCCGAAGATGTTATTGCTGCCGCCCACACCGCTGTCATAGGCAGTTCTCCTCTGGGCGACTCGGGGATATATTCGGGAAGCTGATCCGCGCACACCCAAATCAGAGCATTTTCAACATTGCCAAGCTCGGTCGGCGGAATATAGATGTGAGTTTTGCTTTGCTTATTGACGGTTACTGTGACGGTGGTTTTTTCAGTTGCTTCTTCGTTCGGGTCAAGCGAATGTTTTATCACCTGCCCATTGCAGAAAACATATATATCGGTTTTTATGCCGTTCTCCTCAAAAAAGCCTGCCTCTGCCAAATCAGCGCCTACACATTCTTCTTCAGAGGCCGGGAAAAGCTCCACCACCAGATCTAGCCCTTCGTTTATGTTGAACGGCTGTATCTTTGAAGTTGCCGCGGCAGATGTAAGAGTTCCGTCCTCGTTTTCTGTATAAAGGTTGAATTTCCAGCCGTAGCCTGTAATATCACCGTCCTTGCCAAACTGCTCTGTTTCGGCATTTGAGTCTGCCTCCGCATCCGACTGATCATCTACGGGCGGGTCGATACTGCTGCTGTCGGCAATACTTTCGCTGCTGATTTCGCTGCTGATGTCAGGTATGTCTTCGCTGACGTTTTCTTCGTTGCAGCCGCTGAATAGTGCCATACTCATGGCTGCGGCGAGGATAAGGTTTAATGTTTTTTTCATTGTGATACACTCCTTTTATTTTTATGTAGTTAATACAATGCTTCCTGATTTTTGACCTCGTTTGTCCACACATCACTGCCGTCGGGTTTGAAAGATATAAGAACAGTGTTTTGAACATAAGATACACCGGTATGTTCGGAATGCAGACTTATAGTAAATATTCTGTCTATGTGAGGCGCAGTAACAATTCTCATTACATCTTCTGCTACATCGAAGAGATCGGTACTTTCACCGGTGCTTATATCATAGCTGTGCAACATTTTTTGTTGTTCCCCTTCGTCTGTTGACTGATCAAAGTAAAATATCTTATCGTCCTTTATGTTAAAGACGTTTTCGCAGTCTTCTATAAGCACTTTTGCATTTGTAAAGTCAGGGGCAGCCTCAAAAAGCTGTGTTCTCCAAGGTTCATCGGGCTCATGTGGCAAAAAGCAGATGTAATATATTTTGCCGTTATAAGCTATAAGATTATTTATATTGCCATCGCACACCTTAGTGACTGTCTGATTTGCCAGGTCTGCCATGAAAACCTCTTGTACATCATTTTTAAAATACACTCTTTTATTCTCCATATCGGCACCGAGTAGATCACACCAAAAATCCTCGTCAATTATCAGCGGCTCGGTGTTCTGCTTGGTTTCTATGTCATAAGCGTATATGTAATTATACCCCACTATATACAAGTTCTTTTCATCTGCCAAAATATAATTTATAGCGTATTTTACATCGTCCTCATCGTACTTCGTCCCCTCGCTGTCGTACTCATCCATTCGCTGCTCAGCTCTTTGCAGAGCAAAATCTGAGGCAAACTTGTTTTCAAAAACCACATTGCCGCTCTCATCAATTATTGTTCTGGATTCAAATATCCCTGTGCGTTTAAGGGCATAGCATTTATCTCCTATTGCAGCCAAAGGTATGAACGACTCGCAATCCGTGTCTTTAAACGAGTGATGGCACTGGGGAACATTGCAAAGAGATGTCATCTCTCCGGTTTGCAGATCTATTTTGTAATCCTGACAAACGTGACCGCCTGCGCCGTCCGCAGTAAATAAGTCGTCAAAATAGAGATATTTATCGGTCATAACATAGCCGTCGAATTCGTTGCTCCAAAAGTCGAACTTATAATCGGTAACGACGGTATCAAGTGCCTTGGTTGTTTTTATGGGTGTGCTGCCTGTGCTACTGTTGCCGTCGGCGGTGCTGTCGGTAGTGCTGTCTACGGTGCTGTTGTCAGGTATGTATTTGCTGACGTTTTTGTCATTGCAGCCGCTGAATAATGCCAAACTCATAGCTGCGGCAAGGATAAGGTTTAATGTTCTTTTCATTTTGATCCGCTCCTTTGTAGTTTTATTTTATTTTTTCTTCCGATACTTCTCGGCAGAATACGAAAAACATTGCCGAACCTGAAATACGCGAAAAGCAGCAGTAATACGGTTGCCGCGGCGGTAACTATTACACAGGTAGTCAGCCTTAAAAATGGGTAATTCGCAACGTTGATATAGTCAAACTTTTCAAAGTATACATAAGGCTGTGTGAGGCAGGTGGGCAAAAACGCTCGCAACTTTTCAAACATATTGAACCTGCGGCTGTCGAGTGTTTCGGCAAGCGTGCCTTCGCTGCTGAGCATATACTCATATGAATACACATAAAATGCGAACATTACAAACAGTATCAGGCAGTCTGCAACAAGCGATATGAAAACTTTTCTTGAGATCTGCGAAACTGCGGCTGCTATGCTTATCACAAAGACGAACATTAAAAGCCTTGCCAGACCGCTAATTATTATCAGCGAAAGAAAGCTTATGTTTGCGGCGCTGCTTTGGTAAAATTCGAGCGATTGCACCGGCTGGAGCAGCAGTCTGCCGCCCATTATGTAATAAGCCGAAATGACATCTGCGGCGGTAAGAACGAGCATAAATACTGCCGCGAGGAACAAAAGCTAGCATAGTTTGGCACAGAAAAGCCTTTGACGCCCATATTTTGCGGTATAGACAATGGCTTCGAGCGAATGTGTATTCTCGGCGCAAAATACATCAGCGGCGAGGATAACGAACGCAAACGCAAGCACTATATAAAAGTACATATAAGACATAATGTACATCTCATGCCACACAGAAGCAGGCGAGCTGTCGATAAGCGCGAAGTCTTTCTGCCTGTTGTATTTATCGACTGCCTTTTTGTTCAGCCGCACGGTGTAGCTATCCTGCGAGGTATCCGCTATAAGTGAAAGCGCATTTATTACGGTGTTTTCGGTTATTTTTACATACTCATCAAATTTATATTTTACGGTAAGATATGCAGACTGCGCCATGTTATACCGCTCTGTCAGCGCTGTTTCTTGGACATCGGGATGATGAAACCCGTTTTCGTCGTAAGTCCAGTTTTCCTGATTTTGCTCAATATATGTATTCAATTCGGTCATTGCGTCGGAGTATTTTTGCCGAAGGCTTTCAAACAGGGTGCTTTGGTCGGTCGCATTGGTATCTTTAGTTACCTGCGCGAGGTATTCGTTGACGGCATTTGCCTGCTTTTGACTGCTTTTTATACTATCATGATTTATTCTGTAGGCGCCGACTGTAAGATATATAAAATATGCGGCTGTAAGCAATGTGAGGATAATGAACACCCTGCTGCGGAGTATTCGTTTAATTTCATTGTGTATCATTTTTGCTACTCCTATCCTGCATTATCAAAGCCGTTGAGCGTATTT
The DNA here is from genome assembly GCA_947630555.1 of uncultured Clostridia bacterium. Taxonomy (GTDB): domain Bacteria; phylum Bacillota; class Clostridia; order Oscillospirales; family Ruminococcaceae; genus UBA7477. The sequence goes on from CANRIA010000041.1 coordinate 5,267, forward strand.
GACCAGAAACCGCTGCCGTCGGCTCTTACCGATAATATAATGCTGTTGCCTTCGCTGTCTGTACCCAAGGCGAAAATGCGGTCGATATGGTCTGCCGTGTCTATAAACAAACCGCTGTTCCATTCATCAAATATGACCGTTTCTTCGCCGCTTTCAAGGTCGTATGATATAAGAGATGATTTTGCATCGTCTTTGAGATAAAACATCTTTCCGCCCTTTACAAGCATTTTATCCTGACAGTTTTCTATAAGCGGCGTGATGTTGCTGCCGTCAAGTCCGGCTTTGCAGATAGCTTTGTTTTCAATGTCGTACAGATAGAGTACATCATCATACACGCGCGGAGAATACATTTTGTCGGCTATCTTTTTAACGCTGCCGCTTTCAAAGTCTGCGACAAACACTTCGCCGAGATCATCGGAAAGATACATCTTTTCGCCGTAAAGCATACCGCCTGTTATTCTTGAATCGCACACGTCTATAAGATCTCGGGCTTTCATAGAGCTGCGGTCAATTCTGTAAACATAGCTTTCGCCAACAACATAGATAAGATCATCACGCACGAAGAAGTCGCTGATAGAGTATTTTTCTTTCGGAGAGAGTTTGTGAAGTTCCTCTTCAAAATCGGTGCAGAAGGTGGTATTTTCAAACAGCCTGCTCTTGCCGCCCGAAGTTCTCTGCGCTATGGAGTTATAGATCATTTCGTCTTTATCGCTGTCAAGACACCAGAAATCATTTCCCACGGCGGTAAAGCCCTGCACATTACCCAGGCTGTTATTTATGCAGTCCGGGAATGTATTAACATCATGCGTGCAGCCGGGTACATCACACATAGGTTTTGTTTCGCCTGTTTGCAGATCAAGCTTGTATCTCTGAAAGCGCTGATCGTCTATTTGGTCGCCTGCAAAGCCCATAGGCATAAGGCAATACATATATTTATCGTCAAACGTAAACGGCGCGGCGTTCATCTCATATCTCTTGTCGTAAGAATAGTCTGTTATTTTCGTTTCAAGAGGGTTAGCTTTCTTTTGCATCTGCGCGGCAATGGCGCTGTCAAGCACGGAATAGTTTTCATCAACAGGAATATAGGTGCTATACTCACAGGCTGCCAGCATTGCCGACAGCACTGCCGCTGTTAAAATGCATATTGTTCTTTTCATTGTGATCCGCTCCTTTTGATATTTTATTTTTTCTTGGCAGAATACGAAAAACATTACCAAATCTGAAATACGCGAAAAGCAGCAGTAATGCACTTGCGGCGGCGGTTACTGTTACACAGGTAGTCAGCCTTAAAAACGGAAAGTTCGCGACGTTGATATAGTCAAACTTTTCAAAGAAATCGTGCGGCTGTGACAGGCAAACGGGCAGGAATGCACGCAG
>CANRIA010000042.1 GCA_947630555.1 uncultured Clostridia bacterium
TTCCCTTTCTGATTTTCTTTTTTATTCTATCAGATCTTTGGGCTTTTGTCTACTGTATTTTTATTGTAGCATACCAGTACTTAACTATCCAGTATTCCCCGTCAATTGTTATGCCCTCTTTGCGGCACCCCTTGCCGCCATATGTGCCGTGGCGCTCGCTTAAGGGAAAAGGTTCTAAATCAATAATTGTCGTTTTCATCGTATGCACCTCTAATCTGTGTAACTTTTGTATATGTTTATATTATAACACTTATTTCGTATATTGTCAAGAACAATTTTAAAGTAAAAACTCCCGATGTGTCGAGAGTTTTATTTATACTTACCTTTCTCCGCCAGCCTTGCCGCCCTCTGTGCCTGAGAATACACGCAGCCGCAGTAGTCTTGGCGGTAAAGTCCGTATTCTTTCGAGAGCTCTATGGAGCGCCTGTAACCGCCGCGCTTTTTAAAATCACTGGGCAGCCAGTTTACGCCATATTCTTTTTCCAGTGCAAGAGAAATCTCAGCCAGCTTTGCAGACGACTTGTACGGCGATATTGAAAGCGTAGTCGCAAAGTAATCAAAGCCATGCTCTTTAGCAGCCTTAGCCGTCCTTTCAAGCCTCAGCCTGTAGCATTTAAAGCACCTCTCACCGCCTTCGGGTACATTTTCCAGTCCTTTTGCAATTTTAAAAAACTTTTCGGGCTCATATTCGCTCTCCATTACCTTTATGCCGTCTGCAAACGGCGCTTCACGCAAAAGCCTTTTAAGTTCCGAATATCTCTTTTCATACTCCTCGGCAGGGGTAATGTTCGGGTCGTAAAAAAACATCGTAATATCAAAATATTTCGCAATGCTTTCAAGTACATACGATGAACACGGCGCGCAGCAGGCGTGCAGCAGCAGGGTAGGGCGGTAATCGCCAAAACTTGCTGTCAGCTTCTCCATTTCTATCTGAAAATTTGTCTTTGCAATGTCCTGCATATTGCGCACCTCCTGCATTTTAAAAATAATTGCAGCACGTTCGCCGCACTGCAATTATTCTGTATTTAAATTGTTGTATTTATTCTGCCGCGTTTTCTTCGGGCTCTTCAATAACCTTTTTGCGACCCGTAAAGAACAGCACAGCCGCCATAGCTGTTACCTCAAGCACTACAAGCGATATAGCCAAAACACTCTTGAAAGAATCCGAAGTATTAGGGTTCTTGTCGTTTTCAGGCATTTCGCTTACTATCTCTTCTATCTTTTCGGGATCGGCTTTTTCAATGGTCTCTTTGTTTTCAGAGCCGCCGTTTTCAGTGCCGTCTTTAATTTCCTCGGTATCCGTCTGCGCATCTGCCTTGCTAGGGGTTATCTCTATCTTGTTTATAGCAAAACTTGAATTTTCCTGCAAGTAAAACAGCTGTACGAATACAAGCGCATCGTTCTTGTCAAGGCTTACATTCTTAGCCTCCCAGACATCAGCCTCGGTGTCCTGATAATACTTCACCCAGTTGCCGTCGGGGTCGTTCATGCTTATCGAACCGTTTGCAAATCCGTCAGATTCCACAGATACCTTAATGTCCATAGGTTTGTCAAAATCGTCTATGTAATCTTTAAGATCAACACAGTAAGGCTCAACTTCCGCTTCGTTGTATTCGCTTGCCCCCTGCGAGTATTGATAAAGCGGTTCATCATTTTCAATTACAACTGCATCACCATTATCAGCTGCCGTTGTAACATTTCCGCTCGGCTCTGTGGCATCAGTTTTATCGGTAACAGCCGCAGCCGTTGTAACTTCGGGCGTATTTGTAACTTCGGGAGTGTCTGATGTTTCAGCGCTCGTATCACTTGCTGAAACTTCCGGAGAGGTTATCGGCGCAGTCGTCACTTCGGGAATCGTTGTCTTTTCGGTAGTCTGCGAAGTCGTATTATCAGCATTTTTCGGCGTTGTGGTCGTCGGTGAAGCAGTAGTTGTTTCAGACTTTTCTGTAGTCGTCACTGCCTCGGTGGTCGTCGGGGCAGGGGTAGTCGTTACAGGCTTAGGCGTAGTCGTTACCTCAGCCGTTGTTGTCGAAGTGGTGGTTGTCGTTGTCGTCGAAGGGGTGGTGGTCGCCTGCGTAGTGGCAGTCGTTGTTTGTGTTGCCGTTGCAGGTGCAAGCAGATCTACATATACAGGGCTTGAAGAACTCGGCGCCGAGTATGAAGAACTTACAAACTCGCCGTTTTTCTTGCTTTCCGAAAGCTTTTCTACTTCGATCCAGAAAGCCGCCTTGCCGCTCGCGCCCTTTTTCGGAATGAACGTAACAATGCTAAGCGGCGTGTCAACAATAATGTTGTTACCGCTGCCGTTAACGCCCACTATCCTTACCACTCCGTCAGAGTAGCTGTAGTTTGTGGTGACCAAAAATCTGCTTCCCAACACCTGATAATTGTATTTGCCGCCTTGAATCTCAGCATCGGTAGGTACATAAACATCAAGCTTTTGGCTGTCATAATGCAAATTAAGCTGAAATCCCGCCGCGCCATTGTCGCCTGCCTTAAAACCTACCGAAACATCAAATGCCTCACCTGCTTTTACAGAAAAAGCAGAAGGCTGCACTGTTATTTCGTTGGTCGTGGCTGCCACAACTGTTCCGGCAAAAACAGATGTAACCATGACAATGGCTGTGCCTATCGAGATCACAGCTTTCTTAAAACTTATTTTCATTTTTGCCTCCTTCAATATCACGCGGTCAATGCAAAAGGTTATGTCCGCTTGTCTGATATCTCTCTTTTGTCTTTTATTTTTTCTCTCTGTATATCTGATATTTCTATAAAAAAATCGTTCTGTATAATGATTATAACATATTTTCTGCCATATTGTCAATAGATAAAAAGCATTATTTTTCCTCTATACCTTATTATATATAAAATCTTGTCGCTTTAAAAAATATTTTGTAAATTTTTTCATAACTTTTTAAATTACCTTTCCACAAGATGTAGCGTTCAAAGAAAATTTTCGCCACTAAATTTACTTTTTTGCGTCGCAAAAATTCAAATTGTAAATTTTTTGTGAATTAGAAAATATCGAAAAGTCGCGAAAAATACTTGACAAGTCAAAAAAAGCGTTTTATAATATAAGTTACACATATAGAAAAAAACCGTGCCGCTTAATTTGTTTTAGCGTGCACATAACGTAGGATAACTTTAGGGAGAAGAAAAATGCACACATCAGCTTTGAAAAAAATGCTTTTAAAAGCCATAGCTGTTTTAGTAAGCGCTGCTGCGATATTTTCGTGTAGCGCCTGTTTTGCTGATGATTTTTCTGAGGGCATGCTTTCTGTCTACACCGCAAGCGCGGCTTCTCAAACAGGCATAGTCACCGCAGATTCTCTCAGAGTCCGCAGCAATGCAGGCACTACATATTCAACAATAGGCTATGTTTATGAGGGCAACACCATTGAAATTCTCGGCAGCGCAAACGATATCTATGGCGGTCTTTGGTATAAAATAAACTATGGCGGCAGAACAGGCTATGTTTCAGCCGAATATGTAGAAGTAAAAACTCAGCCTGCCGCAAGTACGCCCTATACGCCCGACGGCGACTTTGAAAAATATCTCACCTCGCAGGGCTTTCCCGAAAGCTATAAGGTAAAGCTTCGCCAAATACATCAGGCGCACCCTAAGTGGGTGTTCAAAGCGCAAGACCTCGGCGTTGACTGGAATACTGCGCTTAAAGCCGAGTCTCAGGTCGGCGTAAGCCTTACATACATAAACAACCCCGATTCGTGGAAATCTATGGAGAAGGGCGCATATAACTGGAGCAGCGGCAGTTGGTATGGTCTTGACGGCTGGAGTTGGGTAGCGGCTTCGGAGCAGATAATTGCGTATTATATGGACCCCCGAAACTTCCTTGACGATACATATGTCTTCATGTTTGAGCAGCTTTCGTATGACACAAATGTACATACCGAGCAGGGCGTTAAAGATATTCTCGCTGATACTTTTATGAAAGGCTCTTATACAACACCCGACACAAAAGTAACTAAAACTTATTCATCTACAATAATGGAAGCAGCGGCTCAAACAGGCGTCAGCCCCTACCACCTTGCATCGCGTATAAGGCAGGAAATGGGCGTAAACGGTACAGAACTTGCATTTGGCACTGTTGCAGGCTATGGCGGATATTTCAATTTCTTCAATATCCAAGCATACGCTACGTCTACCCTTACTGCAAGGCAAATGGGTGCAAAGTATGCATCTACCACAAATTCCGCATACTCTCTGCCGTGGACAAACCAGTATAAAGCAATAGTCGGCGGTTCAAAATTTATCGGTACTTCCTATATAAACAGGGGACAGGATACACTATATCTGCAAAAATTTGATATGGTAGACGGCGGCAACGGCTATTTTGCCCACCAGTATATGACGAACATTCAGGCAGCCGCATCTGAAGCTGCATCAATGAAGCGCGCCTATAACGACCGTATTCTTTCGTCCGCGCTCGTGTTTACTATACCCGTTTATAAAAATATGCCCGAAAATGCCTGCGCGCAGCCATCATCTTATGGCAACAATAATAATTTTCTTTCGTCACTTTCGGTAAAAGGCTATTCGTTTACACCTGCATTTAATATGTATACCCAAAGCTATTCGCTCACTGTGCCTGCAAATGTTTCTTCTGTAAACATTTCAGCGGCGGCTAAGACCTCGGCTGCAACAGTCAGCGGTGTGGGTAATGTAAACTTAAAAACGGGCGATAATGCCGTAACCGTCGCCGTTAAAGCCCCGTCGGGCGCTGTGCGAAATTACGTAATAAATATTAAACGGCAGGGCAGTGCCGCAGCGTTTACATACGGTGATGTCAATGACGACGGATTTATTGATACCGACGACAGCCTGCTTATTTTGCAGTATGCCGCAGGAAACCTGAAACTTACCAAAGATCAGCTTTCAGCCGCAGATGTCACAGACGACGGTATTGCAGATATTGATGATGCCTTGAAAATTTTGCAGTATACCGCAGGCACTATACCAAGTGTACGCTAGCAAATAGTGTGTATAGTATGAAAAACGGTCGGAAGTCTACCTTCCGACCGCATTTTTATGAGCAAAACCTGTGATTGCCTATTACCTTTATAACAGGTCTGCTGTGAATGAATGAGTTGCTGGTCTTTTTAGCATTATAATAGTATATCGCGCCGCCCGAAGGATCCCATCCGTTGAGCGCATCTCTTGCCGCATTGTATGCCGACGACGATATAGGCTGATTGAACTGACCGTCAACAATTGCCGTGAATGCCCCGTTTTGGTAGATGACACCCGACAGCGTGTCAGGGAACGACGGGTGTTCTATGCGGTTGAGAATTACAGCACCGACTGCCACCTGCCCCTCGTATGGCTCGCCGCGTGCCTCTGCCGAAATTATCCTCGCCAGCAAGTAAACGTTCGAGTCAGTCGCCGCAGGTATCGTTCCTATTGAAATGCCCATGGCTTTAAGTGTCTGCGGCCCTGCCGTGCCCGTCTGGCTTATGCCTTTAAGCTTTTGAAATTTCTTGACCGCCGCCTGCGTTTCCGAACCGTAGTAGCCTGTAATATCGCCGTTGTATAAGCCCCAGTCTTTCAAAAACTGCTGTATCGCCTCAACTTCTTTCCCGCGTGAGCCTACTTGCGATATCGTCTGCGTTGAAATGCTGTGCGACGACAGAATGTAAAGCAGCGTGAAAATGACTATGGTTCCCGAAAGTATCAGTATAAATGATAGTATTCGCTCTTTTGTTTTGTTCATGGTGCTCCTCCCTTAAAGTGTTTTCCCGATTATTATGCCGCCTTTTTGCCGTTATATACCGCCGCGGCGTATATTTTTATGTGCTTTTAGCAATGTGCATTGTGCATATTTTTTCTCTATTTTGTGTTGCTCTTGTTGTTAATATGCGAAAATATGATTATTTTAGCGTTTTGCTATTGACATTCAGCTCTTTAAGTGTTAAAATATAAAACGTTGCCGTGGTAAATGTCTGCAATGGGCTTTATAACTTTTTTGAAATTTTTTTGAAAAAGTTTTCAAAAACCCCTTGACAAGAGGCGCGCGGCGTGATATAATAATAAAGCTGACCTCAAAAAGGGGGAAGCATTAAAAGCACCTTGAAAATTGAACAATCGAAAGATCCAAAAAGGAAAAGGAACCCTGAAATTAAGTCAAAGCTTTGAGAG
>CANRIA010000043.1 GCA_947630555.1 uncultured Clostridia bacterium
GGGTCTAAGGCATTTTTATGTATTATATGAACATATATAGAAAATGCCGTAACAATAACAGCAACTATTACTAAAAAAACGATAGAAAGGCAAAGTATTCTTTTTCTTTTGGCTTTGCTCATGATTTATTGCCCCTTTCGTTTTTTAATACAGCCTATAATTTCCGTCAATAACTACTCTGGAAGAATTTGAATAGTACTCCATTTCAATCTTTAACTGAAGTGAATTTTTCGGATATAAAATATCAACGAGAGAAATTCTGACATAATCACTATGAACATCATTAAAATAACGGGCAGAAAATCCGCCGGGGATTATATCTGGTATACTATCAACGCTGGTTTTAGTAACATAAGACCAATATCTAACGTCCGGCTTATGCTGAGCTGTGGTTGACGTGGCAGCATCAAATTTAGTGCAGTTTATTTCAAATATAGATTTTGATTTACTAAATCCTGTAATTGTAGCGTTGCTTGAACTCTTCACAGTATATGAACCTGAACTAGGAGAGCCGCTAGGAGTTTTGCTAAGACTGTATAAGCCCTTGACAATTTCTGAACCGTTTTCAGTGCCTATGGTGTAATTAGGCTTTGCTGTGCCGGGGTCAACATACTTGTTGCTTTCTGCCGCACTGGCACTGCATACCATTGTGCAAGCCGAGATAACAACCGCTGTAAATACCGATAAGATCTTACCAAATGTCTTTCTTGCTTTCATGAAAAGCACCTCCATAATAAATTTTTTTGCTGATACATATCAGCTTAATTTAATAATAGTACAAAAATTTCCATGTGTCAATAGAAATGTCGAGATTTTATACATATGATTTAAAAGTTTATTTATATTGTTATAAAACGATAAATTGTTTTGTTGATGTTTTACAAATTTGCGTTTTTTTCTAAAATAATGATGAAAATTATGCGTTGTGGGGCGGTGGTGCGCTCCTGCGCCGCGCGTAAGCGCAAATAATACGCAAAATAAAAAACAACGCGCAAACGCCGCCTTTACCACCTCTTGCTTCTTAATTTCTTGCCTCTAATAAAGCTCCCGAAGTTTACCCTCGGGAGCTTTGCTATTTGATTTTCCTTACAGCTCTATCACCGCGCTGTCACTGCCGGGAGCGCATTCAACGCTCTTGCCGCAGCAGGCGCACTCTACCGTGAACGCCTTGTCGGTCTTGGTGTACGAAAGCTTTATGCCCTCTGCGGTGCGCTGCGCAGTTATCTCAAAAATAAGATTTGCATCTTTGTCGTATATCTTGCGCTGTGCGCTCTTGCCCTCCTGCAAGCCGTAGATCTTGAACACCGTGCCGTCAAGATAATCATACTCAACATTGCGCGTGAAGTTGCCAAACGGTATTATGCTGCCAGGCTTGGCATACAGCGGCAGACCAAAATAATCGTACTTTTTGGTGTACCACGAGCCGCCCTCAAGCTTCTCGCCCGTCTGAATGTCAGTCCACTTGCCGCCCGTCGGCAGGTAGAAGTCAGCCGTACCCTCCTCGTTGAACACAGGCGCAACCAGCAGCGAGTCACCCAGCATATACTGTGTGTCAAGCGTGTGGGTGGTCTTATCATAGCCGAAATCTATCACCATAGAGCGCATCATCGGCACGCCCGTTTCATGCGTAAATACAGCGTTTGAGAACAGGTAAGGCATCAGCTTGCCCTTCAGGTCTGTAAAGTGCTTTGAAACGCGGCACGCCTCTTCGTCAAAGTTCCACGGCACGCGGTAGGAAGAATTTCCGTGGTATCTTGAATGAGTTGAAAGCAGTCCGAACGCAGTCCACCGCTTGTAAAGGTCGGGCGTTGCGGTCGCCTCAAAGCCCGAAATATCGTGCGAGAAGAAGCCGAATCCCGACATACACAGCGAAAGTCCGCCGCGAAGCGTTTCCCACATGCTGTCGTAGTTAGAGAAGCAGTCGCCGCCCCAGTGCACGGGGAATTTCTGACCGCCCACGGTGGCAGAGCGCGCAAACAGGCACGCCTTGTTCTCGCCGTAGTAGTCTTTCAGCACGTCAAACACGCATTTGTTGTAAAGATATGTGTAGTAGTTGTGCATCTTCAGCGGGTCTGAGCCGTCAAAGTAGCATACATCGGTGGGTATTCTCTCGCCAAAGTCGGTTTTGAAGCAGTCAACGCCCATTTCGCACAGCTCTTTCAGCTTGCCTGAGTACCACTTTGATGCCGCAGGGTTTGTAAAGTCAACAATGGCAAGGCTGGGCTGCCACAGGTCGCACTGGAACACACTGCCGTCTTTGTTCTTTATAAGATAGCCGTTTTGTGCCGCCTCGTCAAAAAGCTCCGAGTGCTGGCTTATGTAGGGGTTTATCCAGGCGCATATCTGCAAACCTCTCTCTTTAAGGCGCGTGAGCATCGCTTTCGGGTCGGGGAACATCTCACCGTCCCACTTGAAGTTGCACCAGCGGAACTCCTTCATCCAGAAGCAGTCAAAGTGGAACACCTGAAGCGGTATCTCATACTGCTCCATTTTGTCTATGAACGAAGTTACCGTTTCTTCGTCGTAATTTGTGGTGAAAGATGTTGTCAGCCACAGACCGAAGCTGTATGCAGGGGGCAGGGCAGGCTTGCCTGTAAGGTCTGTGTACCTCATCAGTACGTCTGCAACGCTCTCGCCGCCGAACAGAAAATACTCCATGCTTTGACCCTGCACCGCGAACGATACTTTAGAAACCGTCTCGCTGCCGACTTCAAATGTGACCTTTTCGGGGTGGTTTACAAGCACGCCGTAGCTATTTGAAGATACATAAAAAGGTATCGACTTGTATGTCTGCTCCGAGCAGGTGCCGCCGTCGTTGTTCCAAACCTCAACGGTCTGACCGTTCTTTACAAAGCTGGTGAACTTCTCGCCAAAGCCGTATATCCTCTCGCCTATGCCAAGACCCAGCATCTCGCGTATAACAGCGTTGTCGCCGCTGTCCGAGACCGCGTAAAATCTGTCGGAAGCGTGGGCGTTCATTCTGTTCTCCGTGACCCACCTGTCCTCCTCAATAAGAGAGGTAGTTCTCCAGCCGCTTTTGGTAAGCAGTTTGTCTTTGTAGTAGTATTTTATATCCCAGCCCTGACCCGGGCCTGCCACTACTACTTTCGTGTCGCCAGATATAAGCTCATAGCCGCCGTCTGCCAGCTTGTTGATAACAGGCTTGAAATCATAGTCCTCATTAAGGTCAAAGTACGGGCCTTTCTTCACCGTGCCTTTGTGGTGAACTATATTCACCTTGATAGAGTCTTTCATTGTAGATGTGAACGAGATCTCCAGCACAGGGCCGCCAAGGGTCATACCTCTGTTGCCTATCCACTGTGTAGTGGCGTATACGCTTACAGACCTGTCGTCTGCTGTTACCTCATACATCTGCGTTGCATAGTTTACGCTGTAGCCCGGCTGATTGAGCCAGAAGCCGTCGGAATACTTCATAAAAGTGTCCTCCTTTAAAATAATGATAAAGTTTAAAAAGTCTAAAATAATATTTTAATAACCGAAGAAATTGAAATTTTCCCTTAATATTATAGTAACCTATTTCATGTGCTTTTTCAATAGTAATTTTCATAATACAGTATAAATATATTAAACAGACGGCGCAAAAATACGGCAGCCAAGGCATTGACCGCCGCTAAAAATTATTTTTATATTTAAGTAAAAGTGTTTTTAAGATAAGCCATAATTGCGCTTACGCTATCAGAGGTAAGAAGTTAGATGTTAGAAGTTAGAAATGCTTATTTAGGCTTTGCGGCGGTTTTTCATACCTGCGTTTTACAAGAAACAAGAGGCAAGAAACACCCCCCAACAACAACTGCACAGCTCCGCACCACACCAATCCCCCTAAAAAACAAAATCCACGCCGCCTCCCATGCCACTGGAAGAATATTCTGTCATCTGTCTTTTCTTTTGGGTGGTATGTGGGAGGGGATAATTTTTAGATTTGTTTATAGGACTTTTCAATTTGTTTGGCGTTCCATAATGGAACGCGGAAAGTGAGCTAAGGTCTTCTCAAAGGAAAATCCCTCTCTTGCATGGGATTAGCGTTCCCCTTGGGAACGCCCGAAGAATTATTTCGCTTTTAAATTTTGGTGCGAAATAATTCTTCTCGCGACTGCCATGCAGTCGCTGTCCTCATTGT
>CANRIA010000044.1 GCA_947630555.1 uncultured Clostridia bacterium
CCTATTAGCAAACGAAAAACGAGTTATTATGCGCTAAAAAATACTTTTCATAGCTTTTGCTGTGCTTTATCCACACAGTTATAACTTTTGGTTACAACTGATGAACCAAAAGAAACTTCACAAAAAGCAAGTTTTGCAATATAATAAAGCATAGCAGTGGAGAGCCGAACACAAGTCGGTTTTTGCAGGCATCTTTCCGCCAATACGTCGCCCTGCTCCCTTGCCATACGCCAGTATGCCGGCGGTCGGTCGCCTAGTCTTGACGAAAATCTGCTCTGCAAAAACTGCTTCTTACAAATACACCTCACATCGAGGGATTTTGAGGCGGTTTTTTGTTCCTTGTGATGCAGGCAGGCTGGCGCCTTGTCAACAGCGCATAAATGCGCCGGCAAAAAGAGCCCAAAAGCACCGGCGTGAGGCGGCTCGGGTTCGGCTCCCCACTGCTATAAAACACTTTTTTCGGAGAAAACTATGAGTGAAATTTATGAGGTGCTTCGCCGAGAATTTGTCTATGTTTGGTACTATTTCACGGTGCAGCTGCGGCAGATAGCAGGCTACTGGGCGCTAGGAATGGTGATAGGCTCGCTGGTTTCGGTGTTTGCAAAGGACAGCATTCACAACGCCTTTGACCGTATCCGCGATAAAAAGTGGGGACTGTGGGGCGTTGTGCCTGCAAGCATTTTAGGCGTTGCTTCGCCTCTTTGTATGTACGGCACGATACCGATTGCAGCATCTTTTTCAAAGCACGGTATGCGGCACGACTGGCTTGCAGCGTTCATGATGTCAAGCGTTCTGCTCAATCCGCAGCTTATTATGTACTCAACAGCCTTGGGCGTTACTGCGCTGGTGATACGCATTGTTTCCTGTACTTTGTGCGGAATTATCGCAGGTATAGTGGTGCATATTTTCTACAAAGACAAACCCTTTTTCAATTTTGACGGATTTGAACCGAGAGCAAGCCACGATACCCACCCGAATTTATTTCTTCGCTTTCTGTTCAATTTAGGCAGAAATATAAAGGCAACAGGGCTGTGGTTTTTGCTTGGCGTGCTGCTTTCAGCGCTGTTTCAAAGATATGTTCCTGCCGATAAATTCGCAGAGCTTTTCGGAAAATCAAACGAGGGCTTCGGCGTGCTTATGGCAGCAACAATAGGCGTTCCTCTGTATGCCTGCGGCGGCGGTACTATACCGCTAATTCGCGAGTGGCTCGCCATGGGTATGAGCATGGGCAGCGCATCTGCGTTTATGATAACAGGGCCAGCCACAAAGATAACCAACCTCGGCGCGCTGAAGATCGTCCTCGGACTGAAACGGTTCATCATTTACATAGCTTTTGTAATGGTGTTTTCCCTCGCAACAGGGCTTATCATCAACTTAATTTTATGACAGGAGTGGTCGTATGAAAAAATTATCTATAGGCATACTCAGCTTAGTTTTTGCAGTAGGGCTTTCATCTTGCGGATCGCCCGACATCTCTACAGACAAAGATGCCCCTGTGGTATCTTCGCCTTATGCAGACAGCTCTTCTGCGAAAGAAACGGAAACTTCATCGGCAACGGGAGCACCCGATTCCTCCACAGTGTACTTTACTTCCGACATTTCGCCAAACGGTATGATGGCAGTTTATGAAGCTTTGGGCTGGCAGCCTACGGGAAATGTGGCGGTCAAGCTGTCCACGGGCGAGCCTCCTGCAAGCAACTATCTTCGCCCCGAACTGATAAAAGACCTTGTTCAATCGGTTGACGGAACTATTGTTGAATGTAACACCGCATACGGCGGTTCACGCTCCGAAACCGAAATGCACAAGCAGGTCGCTAAAGACCACGGTTTTACCGATATTGCAGATGTAGATATTCTTGACGAAGAAGGTTCGGTCCAGCTTGAAGTCGAGGGCGGAAGTCACCTGGAAACCGACTATGTAGGCTCGCATTTTACTAATTACGATTCGTACATTGTGCTTTCTCACTTCAAAGGGCACGCCATGGCAGGCTTCGGCGGCGCAATAAAGAATATCTCTATCGGTCTTGGCTCGCAGGAGGGCAAATGTCTTATACATACGGGCGGTCAGAGCCATACAAGCCCTTGGGGCGGCGACCAGACCGCTTTCACCGAATCCATGGCAGAGGCAGGGAAAGCGGTTTCAGATTATCTTGATAAAGGCGATAAGATCATCTACATCAGCGTTCTCAACAATATTTCTATCGACTGCGACTGCGACGGAAACCCTGCCGAGCCGGATATTCACGATATCGGCATACTTGCATCTACCGACCCCGTGGCAATAGACCAGGCTGCGATAGACCTTTGTTTTGCAGCAGACGGCAGCGAGTCTTTGCAGAGACGTGTCCAGCAGCAAAACGGTCTGCATACGCTGGAGCACGCCGAAGAGATAGGGCTTGGCAGCCGCACCTATGAAATGATAAACATTGACGAATAAATATTAAAAGGAGAGATAATTATGTCAACAGCAATTAAAACCGCTGAAAGACCTCGTCTTTCGGTAAAGGTTCAAACCATTGCAACACTTGCAGCAATAGTTGGAGCGGTGGCAGTTCCGCAGGTGTTTCATCTTCTCGGCGCAGCATCGGGGCTTGGCACTTCGCTTGGTGAAGCATTCCTGCCCATGCATTTGCCTATAATTCTTGTAGGGCTTCTTGCAGGGCCTTACGCAGGAGCGATAGCAGGACTTTTAGGGCCTCTCGCAAGCTTTGCGCTTTCGGGTATGCCCGGCATAGTAATGCTGCCGTTTATGATGATAGAGCTTTGCGGCTACGGTCTTTCGGCAGGGCTTTTGAGAAATACAAAACTGCCTACCTTCGGCAAAGTCGTCATAGCTCAGATAGCAGGTCGTGCAGTACGCGCGGTCGCAATTCTTGCGGCGGTATATCTGCTAGGAAATGAAAGTGTCCGCGTGGCTTCCATATGGACGAGTATTGCAACGGGCCTTTTCGGAATAGCACTCCAATGGGCGCTTCTTCCGCTGATAGTTTACAGGGTAGAGAATCTGAAAAAAGAATAATTAAACAAAGATAAAGTTTAGCCACTAAAAAGCATCGTTTCTGCGGTGCTTTTTTGATATTTGCATTTTACCAAAAAGTATGGTATAATAAAATCACAAATGATTTTATTATACTCTTATGTCCTCGTCGATACGCAGACCAAAAGGTCTGCTCC
>CANRIA010000045.1 GCA_947630555.1 uncultured Clostridia bacterium
GCACTCGGGCATCGGATATATGATACCAAACGAGTTTTTCACTGTTTTATGTGTCCACAATACTTGACAGGTTTCGTTTAGAGTTAAGGAGCGGCTTGCGCCGCGTATTTTAAAGCCTTTGCGGTTAAATGCACTCGCTGAAAAATGCAATTAAGATACGCACAAAGCCTTAGAGAACGGGAAGAAGCCTCGAAGAGGGTTCTTTAGATGTGCGCTATTTAAACTAAACGAACTATGCAAAAGAATTACGGTTTTCAGCGGTTCGCAGAACCGCGCCAAAATCGCCGACCCCATAAAGTCGGCGAAGTAATTCTTTCATTGTGGCTTGGAGGCTTAAGCCGACAAGACACTGCGCTCCAGCAGGGTTGCGCGTAAGCGCGAACTTTTCATAATGATATTGCGCACGCAAGCGCGCGCAGGCAAAAAAGCTAAGGTCTTTTCATAGGAAAATCCCTCTCTTGCATGGGATTAGCGTTCCCAAAGGGAACGCTTGAAGAATTATTTCGCTTTTAAATTTTGGTGCGAAATAATTCTTCTCGCGACTGCCATGCAGTCGCTGTCCTCATTGTTAAACAGTCCACCGGACTGTTTAACAATTCACCTTTTTCGGAGCGCACGTTGTGTTTTGTGGGGCTCTGCCCCACACCCCGCAAGCCTTTTGAAAAAGGCTTGACCGAAAACTTTTCTTTTCTTGACAAGACTTAAAAGTTTTGTGTACAGTGGGGCTTTTTTCTACACTTGAACGACACTTGTGGCAGTAAATGTGTGAGCTCCGCAGGGTTGCGCGTAAGCGCGAATATTAAAACAACGCGCAAAAGGTGAAGCAGCAAATTCTTGCCTATTGAGCATGAAAACATCTGCTTGACAAACGAGGAGATGTGTGTTATAATACTTTTTGTATAGGAAATATATTACAGAAGATGTGCAAAGAGGCTCACCGTAACAAGGTCAGTCTCTTTTTTGCAGATGGCATGAGGCAACAAAATTGTATACAAAGGTGGTATATTTATGTGTGGTATAACAGGCTTTACAAACAGCATACCTTCGCCCGAAACAGTGCTGGGCGAAATGATGGACAGGATAAAACACCGCGGTCCTGATGCACAGGGCAAGTACATCGACGGCGGCATTGCGCTGGGGCACCGCAGGCTTAGCATTATTGACGTTGGCAATTCGGGCGACCAGCCTATATTCAATGAAGACAAGTCGCTTGTTATAGTGTTCAACGGCGAGATATATAACTACAAAGAAATTCGCGAGAAGCTGCTGGCGGCAGGGCATATTTTTTCGACAAACACCGACACGGAAGTGCTTATTCACGGCTATGAGGAGTACGGCGAAAAGCTGCTTGATATGGTTCGCGGAATGTTCGCTTTTGTGATTTGGGATAAAAACAAGCAGGAACTTTTTGGCGCGCGCGATTTCTTCGGCATAAAGCCGCTTTACTACGCGCAGATGAACGGCTGCTTTATGTTCGGCTCGGAGATAAAGTGTTTTCTGCCGCACCCGTGCTTTAAAAAAGAACTCAACACCGCGGCGCTGGAAAACTATCTCACGTTTCAGTATTCGGCGGCTGACGAGACGTTTTTCAAGGGCGTATACAAGCTGCCGCCTGCGCACTGGTTCAAGTACAGCGGCGGTAAGCTTACTATAAAAAAATACTGGGACGTACACTTTGAAGCTGACACGGAGCCCACGCTGAAAGACTGGGTGTACAGCATTTCCGACACGTTTCATGATTCTGTTGAGGCGCACAAGATAGCAGATGTTGAGGTAGGCTCGTTTTTGTCGAGCGGTGTGGATTCCAGCTATGTGGCAGCGATAGCGAACGTTGACAAGACGTTTACCGTGGGCTTTGGCAGCGACGAGAAATACAACGAGATAGGCTGGGCGAAGAATTTCTCAAAGGCTATAGGAAAAGAGAACACGAGCAAGGTGATAACCCCCGAAGAATACTGGGGCAGCCTTTCTATGATACAGTACCACATGGACGAACCGCTTGCAGACCCCTCGGCGGTGGCGCTTTACTTTGTGTGCAATATTGCATCGCAAAGGCTGAAAGTTGTGCTTTCGGGCGA
Source organism: uncultured Clostridia bacterium (assembly GCA_947630555.1). Taxonomy (GTDB): domain Bacteria; phylum Bacillota; class Clostridia; order Oscillospirales; family Ruminococcaceae; genus UBA7477. The sequence goes on from CANRIA010000045.1 coordinate 2,079, forward strand.
GGGCGCTGACGAGATATTCGGCGGCTATAACGTATACAGCGACCCGAACGGCACATTTTACGACAGGCTGCCGCGCTTTGTAAAGAGGGGTATAGGCAAGGTGGCAGAGAAGCTGCCTGCTAAAAGAGGTGTGAACTTTTTTGTGCGCAAGGGCAAGGATGTAGAAGAGCGGTTTATAGGCAACGCGTATATGTTCACGCCGCAGCAGAGGAAGCAGATACTTAAAATAAGCACCGATGCGCCCGACCCCACCGTGCTGACAAAGCCGTTTTACGATAACGTAAAGGGCAAGGACGACGTTACTAAAATGCAGTATCTTGACCTGCATATGTGGATGGCAGGGGACATACTTCTGAAAGCCGACAAAATGAGCATGGCAAACTCATTAGAACTGCGTGTGCCGTTTTTAGATAAAGAAGTAATGGCACTTGCAGAGAAGATACCGACAAAATTCAGGGTAACGCGGCACAAAAAGACCGATGATGCGAAGTACATCACAAAGTACGCGATGCGCCTTGCGGCAAAGAAAGACACCCCCAAACAGAGCGCGAAAACCGCGGAGAAGAAAAAGCTGGGCTTCCCCGTGCCGATAAGGGTGTGGCTGAAAGAGGACAAGTATTACGATATTGTGAAAAAAGAGTTTGAAAGCGACATGGCAAAGCAGTTTTTCAACACGCAGCCGCTTGTGCAGCTTTTAGATGACCACCGCAGCGGCAAGGCTGACAACAGCCGCAAGATATGGACGGTGTTTACATTCCTTGTGTGGTACAAGGTGTATTTTGTGAACGACGGCAGATATTAAGGAGCGAATATGGGCATACAGAAGATAGACAGTTTTAGAGATGAGTATTTCTTTCTGAGCAATTTTTACGAGACGGACGTAGAGTATGACGGCATTGTGTATCACAGCAGCGAGGCGGCTTTTCAGGCGCAGAAGTGTGCTGACAGGGCGCGCAGGGAGCAGTTTGCCGATCTTTCGCCGTCGCAGTCCAAGCACAGGGGCAGGGAAGTTTCTTTGCGCCCCGACTGGGAGCAGATAAAAGTGCGCGTTATGAAAGAGATAGTTTTTGCGAAGTTTTC